>NZ_JBFTPD010000002.1:0-566089 GCF_056398305.1 Rhizobium sp. 01T444
GCAGACGATATTTTGCCAAAGGCAAAAATCGGTCGGTATTTTGCCAATAGGCAAAAACCTGGACGGACGACGCTAGCGTCGCCTGGATAACGCGGGGTGGAGCAGCCCGGTAGCTCGTCAGGCTCATAACCTGAAGGCCGCAGGTTCAAATCCTGCCCCCGCAACCAAACTCTTTCCGAAGATCAAAACGAAAAAGCCCTCCATATCGGAGGGCTTTCGTATGTCTGCACCAGCGCTCGCATCGTCGGGCTCCGTGCAATTCCATCTCCCCGAAATACCGAAGTCCGTTATCGCAGGCGCTAAGACCGCATCTTCGATGGCCATCCCGACGCCTAGTCCTGCGTTCAATAGCCGCAAGGGTCTACGCAGCGAATGCAGCAATGCCGCAACACAAAACCACAAGCCCGCCGCAAAGCGGGTTGTTTTATTGTCGCGAGAAAAAGCAATCACTTTTGTGCCGCTCGCCTGCGGTTCTCGTCATGCGACGAACTCGCCACCAGTTTCATTGCGGCAGCGAGCAGGACGATAGCACCGGGCAGCACGAGAGTGTTCCACTCAAGCTCTCCCTCGGTTTCTGCGATGAGCGTCGCAAAATGAACCACCAAATACAAAATGATGACCTGGAAGAAGAGAATCTTCAATTCATTAATTGTGGACAGCAGCATCCACCTCGGCACTTTTCGACGCTCATCGTCCGACACATCGAAAACGAATCCGAACGTAATCGCATATGCAAAGATGATCAGAATGATGCCGAAAATGAACTTATCGGTAGAACGCAGCACTGCCGCGATAACGGACGAACTTGGATCCATACGAACGGCCGCGAACGCATTTCCGAGCGTCAGCGTGCCCTCCCAGAACGTGAGTGCAGCACCGCTTAGAAGGCCTAAAGGCGCGATGATGATGACATAGCGCAGCGATAGAAACAGCGAGAGCATAAACGTACTCCGTCGGCGGAACTGACGGTGGTCAAACCACCTTGCTATGTCGGGGGCAACGGCTCCATCCGGGCATGCCCAGCACCCCGCGTCAGCAAAAGCTAATCAATGACTCCTGAACCAGAAGATCGGAGGAAAGGAACTCTGGTCAATCGTTCAGGTTATTCAGATATTTGCGTGTACGGTTGGCAAAGCATAGCCCGGACCGCTCCGCCCCGCCATTGCCGTCGGGTCATTCCAGGTCGAAATGGACTTGAAGCATAGTCTTGGGATTCCATGCCGATTACCGGGACTCCGGGGCAAGGCTAAAGTGGCAATTCGACGAACACGACCAGTCCGCCAGGAGCGCGTGACGATGACTTCAGATTCAAATCGGCATTTTTCCGTTTGGACATTGATGGCGATGGTCGTGGGCTCAATGGTCGGGGCCGGAATTTTTTCTCTGCCGCAGGCCTTCGGACGCGCGACCGGACCGTTCGGCGCATTGATCGCGTGGTCGATCGCCGGTATCGGCATGCTGATGCTAGCCTTCGTATTTCAGACACTGTCTCGACGAAAACCGGAGTTGGACGCAGGGATATACGCCTATGCAAAAGCCGGGTTCGGCAACTATCTCGGGTTTCTCTCTGCGCTTGGATATTGGTCGGCTGCCTGCCTCGGCAATGTTTCGTATTTCGTCCTGATCAAGTCGACACTTGGCTTGTTTTTCCCCGTCTTCGGGGACGGTAACACAATCATCGCGATCTTCTGCTCATCGATCCTGCTGTGGCTCTTTCACACGCTCATTCTGCGCGGTGTCAAAGGCGCAGCCGCGATCAACACCATCGTGACTTTCGCCAAGATCATTCCAATTATCCTTTTCATTGCCTTTGTTGCCTGGGGATTCCACGCGGATATTTTCGCTGCCAATTTCTGGGGCGGCGAGGACGTCAGTTTCAGCAACGTCGCCAGCCAGGTTCGCGCCACGATGCTTGTGACCGTCTTCGTCTTTGTCGGAATCGAAGGCGCCAGTGTGTATTCCCGCTATGCGCGGAACCGCAACGATGTTGGAGTGGCAACGCTTGTGGGTTTCCTCGGCGTATTATGCCTGCTTGCTCTTGTTACGATCCTTTCCTATGGCGCCATGTTGCGCGCCGATCTTGCAGGACTGCGCAATCCGTCCATGGCCGGCGTTCTGCAAAGCATCGTTGGACCTTGGGGGGCCGTATTTGTCAGTTTGGGATTGTTGATTTCCGTTCTGGGCGCCTACCTGTCGTGGGTGCTTCTCGCCGCAGAAATTCTTTTTTCGGCCTCGAAATACGAAACCATGCCGCGGTTTTTGTCGCACGAAAACAGAAACGGAGTGCCCTCGAACGCATTGTGGCTCACCAATATCGTCGTCCAAACGTTTTTGATTCTGACGCTGTTTACGCAATATGCGTTCAGACTTGCGCTCGAGCTGACGAGCTCGATGATCCTCGTTCCCTATCTCCTCGTTGCCGCGTACGGATTTAAACTTGCCTGGTCAGGCGAAACATACGACCGGGATCCGGCTGGCCACCGGACGGATCTGATACGTGCCGGGATCGCCCTGATATACACTGTGGGCTTGATCTATGCGGCCGGAGCAAAACACCTGCTGCTATCGGCGGTGATCTACGGGCCGGGTTCAATTCTCTTTATTGTTGCGCGCCGCGAAGGGGGCAAAACCGTCTTCACTCCAAGCGAATTGATCATGTTCGCAGCCGCGAGTCTCGGCGCGGCAATAGCGGTCTATTCCATCACAACAGGTCTCATTTCCGTTTGACCGAGCGCCGTGACGGTGTGCGTCGAAAGAAACGCTTTGGCGCCATTGCTGGCTCAGTTAGTCGCAGCGTTTCATTTCGGTCCAAAAGGTCGTTGCTTGCGTAAGTCGCGCACGAAAATCGGGACGCGAAGAATGGTCGTGGGATTCTATGCTGATCCACTGGAGGACCGAACAACACTATAATTCAAATCAGCACTCGCTACGGTCAGCGCACTCGGACATTTGATAGAGTTTTGTAGGGGACACCATGACTTCAGACTCTACTCAGAAATTCTCGTTGTTTGCGCTAACGGCCATGGTCGTCGGATCGATGGTCGGCGCTGGCATATTCAACCTGCCCGGTCGGTTCGGTGCCGCAACAGGCCCATTTGGCGCCATGATCGCCTGGGCGATCGCGGGCACCGGCATGTTCATGCTCGCCCGCGTGTTTCAAGCGCTTGCCGAGAAAAAGCCGGATATCGACTCGGGCGTGTTCGCCTATGCCAAGGCTGGCTTCGGCAACTATATGGGCTTCCTGTCGGCTTTTGGCTACTGGCTTGGTAGTTGCCTTGGCAACGTCTTCTACTGGGTGCTGATCGGCTCGACGCTGGGGCGCTTTTTCCCTGCCGTCTTCGGCGACGGAAGCAGCGCCACGGCGATCATCGTGTCGTTGATCGGTATCTGGGCATTTCATTTCATGATCCTGCGCGGCGTCGAGCAGGCGGCGTTCATCAACACCATCGTCACCATCGCCAAGATCGTGCCGATCCTCGTCTTCATCCTGATGCTGATCTTCTCCTTCCACTACGGGCAGTTCGCCGAAAACTTCTTCGGCGGCGCCGGCATGCCGGAAAAGTCGTTGGTCGCGCAGGTGCGTGACACCATGCTGATCACCGTGTTTGTTTTCCTCGGGATCGAAGGGGCGAGTGTCTATTCGCGCTTTGCCAAAGAGCGCGCGGATGTCGGCACCGCCACGATTCTGGGGTTCGTTGGCGTCACCGGCCTGATGGTGGCGGTCACCCTGCTGCCCTACGCAGCGATGCCGCAATCGGCTATCGCAGCCGTGCAGCAGCCTTCGATGGCCAGCGTTCTTGAGGCGGTCGTCGGTCATTGGGGCGCCGTCTTCATTTCCATCGGCGTTCTGGTCTCGGTTCTTGGCGCTTATCTCGCCTGGTCGCTGATTTGCGCCGAGGTCCTGTTTGCTGCCGCCAAATCTGAGGACATGCCGAGGCTTTTTGCCGCGCAGAACGGCAATCGGGTGCCTGCCAATGCCCTGTGGCTGACCAACATCGTCGTGTCGCTATTCGTCATCTCCACCTACTGGTCCCGGGATGCGTTCAACTTCATGCTCGACATGACCAGCGTCACGGCTCTTTTGCCCTATCTGCTTGTCGCGGGTTACGGCGTGCTGCTCGCCCGCAGTGGCGAAGGCTATGAAGAAACCGCCAATGAACGCGGCCGCGACCAGATCTTTTCCTGGATTGCGGTCATCTACACGATCATCATGTTCATCGCCGCCGGGCTGAAATATGTGCTGCTCGTAGCGGTCTTGTTCGTGCCAGGCACAATTCTCTACGTCTGGGCGCGGCGTGAGCAGAAGGTGCAGATGTTTACGTCTGTCGAACTCATCGTTTTGGCCGTCACGGTGATCGCCGGCATGATCGGCGCCTACGGCCTGCTGAGCGGCACTATCACGCCTTGATAGGGAGGTAGAAGAATCATGACCCAAGACATCACATTTGGCGTTCACTCCGAGGTCGGCCAATTGCGCAAGGTGATGGTTTGTGCGCCTGGTCGTGCCCATCAGCGCCTGACGCCGACCAACTGCGACGCCTTGCTCTTCGACGACGTTCTCTGGGTCGACAACGCCAAGCGCGATCATTTCGACTTCATGACCAAAATGCGCGACCGCGGTGTTGAAGTGGTGGAGATGCACAATCTGCTCGCTGAAACCGTTGCGGTCCCTGAAGGCAAGAAGTGGATACTCGACAACCAGGTGGTGCCAAACCAGGTCGGTCTAGGCCTCGTCGATGAAATCCGCAGCTATCTTGAAGGATTGTCCAACCGCGAATTGGCGGAAACCCTGATCGGTGGCCTGTCGACGCAGGAATTCCCTGAGACCCACGGCGGCGAAATGCTGAAGCTGGTACGCGAGGCGGCTGGCGTCACCGAATATCTGCTGCCGCCGCTGCCCAACACGCTGTACACCCGCGATACGACCTGCTGGATCTATGGCGGCGTGACGCTGAACTCGCTCTACTGGCCGGCACGCCACGAGGAGACCATACTCACCACCGCCATCTATAAATTCCATCCTGACTTCGCTGGCAAGGTCAAGGTATGGTGGGGCGATCCGACCAGGGACTGGGGTCTTGCCACGCTCGAGGGCGGAGACGTCATGCCGATCGGCAAAGGCAATGTGCTCATTGGCATGAGCGAACGCACCTCGCGCCAGGCGATCAGCCAGGTTGCCGTCAATCTCTTCGCGCAAGGTGCAGCCGAACGGGTCATTGTCGCGGCGATGCCGAAACTGCGTGCCGCGATGCACCTCGATACAGTGTTCACCTTTGCCGATCGCGACTGCGTGCTGCTCTATCCCGATATCGTCAATGGCATCTCCGCCTTTTCGTATCGGCCCGGTGCAACGCCGGGAACGGTCGAATTGCACAAGGATAAGGGAACATTTGTCGAGACTGTCCGTGATGCTCTAGGTCTCAAGGAGCTACGTATCGTTGAAACGGGTGGTAACGATTATATGCGCGAACGCACGCAGTGGGACAGTGGTGCCAATCTCGTTTGCGCTGCCCCAGGTGTCGTCTTCGCATATGATCGCAACACCTACACCAACACGCTTTTGCGTAAGCAGGGCATCGAGGTCATTACCATCACAGGCGCCGAGCTTGGCCGCGGTCGTGGCGGCGGCCATTGCATGACCTGCCCGATCATCCGCGACGCGGTGGATTACTAATTCTGGGATGCTTTGATCGCTGTGGCAAATACTGCGCACGCTTTATAGTAGCAAAGTTTAACGCCTACTGTGCGGAGGGTTAGTTGCAGGCGAAAATTGTTGCATTGGCGAGATCATTCTCAATTTTCGGTTTGGTTGTCGGCACTGTCTTTTTCGCTGCATCCTTAAGCCCGAGCCTAATGCCACGAACTTACCTGGTTCAAGGCATTGTTGCTGGTTTCTGCGCAGCGCTGGGTTATGGGATCGGCGTATTGCTGCGTTGGCKTTGGCTCTATTTGGAGCTGCCGCTGCCGCGTGTTCGAACAACTGTGAAGATCGCGTCTATTGTCATCTGCATCGCAATTGCGGCTATCGTTCTTTGGAGAGCCACCGAATGGCAGAACTCCATTCGGAAGCTGATGGGGCTCGATCCAGTGCAAAGCGCAGAGCCCTTTGAGCTCGTTGTCATTGCGCTGGCTGTGTTCGGTTTGCTGGTGTTGTTCGCGCGGCTCTTCAGGCTGACCTGGATGGCTCTCGCGGCTTTGTTCGAACGATTTCTTCCAAGACGAGTGTCCATTCTCGTCGGCGGTTTGATTGCAGTCGGATTGTTTTGGTCGATCGCAGAGGGTCTTCTTTTCAGAACAGCGTTGCGGATTGCGGATAGCTCATTCCAGCAGCTCGACGCCATGATTGACGATGATCTGGCGATGCCGGGTGATCCTCTAAAAACAGGCAGTGCGGCTTCTCTTATCGACTGGAAAGAACTGGGTCGGCGGGGCCGCGAGTTCATTATTTCCGGGCCTACAGGCGCTGAAATTGGCAATTTCTTCCACGAAAACGCTCTCGACCCTATCCGGGTTTATGTCGGACTTAACAGCGCAGATACCGCTGAGGAGAGAGCTCGGTTGGCTTTGGCGGAGCTCAAGCGAAACGGGGCTTTCAAGAGATCTATCCTGATCGTCATTGTTCCAACAGGGACTGGTTGGGTGGACCCTGCGGCAGTGGACACAGTCGAATTCCTTCACAAGGGCGATGTTGCGAGCGTAGCCCTCCAGTATTCATACCTGAGCAGCTGGCTGTCGCTGTTGGTCGAGCCAGCCTACGGCGCAGAAGCGGGGCGCGCGCTTTTTCGTGAAGTCTATCGCTATTGGATCACGCTCCCTCGTGATCGGCGCCCGAAACTGTACCTGCATGGGCTCAGCCTCGGCGCAATGAATTCAGAGCTTTCGGCCGATCTCTTCGATATCGTTGCCGACCCGTTTCAAGGCGCATTGTGGAGCGGGCCTCCCTTCCAGAGCCGCACGTGGAAGTCGGTGACTGCCAATCGCAATCCCGGTTCGCCCGCCTGGTTGCCGCGTTTCCGCGACGGCTCCATCGTTCGATTTACCAATCAGCATAATGCGCTGGACATCTCGGGTTCCGTCTGGGGGCCGATCCGGATCGTTTACCTGCAGTATGCCAGCGATCCAGTCACGTTTTTCGATTTTCATTCGCTCTACCGGGAACCTGATTGGATGAAGATGCCACGCGGTCCGGATGTATCCCCTGAGTTTCGCTGGTTCCCTCTGGTCACAATGACGCAACTTTTACTGGACATGGCAACAGCCACCACATCTCCGATCGGGTATGGCCATGTCTATGCACCGGAACACTATATCGATGCGTGGATTGCCGTCACTGATCCGCAGGGTCTTTCCCCCGATGATGTTCTCCGCCTCAAAACATTTTTCGAGAACAAGTTTCGAAGTGGCGCTGAGGTGGCCGCGCACGGATAGGGTCTTAGTCAACTACGGCGCTGGTCGACTGTAGTGTCGTATGCATTGCCGACGGCGCATTCAAAAAGAGACGCAACGCATCACTCTGGGATTCTGTGCCAATTTCCTCGCTGCATTCGCGCGATATGTTTTCGATGTGGCCTCGTGATCAAGGTCTAAGGGTTCGGTTCACAACTTGGAGGGTGTCATGTCTAGTCTGATCGCCATCGTCTATCCAACGGAAGCAAAGGCTGAGGAGGTGCGCCGACGCCTTATCGAACTGCAGAAGGAGTATTTGATCAAACTTGGTGACGCTGTCATCGCAACCAAGACACAGGGCGGCAAAGTCAGGCTGAACCAGCTTGTAAGTATGACGACGTCTGGAGCTGTATCGGGCAGTTTTTGGGGCCTTCTCGTGGGTGTCCTATTTCTGAACCCGCTCATCGGCGCGGCGGTGGGGGCGGCATCGGGAGCCATCGCAGGCGCACTAACCGATGTCGGCATAGACGATGCATTCATGAAAGACCTTGCGAGCAGTCTGCAGCCCGGGAATGCGGCGTTGTTTGTGCTGGTGCAGGAAATGACGGCCGATAAGCTGCTGAAGGAGATATCCGGTTTTGGCGGTGTGGTGCTTAAAACCTCCTTGGATGAGACCAAGGAGCAGACTTTACGTGATGCCCTGCAGAAAGATGCGGCAGCCTAATTGGCCGATGTTCACGCCTGAAGCGTAACCCATTGTGATCGCCGGCATTGAGCCGGCGAGAAGGAGGTATACGGAAATCGAAATTTTCGAAGTCGCCAAGCAATCCAGGCGACGCCCAATCGGCGCATGAACATCCTGATATTCCGTTTGGCGAGCCGATAGGGAGTGAAACATGACAGGACAAAGGCAATTCGGACCTATTGCGACCGGTATTCTGATTCTTGCCCTCCTTCATTTCGCTCAGGCGATCTTCGTTCCGCTTGCATTCTCGCTGTTTCTCATCGCGTTGGTTTGTCCAATCCAATCCACACTGCAGCGGTGGTTGCCGCAGCTGATAGCGCTGCTCCTCACCCTTATTCTAACGATGGCAATCATTGCCGCCATCAGTTCATCGGTCGCTTGGGGGTTCGGCAAACTCGGTCAATGGCTTTTCACCAATGCGGGTCGTTTCCAGCTCATCTACGCGAGCTGGACCGATTGGCTGGAAGGACATGGCATAGCAATCGCCGGCGTGCTCGCCGACCGTTTCGATGTGAGGTGGCTGGTCGGCTTCACGCAAGGAATGGCCGGTCGAGTCAATAGTTTTGCCGGCTTCGCACTGCTGGTTCTTGTCTTCACCATGCTTGGTCTGCTCGAGGTTGGCGATTTCAACGAAAGACTGAAGACCCCTGCTGCACAGCCTTATGGCGCGCGCATTCTCCTTGCAAACCGCGAGATTGGCATGAAATTGCGCCGCTTCATGATCGTGCGCACATTCGCCAGTTTGTTGACGGGTCTCGTCGTCTGGATGTTCGCGCTCGCGGCAGGGCTGGAACTTGCGGCCGCTTGGGGCGCGATCGCCTTTACGCTCAATTATATTCCGTTCTTGGGTCCGTTTGTCGCAACGGTATTGCCGACACTGTTTGCCATTGCCCAATTCGAGTCATGGCCGATGGCGGTCGGGGTCTTCGTGGGGCTCAACCTGATCCAATTTGTTATCGGGAGCTATCTTGAGCCGCTGCTGATTGGCACTTCTCTTTCGATTTCGCCGTTTGCGGTAATTTTCGCAGTGTTTTTCTGGAGCTTCATGTGGGGTGTTCCTGGCGCCTTCATCGGTGTGCCAATTCTAATTGCCTTCATTGTCTATTGCTCAGGCGAGAAATCCACGAGATGGATCGCGACACTCGCTTCGCGAGGGTCGTCGACATGACCGGCCGGTGAATCTGGGCCGGTCAGCGTGAAGACTGTCGTTGTTCCGCCCTCTTTGCTTCCCGAGCATCGCCGAGCGGGCGGGTGAACCGGCCTGAAAACCATTCTGCAAATCGTTCCACAACGACGAACAATCCCGGGATCAACAATATTCCCACGGTCGTTGCCGCCAACATGCCTCCGAGAATGGTGACGCCAAGTGCCTGGCGGGCGTTGGCACCGGCGCCCGTTGCGACCACCAGCGGGATCATCCCCAAGATAAAGGAAACGGCAGTCATCATCACCGCCCTAAAACGCTGAGCCGCTGCGGAAACCGCTGAATCAACGATCGAGAGCCCGCGCTCCCGCTCAACTCGCGCAAATTCGACGATCAGGATGGCATTTTTCGAAGCGAGGCCAATCAGTAAAACGATACCAATCTGGGCATACAGCGAGTTTTCCAGTCCTGATACTGCGAGCGCCGTGATTGCGCCTAAAGCGGCAAAGGAGAGCGAGAGGATAATGGAGACCGGCAGGGTCCAGCTTTCGTACTGGGCAACAAGAAACAAGAACGCAAAGATGAGCGCCAGCGCCAAAATCATGGGGGTCTGCGCCGCAGATTGCCGCTCCTGCAGGGACAGCCCTGACCATTCGTAGCCGTAGCCTTCAGGCAGCACTTCTGAGGCCGCGCTCTCGAAAGCCGCCATCGCCCGAGCCGAACTGGTTCCCACAGCTGGAATTCCGTTTATAGGAGCGGCGGGAAAAAGATTATAGCGCGACAGCGAAAACGGTCCGAGGTCTGGTTCCAGGGTTACCAGAGTGCGCAGGGGTACCATCGTGCCATCGCGGCTTCTGACATGCAGATTGAGAACATCATCCGGAATTGTTCTGAACTGGCTGTCCGCCTGCAGGTTGACCTTGAATGATCTGCCGTCATGCGTGAAATCGTTGACATATCTTCCGCCGAACTGGGCACCGAGCGTCGAATAAATTTGATCGACGCTGACGCCCAGGCTTTCGGCACGCACGCGATTGACATTCACGAAAACCCGGGGGACATCCGCCGAGAAAGAACTGGATGCAATCGCAATCTCCGGCGTCTGGCCGGCAGCGGCTATCAGCGCCCGTGCCACCTGACTGATGTCTTCCGGCGATTGGCCCAAGTGTGCTTGTAGCCTGAAGTCCAATCCCCCCACTTGCCCGATGCCGGGGATGGGCGGAGGAGCGAATACAGCAACGTTGGCCTGCGGAAGGGTCGAGAAGCGCGCATTGAGCGATGCCAATAAGGCTGTTGTTGACAGGTTTGGCGCGTCTCTTTTTTCCCAGGGATCCAGCATGACAATGGCGAAGCCGCCATTCGGCACAGAGCCGCCCTGCAGAAGGCTGAAACCGGATATCGTCACGACCTTCGCCACGCCCTCCGTTTCTCGCAGCGCCGCTTCAACCTGTTGCATCGTTTTTTCGGTGGTCGAAAGTGTGGATGCATTGGGTAGCTGAAGGTCCACAAAGAGGAAGCCCTGATCCTCATCCGGCAGGAATGACGACGGCACTTTCAGGAAAAGCAGCATTGCTACGACGATCGTGGCAGCAAGGATGCCAAGAACAATGACGATACGCCGAGCGAGACCGCTGACAACACGGGTATAGCCACTACGCGTCTTTTCCAGCACGGACTCGAATCTTGCCAGCGGCCCGCTGAGTTCTGCCGGCTTGCGGAGAAGGGTCGCGCAAAGGGCCGGGCTCAAGGTTAAGCCGATAAAAGATGAAAAGACGAGCGATGCGGAGATTGTGACCGCAAACTGCCGGTAAAGCTGGCCGTTAATGCCTTGCAGAAATGCCGTCGGAACAAACACGCCCAGTAGCACCATCGTCGTGGAGATGATCGGGCCGGTGACCTGTAGCATGGCCCTTTCACTGGCAGTTTTTGCGTCCAATCCCTGATCTTTCATGAGCCGCTGCACATTTTCCACGACGAGAATGGCGTCATCAACAACAAGTCCCGTCGCCAGTATGAGCGCAAGCAGCGTGATGAGATTGATTGAAAACCCCGCGACATAAAGAACGGCGAATGTGGCGATCAGCGATGCCGGAATGGCGAGCGCAGGAATTATGGTGGCGCGCCATTCGCCAAGAAACAAGAAAGTGACCGCCACCACAATTACGAAGGTGATTGCGAGCGTTATGATGATTTCGCGAATGGACGCGCGCACGAACTGCGTCGAGTCATAAACCGGCTCATAGGTCAGACCGTGCGGAAACTGTCGCGAGAGAGTTTCAAGTTCCTTCGTCACCGCATCTGCTGTACCCAGCGCATTGGCGCGCGGCGCCTGATTTACGACGAGCATTGCACCAGGAGCTCCGTTCACTCTCACGCTGGACGCGTAGCTTTGCGCCCCGAGTTCGACCCGGCCGATATCGCGAATGCGAACGAGAGCGCCCGCCTGGCCTGTCTTCACGATAATGTCGCGGAAGGCTCCGGTCTCCTCAAGTCGGCCTTGGGCGACCAGCGTGTACTGAACCTTCGCATTGTCTTGCGAAGGTGGACCGCCGACCTGGCCGATCGACGCCTGAATATTCTGGGCTTGAATTGCCGATGCGACATCATCCGGTGTTATCTCGAGCGCTGCCATGCGCACGGGATCCATCCAGATGCGCATACTATATTGGGACGATCCCATGACCGACGCTTCGCCGACACCCGGCACGCGCGATAGGGCGTCTGTGACATTCATGGAGAGGTAATTGGCAATGTCGAGTTCGCTGAGCGTGTGATCCGGGGAATAGAAGCCGAAGGCCACCAGGAAATCAGGAGAGCGGGCTCGCACGGTGATCCCCTGCTGGGAGACCGCGGCCGGCAACTGTGCGGTTGCAAGTTGAGCACGATTCTGGACGTTGATCTGGGCGAGGTTGGGATCGGTGCCGACGGCGAAGGTCACCGTTAGGGTATAGGAACCGGCATCGGAGCTGTTTGATGACATATATATCATGTCATCGACGCCATTGATCGCCGTTTCCAGAGGGTCCCCGACCACCTTTGCGATGACCTCGGCATTGGCGCCGGGATAGAAAGCCGAAACCGTGATGCTTGGCGGCGTTATGTTGGGATATTGGGCAATGGGAAGCCCGAAAATTGATAGGCCGCCGGCGAGGCATAGGATAATGGCGACGACAATTGCGAACCGTGGACGGGAGATGAAGAAGCCCGAAATCATGGCTGCTTCCCAGCATCTTGCTCGACGGGCTGGACAGCGATGCCATCGGAGAGCCGCTGCGTCCCTTGCACAACGATCTTTTCTCCCGATTTCACACCCTGTCGGACAGCCCACAGATCACCGACCTTCGCCCCGGTGTCGATACGGCGTTGCCGAACAATATTGTTCTCACCCATCACGTATAAGAAGCGACCGTCGCGGTCCTGCAGGACGGCGGTTTGGGGCACGGATGGCCCCATGGCCTGCTGGACGCTACCGACAATGAGCTTGACGAACTGGCCAGGCATCAACAGTCCCTCGGGATTTGGGAATATCGTTCCGACGGTTGCTGTTCCTGTTCTTGAATCGACTTCTGGCGATAGGAACTCCAGAATACCATCCTGATTGTAAACGCTGCCGTTCGGTAACCTCAGGGTCAATTTCATGGCCTCGGCTGTCGATTTCATCTCCGCCGCGTCTCTTTGACGAAAGGTTGTGATGTCTCCTTCGGTGACAGAAAAGGCAACGCGCACCGGATCGACCTGCACCAGTCGAACAAGCGCTCCGACATCCGGACCAACGAAATTGCCTTTGGTAAAAAGCGGCTGACCGACGCGGCCCGAGATCGGCGCTGTTATGCGCGTGTAGGAAAGATCGAGTTCAGCCTTCGTGAGGCCTGCCTGAGCTGCGGCAAGGTCGGCGGTCGCAATCTCAAAGGCTGTCTGGGACTCTTCATAGGCGGCGCGCGCCACGGTGCTGCGTCGGACAAGTTCCGCATTCCTGTTTCGATTATCCGTGGCCTGGTGAAGGGTTGCCTCGGCACGTGCGACCTGCGCCTTGGCAGTGGCGACGGCAGCTTCATAGAGCGCAGGCTCAATGACGAACAGAATATCGCCATCGCTTACGGCCGCGCCCGGACTGAATGCGACTTCCTCGATGAAACCCGAAACGCGAGCGCGAACGTCCACCGCCTCCAGGGCCTCTACGCGGCCGATATTCTCACTCGGAGATTCAACCGGTCCATCGACAACCGATTGCACCACGACAGTGGGGGGCGGCCGGCCCACAGGAGGGGTGTCCTGCGCTGAAATGCGGACCGGCAATGCTAAAAAAAAGACGAGCCAAGGAGAGATGGCAAGGATAGTCCAGGAGATATTTTTCATCTGGATCTCCAAGGCGATAGCATCGTCGCACGGAGAAAATATATATTGCGGACCACTGTGCGAACAAGAAATTCCCTACCACTCCACATAGAAATGGACTGATTGCCAAGATTTGGGACGTGGAGCGAATAGAGGTCAGTTTGACCTGTTGCGCACCAAGAGATGTGTCGGCCATTTGCTGCTGACGTGCAGGGGTGGTCCGAGCTATTCCGAGCACCACCCAGAAGTGGCATGCAAGCGTTCATATGCTGTTAACCACGTCGGCGCTGCAGTTGTGCCGGGCGATCCCTGTGCAGCTTTGGATGTAAGCAACATCTAAACAATCCGGATTAATTGTGTTATGCACTATTGCTACGCAGGGGTGAGTGTCTGGCCGTCGGGGGGAGTGATGTCGGAGCAGCATCTTCAGAAAAGGGTGATTTGCTTGATTTCAGTAGACGTAGCCGCGGTAGGCGACCGGTTGCGTGCTCTCCTAGTTATCGGGAGTGTGAAGCTATGAGAGCCGAAGGCGCGATCGGACGAGATATATTGGCCAACGGCACAATCTCAGATGCAAAGCCCGCGGCGCCGAAGCAAACACCAGTTGAGCCCGAACAGGGAGCACGTGGCACCAAGCACCTGCCCACATATGAGCTCACGACACACGATCTTCCCCCGGGATACCAGTTTGAAGCTTGGCGCAACAACTTTGCACCCATGCTAGAGTTCGACGAACCCGACGACGTGACAGTCGGCTTTGGCGGCAAGCAAGTGACCTGGGACCTTGGTTGCCTTGCCTTCTCTCGCATCGAGACCGACGCATTGGGTTTCGTCAGCCTGCCCGGACATACACGACGGGATCCACTGGATCACTGGACGCTGACGACGTTACTTTACGGGTGCGTGAATACCATTGCACCAGCCAGGACGTTTGAAGGCAGTGCTGGTGTGGTTCAGGTCCATCCTCTTGGCCGACCCTTCGAAGGGAACATCACCAATAGCGAGATGCTGATGTTGTTCGTTCCACGTGATTTTTGCGCCGAAGTAACGAGCGCTCTGAATGCCGCGGAATTCTCCAATCTCAGCACCGGAATGGGGCGACTGTTCACGGACTACATGATTGGCCTTGCCAAGCGGCTGCCGGTGATTGATGAAGCTGAACTTCCAGCACTGGTGGCTGCCACCCGGGCAATGATACTCGCCTGTGCGTCGCCTTCTGCAGACCATATCGAGGAAGCGCGGGAGCCGATTGCATCGGTGCTGATCGAAAGGGCGCATCGAATTATCCAGGCCAGATTATTCGATCCGAAGTTTGGGGCAGATTCCCTGCGTCGGGAACTTGGCGTCTCACGCTCACGGCTCTATCGCCTGTTTGAACCGTTCGGCGGCGTCATGCATTATATTCAGCATCGGCGCCTGCTCGATGCGCATTCGGCACTGAGTGATCCGACCGATCAACGCCGTATCATCGAGATCGCTGAGCAACACTGTTTCAACGATGGGACGGAATTCAGCCGCGCTTTCCGGCGCGAATTTGGTTGTAGTCCCACCGACGTAAGGAGCGGGCAAAAGGCCGATCTGCCGTACAGGCCGGCGACCGATCTAAAGGCGTACGCGCCTGAAGAACGGTTTGGCGTACTGTTACGCCGGCTTCACGGCTAAGGTGGGCCGACGATCGCTTTAAACGAGACAGGAGCGGGACCGCATCCGGTCTGGAAGCGCTGAAACCAGCGATCTGTTCTCGCTCTAGCAGGACATCAGCGGTGGAGACAGGCGCAGGTGTTGTTTTCACCCATGCGCAGTGGTAGTATTCAGTAGTAGCGTTGCAGCTTTGGCGCGCGCTTTGTATGTTTCGTCTGTGAGTTGCTTCTAATCAGCAGAAAATCTCTCGCACATGAGGAACATACTCAGCCGCCACTCAACGGTGCCTCCGCCTGTTTGTCTTAAACGTGAACGGATATACTGGAGGAAAAAATGACCAAGTGCACGATAGGTCTTACTCTCTTAGGCTGCCTTGCCTTGTCTGGCTGCCAATCTGCTTCGACGTCCCAAGGAGGACGCAGTAACGAGTTCGGCTGCATCGCCGGTACGGTCGGCGGCGCGGTCGTCGGCGGATTGCTTGGCGCAACTATTGGCTCAGGGACCGGACAGCTCTGGGCTGTTGGCGGCGGTGCCACGCTGGGCGCTGCGGGCGGCAGTGCCTTGACATGTCATTGACGCGAAAGGTCGGAATTATGAAAAGAGTAGTCCTGCTGACGGGATTCGTTTTTTTTACCACCATTGCGGCCACCGCGCAGAATCAACCGGTCGCTATGAACCAGGGCCAAATGGATCGGCTCGATCGTGACAAGAATGGAGCGGTCGACCGATCCGAATATCAAGCCTTCATGACGTCGGCCTTCACGGGCCTGGACAAGAACAAGGACGGCAGCCTGAACTCTGACGAAGTTGTCGGAG
This sequence comes from Rhizobium sp. 01T444, assembly GCF_056398305.1. NCBI lineage: Bacteria > Pseudomonadati > Pseudomonadota > Alphaproteobacteria > Hyphomicrobiales > Rhizobiaceae > Rhizobium > Rhizobium sp. 01T444. The sequence goes on from NZ_JBFTPD010000002.1 coordinate 16,068, forward strand.
TTCTGACTGTMCAGCAATTCTCCGCCACCGACGCCAACGGTGACGGCAAAGTGAGCCAGAGCGAGTTCCTGAATAGGGTGATGGCGGACTTCAAGACCGCCGACCGCGGCGGCGACGGGAACCTGCAGTAACGCACAAGCGACCGAAGCGCCAAGGAAAGCGTGTTTCTGCTCGCCTCTCTACGCGGTAGTGACGGCCAGACGTGTTCGTCCGGCAGGCGACCCTCAAATAGTTCATCACGCCGGTCTCGTGAGGCTCAGGGATGTGGGACCGGGTTTGCCTACTCGTCGCGTCGCAAGTTGCGAATTCGGTCGAAAAGAACCGCAAGCACGATTGCCCCACCGATAAAGCAGCCTTGCCAGAAGGCGTTGATGCCGAGCAGGCCAAGACTGTTGCGAATAACCTCGATGAGCGCGGCGCCGATCAACGCTCCAAAGGCGGTGCCGACGCCGCCGGCCAGATTGGCGCCCCCGATGACCGCAGCGGCAATGACCTGAAGTTCCATCCCGGCGCCGATATTTGTGGTGACAGCGCCGAGCCAACCGGTCTGGATGATGCCGGCAACCCCCGCCGACAGGGCGGAAATCATATAGACGATGACCTTGATCCTCTGCACGGGAACGCCAGTCAGTGTAGCGGCGTGCTCATTGCCGCCGATGGCAAAAACATAGCGGCCGAACTTGGTCCAGCGCAGCACAAAACCGGTAATGAGTGCCAGCACGACCATGTAAAGCACTGGATTGGCGATGCCGAAAAGCCAAGCACCACCACCCAGCGCCAGCAGCTTGTCGTGATCAGGCCCGAACTGGAAAACGACGGTGTTGTTGGACGCAACCATCGCAAGGCTGCGCGCGATCGACAACATGCCGAGCGTGACGACGAAAGGCGGGAAGCCAAGATAGGCAATCAACAGGCCATTGAAAGCTCCGACTAAAAGAGCGGTACCGATCGAGGCGGCGATGCCGACCTCAATGCTGTACCCCGCGTGCATGACGACCGCCAGCACCATGCTGCACAGGCAAAGCACGGAGCCAACGGACAAGTCGATGCCGCCGGTGATGATGACCAGCGTCATGCCCAGCGCGATAATTGCGACGAAGGTGACGTTGCGGGTGATATTGTAGATGTTCTTTGCCGTCGCAAAGGAGTCTGTCGCCATCGACAGAAAAATGCAGGCGAGAATGACCGCAATCAGAACCCAGAATGTCTGGCCGCCCAAGATCGCCGCAAGCCAGCTCCGTTGCTTCTGTCCGATCGTCTGGTCAAGTGTAATCGCCATCGTCGACCTTCTTTCTTGCTGCTGCAACGGATAGCATCGATCACACCTGTTCGATGGCGCCGGTGATCAGTCCCGTCACTTCCTCCGGCGAACTTGCCGCAATTGGCTTGTCGGCCACTTTTCTGCCCCGCCGCATCACGATCACGCGGTCTGCGACCGAAAAGACGTCGGGCATGCGGTGGCTGATCAGGACAACGACAATGCCCCGGTCACGCAATTGGCGGATCAGATTGAGAACCTCGGCCACCTGGCGCACGGAAATGGCTGCTGTCGGCTCGTCCATCAGCACGATTTTCGCTTCCGACAGCATCGTGCGAGCAATCGCGACCGCTTGCCGCTGTCCGCCTGACATTTGCTTGACGAGATCGCGCGGCCGCGTCTCGGATTTGAGTTCGCGAAATATCTCGCCGGCGCGCTTGTACATGGTCTTGTAGTCGAGGATGCGAAGAGGCCATACGCCGCGGCGCAATTCTCGTCCAAGGAATACGTTCGCTGCCGCCGTAAGATTGTTGCAGAGCGCCAGATCCTGATGAACGATCTCGATGCCATGCAGTCGTGCCTCCTTCGGCCGATGAAGCACGAGATCGGCGCCATCGAGGCGCATAGTTCCGTGGCTCGGCCGAAAGTTGCCGGCGATCATCTTGACCAATGTGGACTTACCGGCGCCGTTATCACCCATGAGGCCGACCACTTGCCCCGCTTCGAGTGAAAACGAAACATCGTTGACGGCCTGGATGGCACCGAAATGTTTGGAAATATTGGTGAGCTCGAGAACCGCCACCAGCCTCCTGGCCTCCCAAAAACTTGTCGCTATCTGTTCGCTCCGGACCCGGCTTGTTTTCGACGAGGCTCAAGCGACTTCGCCTTTCCAATATCCTCCCAGGAAAAGCGATTATTAGCATTTACGCAAAACCCCGCGACAGCGTCAACTCATTGTCCGAGGTGTTGGCCCATTTGTAACAAAAATCTGTTTTGTCGGACAAATATCAATTGACGGAAGTGGCGTCCGAATATTAGCTATCACTGGGAGAGAGAGCATGCTGATCCTTGTTACCGGTGCGACGGGCAAGGTCGGGCGGCGCTTCATTGCTGGGCTGCTTGACGATCCGAGATTTTCCAAAGCCCGTATTCGCGCGCTTTGTCATAATCGTTTGTGCGAGGCGACAGACCGTGTCGAAGTCATCCGCGGCTCGATCGCCGATCGCGATGTTGTGGCCGCGGCGCTCTCTGATGTTACCCATGTCGTGCATCTCGCCACATGCAAGGAAACGCCTGAAGACGTCATAGATGTCACGGTCAAAGGTCTCTTTTGGCTGCTTGAGGAGTTCCGTGCGAGCATCACAGCACGCCAGTTCATCCTGATCGGTGGCGATGCGGGCATCGGGCATTTCCACTATCGCCACAATGGGCCGATCACCGAGAGCGCTCCCCATTGCGCCTATCCGGGAAGCTACGCGCTCTCCAAGGTTCTGGAAGAGGTCATGCTGGAGCAGTTTGGCATTCAGTACGACCTCAATGGCTGTTGCCTACGCGCGCCCTGGATCATGGAAAAGGACGATTTCAAATATTCGCTGTCCTTTGGAGACGACGTCTTCGGTGGCCCGGACTGGAAGACGCTCGTTCCGGAAGAAGCCGCGCGGGGCTATGCGGCTATGGGTACGGTGCCGCTGCTGCTCGATGCTGACGGCCGCCCGCTGAAACGCAACTTTGTGCATGTCGATGACCTCGTATCCGCAATATTGGCAGCGATCGACAACCCTCGGGCGGAGCGGCAACTCTTTAATATCTGCATGGATCGACCGGTCGACTATGCCGAAGTCGCCGCCTACCTATCTCGCACGCGAGATCTCGGCTCCGTCGAGATTCCGAGCCGCTTTCATTCCAATTGGATGGACAACAGCAAGGCGAAATACCTGCTGGATTGGCGGCCAAACTACGATCTCGAAATGCTTATCGACTCGGCGTGGCAATACGAGCGTTCGAAGGAGGAGCCTCGTATCGTTTGGTATCCGGGTTGATTTGGTGTGGCGGGCATGCCGTGCCCGTCTGTTTCAAGGGAGGAAACCATGAGGAAGGCATTATTACTTACAGCCGCAGTTTTGGCACTGACCGCCGGGCAGGCCCTGGCCAAGAAGCAACTCGTCATCGTCGTCAAGGGCCTCGACAATCCATTCTTCGAAGCAATCAATCAAGGTTGCCAGAAATGGAACAAGGAAAACCCGACTGCGGAATATGAGTGCTTCTACACCGGTCCGGCATCGACATCGGATGAAGCCGGCGAAGCGCAGATCGTGCAGGATATGTTGGGCAAGGCAGATACGGCCGCAATCGCGATTTCGCCGTCAAATGCAAAGCTCATCGCCCAGACCCTGAAGACCGCCAATCCGACGGTTCCGGTGATGACGCTTGATGCCGATCTTGCAGCCGAGGATGCAGCCCTGCGCAAGACCTATCTCGGCACCGACAACTATCTGATGGGTGCACGCATCGGCGAGTACATCAAGAAGGCCAAGCCGAAGGGCGGTAAGATCTGCACAATCGAAGGCAATCCGGGAGCGGACAATATTCTACGCCGCGCCCAAGGCATGCGCGACACGCTCACTGGCCAGAAAGGCCTGACCGCATTGAAAGGCGAGGGCGGTTGGACCGAGGTCGCCGGCTGCCCGGTCTTCACCAATGACGACGGTGCCAAGGGTGTGCAGGCAATGACCGATATCCTCGCGGCCAATTCCGACCTCGACGCATTCGGCATCATGGGCGGCTGGCCATTGTTCGGCGCGCCGCAACCCTATCGTGACCTGTTCAAGCCGATGGCCGACAAGATCGCCAGCAACGATTTCGTCATCGGTGCTGCCGATACGATCGGTGACGAGGTTGCTATTGCGAGAGAAGGCCTGGTGACTGCACTCGTTGGCCAACGGCCGTTCGAGATGGGCTACAAGGCACCTACGGTGATGATGGATCTGATTGCCGGCAAGGCAGTTGAAGATCCGGTATTCACCGGGCTCGATGAGTGCACGAAGGACACAGTCGATACCTGCATTCAAAAGTAGGCTCGCGGCTTGGCGCACCCGGTACAAGGGTGCGCCGACTGCCTCGACGTGGCGGATCGAAAGATCTGCAGGGCTTGACGCGCCCTGAATTCCGAGCTTTGTGCCGGATCCAATCGCAGGCGACTTCCTCGTTATTACGATTGTTTTGATAATACGTGCAGACAGTCGAAAGAATGCTGAGGCAGTAGAAATAGATGCCTGACAAGAAATCGGGAAAGCCTATGACTCCGGTCGAGGTGGCGACGGCTGACCGCTCAGCCACCACAAGGCGCCCAAATGCTCCCCGCATGACTGGGCTGAGTGTTCATGTGTCTTTGGCGGGCGAGATCGGCCTCCGAATCGTGCGCGGTGACTATCCGCCCGGCACGATCCTGCCAAACGAGGCAAAATGGTCACAAGTCTTTGAAGTCAGCCGGTCGGCGGTGCGCGAAGCGATCAAGATGCTGATGGCCAAGGGCCTGCTTTCTTCCCGTCCGAAAATCGGCAGTTGGGTCGAACCCAAGGAACGTTGGAACCTGCTGGATCGGGATGTATTGGGTTGGTATGCCGCGTCACCCGATCGCGAATCGTTTCTGAGGACCGTGCAAGAACTCAGGCATATTATCGAGCCGGAAGCGACTGCGCTTGCTGCTGAGCGCCGAACTGAGGAGCAAATGAACGTGATCAGTCAGGCCCTGCATGACATGGGTCACGCGACATCACTCCAGCAGCGAACGGAAGCCGATGCGCGATTTCATATCGCGATCTTGCGCGCCTCTGGTAACGATCTGCTGGTGCCGCTCGGCGTATTGATTGAATCGGCGCTGAACCACCTCTTCACTCATGTCACGCGTGAGGAAGACGACTTGGTATATGTGCTGAAACTTCATGAAAATATTGAGAAAAGCATCCGATTGCAGCGACCGAACATGGCGCGCAACGCAGTCCGCAAGGTGCTGGCAAATACAGACCAAATCATAGCACGGTGGTCACGATAGAAGTCTGTATCCTGTCTGGCTGAGGAAGCGGTCACCAGCCCCGCGTGCGTATCTATYCACCGACGGAAAAGCCCGCTCTCACGCGGGCTTTTTGTTGGCCAAGAGCTGAAATTAAAACCCCGTTGCTTAGGAAGCCAGCGGCGCAGCTTTCCGAGGCGACCTTGCCATCAGCCGYGCATAAGCGATGGCTGACAGCATATTGACGTGGTTGGCGCGGCCGGTTCCGGCGATGTCGAAGGCAGTGCCATGATCGACCGAGACGCGGTCGATCGGCAGCCCGAGGGAGACGTTAACGGCGGTCTCAAAAGCGACGAGCTTGATCGGGATGTGACCCTGGTCGTGATATTGGGCGATCACCAGATCGAAGGCGCCGTTATAGGCGCGGGCGAAGACCGTGTCGGCGGAGATCGGGCCGACCACGTCGATACCCTTGGCCTGGGCGAGTTCGACGGCAGGTGCCAGGAATTCGGTGTCTTCGGTTCCGAACAGGCCGTTTTCGCCACAATGCGGGTTGAGACCGGCAACGGCGATGCGGGCCTTCTTGCCGAGGCGCATGAAGTGATTGTGGCCGGCTTCGATTGTTGCCAGCACGCGGTCAGTCTTGGCCCGCTCGATCGCACCCTTCAGCGAGACGTGGGTAGAGACGTGAATGGTGTTCAGCCGCTCGGAGGCGAGCAGCATGAAGGAACTCTTGGAACCGGTCAGATGTGCCAGCAGGCCGGTATGGCCATCGAAATGATGGCCGGCGAGGTTCATGGCTTCCTTGTTGATCGGCGCCGTGACGATGACGTCAGCCTCCTTCGACATTGCGAGATCGACGGCGCGGGCGATGTAGCGAACGGAGGCGTCGCCGGCGACCGGGCTGACCTTGCCGATTTCGGGGAGGGGGGCGCCAAGCGGTACCTCATCGACCGCGATGGTGTTTCCGTCATCGGAGGCGGAGGGGCCAAAATTGAGGCTGACGTCAGTGGCGCGCGCAGCGCGTTCCAATGCTTCGGCATTGCCAACGATGACGAAATCGCGCCGTTCGGCGGCCGGCAGTGCAGCCAGCGCCTTGACGATCACTTCAGGGCCTACGCCGGCAGGGTCGCCGAGGGTTACTGCGACTTTTGCATTTCTGTCCATCAGTCAAATTCCTCTTGAAAGCCCTGCCTCAATAGGCTGCTTCGTAGATCGAGCGTATGTCAGTGCGCGTCAAGTCGCGCGGATTGTTATCCAGGAGCCTGCGGATCGCGAAAGCATCGTCGGCCATGGCATCTAGATCGTTTTCCGGCACGCCGAGGCCGGAGAGCGTCATTTCGATGCCGAGTTCGGCGCAGAAGGCATAGGCCGCATCGAAGACCGATTTGACGGTATCGGATGTGTCGCGGCCAAGCGCTTCCATGACTGCCTTCGTCTTTTCCGGCACGGCCGGGGTGTTGAAGGCGAGAACATGCGGGAAGATCAGCGCATTGGCCGCGCCATGGGCGACATGCCAGCGGGTGCCGAGCGGATAGGCGAGTGCATGGCCGCCGGCTGTATTGACCGGGCCAAGGCAGAAGCCGCCATAGAGTGAGGCCAGTGAAAGCCCGGCACGGGCTTCGGCATCCGAGCCGTCGCGCACGGCTCTTGCAAGATACTTGCCGACGAGCCGCGTTCCTTCGATCGCATACATGTCGATCATCGGATGCGCCTTGCGATTGGTGAAAGCCTCGACGCAATGCGCCATGGCATCGACACCGGTTGCGGCGGTGGTGCGGGCTGGAACGGAGAAGGTCAGCGACGGGTCGATGACGGCGATATCGGCGAGCATGTGAAGGCTCTCGACTGCGAGTTTAGCCTTGGTCTCGGGATCGGTGACGAGCGCGCGGATGCCGGCCTCGCTGCCGGTGCCCGATGTGGTCGGCACCTGCGCGAGCGCTGCCTTGCGCGCCTTTTGCACCTTGTTCGGGCCGACAACTTCGCGAAGCATCTGCTGCGAGCCGGCAAGTACGGCAGCGAGCTTGGCAAGATCCATGGCGCTACCACCGCCGAAGCCGACGATGAGCTCAGCCTGTGTCGCTTCTGCCGCGGCGAGCACTTTGTCGAGATTGGCAATATCCGGCTCGGGCGTTACATCGGAGAAGACCGAAACCTCACCCGTCAGCTGCAACACATCAATGCGTGCGGCGTTGAAAGCATCCGAGATAACCAGCGTTCGGGAATAACCCTTGCCGGCCGCCCAGGCGCCCAACTTCCCCGCAGTTCCGACACCGAACTCGATCAGGTGTGGCCGGACAACGGTAATAGGTGAATCCAAACTGACCATATACGGTCCTCCCGATGCGCGACGGCCTCGACCGCCAATGATGTAAATTTGTTATCCCGTCCTATCGTTTTTGGCAAGAATGAATGAGGGTTTTTCTCGTCTGTCGATCAATTTCCGGCAAGTGGGACGTGTTTTTCATGGCCTAAGCATGGCTTAGTATGTTGATATATAACAGTTATTGTTGCCGTCATGACAGCGTGCTCATCCAGGTGAGCAGCTTGTCAATCGCTTGTCGTGTATTTGTAAAAATAATGACGCGCATGGAGGAGGCCGAAGTGTTTCACACATTCGGCTCCTCCATGCGCAGTCGGAACTTGCGATTGCTTCTAAGCAATTGATTCCAAAGGAAGACGCACATATTTGATGGCGCGCCGGTAATAGGTGTAGGCTACATGAAGCGCGCCATCTGGTCCCTGCGTGATGGAGGGATAGGAGAACTCGCGATTGAGCATATCCTTCGAATTGTTGCTCAGGCAGTAACCGTCACCGGTATCGAGATCGAACTTGCGTTTGAAATGACCATCTGTATTGGCAGAAACTGCAAGGCTGAGCGGCGCGCGCGGAACGCCCCAGATGGCCTTTCTGGCCGGCATGCTCGAAATTTCCGCGACAGGCGCCTTATCGCTTTCTATTTCGTCATAGAGCGAGTGGCGTCGCGCATCGGAGGACGCGGCATTGCTGTGGTTGTAAACCATCGCGATTCTCCGGTCCGTCAGCCCTACGGCCTGGATCGAGGAATTATTGTTGGGCAGATTGGTCGGCTCCGGAGCGCTCCAGGTCTCGCCCTGGTCTAATGACAGCGAGGCGCGAATATTCTCCGAATAACGATCGCGGAAGAAGGCGATCATCCTATCGCCCTCGAGCGGTATGATATTCATGTGCACGGCGCCCAGACTGCCTTCTATCTCCTTCATTTGCCAGCTCTTTCCGGCATCGCGGGAGATCAGAACGCCTGCAGTGTCGGCATCGCCGCTCCAGCGCTGACCGGGTAGGCTGATGCAACGGAAGATGGGAAGTAACCAGTCGCCTTTGCCATTAACGACAATCTGCTGCCGCACGAAAGTGCCTGGCAGGTCGCAGAGAATGGTGGGCGGAGCAAAACTCTTGCCACCATCTTCAGAGATCCGGCATTTGACAACCGCGCCGTCCTGATCGCCAGATGTTTGCGAGGTGTAAAGCAGCCAGACCCGACCATCCGGCGCGTTGAAAATCAACGGATTTTGCTCGGATTTTGCCGGATCATCAGACATTTTCTCCGGTTCGGACCAGCGATCCGCGCCGGGTGCCAGCAGCGACATGTAAATCGAGATGTCACCCATGCCTTCCATCGTGCCGCCAAACCAGACACAGGTCAGCGTGCCATCGGCCAGAAAAGCGAGATTGGCGGCATGGTTCTGGATGCAGGGAGAGGGCAGATAAGCATCAAAGCGGCCAATCTGGGCGGTATTTTCTCTGACGACACCGTCCATCAACGCCGGAATGTCCTCGGGCTTCAAACCTGTCATTTGCATGGCATCCTCCTTTACGGCAGCTTTGCGTAGCCTTCGGCGAGTGCCGCATATTCGGCATCATTGAGCGGCACCAGCGGCGGGCGCGTGCGCCGCCAGCCGGCATTGCCGGTCTTCAGGCCAACCATGGCTTTGATCGTCGGGATCTGGACATAGGAGTTCGACAGGGTGCGGAAGGCATTGATGCGCGCCTGCGCAGCCTCGACCTCTGCCCTCTTCGTCTCGTCGTGGACATGGTCGTAGACCGTGCGCAGCGAATTTGCGACGAGGTTCGAGGTCGCGGTAATGCAACCGGCGCCTCCGGCCTTCAGGAGCGGCAGCAGCAGCGGGTCGGCACCGCATAGCACCGAGAAGCCAGGGCAGGCTGCGATGATCGCCTGCATGTTATTGAAATCGCCTGCAGATTCCTTAATACCGACGACCGTTTCCGGGAAGGCTTCAACCAGGCGGCTGATCAGCGGAATGGAGAGCGGAACGCCTGAGACCTGCGGGATATGATAGAGGATCACCTGCAGCCTGGTATCGCCGATCTTCTCCAGAATCTGCGCATAGGCAGTGAACAGCCCCTCATCGGAGACGCCCTTGTAGTAGAAGGGCGGCAGCATGACCACCTTGGTAACGCCAAGCGAAAGCGCATGCTTCGTCAGTTCGACCGTCTCGGGAATGGCGACGACGCCGGTGCCTGGCAGCAGCTTGTCGGCTGGAATGCCAGCCTTCAGAGCCGCTTCGAGGATCATGCGGCGTTCGGGGGAAGAGAAGGAGTTGGCTTCGCCCGTCGTCCCGAGCAGTGCAACGCCGGAGCAGCCTTCTTCGATCAGCCGCTGGCAATGTTCCGCGAAAAGGCCGAGATCGGGGCTGCCATCGGTATTGAGAGGGGTGGTGGCGGCGCTATAGACGCCTGTAATCTTGTGATTGCTCAAAGTATCCTCCTCGTCAGACCGGGCCTTCCCGGCACGTTCCTACGCTGTCGTATTCATCTCAATGCGGCGTAGTTGTCAATCTTACAAATTTGAAAACTTCGTATGCGCATTTTCAAGTTATTGATTTCTATCATTAAATAATTGATGTCATCGTTTTTAATCTTTCGTACCCTATTTTCCATTGACAGATTTACATTATCGCGCAAATGTCAGCGCCATATCGCGCAGCTTCGGGGAGGTCTTTCGAAAGGCGCGCTATTTGCCACGGAGGAGCAAATGACAATTGGTAGTGACCAAAACTTTTCGCAGATTTCCCGTCGTGAAGCGCTGAAGCTCGGGCTTGCGGCCGGTGTCGGCTTCTCGCTCTTCGGTGCGAGCGCGCGCATCGTCATGGCGCAGGACGGACAGGTCTTGAAGGCCATCAATCCGGCCTTCGACCAGGACTGGTCGCCGCTGCGCGGCGGCGGCAGAACCTTCCGCTGGAATTCCTTCTGGTGGGCGTCGCCGATGTATTTCGACGCCGAGGGCAAGATCCAGCCTTACGTCTTCACGAGCTGGGACTCGCCGGACAAGAAGGTCTGGACGTTCAAGATCGACCCGAAGGCAGTCTTCTCCGATGGCAGCAAGATCACTGCGGCCGATATCAAGGGCTCCTGGGAGGTTTCTTCCATGCCCAATACGAAGAACCAGCGCGTCGATCAGGTGCTGAGCAAGGTCGCCGGTTACAAGGAAATCTCCGCCGGCTCCGCCAAGGAGCTGACCGGCGTAACAACGCCTGATGAATTGACGGTTGTCTGTACGCTGACGCAGCCAGATCCGATCTTCTTCATGCGCCTTGCCAACCACATCGTCCCGATCACCAAGGCCGCCCAGTCGCGCGGCAGCGATGGTGAGGAGGTGGCCGATTGGTACAAGCCTGATAGCAGCGCCGTCTATTCCGGTCCCTTCAAGCTGACGGCGCTTGATATCGACGCCGGCACGCTGACCTTCGAGCCGAACGAAAAGTTCTTCGGACCGAAGCCGAAGCTCGCCCGCATTGAGATCAGTTCGATCGAAGACAACGTGACTGCGACCTCGCTGATCAAGTCCGGCGAATACAATGCTCACACCGAGCTCGTCACCTCGACGATCATCCAGGATCTCGGCCCGGAGTTTTCTGCCGGTCCGCTCATCCCGACCAGCCAGCATTTCTGGTTCAACACATCGCGCGCGCCGATGGATGACCCGAAGGTGCGTCAGGCGCTGATCATGGCAGTCGATCGCGACGGCCTGTTCAAGGCGTCCTATCCGGATGGTCCGCACAAGAAGGCCGACCAGATCCTGAACTCGGTTCCGGGTGCTGACAATTCCGGTTTCGAACCCTATCCGTATGATCCTGCAGCGGCCAAGAAGTTGCTGGCTGAATCGAGCTATGGCGGTCCTGAGCGTCTTCCAAAGCTGCTGTTCGTCGGCGTTTCCGGCCCGGCGATCCAGGCGGCTGCCCAGTTCATCGCCGAGCAGTGGCGCCAGAACCTAGGCATCACTGCCGTCGACATGAAGCCGCAGCAGGACGCCTATGCCGGTCCGGACCAGAACTCGGTTCAGATCTTCCGTGATGACGTCGGTACGCGTGTTCCCGATGCGGTCTCCTATCTCGCCGGTTCGATCGCTTCCACCTCGTCCAACGCCCAGAACAAGCTCGGCGGATACAAGAACGACAAGGTGGACAGTCTGCTGGCGGAAGCCGCAACCAAGGCTGCCGATGATCCGGATCGCGTGAAGCTCGCGCAGGAGGCCCAGAAGGCCTTCCGCGACGACTGGGCCTTCCTTCCGTGGTACTCTCAGGCGATGTCGCGCTGGGCAACCAAGGACGTCAAGGCAATGGAAAAGAACCTCGACTGGCAGGTCGTGGCTCCCTGGGATGTTTCCATCGGCTGAAGCCGATAGCAGGGCCGCATGATGCGGCCAAAGCAGCGGCGCGAAGGCCGAAAGGCCTTCGCGCTATATTTCAAGAAGAACCGGCGGCTGCGGCCTCCCGCGGGAATGCGCCGGGCAAGAATGGGAGGTGGCCTTGCTACGCTATGTGTTCACGCGGTTTGCCATCTGGATTCCGTCTGTCCTTGTCGTGATGATGGCCGTCTACGCGATGGCGTTCTATGGCGCGGGCGATCCGATCAAGCTGATCTTCCTTCGCGCGCCTGGTGACGTCGCTTACAACCCACAGCGGATCGAGGCGATCCGCGAAAGTGCTGGTCTCAACAAGCCCTTCATCGAGCAGTTCGGCCTCTATGTCTGGAACCTCCTGCACGGGCAGTTCGGCAATTCGCTGACATCCGGCCGCTCCGTCTGGGCAATGGTTTCGGCAGCTGCTCCCGTCTCCTTCCAGCTTGCACTCTGTTCCATCATCCTGACGACGGTCGTTGCGATCCCGCTCGGGATGATCGCCGCTCTGAACCAGAACAACCGCATCGACTATACGATCCTCGGTACGGCACTTTTTCTCTGGGCGATCCCTGCCTATGTCGCCGGTCCGCTGCTGATGGTGGCGCTGATCGTGCTGCTGCCGATGATCAAGGTGCCCTACGGCTGGGGCGGCGTCTTCGACATGCGCATCATCCTGCCGCTCGTCGTGCTCTCCTTCCAGCCGATCGCGCTGATCGTGCGCCAGACGCGCGCCGCCGTTATCGAAGTGCTGTCCGAAGATTTCGTTCGCACCGCGCGTGCCAAGGGCGTGCCGGAAATCGTGGTGGCGCTGAAGCATATCCTGCGCCCGGTGCTGACGCCCGTCGTCACACAGCTCGGTCTCATCATGATCACCATCGTCAACGGCGCCATCTTCGTCGAGCTCGTCTTTGGCCTGCCGGGTCTCGGCCGGTTGACCGTGCAGGCGCTCACCAATTCCGATTATCCCGTCATTCTCGCGATCACCCTGATCGGATCCTTCCTGGTCATGGTGTCGAACCTGCTGGTCGATGTGCTCTACCCGCTGCTCGATCCGCGCGCCAATGATTCCAGAAGGAGCCGCTGATCATGTCCGCTATTCCTCTTTCGACGATCGACACGGCCGAGGAGCCGCCGGTCAACCTGTGGCGCGATGCCTGGCATCGCCTGAAGCGCAACAAGCTTGCGATCTTCGGCCTGATCGTGATCGTGGTCCTCGCCTTCACGGCGATCTTCGGTCCGTATCTGACGCCATATGACTATCTCAGTCAGGATCTTGCCTCGCGCAATGCACCGCCGTCCCTCGCGCATTTTTTCGGAACTGATGATCTCGGCCGCGACGTCTTCAGCCGCATCGTGTTTGGTACGCGCACGGCCTTCCTCGTTGCCGTCATCGTCACCTTTATCGCTGTCGTGATCGGGCTTCTGCTTGGTGCGGTCGCCGGCTTCTTCGGCAATCCCTTCGACCGGGTCATCATGTGGCTGACGGATGTGACGATGTCGGTACCGAACCTGCTTCTCGTCGTCGTTATCAATGCATCGCTGAAGACGCCGATCACCAAATGGATGGAGGCGCAGTATCTCGCGACCCTCAATCCGTTCTACCGCCAGACGGTCTGGGTGGACTTCCTCCTGGTCTTCGGTTCGATGGCGCTGATCTCCTGGCCGCCCTATGCGCGCCTCGTTCGCGCGCAGGTCCTGTCGATCCGCAATCGTCCCTACGTCATGGCGGCACAGGCGCTTGGCCTTTCCAACTGGATCGTCATCATGCGCTACATCGTGCCGAATGCGCTTGGTCCGTTGATCGTTTCCGTCAGCGCCGGCCTAGGCACGGCAATGGTGCTGGAAAGTGCCTTCAGCTTCCTCGGTGTCGGGGTTAACCCGCCCACGCCGAGCTGGGGCAACATGATCTCGGACGGCCTACGCGTATGGCAGCATTATCCGCATCTCCTCGCCGCTCCGGCGGCCGTGCTCGGTCTTGCTTCGGTGGCCTTCAGCTTCCTCGGCGATGGCCTCAACGACGCACTCAATCCGCGGGGCAGCAAATGATGAACGCAACCACCAGTGAACGCCTGCTGGACGTGAAGGACCTCACCATCGAGATCGACACGCGCCGCGGCCCGGCCGTCGTCGTCGACGGCATCGACCTCTACGTCAACAAGGGCGAGACGCTTGGCGTCGTCGGTGAATCCGGCTGCGGCAAGAGCCTGACGATGTTGAGCCTGATGCGGCTTCTGCCGAACAAGATCAAGGTAACGAAGGGTACGGCCAAGTTTGACGGCCGCGACCTGCAGAAGATGTCGAACCGCGAGCTGCGCAAGGTGCGCGGCGGCGATGTCGGCTTCGTCTTCCAGGATCCGATGACGTCGCTCAATCCGGTCATGCGCATCGGCGACCAGATCTGCGAGCCGCTGATCTATCACCGCGAGATGTCGAAGAAAGAGGCACGGGCTCGCGCCGTCGAGCTTCTGCGCCTCGTTGGCATTCCGGGGCCGGAAGAGCGGCTGATGGCCTATCCGCACGAGCTGTCCGGTGGCATGCGCCAGCGCGTGATGATCGCGATCGGCCTTGCCTGCAATCCGAAGCTTCTGATCGCCGACGAGCCGACGACTGCACTCGACGTGACGATCCAGGCCCAGATCGTCGATCTGGTGAAGGATCTGCGCGCCAAGCTCGGCATGTCCGTCGTCTGGATCACCCACGACCTCGCGCTGATTGCGGGTCTCGTCGATCGCGTCGCCGTGCTCTATGCCGGCACGGTCGTGGAAGATGCGCCTGTGGACGAGCTTTATGCTCGTCCCAGCCATCCTTACACGCGCGGCCTCTTGTCCTCGATCCCGAAGCTTTCGGATGCGCCGGCAAGCCGCCTGTCCTCGATCGGCGGCACGCCGCCGGAGCCCGGTCGCCGGCCTAAAGGCTGCCCCTTTGCGCCACGCTGCCCGCTGGCCGAAGCCGTCTGTCATGAGCGTGTGCCGCGGCTCGAGCCAATTTCCGGCAACAGCGCGCATCGCGCCGCTTGTTTCGTCGTCCAGAGAATGCAGGAGGCTGCGTGATGGGTGCTCAACCGCTCTTGAAGGTCGAAAACCTCGTCAAGCATTTCCATGTCAAGCTCGGTGCTTTCGGAGAACGCTCGGCGACCGTCTATGCGCTCGACAATGTCAATCTCGAGATCATGGAAGGCGAGACGCTGAGCCTTGTCGGCGAATCCGGCTGCGGCAAGTCGACGACCGGCTTCACCATCCTCAATCTCTACAAGGCGACCAGCGGCAAGGTAGTCTACAAAGGCCAGGATCTTGCGACACTGGACGAAAAGCAGATGCGGCCGTTCCGCCGTGACCTGCAGATCGTCTTCCAGGATCCCTATTCAACGCTGAACCCGCGCATGACGGTCGGCGAGGCGATCGGCGAGCCGATCCTCTTCCACAAGCTTGCCACCAAGGCCGAGCTGAAAGACAAGGTCGCGGCGCTGCTGACGGATGTCGGCCTGCCGACACGTTTTGCCCAGCGCTATCCGCATGAGCTCTCGGGCGGCCAGCGCCAGCGTGTCGTCATTGCCCGCGCGCTTGCCTGTCAGCCGAAGTTCATCGTCTGCGACGAGGCGATCTCGGCGCTCGATGTGTCGATCCAGGCGCAGATCATCAACCTGCTGCTCGACCTGCAGGAAAAATACGGCCTGACCTATCTCTTCATCGCCCATGACCTGGCTGTCGTGCGCCATATCAGTACCCGCGTCGGCGTCATGTATCTTGGCCGTCTGGCCGAGCTCGCAACGCGTGAAGAGCTCTTCGACAATCCGCTGCATCCCTATACGAAGGCGCTGCTGTCGGCTGTTCCCGAGACCGATCCGGAGCTCGAGCGCACCCGCAAGCGCCAGATCCTGCAGGGCGATGTGCCGAGCCCGCTGAACCCGCCAACAGGCTGCCGTTTCCATACGCGCTGCCCGATCGCGATGGAGGTTTGCAGCAAGGTCATTCCGGAATGGACGGAGGCAAAGCCCGGCCATCTCGTCGCCTGCCATGCCGTCAATACGGGGCACGCCTCATGACGCTGAAAGTCGCCATCATTGCCGACGACCTGACCGGCTCTCTCGATACGGGGACCCCCTTTGTCGAGGCCGGGCTGTCAGTCGCTGTGGCGATCGATATCGAAGCGGCCGGCAAGTCGCTGGAAACCGGTGCCGAAGTCGTGGTGGTCAATACGGCCTCGCGCGGCCTGCCGGAGGAGGAAGCGGATGCGCGCGTGCGGGCGGTTGCCGAGACCCTGCGCGCTGCCGGGTCGGCCATCTTCATGAAGAAAATCGACTCCCGGTTGAAGGGCAATGTTGCGGCCGAAAGCATTGCGCTGGCCGATGTGTTGGGTCTCAAGACTATCCTCATGGCGCCCGCCATTCCCGATCAGGAGCGCATCACCTATCGCGGTTGCGTGGTCGGGCGGGGCGTTGAGCATCCGTTGCCGATCGCCGATCTCTTTGCCGGATTTGGCCGCGAAGTATTGGTCGCCGATGCCGAGGACGATGCCGATCTCGATATCGTCGTCGTCGAGAATGACTGGCTTTCGACGCTTGCCGTCGGCGCTCGCGGTCTGGGCTCCGCACTGGCGCGCCGGCTCGGCGAGGCTGCACGGCTCCCGCCGGAATTTCTTGCGACGCGGAAGACACTTTTTGCCTTCGGCTCCCGCGATCCGATCACCGCCGCGCAGATGGACAGTCTTGAAGCCTCGGGTGCGCTCCGCATCGTCATGGATGCGCCGATGGGCGTGGTCGAAAGCGGCGAGGGGCTGGCACTGCCGGCGCTGATGCGCTGCACGGGCGAGATGAAGAGCGATGCCGCACTCGTTGCCACTCGCTTTGCGCAGGGTGTGAAATCGGTCATAGATGATACGAACCCGGACATGATCATGGTGGGTGGCGGCGATACTGCGCTTGCCGTTTTTCGCGAACTGGGCGTTTCAGTCCTGTTTCCGAAGGGGGAAATCGAAGCCGGTATTCCGTGGTTTGACGTTACCGGTGTCAACGGGCGGCAATTCCGGTGTGCCGTCAAGTCGGGGGGCTTCGGCAATTCCGATAGTTTGCTAAGACTGATCGTTCGGAATCAGGCGGCTTAACGGATGCCAGCGGGGAGAATGAGAGTGGATGAAGCGAATGGCGGATCGGTGAAGCCGGAGGCAGCGCCTGCAGCTCGACCGGAGCGCGGCAAGGCTGTGAAGCTGGTCGACCGTGTCTTCGATCAGTTGATGGAGCGTATCCGCGCCGGCAACTATCCGCCGGATTCACGCCTTCCGGGTGAACATGAACTTGCCTCTCTGCTCGGCGTCTCGCGCCCCATCGTGCGCGATGCGCTGGCGCGTCTCAGAGAGCAGGGGATTGTCTATGCAAGGCAGGGGGCTGGCACCTTCGTCAGCGCGCATGGCTCGCCGACAGCGCAGCTTGCCTATTCGCCGGTCAAGACGATTGCCGATATCCAGCGCTGCTACGAATTCCGCCTGACGATCGAGCCGGCTGCCGCCTATTTTGCCGCCAAGCGCCGCGACGATGCCGCGATCCAGAAGATTGCCGCAGCCCTTGCGGATCTGCGTGAAGCGACAAGTCATCAGCTACACCGGGTGGATGCCGACTTCGTCTTCCACCGTGCCGTCACCGAGGCGGCCAACAATCACTATTACACCGCCTCCATGGATGCGCTAAAAGCGCATATCGCCGTCGGCATGCATCTGCACGGGCTTTCGCTGCTCGGCCCACGACCGGGCCTGGAGCAGGTGTACCAGGAGCATAACGAAATCTACAAGGCGATCGCCGAGGGCAGGGCGGAGAATGCCCGTGACCTGATGCGGGCGCATCTCGAGGGTTCACGCGACCGCCTGTTCGAAGGCCGAGTGCTCGACCTGTCCTTCTAGGGAAGCGCGGCTTCGGGATGTGGACTCGAGGCCTCATTCCTCGAATAAAGCTCGTTCCGTCGCGAATATCTTGGTGATGTATTCGGCGACGGTCCGGATCGGCAGATCCTTGCGCTGCTGGCGTCGGGTGAGAAGCCAGGCCTCCCGCGGCGGCGGGACGAGCTCGAGCGAGCAAGCATAGAGGCTTTTTTCTGTGCGACCGATGTAATGCGGCAGGAGTGCCAGACCTGCGCCTGACTTGGCAGCCATCGCCTGGGAAACCTGATTGTTGGCGCGGAAGGACACACGCGCGTGCGAGAAGTGGCGGGCCAGCCAGATCGCCTCGGGCACATAGCCGTTCACCTCGTCAAATCCGACGAAGACGGGTTCCGCGCCGTTTTCGACCTGCCGGCAAACCTCCTGCGTTCCGTAAAATCCGTATCCGATTGTCGCGAGCTGCTTGGCAATGAGATCGCCGTCCTGAGGTTTTGCCAGGCGTATGGCGATGTCGGCCTCGTGGCGTTCAAGGCTTATGGTACGCAGGTCAGTCGCAAGGTCGATGTCGAGGCCCGGATATTGTTTGGTGATTTCCGCCAGACGGGGGATCAGGAAGCCCTGCGAGAGTGCGGGCGACGCGTTGATGCGCACCAAGCCTTTCGGCGTGTCATCCTTCCAGCCCCGTCCGAGCGTCTGGACGGAGGCTTCCATATCGCTTGCTGCAGTGAGTGCGCGGGTTCCGGCGGGTGTGAGCACATAGCCGTCCGGGCGGCGCTCGACCAGTTTTTCGCCGAGCGTTTCCTCCAGTGAATGAAGCCGGCGGGCAATCGTTGCATGGTTGACGCGCAATGTGCGGGCCGCCGCTGACAGACTGCCATGTCGCCCCAATGCGAGGAAGACCCTGATGTCCTGCCAGTCCGGCTCTGTGCGTTTTTTATCAGCCATTGGCAAAGAATAGCGAATTTTTCTCAGAAGGGAACGGCACTAAATAGGAGGCGACCTCGAAACAGAAAGGTTGCCGACATGACCTCTTCCAATCTCAATCTCACGCTTATCGGCGGACCGACCGTGCTGATCGAATACGGCACGCTCCGGCTTCTCACCGATCCGACCTTCGACCCGCCGGGCCTCTACAAGGAAACACCGGTCCGTTTCGAAAAGACCTCCGGCCCTGCATTGTCGGTCGAAGAGATTGGTCGGCTGGATGCGGTTCTTTTGAGCCACGACCAGCACTTCGACAATCTCGACAATGCCGGGCGGGCAATGCTTCCTGACGTCCGCACCACCTTCACGACGAAGGCTGGAGCGGAGCGGTTGGGCGGCAATGGGCTGGGCCTTGCACCGTTCGAAACCGTAACGCTGGAAGGCGCCGGCGGCGAGAAGCTGCTGGTCACCGCAACACCTGCCCGTCACGGCCCCGTCGGCATCGAGCCGATTTCCGGTGATGTCGTCGGTTTTGCTCTCGGCCGCGAAAAGCCAGGTGACCTTCTCTACGTGACCGGTGACACGGTCTGGTACGAGGGTACGGCCGAGGTTGCGCGGCTGTTTTCTCCCAAGGTCGTGCTGTTGTTTACGGGCGCTGCCGAGCCCCGTGGCCGCTTCCACGTGACGATGGGCAGCGAAGACGCTCTGGAGGCGGCGCACGCCTTCCCGAACGCCCTCCTCGTATCCGCGCATAACGAAGGCTGGGTGCACTTCCGCGAAACTCAGGACCAGCTCGCACACACGTTCTCGGTGTTCAACCTCAAAGATCGCCTGAAACTCTTCGAAAAAGGCAAGCCGCTCGCCGTTGACCTAACGGCCTGATCACCTCTCAAACATGGCGCAAAGCGCCATCTTCCAAGGAGACATACCATGAGCAATGAACAGAAAGTCGCAATCGTCACCGGTGCCTCGCAGGGTATCGGCGCAGGCATCGTCGAAGCCTATCGCAAGGAAGGCTATGTCGTCGTTGCCAACTCCCGCAACATCCAGCCGTCGTCCGATGCAGGCATTGTTGTAGTACCCGGCAGCATCGGCGAGCGTGGCGTGGCCGAGCAGGTCGTCAAGACGGCCATCGAGCGTTTCGGTCGTGTCGATACGCTGATCAACAATGCCGGTGTCTTCATCGGCAAGCCGTTCACCGACTACACGGTCGAAGACTTCAACAAAGTCATCAACGTCAACGTTGCCGGCTTCTTCCACGTCACGCAGTTTGCCATTGCCCAGATGCTGAAGCAGGGCCATGGTCACATCGTTCAGATCACCACGGCCCTTGTGGACCAGCCGATCGCCGATGTTCCCTCGGGTCTGGCAACGCTGACCAAGGGCGGTCTCGACGCCGTCACCCGCGGGCTTGCTATCGAATATGCCAAGAGCGGCATCCGCGTGAATGCGGTGGCACCCGGCATCATCAGGACGCCGATGCATGCGCCGGAAACGCACGCTTTCCTCAGCGCCCTGCATCCGGTCGGCCGCTTGGGTGAGGTGAGCGAAGTCGTCGATGCCGTGCTCTATCTGGAGCGTGCCGGCTTCGTCACCGGCGAGACACTGAATGTCGACGGCGGCCAGCACGCCGGCCGTTGGTAAGCCGAGAGAATAGGCAACGGACGGAGCGCTCCATAGCGCCCGTCCTTCAAGGAGAACGACAATGCCTTATGTGAATATCAAAGTGACGCGTGAAGGCACGGCTCCGGGCGCAACCAGCACGACGCCGGAGCAGAAAGCCGCCCTGATTAAAGGCGTCAGCGATCTGCTCTTCGATATCCTCGGCAAGCCGCACGACAGCACCTTTGTCGTCATTGATGAAGTCGAGATGGAAAACTGGGGTGTCGGTGGTGTGCCTGTGCCTGAATATCGCAAGCAGCTTGCGGAAAAAGCAGCAAAGCAGAAATAGTGTCGTGGCGGCCTGCAAAGCCGCCACTCGCTTATGATCAAACGCAATGCATGGAGTATCGTGTCATGGGCAATTGGCAGGACAATCGTATCATCGGCCTCTTCGGGATCGAGCTCCCCATCATTCAGGCCCCAATGGCAGGCGCGACCACGCCCGAGATGGTGATTGCGGCGAGCGAAGCCGGCGGTCTTGGATCGCTTCCTGCCGCCCTTCTGACGATCGAGCAGACGAGAGCAGCGCTTGACCAGATCCGTGCCGCCACCAACAAGCCGATCAATGTGAACTTCTTCGCGCATACCAATCCTGCCGCCGATCCCGTTGCGCAGATGGCGTGGCGTACCGCTCTCGCACCCTATTATGTTGAGCTGGGGCTGGATCCCGCCGCGCCGGTTCCGGCGGCAGGAAGAGCGCCCTTCGATGACAATTATTGCGCCCTTGTCGAAAGCTACCGGCCTGAGGTCGTGAGCTTCCATTTCGGATTGCCGGGTCCGGATCTCCTGGAGCGTGTGCGTCGCACCGGCGCGAGGATCATCGCCTCGGCAACGACGGTTGTGGAAGCGCGCTGGCTCGCCAAGCATCGCGTCGATGCTGTCATTGCGATGGGTTTCGAAGCCGGAGGGCATCGCGGCAATTTCCTGAGCGATGACATGGCAACGCAGGTCGGCACGATGGCGCTGGTGCCGCAGGTTGCCGATGCGGTTTCGGTGCCCGTCATTGCAGCAGGCGGCATCAGCGATCGGCGGGGTGTTCGCGCAGCCTTCGCGCTCGGCGCATCGGCCGTTCAGGTCGGCACGGCTTATCTTTTAACGCCGGAGGCAAAGATTACCGCGTTTCATCGCGAGGCGCTCAAATTGGCGCGGGACGACAATACGGCCGTCACCAATGTCTTCACCGGCCGTCCGGCACGGGGGATCGTCAATCGTATCATGCGGGAGATCGGACCGCTTGCGAAGGCTGCACCGGCCTTCCCGACCGCCGGCGGTGCGCTTGCGCCGCTGAGAGCGGTGACCGAGAAGGATGGCAGGCCGGATTTCAGCAATATGTGGGCTGGTCAGGCCGCGAGCCTTGCGCGCGAAATGTCGGCGGCGGCGCTGACGCGTTACCTCGTCGAGGCCGATTAAGACGGTCGCTGCCGTTACAATAATATGTCAGCCCTCCGCGCCGGCTGCCTTCGCCTGCTGGGCAGCGCGGAGCGTGGCTGTTGCGGCGGCGGCCGCGCCGTTCTTGTCGTCGCCGCCGACCTGAACCATGGGCTGGGCGAATTCGATGCCGTTGCTCTGGAAGGCTTCCCGGATCATCGCGTAGGCCTTGCGGCGAATATAGGTCTGCATGCCGGGCACGGTCGTCATGGCGAAACTCAGGACGATGCCGTAGTCGCCGAATTCCTCGACGCCCTTCATCTTGAGCGGCTCGATGAAGAGGGGACCGACCTCGGCATCTTCTTTCAGCTCTGCGCCGATCGCCTTGGTAATTTTCCTGGCCTTGTTGATGTCGGTGTTATAGGCGACCGAGATGCGGAATTTGTCGATCACCCAGTCGCGGCTCATGTTCTCCACAGCGCCGAGCTCTCCGAAGGGGACAGTGAAGACGGGGCCGCGATGGTGGCGCAGCCGCACCGAGCGCAGGCTGAAGCCTTCCACCGTTCCCTTGTAGTTTTTCGCCTGAATATATTCGCCGACGCGGAAGGCATCGTCGAGCATATAGAAAACGCCGCTGATGACGTCCTTGACGAGGGTTTGCGAGCCGAATCCGATCGCTACGCCGAAGATGCCCGCGCCGGCGATCAGCGGTCCGATCTCGACGCCAAGCTGGGAGAGAACGATCAGGCCGGCCATGACCGCCACCATGACGGCAAGTCCATTGCGGAAGATCGGCAAAAGCGTCCTGAATCTCGCGCGTTTTGCCACTTCGGCAGGGGCGAGGCCGGTCGCGTCCGCAGAGGTTGTAATGGTGCGATCGATCCAGCCCTTGGCAAGCTGCCAGAGAAGATCGGCAATCAAAAGCACGATGACGCCTTTCAGCAATCCATTGAGGACGGCCGCTATCGTCGCGTTCTGATTTGCGAGGGAATCCGGGCTGAGGCGCCAGACGAGAGCAAGCCACCCAGCAGCGAGCGCGATGACGATTGCCCGACTGCCGCGCACGAGCAATATGCTCTTCGGACTCTCAGGCGGTGCAGAAGTGAGTGTTGCCGCAGCCCTGCCCGTGGCGCGCAACAGATCCGGCAGGACAAGGACATAGACGCCGATCCAGAAAAGACCTTGCAGATCCAGGCACCAGAGTGCCCATAGGAGGGCAAGAAAGGCGGTCAGCCCTGCCTTTATGACAAGGGGATGGATGAGAGCCGACCAGACCGTTTCAATCGCCAGCGCCAGTAGAAGAATCGAGAAGCCGTAGGAGATCGCTTCGGTGACGGCGGGATCAACGCCAAGTGGTGCTCCGAGTGTTGAGGTTGCTACAGCAAACAGTGTGATGCCGAGAAAGATTCGGGCGCGGATAACAAGCCCGGGGCGATTGCTTTCCACGAGGCCAATCAGGACAGCGCCGATGCGGTAGACGATGAAGGCGACCAGATAGGCAAGGAGGACCAGCCGGGCGAGCGGCGGCCATTCGACGGCGAAGAATATGATCGCCACAACCACGCTAAAGACTGCGACCGGAAGAAGACGGGCGACCGGGCCGATCGATGCGGGGCGCACGCGCCTGAAGAGCCATTCGGCGGCCGCGCCTATTGCGACCAAGCCGGCAAAAATCAGGAAGATCGGCGCATAGCCGTGTGAGACGGCGTCCTGGCGAGCACGAGCGGCGCCTTCGGACATTTCGGAGGGGATGCGCGGAACGGCCGCAAGAATACCATCGATGCGCGCGCGCACTCGCGCTTCCCAGGTCGCAAAGCCTGATGGCTGGGCGGCTGCGGCTGTTGCGTCCTGCTCCTTCTTCCGACTTTCCAGCCAGGTTTGGATCTCGGGATCCTGCAACAGGCCTATCAGTTGGTCGATCTTCTGCTGAGGCGGTGGTGGCGCGGTTTGAGCCGCCGCCGCGGTCACAACGAGGAAAGCCAGAAGAAATACCGCCAGCCTGATCATCCTAGATGTCTCCCGGCGAAGCTGCCGGTTGCAGCAGAGGCCGTCACCGATCTGTCCATGCGCTCATCCTTACACAAATAGAAGGATGTGCACAGCCGATGCGTTTAGGGGAGTACGTTACGGTAAACTCCGGCGTAAAGGCGAGGGAGGAAGCGTAAACGGTGGCGAATTTACGGTAACGTACTTCCATCTTCCGCCCGCCACTTCATAGTTGGCGGGATGAGCAGGAGGCCGAAATTCCAATGCGTGGGAAAGGAGGCATTAATCGCAACAGTACCGAAACCGCACAGCGCGGGCTGTGGCGGCTCATGCTGAAATTGCCTGCCATGCGCGGCAGACTGCAGCTTCTCGCATCGAAATCCCATTCGCTCGACGATCTCTTCGAGGCTTATGAAGAAGCAAGCCTCGCTCTGGGGCGGCTGATGCGGCAGCCTGGAGACGAGCATTATCCGATGGTGACAGAATACGAAACCATCTGTGCCGAAATCGAATCCGACATCATCCAATATGTCCTGGAACACCGCCCGAGCGTGCCGGATTGAGGAGCTGACTCGCGTTAAAATCTATCGTCTACTGGTTTTGTTAGCATTTTCGGTTGCAACCTTCTGCTGTCTCGGCGATAAACATCTCTGTTATACTTTAGCCTAATCAGCGCGTACGGGGCGATCATGGGTGCTGAAGTACACGATACCAGGGCATGCGAAGTATCGTTGCCGGAGGCCAGGGCGGAACTCGAACGAATTCTGTCCGATCCCAGATTCCACGCCACGGAACGGCAACGGGCCATTCTCAGGTATCTTGCGGAAAGGCGTTTCGCCGGCTGCGAGGAGGGGGTTAAGGCCTATTCCATCGCACTAGACGTTCTCGGCCGAGCGAGCAATTTCGATGCATCCAACGATCCGATCGTGCGCATCGAGGTGAGCCGGCTGCGTTCGTCGGTCGAGAACTATTACGAAGCCTTCGGTGCCGAGCGTGATGTGACAATCCACATCCCCAAGGGAACGTATGTGACGCTTTTCCCCCGTTCGCATGTGCCTTACGAACAAGACGAGGAAAAGCTGGCGTTGGAAAGCGATCTGCCCGAGACGCCGGATGATGTTCCGGTTTCTCAAGTTGCGGAGAGCTCTGTTGCCGCTTCACCCTCAGGTCGGCCTCTGGCGATATATGCCAGCGGGGCGCTGCTGCTGTGCGTCGCGATTGTCGCCGGCGCTGTCGCCTATGCATCGAAGCCGTCCCTGACGGTCCGTCCGTCCGTTGCTCTTTCCATGGATGCAGTCGACAGCAGGCTGCAGGGCGAGGCTAGCCAGACGCGCGATATGCTGCTGACGGCGCTGACACAATTCCAGACGCTGACAGTGGCGAAGGCGGGTCATGCCGGTAAGCAAGCCCAGAAGGTCGCGGGGCGGGCCTATGAAATCGACATGAAATATTACGGCGACGGCGATATCAGAAGCGTCTGGTGGCAGATCGTCGATAGCCAGTCCGGCGACCTCCTGAAATCGGGGCTCGAAAAGATCGCCATCGATGGCAGGAGCCCGGCAGCGACCCGGCAGGAGATCGTCGATGTTCTTGCTCGCCGCTTTGCAGCGACGCGGGGCGCGATCAACAATATCGAAACCCATGCCAGCAGTACGGAGTCGATCGGTAATGCCTGCGTCCTGCGTGCAGAATATCAGCTCGATGACGGCAGCTCGGACAATATGGCCGCGGTGCGCTCCTGTCTCGAACGGACGCTTGCCGCCGATCCGAGCAATTCCGATGCCAAGGCGCTGTTCGCACGTGTCCTCATCGCGCCGGAGGCCGCGGCCGGGGATGCCGCGGTGCGCGCCCGTGCTCTCGATTTGGCAAACCGCGCGGTTTCGCTCGCCCCAATGTCGGACCGCGCCTATGTGGCGCTGATGATGACGCAATTCGCCGACGGGCGCATCGATGCGGCGCTGCAGGCCGGGAACCGGGCGATCTCGCTCAATCCGAGCAATCCGGATGCGGCGGCAAAACTTGCTTCCGTACTGTTTTCGGCCGGTTACTTCGACGCCGGTGTCGCCATGGCGCAGGATGCGGGGCGGGCCGTCGATATCGTGCCGCGTGATGCCATGCTCGTGCTTGCCCTGGATGCTTATCGCCGCGGTGATTGGTCGGAGGCCTCATTGCTTGCCGAACAGGTGAACTGCACCGATTTCGTCGTGCGGGCCTTACGGGTGGCCGCACTCGGTCAGCTCGGTTCCGACCAGGCGAAGGAGCGGCTTGCCGATGTGCGGGGCAGGGATCCGGATTTCGAGCGCACCTTGCGTTGGAAGCTCGAGGCAAGGCGCTTCCAGCCATTGCTTTCGGCAGAGATCGTAGCAGGACTGACAAAGGCGGGGGCCGTATTCGCGCTCAACGACGTCACCGGAGCCGTGAACCGGTAAATGGGATTAGCTGCTCGCTCCCGTTCTCTGCAACGCTCTCCTGCAACCCGGTCGGCCGCTGCGACGAGAATATTCGAAGCGTTTTTCCTTTCGGCTTACGAGGCAAAAGTGGCGCAATATCCCGAAAACGACAGTCCCGTCTACGGCGGCATTTACGGCGCGGTTTACCGTAACGTACTTCCGCCTGGAGGCGGAGATGTATCCTATCGTTACAGGGGCAAGTTTGAATTCGCGGGTCAGCAGAGGGATATTGGATGCGAACCACCATGCTATTGCTTTCCGCGGCCATTCTGGCCGCTCCCGTAGTCGTGAAGGCTGCGGATATTGCTCCCGTTCTCGCTCCGCAGCCGCGGCCGGATGATCCCGACAAATGGACCTTTTCGATCTCGCCCTATTTCTGGGCCGCCGGGATCACGGGCGACACCGGCGTTTTCGGCCTTCCGGAAGTTCATGTCGACGAGAGTTTCGGCGACATTCTCTCGGATATCGATTTCGGCTTCATGGCAGCGGGCGATGCCCGTTATGACCGTTTCAGCATCGTGACCGATATTATCTATGCCCGCATAACGACGGACTCGGCCACGCCGCGCGGCATATTCGCCGACAAGGTCGACCTGAAAACGGAAACCTTCACGGCGATGATCGGTGCGGGTTACTCGGTGATAGACGAGCCCCAGGGCCGCCTCGATGTGATCGGCGGCGTGAAGATCTGGTATACCGAAACGACAATCTCCTTTTCCGGCGGCCCGCTGGGCGGCGTGTCAGGCACTGACGATGCCACCTGGGTCGATGCCATGGCCGGCGTAAGGGGGATGTATTCGATAACGCCTTCGGTCTATTTTACCGGGTGGGGTCTGATCGGCGCCGGCGGTGCCGATCTCGACTGGGATGTCATGGCGGCTATCGGCTACAAATGGAATGACACCATTTCCGCCGTTGCCGGCTATCGTGCTCTCGGCGTGAACTATAGTGACGATACCCTGACCAACGATATCGTCGAGCATGGCCCGATCCTGGGCGTCGTCTTTCATTTCTGAGATTGCGCGAGGGCGCTCGCGGCAATCACCCGACCGAGCGCTTTTTCACTGATCGAAAGCGAAGATCTTTTTCCAGTCGTTCTTCATGTCGACCACCAGCCAGTTGCGGCGCTCGGCCTCGTTGAGTGCCTTATCCAGCTTCCCGAAGGCTGAATCCCTATCATAGGCGTATTCCCGCGCGGCGTCGGTATGGTGGACCAGCATGGCGAAGCCCGGACCTTTGCCCGCCGTCGTCCAGCGCATCATCTCGTAGTCGCCATCCGAATTGCCGGCGACGAAGATCGGCCTGAGGCCAATGAACTTGTTGATGCCCACCGGCTTGCCTGGACCATCGTCGACAAAGTCGATCTTCGGCAGGCGTCTGAGGACCGGAACGTCGCCGACCAGATCATATTCGGTGGCAATCGTACTGCCGACGACCTGTTCGGGCGGGATGCCGTAGATCTTTTCCGTCACCGGACGCATGAATTCCACGCCGCCGCCCGAGACGATATAGGTGCGAAAGCTGTTGGCGCGCAGATAGTCCAGCAGTTCGCGCATCGGCAGGTAGGTCATCTCGGTATAGAGCTTGCCGGTCTTCGGATGTTTCGATGCCGCAAACCAGTCGGTGACGATCGTGTTGAATTCGTCCGTGGTCGTGTTGGCATGCGTCACCATCACGAGGTCCACCATGCCCTTTTCACCACCTCTTGCGACGCCTTTCAGGTCGCCGCCGAGAACGCTCTTGAAGGGCTCTCTGGTCTTCCATTCGGGATGCTGTGGCGCGAGCGTCTTGACCCGGTCGAGCACAAAGCCGAGCTGCGCGTAGTAGGGCTGCTCGGACCAAAGCGTGCCGTCATTGTCGAAGACGGCGATGCGGTTCAAAGGCGCGACATAACGCTCACCACCCTCCGTGACGGTTGCCTTGACGAAATCCATGATGCGGCTCTTGGCGGACGTGTCATTCCACGAAGGCAGCGGCTCCTGCGCGAGGACCGGGTTCCACGCTGCCGCGATCAGAAGGATGAGAGCGACGACGAGGGAGGCAAGGCTTGCGTCAATGGTTTGAGTGGATCGTCTCATGGACGTCCTCCGGTGGCGCTGAAACGCGTTTGATGCAGCGGAAGCCGAGATGGCTCGTCGATGTATCCTCCGGCTCGGCATGGCGGGCGGCCGGGCGATAGCGACGGCAGTAATTCGGTGCACAAAGATGCGAGCCGCCCTTCAGCACACGGCGCGGAATGCGGATGCTGGGTTGGCGGGGATCGTAACTCGCCTCCACGCCGCCGCCGCGCGGATTGCTTGGAATGCAGCAGGCTTTTGCAGCGGGTTCCGTGTGGCGGTCGGACCAGTAGTCGGTGGTCCATTCCCAGACATTGCCGATCATGTCGTAGAGGCCGTAGCCGTTCGGCGGAAAGCTGCGAACGGGCGAAGTCCGCCCATGGCCTTTCGGTTTCGTGGATGTCACGGGGAAGGTTCCCTGCCAGGTGTTGGCCATGGGGGTGCCGCCGGGCATCAGCTCGTTGCCCCAGGCGAATTCGGTATCGTCCAGGCCGCCGCGAGCTGCAAGCTCCCATTCCGCTTCGCTCGGCAGGTCAAGGCCTGCCCAGTCCGCATAGGCCTTGGCATCGCACCAGGCGACATGAACGACGGGGTGGTCGAGCTTGCCGCGCAGGTCGCTCAGGCCACCGAGCGGCCTGCGCCAGTTCGCACCGAACTTGAAGGTCCACCACTGGGTGATATCAGACCCACTGACCGTCTTCGGCTGGAAAAAGACAAGCGATCCGGCGCGCAGCATCTCTGGCCTGGCGCCGGGGTAGTCCCTTGCCTCGGGCGTCTTTTCGGCGAAGGTGATATAGCCGGTCGCCTTGACGAACTCCGTGAACCTGCGGTTCGTGACCGGGATTTCGTCGATCCAGAAGCCATTGACCTTCACGGGATGTGCGGGCGCTTCCTCCGGGTAGTGGTCGTTCGAACCCATCGTGAAGGTCCGGCCGGGAATCCAGACCATGCCTTCGGGTGTCGCTCCCGAAGCCTGCCCATCGTCGAATGCCAACGCCATCGTCACCTCCGGAGTCTGAGCTTGAAGTTTCGCGCTTAAGCGGGGGAGACGGAAGTACGTTACCGTAAACGCGCTCGCGCGCGAGGTAATGGCTGGCGTAAATTTACGGTAACGTACTTGTTTGCGAGGGTGAGCCTGTGTCTTCTCGTGCCGCATGGGTATCGGAGGGATATTATGAGCCGGATCAGGTTGGCGTCTTGCCTGCTGGCGCTTTTGCACGGGCTGTTCGGCATGATCGGCTCGGCTGCGGCGCAGGAGTCCGACAGCGATCTTGCCAAGAAGCTCACCAATCCGGTCGCTTCGCTGATCAGCGTCCCCTTCCAGTTCAACTATGACCGCGGTTTCGGCCCGGAAGACGGCAATCGCGAGACGCTGAATATTCAGCCGGTCATTCCGTTTTCCATCAATGAGGACTGGAACATCATTTCGCGCACCATTCTGCCTGTCATATGGCAGGACGATATTGCTGGCTCCTCCGGGCATCAGTTCGGTATCGGCGATATCACGCAGAGCTTCTTCTTCTCTCCCAAGCAGCCCGGACCGGGTGGACTCATCTGGGGTGTTGGCCCGGTCTTTCTCATTCCGACAGCGACGGACGAATTGCTGGGGGCCGGGAAATGGGGCGCGGGTCCGACCGCGGTGCTGTTGAAACAGGACGGTCCCTGGACTTATGGCATTCTCGCCAACCATATCTGGTCCTTCGCGGGACAGAGCGACAGGGCGGATGTGAGCTCGACCTTCCTGCAGCCCTTCCTCTCCTACACGACAAAGGATGCCTGGACCTTCACGCTCAACACCGAGAGCACCTATGACTGGGAAGCCAACCAGTGGTCCGTACCGATCAATCTGCAGGCTTCGAAGCTTCTGAAATTCGGCCAGCAGCCAGTCAGCCTGTCCGCCGGCGTTCGCTACTGGGCGGATGCGCCCGACAATGGGGCCGAAGGCTGGGCCTTTCGCGTCGGCATGACATTCCTGTTTCCGAAATAGAAACCGGGTGGGCCGTCAGGCTGGCGATCTTTCATCGGCCGTGATCGGGTTGAGCGGCGGCAGCGCCGATCGTTTTTTCTCGTCGCTCACAGCACCGTGCAGGACAAGGGCCTTGGCGATTGCGGTCCTGTCGATATCCGTACCCACTTGTGCCGCAAAAAGCCTGCGTTCCAGAAGTTCGATCTGCTGCTTGAGGTCGGCAGAGCCCTCTCTTGCCAGCCAATCGGCGATAGTTCGGTACCCGAGTTCCGAGGCCCAGGCCTGCAGGGCCGCATAGATTGCGGTTTCGCTGCCGGTCCTGATGGTCTGCGTTATTTGACGAAGGTGATGGGAGCGGGAACCGTCTCTGAGATCCCGATGTTTCGAGCGCCATGCGGCGAAACTGGGTGCGAGCCAGCGGACAATGAGGACGGCAGCCGCCAATGCGACGGCGATTGCGGCAATGAGCCAGACGCTGCGCGGGCGCGACGAGGGGCTCTCTTCCTGTGAAAGCTGTGGAGCGATCGCCTCTTTGGCCGCTGCAGCGCCGACCGTGACTTTCACATCGGGAAGTGTCGCGGTTTTCTGCGTTTTGCTGTCGACATCGAACCACGGGTAGGAAACCGCGGGTATGTCGAATGTTCCGGCGGTGGCGGTGGTATAAACAATGGTTTCGGTGTGTCTGCTGGCCGTTTCCCTGTTGATATCTATGCCGTCTTCTATCTTAGGCGGCTTCACATATTGCTGCAGCCCGGATGCGTTGCCGATGTCTACCGGCGGCATCATCATGGCCTGTGTGTCCAGAGCCGTGACGGTGACGGTCCGCGAAAGCGCATCGCCTGCCTTCAGCCGGGACGGATCACGATCGAAGGATTGTTCGATTGTCAAACCATGGGCCGCAAATACCGGCTGGCTCGGGAGGGAGCCGTCACCGACCGTGAAAGAGATACCCGGCATGGTGACGGTTGCCTTTGTCGGCTTTCCTTCCACGGCATAGCCAAGCTCGATCGGGATATCCGGCAGGGTAAAGGAGCCGGATACTTCCGGCACGATCGCATAACTGCGGCGGATGCCGGAATATTGCACGCCGTCGATGGTCTGTGTCAGATTGAAGCTGCGCTCCTCCGGCAGGGTGACCATGGCGTTCGGAACATCGAATAGGGGAAACTGCGGCGGCGAGGTGAAGAACTCGGGTACGAAGACATCGACCGTCAGGCGCACCTGCTGCCTCGGCACGATCTCGCCGCTGCCTTCGATCGCCGCCCGCGCAAATGGTTCGGCGGCGAGCGCACTCCCCGATATCACCAGCCAAAACAACAGGCCAAAGCGCATCATTGCTTTTGCTCCTGCGCTTCCATTGCGAACTTGCGCGCCATCAGGTCGGCCGGGCTCGCCTGAATGTTCTTCATCCACATCTCCGAGGTTTGTTCGGCGATGCTGATCTGCCCTTCCTTGCCTTTTTTGCCCTTATCGTCGAACTGGACGCTGTCGGGCTTCTCGTTCGGCTCCTGCGGCTGCTCTTCTTCCTTCTCCTGTTGGGCCTTTAGTAGCCTTTCTGCGATGACGAGATCGGCCTCAGCGTCCGGCCAGTCCTTCTGTTTTTCGATCGCCTTCTGGTAAGCCGCGACGGCCTCTTCGAATTTGCCGAGATGCAGGAGTGTATTTCCCTGATTGTACCAGCTCTCGGCCGTATCGATGGCTGCGAAGGCGTCGAGCGCATCCTGAAAATGGCCAGCCCGGTAAAGCGCGACGCCTTTCCACATGGGATCCCTGAAATGGCCGGCAGCCCTCTCGAAATCGTCCTGTTCGAAAGCCAGTCGCCCCTGCTGGTTGGGCGTCAGCCACAGATCCATGAAGTCAGCTGCCTCCGCCGGAGACGGCGTCAGCAATCGGATAGCGAGGAACAGAGCGCCGACCCTGACCACCCAGCCGCGCCGGAAGGAGAAGGCGAGCAACAAGGCGACCGGACCAACCAGCCACCAGCCGGCATCCCGCCAGCGATTGCCTTCGGAAGCCTGCGCATCGGCAAAATTCGTGCTGATGCGCTGGCTGATCCAGCGCACGTCTGTATCGTCATCCGTGATCGTTGCGACATCTGCCTCCGTCGCCGACTGTACCTGCTTCAGGGCCTCGACATCGAGTTTGGGCAGGAGGCGCCCGCCGCCCGCACCTGTCAGAAAGCTGCCGTCGGCCGTCTTGACCGGACCGCCCTCGGCAGTTCCTATGCCGAGAATGACGACGCTATTGGCATTTGCGGCCTTCAGTGCATCCAGTGCCGCCGGTTCGATACCATCGGTCAGAAACAGGATCGTGCCAGCCATGCCCTCGGTCTTGAAAAGGTTGTTCGACAGCGAAAGCGCAGCTGACGTGTCCTTGCCGGGCTTGGGCATGATCCGCGTCGCCAAGGCATCCGAGTAGCTCTCGATCAAGGAGGCATCTTCTGTCAGCGGTACTACGAGGTGGGCGCTGCCGGCATAGGCGACGACTGCGGTTTTCGCCCCGGGTCGCGCGGCAAGGATATCGCGGATCTTGAGCTTTGCGCGTTCGATGCGGCTGGGGCTGATATCGATCGCATCCATGGTCGGCGAAAGATCGACGGCGATGACGAGAGGCGCTGTATTCTCGACAAAGGGCGGGGCCTCGCGCTGCCATGTCGGGCCTGCTGCGGCGATTGTGCCCAAAGCCATCAGACCGGCGAGCAGCCATGCCGGATTGATCCGGCCATGACCGACAGGCTCGACGATCAGCTTGTCGAGGAGATGCGGCGCGATCATGCCCTTCCAACGGTCGCGAATATCGTCTGAGCGCGCTGCCAGCCAGAGGATGAGCGGCGGAACGAATAGCGCCAGCAACCACCATGGCCGCAGGAAATGCAGATCCGTGATCATGCCACTGTCCTCCTGCGGATCAGGCCGTAAGAGCCTGCAAAGAGGTGATAGAGGGCGAGAATGACGATCGCGGCGCCAAGCGGCCAATGGAACAGTTCGATACGCGGGCGCCAGGACAGTACCTTCTGTTCATCAGGCGTGATCTGGTCGAGAACGTCATATATCGCCTCGAGCTGGTTCTGGTCGCCGCCGAAGAAATAGCGCCCGCCGGTATCTGCGGCAATCTTCTGCAATGTGCTCGTATCCAGCTTGTCCTCGCCTGTCGCGGCGGGATCACCGATGCCGATCCCATGGATGATGATGTTATTCCTGCTGGCGATCTCTGCCGCCTTCAGCGGCGGCATCTTGCTTGCCGTATCATTGCCGTCGGTCAGCAGAATCAGGACTTTTTCCGGGACTGTGGTCTTTTCGAACATTCTGAGCGCGAGGCCGATCGAATCCCCAAGCGATGTGCGCGGGCCGGCAATGCCGGGCAGCAATCCGTTGATCATCATCCGTACGAGATCATGGTCCATGGTGAAGGGCGCAAGCGGGTAGGGCGCATCGCCGAAAGCGATCAGGCCTAGCCGGTCGTTCGGTCGTTTCGCGACGAAATCGGCGACCACGGTTCGTACGGCGTCGACGCGCGCTCCCAGACTGCCGTCGGGTACCGGGAAATCACGTGTCTCCATCGATTGCGAGAGGTCGAGCGCCAAGAGGATATCGCGCTGCGGCTCTACCTTTTCGAGCGGTGGCTCGACGAATTGTGGCCGGGCGAGCGCCAGCACGACAAGGCACCAGGCGAGGCCCTCGACGATCGTCTGGTGCCATGCTCGCTTCGGCACGACGGAACCCTCTGTCGGCTGAACGCCGGCGGCGCGTGTTACTTGATCGAAAAACGGCAGACGGATCGATGCCGATGTCTCCCGGTGCGGTGGCAGCAACCACCAGACCAGCAGGGGAAGTGGAAGCAGCAGAAGCAGCCATGGATGCTCAAGCTGATACATGGTGCCTCCTGATCCACCGTCTCGAATTGAGTATGAGCTCATTGGCGCTATCAGGGGGAAGAGCGGCGATGGCTGCACTGTCGTGATACTCGAGATCATCGAGCAGGCGGGTCAGCGCCTTGTACGCTCCGCGGCTGTCCATGCGCTGCAGCCACGCCTGACCGGTGAGGGCTGCCACATCGCTCCTTGGCCATGCCGCGAGTGCCGTGCGCTTCAAGAGTTCCGACAGTTCGTGGACACCCTTTTCCCGGCTCGCCGGACTGCGAATGTCGGCTTCGATGCCATCAAGCAATCGCAGAGCTTCCCGCCGGTAGGCATTGCGGCGATATCGCCTGAGCCAGACAAGGAGGGCCGCCAGCACTGCAATGCCGAGCAAGACAGCAAGTGCAGCCCAGCCCCAGGTCTGAGGCAGCCAGGAGACAGGCGGCGGAACCGCAATGTCGTGTAAAGAGCGGAGTGCCGTTTCGGTCATCGGATCGAGCTGGATTTTCGGCTCCATCAGCGCCTCCGCTGCCGCCAGGCGGATTGCTCGAGCAGGCGGCGAAGCTGCGGCGCCGTCTCCTCGGCAGTGGAGACGGGCAGCATG
Organism: Rhizobium sp. 01T444; assembly: GCF_056398305.1. NCBI lineage: Bacteria > Pseudomonadati > Pseudomonadota > Alphaproteobacteria > Hyphomicrobiales > Rhizobiaceae > Rhizobium > Rhizobium sp. 01T444. The sequence goes on from NZ_JBFTPD010000002.1 coordinate 50,753, forward strand.
GGCAGGCCAAGTTCGCGTTGCCATGCCCGCAATTCGCGGCCGCGATTGCGGGCGAAGGTGTCGATGGATTTGCGCACGCCGGCCTGGCTGAGCGACAGTTCCGCCTGCAATCCTCCGCCGCTGACGACGATATCGGCGGATTTGGGAAGCTCCAGGAGAAAGGGATCGTAGATCAGCAGACAGATCACGTCATTGCGAGCCGAGAGTGCCCGCAGCAGATCGCGCGTCGTCACGCCGTGCCCGCCGAAATCGCTGATGATCACGATGAGATGATCGTGATGGGCGATACCCGCTACGCGCTGCAGCACTTCATCCAGCGAGGCCGGAGAGGGCGCGCCCGCAAAGCCGGCGTTCAGCGCCTTGTTCTTGGCGGCGATCTTGTCGGCAAGCGCGATGACGGCATTGCGGCTGCGATGTGGCTTCACCTCCTCTATATCGCCATCGCCAAAGATGAAGCCGCCCACCCGGTCGCCCGATCCAAGAATGCGCCAGGCGCAGAGCATGGCGGCCTCGGCGGCGGTGACGGATTTCATGGCGCGGCGGCTGCCGAAGAACATGTTGATCCGCTGGTCGACCACCAGGATGGCCGGCCGCTCCTTCTCCTCACCATAGATGCGGACGACCGGCCTGCTCGTACGCGCCGTCACCCGCCAATCGATGGAACGGATATCGTCGCCCGGCAGGTAATCGCGCAATTCCTCGAAGATCAGGCCGCGGCCGCGCAGCGCCGATTGCATGCGGCCGGCGAGCTGCTGGTGGCTTCTCGCCTTTTGAACGAAGGTCAGGTTGCGGGCGCGGCCCTCGAGAGCGACGAGCTGTTCCGTCGTGACGTAGACGCCATCATTGCTGAGCGCCGCGCCACTCATGAGACCGCGACCAGTTCGGTGATGCGGGCGATAACCTGATCGACGCTGGTATTGGCGGCATGTGCCTCGTAGGACAGGATGAGGCGATGGCGAAAGACATCGTTGACGATGGCCTTCACATCATCGGGGGTCACGTATTCGCGGCCTTTCAGCCATGCGTAGGCGCGCGAAACCTTGTCGAGGCCGATGACGCCGCGCGGGCTGACGCCGACCTGTAGGAGTTTTGCCAGGTCCCTGTCGTATCGGTCGGGATAACGCGTGGCGAAGACGAGGGCGACCATGTATTTCTCGACCGGTTCGGAAACCGTCACCGCGCCGATTTCCTTGCGGGCATCGAAGACCGCCTGCGGGTTCAGGCGCTCCGTAGCCGGCGCGGAACCTTTGGTGTGGGCAGCGTTCTCCTCGTCTCGGTTGAGCCGCATGATCGCGGCTTCCGATACCTCGTCGGGATAGGTGACCTCGACATGCATGAGGAAGCGATCGAGCTGCGCCTCAGGCAGGGGATAGGTGCCTTCCTGTTCGATCGGGTTCTGTGTCGCCATGACCATGAAGAGATCAGGCAACGGATAGCTTTTGCCGCCGACTGTGACCTGCCGCTCTTCCATTGCCTCCAGCAGGGCCGATTGTACCTTGGCCGGTGCGCGGTTGATCTCGTCGGCAAGGATGAGATTGGCGAAGATCGGCCCTTCTTGAAACTTGAACTCGCCCTTGCCGCCTTCGGAGAAATAGATCTCCGATCCGGTGATATCGGCAGGCAGCAGGTCCGGCGTGAACTGGACACGGGAAAGCTCTGAATCGAGGTTCTTCGCCAGGCTCTTGATCGCTCTCGTCTTCGCAAGGCCTGGCAGGCCCTCGACCAGCAGATGGCCATTGGCGAGCAGGCCGAGCAGCAGCCGTTCGACCATCGTCTCCTGTCCGATGATCGATTGGCTGATACGCTTGCCGAGATCCAGGATGTCGTCACGTGCCGTCATATGCGCTCCGCGTGAGTTCGAATTGCAGGCGCGATAGAATTTGCCACGCCTGCGGTCTTTCGCCAGGCGATGCTATTGGGCGCCAGCTGGGCTCTGCTCGAGCGATCGCATCAGCGCCTCAACCATCTGGTCGACGCTGAAGCTCGCCGAACGTTGGCTTGGCGGGAATTCGCGGAAGGTCTGGAGGAATGGCGCAACACGCCAGACGCCGTACTGGATGAGATAAGCATTCTTCGCCAGCCAGTCGTAATACTGGTCGGAGACGACATCGGCTCGCTCGTACGGGTCCATCCGCAGATTGAAGACCTTCGGTGCGCGCAGGCATACGAAGGGATTGGCCCATACCACGAAGCCACCCGGCTCCCTCTGTTCGCAGAAGACGATCTTCCAGTTGTTGTAGCGATAGGCGACGAGCTGTCCGTCGTCGTTGAAGTAGTAGAAGTCCTGACGGTTCGATTTCTCTTGCTGGTCCGTGAGATAGGGAAGCTGGTTATAGCCGTCGAGATGGACCTTGAATTGGTTGCCGCCGATCGTCGTGCCTTTTACCAGCTTGTCCTTGATGTCCGGGTCGCCGGCCGCGGCAAGCAGCGTCGGGAACCAGTCGAGGCCGGATATCATCTGGTTGGAGACCTCGCCGGCCTTGATATGGCCCGGCCAGCGCACCAGGGCGGGCACGCGGAACGCGCCTTCCCAGTTGGTATCCTTCTCGCTGCGGAATGCTGTGGTAGCGGCATCCGGCCAGGACCATTGGTTCGGCCCGTTGTCGGTCGTGTAGACGACGATCGTATTGTCGGCGATGCCGAGATCGTCGAGGGCTTTCAAGAGTTTGCCGACGTCGCCGTCATGCTCGATCATGCCGTCGGCATATTCGTTGCCGGGCATGCCGCTCTGGCCCTGCATCGACGCACGCACATGCGTGAAGGCATGCATGCGGGTCGTGTTCATCCAGGTGAAGAAGGGTTTGCCCGCCTTGACCTGCCTGTCCATGAAATCGATCGCTGCGGCGGTCGTCTCATCGTCGATGGTTTCCATGCGCTTGGTGTTAAGCGCACCGGTATCCTCGATTTTTCCGTCTGCCGTTGCCTTCAGCACGCCGCGCGGTGAGTTCGCGCGCACGAAGGCCTCATCGTCCTTCGGATAATAGGGACGTTCCGGCTCCTCTTCGGCATTCAGGTGATAGAGGTTGCCGTAGAACTCATCGAAACCATGCTTGGTCGGCAGGAATTCGTCGCGGTCGCCAAGGTGGTTCTTGCCAAACTGCCCCGTCGAATAACCGAGCGGTTTGAGGGCCTGGGCAATGGTGATGTCACGCGGCTGCAGGCCGACGGTTGCGCCGGGAATGCCGACCTTGCAGAGACCGGTGCGCAGGCAGACCTGGCCGGTTATGAACGTGGAGCGGCCCGCCGTGCAGCTGTTCTCGGCATAATAATCCGTGAACATCAGGCCTTCCTTGGCGATGCGATCGATGTTGGGCGTGCGGTAGCCCATGACGCCGAAGGAATAGGCGCTGATATTCGTCTGGCCGACGTCATCACCGAAGATGACGAGGATATTCGGCTTGTCGGGCGTCGCCGGCGCTGCCGTTGCGGCAGGAGCCGCCTCCTGAGCGTAGGCGATCGAAACGAAGGGTGCAGCGGCGAGGCTCATAGCGACCGCTGCCGTTGCCGAAAGAAGTCTTCCGGAGAGTGTCGTGGCCATCACGTCCTCCCCTTCGCAAGGTCGTTCAACATTCCGCTCTCCTTGGTGTCGGGCAGGGATGACCCCGCCGGAACTGGATCGTCGCCATTCGACCGGGAGAGACTTCTACTTTGAGGTCGTTTGCGGAAGTACGTTACCGTAAATGCCGGTGTTGCGAGACGTAACCGCCCACGTAAATCGCGCTCGTTACTGCGTCAGCGGCTTCGATTGCGGGTCGGCGCGAAGTGTATCTTCGACTTCGACTGGTTTTGCAGCGGCCGGCAGAGGCTGTCCGATGATCGTCAGCGGTGCTGCGACTGCCGTGCCTGCGACCTTACCCACTGTTTGCACCGTGCCTCCTACGACGGCGGCAACGCCCTCGCCGAGGGTGATGTTGGAGTCCGTCAGGGGCTGGCCAGTCATCAGCCGCTGGCCGATCAACTGGACGATTTCAGGGCTTTCGGCAAATTTGCCGTGATTGAGCTTGTCACCGGTATCGACCTTTGTCAGATCGATGGCCGTAATGCCGGCCTCCTCCAGCCTGCTGCGATAGGGTTCCTTGGACGGGTCGATGGCGCCCAGCCGCGAGACTTTTCCGGTGATTAAGCTCGAAACTGCCAAAGCCCGATCGTCCTGCGAGACGAAGATCGTGAATTTCGGATGGGGCGTACCCATTTCCACGAACTGCTTGGCGAAAACCTGTATATCGATATCGGGCGAGGCAAGAATGACATCGCGGATCTTGGTGTTCACATGCCCGTCACGGATGCCCATCTGGCGCAGCGATTCCATGGCGAGCCAGGTTCCCATGGAATGGGCAAGGATAGTGATATCCTTGACGCTCGGATCCTGCGCGAGGATTCGCAGCGCCTGTTCGAGTGCCGTGCGCGAATAGTTCGTGCTCTCCTTGTCATATTCATAGGCCGTCAGCTTTGCACGCGAAGGCCAGGTGAAAAGGACCGGCGTCGCCTTCATGCCGCTGTCGTGGACGATCTGGGCGAGGCGGAAGACGGAATCCTCATAGGTATTGTTGAACCCGTGTATGAAAACGAGTGCGTGGCCATCAACGAGATGCTGTTGGAACCACGCACGCCCTTCCGCCCGCGTCTCGAGCTGCTCGACCCGCGTGACGGCGAAATCGGTCGCCGGGTTTGGCGGCAGCTTTTCGGGCCACTGTACGGTGCCAGCCGCGCGCTTCGGCGGAATGGAAATTGCGATATCCGTCAGGTAGGGCTTCGGACTGCGTTCCCCATTGAAAAGCGTCGCAGGATTTGCGGAAGGCTGACGAGTGGTCGCCACCAGCATCTCGACCTGCGAGGTTTTCGGAGTATTGGCCGTGAGGGCGACAGGGGTCATCACCCCGGTCGGATGGCCGCAGCCTGCCAGCACGGAAAGTGCGGCGAGGAGAATGCGTCGCAGCATGATCACTTCCTGGTTCAACAGTCCGGCACTCTAGGCCGCGCTGCAGCGCGGATGGAAGTAAGTTACCGTAAATGCGGGTGTTAATACGGATGTCTAAGGTAGCCTCGGCAGCAGCGACCCGAAGTGAAGGGCCGGCCGATACGCCATCTGAATGTACGAATTCAACGGGAAGCTTGCGCTTCGCCCACGATGACTGTGTCTCCCTGTGCCGGGGTACCTGCTTTTTCCTGTGAAAGCAGACTCTGCTGCCGCAGGTCGCTGTCGGACGCGCTGCGCCAGAGTTCCCAACCTTCGCCCTGTATAAGACCGCTGCCGGAGAGATCCTTCCAGTGGTGATAGGTGCTGGTGCCCGTGTAGACGAAGTTGCGAGCATCTTCGGGGGAAGAGTACATCGTGTACTCGGCAGTATGCTCCGAGCGGTTGGCGGGATCGGCGACCTTGTTGAGGAAGCTCGACAGGAACTTGAAGTGCAGGAGGGCGCTTGTGATGCCGACGGCGCCGCGCATTTCGCCAAGGTTCAGGGCGAGCGGCCAGACCTGGTGCGAGGATTTGAGATAGAGGCGTTCACCGGATACGTAGATCAGTGGGATCTTGTTGAGCGCTGGGCCATCCCAGATGCGGCCGCGAAAATAGACACGACCGCGTACACCGCCCTTGATCCAGATGGTGCGGCTGTTCCTGTCGAAATGCGATTCATAGCCTGATCGGTCGAAGAGGCTGCAGACCTCGAGCGGATTGCGGCCGGGCTCGCAGATGTTTTCGCTGACCGGATTGCGGCTGTACATGTCGATCATGACCGAGCGCAGCGAGCGGGCACCGACGGATTCCATATAGGCGGTCAACTGGCTGATCGAACGCGTATCGCAATGCGGATAGACGAGAAACTCATCCGCATCGACATAGAGAACCCATTTTTCCTGGCAATGGCGGTTCATGACCGCGTTGATCCAGTCATTGCCGAAGCGCGCTGCCTTGTAGGAACCGGTGGCTGACAACAGCGAGACATCCTGCATGCCGGACAGGAGCTCGGCCGTGCCGTCGCTCGAACCGTTGTCGATGCAAATGAAGTGCTCGACACCGAGATCGCGATAATATTGCAGGAAGAACTCCATCCGGTGTCCTTCGTCGCGGATCACGCAGATCAGCACGTGACGTGCCTGCTTCAGGCTGTCGCGCAGCCCGGCATAGCCGACCTGGTCGGCCTTCAGCGAACGGCGCAGCCGGGCCTTGGCGTAGTGCGAGATGCTGGTCGTCAAAGCACTCATTTCTGCTCCTGAACACTGGTGCCGGCTTTAAAGACCGGCTCTGCCTGCAGGGATCGGGCCGACTTTTCGTCAGACGACATAGTCGCCGGCGAGCAGGGTCTGGACGCGCGGATTGGGCATCTCATTCTGGAGGGCATGTCTCACGCGCTCGCGCATCGAACGATATTTGTAGACCACCTTGCGGTCGAAGCTGATGCCCCGGTAGAGCGCGTTATAGGCTGGGTGTGTCTTGCGCAGATCGATATAGACTTGGCTTTCGGTATCGCTCCACGGGAAGAACGTGCCGTGCCAGGGCTTGGGGTGCGCCATGTAGTGGACGATGGCGAGCGAGGACATGTCCACCAGATGCAGGAACTGCTTGGGGAAGTTCCAGCGGTTCGAYACCAGGATGAGCGAGGAGCCACAAACATAGTTCAACGCGCCCTGATCATGCTTGCCGTCGCATGCTTCCGGGTTCGTGGCAAAGAGTTGCAGCGCTTCCGGCCCGATCCAGCCGTCGCGGTGGAATTTCAGAACGCCGGCATTGAAGTAACTGCTGTCCTTGCCGTTTTGCAGCAAGCCATTGATAGAGGTGTAATCGCGGGCCGCGAAGAACTTTCCAGGCGGCGCGAACGCATTTTCGAGATCGGCAAGGCTGCTGACGATCTGCGTGTCGCCATCCAGATAGATGATCTGGGTATAATTCTCAGGCAGGATCTGGGCGAGTACGAGTTTGGCCATGGTGCTGACGCTGATACGGCCCATGAAATGCGAACCATCGAGCTTGCCGAGGGATTGGTGCAGTGCTTCCGTCGCATCCATCAGCTTGACGCCGCTCAACGCCAGCAGGCTCTTCAGCTCCTCAAAATTGTCCAGATGTTCCGACATAAGAACACAGACATCCGTCTCAGGATTTGCAAATTTTCGGGCCTGGAGCGCCGAGAGAATAGTCGGAAAGGAATATTCGACATCCGTAACGTAGGCCACGCACTGATTACTCATGGTACAATCCTTCTCGTAGTTTTTCGTCGGCAAGTGTCTTTATTGAGTCTGTAAAAAATTTCTCTTTGTCGAGTTGCTGCCCTGTACTTGTCACAAGCGAGTAATTTCTCATCCGGTCGGGAGCCAATCGTGCCTCGTCGGCGTTTTGATCACGGCGGATTGTGAGAAAATTAACCATTGCTATCGCTCCACTACCAAAAGCCGGGTGTTGTGGATTAAGCCCTGTAATGTGAAGATCGGCACGGGGCGCGTGTGGGACGATAGAAAGGAATAAGGCATCGCAATGCTGAACGGCACGATCATTGTGATACTGATTTCGCTCGCAGCCGGAGCGGCCATTCGCGCCTGGGCCTTCGCGATATTCGCGATCGTTGTCGCCCTCGGTTTCGGCATCGTGGCTCATCAAAACGCGTCGCTGCTTGAAGCCGCGCTTTACGGTCTCGCTATCCTCGTGCTGATGCAGGTCTGCTATGTGACAGGTGTCTTCGTGGCCGGGCTTTGGCGCCGCAGCCGCAAGCCGTCCAAGGAGAGTGCGATCGTCGACCCGGCGCCCGTGCCAAGCAAGCAGCAGCAGGGCTGACATCACCGACATGTTTTCTGCCCCGCACATCATCGTGATGGAAATACCGGCGTACTCATCAGAGATGCCGGCGTCCTCTGCAGACGGGTCATGCGGTTCTGCTGCCCGTAGGGGGCGGTCAGGCAACCGCTTGCGAGCCCGGCCGTAATGCTGAAAAGCAGGCCGAGGTCGGTGCTGCTTCCGGAAATCGTCGCCGAGGCAATCTGCGCGACGGAGGCGAAAACGGCAGCCATCCCAATCGCCCGGTTTTCACGGCTCGCCAGCTTGCTGCGAGCAGCAGCCGTCAGGAGGCTGTAAAGGAAGAGCAAGAACAGGGCCGTCCCGGTGAGGCCGACGTTCGACAGAAGTGCGGCGGCGAAGCTCGATGCGCGCACGGTGCCGAGGCCTGCCCCGAAAGTGGCTGTTTCCACGAAAGAGACCAGCGCCAATGTGTTCCAGGCGGTGCGCTCCTCGCCGGATTGCGATTCGAGCTTATTGGCCAGGGTGACGTTCGCCAAATCGCCGACGGCGTTCCACGCGCTCGGGATCAGGGCCACAGCCATGATCACGCAGGGCACCATGAGCAGAGTGATCAAAAGGAAGGTCGCATAGGGACGTGTGGCCTGGCCGCTCAAAAGCCGCTTGAGGCTAAACAGGATCGCAACACCGATCATGAAGAGGCCGGCGACATAGGCCGTCGTCGAGGTGCAGAGGATCACGGTCAGGCCGACCGATACCGTTGCAAAGCCGGTGAAGCGGCTCGGGAAGCGCTCAAGCCAGAGGATGAGGGTGAAGCTGAAAAACACCAGAGCCGCCGCACCATAGGCACTTGCCTCCGGGAAGGAACCGACGATGCGCTTGAAGCCGCCGATGACCTCGGCTGTGTGCATCGTATAGTTGGCGTTGCGCATGAAATCGAGCAGGTCAGGCTGACCTATCGTGAACGTTGCGATATCGAGCAGGGCGAAACCCAGGCAGACAAGCGCCGTGACGATGAGCTGGCGGGCGATGAAGCGCCCGTGCCCGAGCCGGGCAAAACCGCAGACGACAGCGAAGCAGATGAGGTCGCCGAGCAGGTAGACGGACTGCGTGAGATTGGAGGAACCCGGCGCCAGCGGCGATGCCATGATCGACATCAAGCCGGAACTGCTGCGTGCGGATGAATAAACCAGTGTCGCGCCGGCGAAAATGCGGGGCAGGAAGAAGGCCGATACGGCGGAAAACAGAACATAGGCCGCAAACCAGAAGCCGGGTCCGGGATAGGCCAGGCTAGTCAGGGCCGCCTGTTTCTGGCGCGGACGCAGCAGCACACCGATCGTGACGAAGAGCAGCAGCAGATGGCTAGGCTGAATGCTGCTGCCGCCGAGTGCGGGAAGCTGGAAGGCTGCGGCTGCACCGAGCAGCGTGGAGATGCAGAGCGCCGTGATTGCAAAGCGGGATCCATAGTAGACGAGCGCCAGGCCGAGCAGGAAGACGAGGAAGCCGATCGGTTCAATTGTCATGCCGCTACCTCCGAACCGGGTCGAGGATTCTCTGCCGTCACGCCACGCAGACCCTGCGTGCGGCGCAAAAAGACGGCAAATGCAGACATGAACTGAACTCCGACGCTAACAGGCATAATCCTACAGTGGTCTCCTAGTTCGATCCCGTCTGCGATACCCAGTTCGGACGGGGCGCATCGCTTCGGGCTACATTAGGGATGAGGGCGGCGGCCGGCTGCTGGGGCTGCGATGCAGCAGATGAGGCATCGGCAGCTGCCTCGACGCCGATCTCGATGATGTCATGCGGCAACAGGGCGGTGTTTTCATCTGCCACGATATTGGTGTAGCTGCCGTCCTCGTTGCGGCGAATGATCTTGAAGTTCTTCTTCGTCGTGCCGAGGAGCGTCGATTCTGCACCCATGCGGGCGAGTTCGGCGCTGTATCCGGCCTGATCGCCGAGGAGTTGCGCGACCTGCATGTCAATGCCCGCTTTGTTGATGGCGAGGCTGAGCGTGTTCAGCTCCTGCTGGTTTTCGGCGTTCCGCTTGTTGATGATGGTTGCCTTTTCGCGCTGGCTCTCGTTCAGCCCCTGGCGGGACTTGGTCAGCGCGATCTCGAGGTCCAGCAGTTCGCTCTGGGTTTCAGCCAGGCCGCGGTCCACCGAATATTGGCGGGTATTGCTGGTCAGGCCCTTGCTGACGAGGCTGTTGACGTTGTTCAGCTCCTGCTGCGCAAGATCGATCTGTCGTTTCTGGGAGACGATCTTGGCCTCCAGCGACTGGATTTCCTGCGTATAGAGGCGGCTCAGATCGTCTGCCGCCTCAATCTGGCTGTTGGACTCGACAGCCCGTAGGCGCATCAGGTTCAGTTCCTCCGCCTTGAGCTTGTCGATATCCGGCACGCCGGCGATCTCGGCAGGAATGTCGAAATCCGACTGACCGGCGATCTCGGCGCGCAGGCGGGCTGCACGCATCAAGAGATCTCGGCGATTCAGGAGGGCTGAGCGATAGTCGCCGGCCGACTGGATTCGGTCTCGCTGATAGTAGCTGCTGTCGTCACGCGACCGCATGTAGCCGCCTGCAATGCTGACGGCCTTGATGACGGTCATATTGGCCTCGAAGGGATAGCGTCCCGGCCGCTCGATGCTGCCGTTGACGAAGATCGGCGCGTGCTGGTCGATTTCGACAGCGATGAAAGGCCTTCCGGGAAGGTCGGCCTTGTCGGCCAGTGCATCTGAAATGGCATCCGACAGCTGCTCGGTCGTCTGGCCGGAGGCTCTGATTTGACCGGCGATCGGGATCGAAAGATTGCCCGCATCATCGACGCTGTAGGTTCCATCGAGAGCTTCCCAGCTCGCATATTTGGAATCGGTGGAACGCCATTCCACGACCCGCAGCTTTATCTTATCCTCGGGGACGAGCGTGTAGCTGTCGGCGTGGGCAGCACTCCATCCCATCGCGCAGGTAAAGACGGCGGCAAGGCCAACGAATGGAAGACGATCAAGGAAAGACATGGGCCACATGGCGTCTGTTACCTCCGTTTTGCCGCGATGGATGGTGAAGGCATCTCGCGATTTGAGGACTGGCTGAGTTCGAGGATGCGCATGGGAGATGCACGTCCCATCAGCAGATCGGATAAAGCCAGGAAATTGCCGTTCAGCCGGCCACGACGGTCGACCGCGCGATCATTGAGCAGGGTGCCCCGGGCGTTCGCCAGGATATTCCGGCCGATCTGCGCCAGCGCGCGGGTCAAGGACATGGTGCCCTTGCGCATCAGATGCACGGGATTTGCGACTTGCGAATAGCCGAGCCTCTTGCCGGGCTGGCGTCCGGACTTGACGCCGAGATGGACGCCGCAGGCGCCCGAAATATGCACCGATCGTCCGTAGCGAGCGATGGACCGGCTGAAATCGACATCTTCGAGCCAGCCGTAGAGTGGCAACTCCTCGTCGAAGGCGAGCCCGTGGCCGACAATTGGCGCCAGCCGAACCGCCATGTTGCATCCATAGGCGTTATAGATTTCGGTCACCTGCTCGCCTCTTTCGCCTGTGGTCTTGATGACATGCATGGCTTCGGACTGGGTCAGCCCCTTGCCGAGAATGCCGTCGGCGAGGACGTCTCCGGTCGCGATGACCACATCCGGATTGTCGGCGAAAACGGCTGCCATGCGCGGAATAAAGCCGGGCGCGGGAATGAAGTCGTCGTCGAGGAAGATCAGCACGTCCATATCCGCGCTTGCGGCTTCAATGATCCGATTGCGCTGGCAGGTCAGGCCGCGGGGGCCGACCTTCAATTCCACGCCCTTTCGGTCGGCGAGCCCGGCAGCGTCATCCAGGTTGGGGACGCATATGATGATACGCTCCGGGTGAGGCTGGAGGCTGTCGATATAGGTTACCGTCTCCAGAAGCGTCGCGGGCCGGCCCGCCGAGGCAATGCCGACGGCGATCTTCAGCTTCGGTGCTTGTGGGGTCGGAGCCATCATGTCTGAACACTCGCTGGTGTGTTGTTGATGATCGCGCCAAGAATTTCTGCGCCGACATTGCGCATGCTGTCGATGACGCGAACGGTCTCGTCAATCGAAGTGCGGCCGTAAGAGGTTACGACAAGAACGCCGTCCAGCTCCGGAGCGATCGCATTGGCGTCAGGCGACGAGGTGAAGGCGGAGATATCGACGAATATGGCGTCGAATTCCTTCTTCAGATCGCTGAAGTTGAGCTGAGTGCGGCGCGAGCTTAGACGGACGGCGGGCGTCACGGCGCGGACCTTGCCAAGAGGCAGGAACTTGAGCGTCGGTGTCAGTGACAGGGTGGCGGTGCGGATTGCCTCGATATTGTCGAGCACGTCGATCAGGCCGGCTGAACTGTTCGGCGCAATGGACTTGCTCAGGGAAGATCTTGTCGCCGCGGCATCGATCAGCAGGGTACGCGAACCTGATATTGCCGAGAGCACGGCAAGCTCGCAGGCGATGGTGGATGCTCCTCCGCCCGGGTTAACGGCCACGATGCCGATCACCACGCGCCGTCTGCGGCGAAAGCCTGTGACAGTCGCACCAAGTTCGGCCATTCCGGGGATCATTGGATAGGCGACGGTGCCGCTATCATTGGCAGTAGGCAACGCCGCCGCGCGGCCAGCCCTTTTTGCGCGTCCAAGGGGTGTGACGAAAGACAGGCCGGCCGCCTGCGAGAGCTGGTTGGTGCGCATGATGCGCCGGTCGCTGACATGGCGGATCATGGCCAGGCCAAGGCCGGAACCGGCGCCTACGATCAGCGCGAAGGCGAGGATCAGCGAATTGTTCGGCTGCGCCTTGGAGAGCGGTGAGGTGGCCCGCGAAACGATGGTGGCGTCGGAGACCGGATAGGAAATGCGCTGCTTGGCCTCGGTGTACTGCGTGAGGGTGTTTTCGAAGAGGGTGCGGCGGGCGTCGGTCGCGCTCTGCAACTCAGCAAGCTTGAACTGGTCGCGCGGGTTCGCCTTGAAGGTGGCAAGCGCACTTGCGGCATCGGCAAGTCCGCGCTGCTGTTCATTGACGAACTGTTCTAGCCATTCGCTGTACTGCTGGGCCGCAGCGGCCTTCATCTGGACATTCTTGCGGATGTATTGCTGGGCAACCGCATCGGCGATCTCAACCGCCGTCTGCGGGTTGGATGCGGATGCGGATATTTCGAGGATCGTCGATTGGCCGATGCGGCGCATCGCGACAATATTGCGCAGCCGTGCGATCGCCCGGTCGGTCCGCTGCGCTTCCTGGCTCGTCGCAGCTGGCTGGGCATTGCCCGAGGTTGCATCACCCTGTGCCGTCTCCGGTGGGGCGGTGGTGGTGGCGTTGCCCGTCAGCCAGTCCTTGACCTTGTCCTGCAGGGACAGGGACTGATTGGAGAAGGCCGGATCGTTGGCGAGGTTCAGCGCGCTGGCGGCGCCGCCAAGCACGTCGCTGGACTTCGCTATTTCAAGCTGTGCATCGATGAAGGCGTCTTCGGCGAACGCGCGTTGAGCGTCCGAGCCGTTCACCTGCGGGAAGACCATAAGCTGGGTACTGGCCACGTAGGTCGGCTTGGCGATGAGGAGATAGGCAGCGGCAAGTGCCAGGAAGACCAGGATGGTAGACACGATCCAAGGCCAACGCATCCTGACGAAAAAGGACATGTCCCGCAGCGTCAGCGACGAACTACCGCTGGCCGTGGCCGGCAAAGATATCGGGGAGACGCTGCTGAAGACGTGATTTGAGTTCATAGTGTCCTGATCCAAAGGGCGAGAGTGTCTTCTTCGTTGATATCCAGCAGGTGCGTATGGCCCGGGTCGGGCTATGCGTCGTTCTTGGATTAGTAGCAGCCGCGCTGCGAGAACAGGGCGGGAACGGTCTTTGCGATGATGATGAAATCGCGCGCGAGCGACCAGTCGCGGACATATTGGACATCAAGCGCAACTCGATATTCGTAGCTGACATCGTTGCGGCCGCTGGTCTGCCACTGTCCGGTCAGGCCTGGTCTTGCGGCCATATAGCTCGTGACATGCTCGCCGTAGCGGGCGAGTTCTTCAGCCGTCACCGGCCGCGGGCCTACAACGCTCATTTCGCCGCGCAGGATATTGATGAGCTGAGGGAGCTCATCGATGCTGGACTTCCTCAGGATCTCACCGACAGTGGTGATGCGCGGATCGTTCTTCAGCTTCCGCGTCGTTTCCCACTCGGCCCGCGCTGAGGGATTGGCGCGCAGCAACTCGGCGAGCTGTGCGGCGGCATCGGTCTTCATGGTGCGGAACTTGAGACAGCCGAAGGCGGCGCCCCCATATCCAATCCGCGTATGCGAATAGAAGACTGGCCCGGGATCGCTCAACTTTACGATGAGTGCTACGATCAGCATCAGAGGTGACAGCAGAACCAGAGCGGTGGTTGCCACGACGATATCAACCGCGCGCTTGGATGCCCTTCCGACCACATGAGGCCGTGATACTATGCGACGATCGTTATTCGGCGCGGACTGGTCAACGTTCGGCCAGGATTCACGAACTTCAATACTCTGTGTTTCCCAAGTCATCGACCGACTCCAAAAGTTTCCGGTTAGAACCTTATGAAGTTTGGTGCAGCGCAATGTGCTTGTCTGTGACCGCGGTCATAATGATTAGCAAATTCTTTATGCTAATACTGTAATGCTACGGAGTTCTCTACGAATTCGGCGGCAGGGGATTTCTACATCCTATTTTTATTCGAAAATTTAACTTACATGTCGTCTAAGGCGCACGGCTTGAATAGATGAAGCCGGGCGTTGTAGCTATTTTTTGAACAATTTTGATAGGGACCGCCCCAAAAATAGGCGGTTTGGCTTAATACCTCTCCTGAATTCGACGGATACTAGAAAAAATATAATCTATATAACTGGTGGTATTGTCACTATTATTTGAGATGCTCTTGTCATCTTCGATTGTTATTTGACTCTCAAGTTAGGACAATATAAATGATGCAGTGCAGCATCAGCTACGACCAATCTGTTTTGTTGGGGAGTTATGCGCATGGACGGAGCTACACAAACGAGAGACTATAGGGTCGCTGTGGGCAATGCGGCTATTAGCGTTGTTCCGGATACATCTTTGAACAATCGCATCTCAAGTGACGACGACTTCCCGTTCTGCCGCGCGACTATACGAAATTTTCGTCGCGGCGAACTTATTGCAGGCGCTGGAGTCTTTGTAGATATGTTTGCTCGCGTGCAGCGCGGGCTAGTCAGCGCCAGTACGATGCTGCCAGACGGCAGGGAGTTCATTGTGGAGATCATTCCGAGGGGCGGTTTGATCGGTGAGCTCGAAGTATTACGTAAGCAAATACTGAATCTGGAGTATAGAGCCAGTTCGGATTGCGAGCTATACTTCTTCGAAGGCCGGCTGCTGCGGGAAAGGTACGCCACCGATCCGCAGTTCCAGGAGAAGGTTTTTTCGAGAACGCTTGCGCGTGTTTCCGAGCTGGAGCGCCGCATCATTTCGAACGCCGGATCCAGCCTTCAGTCGCGGCTGGCGGCAATGCTTCTGCGGCTATCTTCGGTCTACGGAAAGGATACGCCGGCGAACCGGGACGTGCTGATAATTTCCCAGAACGATCTGGCGGCGACGCTTCCGGCTTCTCGTGAAAAAGTCAACCAGTGCTTGCGTCGCCTGCGTGAATGCAAGGTGATCGACGGAGCCCAGGGCAGGATTCGTATCCTCAACCGCAAGGCGCTGGAAGCCTATGCCGACGGTGCGGCGTCGGCAAAATAATGCACTTCGTCACGATCCGGCTGCCGTTCGCAGCCGGTCCGTGACCACTTCACCCTCATGGACGGTTAGGGGCCTGGCCGTCAAAAAGCATCCATTGTGTCTGTCGTCGGAGAGCTTCTATGAACGACATCGGCCAACTGCGTCCTGATGAGAATGGGCCTGCCGTTTCGACGTTGCGGTGGCCGGCTTCCGGACGCTACGCAAAAATATGGAGGGACGGCATCGCGGCGCACCCGGCGCTCGACCGTGTGGTCGTCATTGACGATTATTCGACGGCGAGGGGTGGGGCGACGGCCCTTGCGGTCCTGTCGGCGAAGCTCTTCTGCGGACTCGGCATTGCCGTGACCTATATCTGCGGCGACGATGGAGCGAACGAGGAGCTTGCTTCCCTCGGCGTTTCAATCGTCAAGCTGAATAGCCGCGATCTCTTGAGTTCCAACCGAGCCAAGGCCTTCGCGACCGGCATTCATAATCCGGCAGCCGGCAGCATGATTTCCGCCTGGGTGCGGGCCAATGATACGCCCAGGACAGCCTATCATGTTCATGGCTGGCATCAGATCCTGTCACCGGCGGTCTTCGACGCGCTTGCACCCGTTGCCGACCGATGCGTCGTTCACGCCCATGATTTCTTTACCGGTTGTCCCAATGGGGCCTTTTTCGACTATCAGGCGCAGGAGATCTGCCAGCGGCGTCCGCTCGGGGCAGGCTGCATCACCACCTCCTGCGACAAGCGAAGCTATGCGCAAAAGCTGTGGCGCGCGGCCCGCGGCGCCAATCTCTTGCGCGCGCTGAGAAGCCGTCCCGCCTTTAGCAGGATCATCCTGCTCCACGAAAAGATGGCAGAGTTCCTGGTGGGCTCCGGCTACCAGCCGGAACGGCTCGTCACCATCCGCAATCCGATCGCGCCACTGACGGCCGAGCGAGTCATGGCCGAGGACAATGATGAGTTCGTCTTCATCGGCCGACTGGACGAGGAAAAGGGCATCGAAGACGCGCTTGCTGCGGTGCGCAGGGCTGGTGCAAGGCTTTGCGTGATTGGCGACGGACCGCTGATGCCGAAGGTCGTGGCGGCGGGCGATCATGTCCGGGCCATGGGCTGGCAGTCGCATGCGGAGATCGGCCGGATCATCCGCACCGCAAGCGCGCTTGTCATGCCGTCTCGCTATCCGGAGCCGTTCGGCCTTGTGGCGATCGAGGCGGCGCGCAGCGGCCTTCCCGTTATCATGACCAAGGGTGCTTTCCTTGCCGAGGAAATGGAGAGGGCCGGAATGGCGATCTCCTGCAACACGATGGACGAGGAAGCCTTCGCCACAACGCTGATGGCCTTCCGCAAAATGCCGAAGGAGGATGTTCGCCTCATGAGCGAACGCGCCTTCCGGCTGTCGCCCAATCTGGCAACGACACACGAAGAATGGCGCGATGCCCTTCTCGCGCAATACCGCAGTCTGATTCCGACGAATGTAGTGCCCGAGCCGAGGGGCGGGGCGATCGTACAAGGAGCGTTCAGGTGACTGTTAAAGTAGCAAGCTCTCTCCCCGAAGCAATGGCATTCCGGGGCGACGCGCCCGTCGTGGCAAGAAGCCGGGTCGTCGAAGCCGGCAGTAGGGTCGATGCGAAGCAGCCTCGCGTCGCTATCGTCCACTACTGGCTGGTATCGATGCGCGGTGGCGAAAAGGTGGTGGAAGAACTCTGCCGTATGTTCCCTCAGGCAGACATCTTCACGCTGGTGCATAATCCCGAGCGTACCAGCGATTTCCTGAACAGCCGCAACATCCAAACGTCCTTCCTGCAGAAGATCCCGCGTTCTACGCGCCATTACACAAAGATGCTGCCGCTCATGCCCTTCGCGCTCGAGCACTTTGACCTGCAGGACTATGATCTTGTCATTTCAAGTGAATCCGGCCCCGCCAAGGGTGTCATCACCCGGGCGGATGCACTCCACATCTGCTACTGCCATTCGCCGATGCGCTACATCTGGGATCAGTTCCATGTGTACCGGCGCGGTGTTTCATGGATCGGCAAGGCAATGATGTCACTCACGGCTCCGATGCTGCGGGCCTGGGATGTGACGACCGCCTCGCGCGTCGATACGTTCGTAGCGAATTCCAGCTATGTCGCGGGCCGTATCCGCCGCTTCTATGACCGTGACGCCGTTGTTATCTATCCGCCGGTCGCGACCGACGATTTCGCCATCGGGCAGGGCAAGGGCGAATTCTATCTCTATGCGGGCCAGCTCACCGCCTATAAGCGGCCGGATATTGCCGTGAAGGCCTGCACGGAAATGGGCCGCAATCTGGTCGTGATCGGTGAGGGCGAGCAGGAGGCCTATCTTAGGTCAATCGCCGGACCGACGGTACAGTTTCTCGGGCATCAGCCGTTCCCGGTTCTGCGCGATCACCTGTCGCGCTGCCGCGCGCTGCTGTTCCCCGGCATCGAAGACTTCGGCATTCTGCCGGTGGAAGCGATGGCGTCCGGCCGGCCGGTTCTGGCCTTCGATGCTGGCGGCGCACGCGAGACTGTCTGCGCACCGCATGTCGGCTTCCGCTTTGCCGAGCAGAGTACGGAAGCGTTGATGGAAACGATGGCAGCCTTCGAAGCGGTCGAGGACACGCTCGATCCGGTGGCGATCCATAATCACGCCCTGATATTCTCCGCAGCGGTGTTTCGCGACCGCCTCGGCTCGCTCATCGATGAGCAACTCGCCAAGCATGGTCATCAGGCCGCAAGCCCCGTCAGGAGGAAAGTAAGCTGACACGCACAAAAACCCCGGAGCGTCGGCACCCGGCGCTCCCCAGAAGAGGTTCGTTGCTCATGGCCAAGGAATAGATCGTGTCAAGCGTATCGCATAGAACGGCGACAGCAAGCATCTGGACAATCAGCGGAAAATTCCTGGCACGACTGCTCGATTTCGTGAGCCTGCTCATTCTTGCAAGACTTTTGAGCCCGGCCGATTTCGGAATCGTCGCCATTGCCACGTCGGTTCTTGTCATCGTCGAGGCGATCCTCGATCTGCCGCTCACCCAGGCGTTGGTGCGTGTTCCCTTGCCAACTGAGCGGATGTTTGCAACGGCCTTTACGTTGAGCCTCCTAAGAGGAACGGCGATCAGCCTGTTGATGRTCGTCATCGCCTGGCCGATGGCTCTCATCTACAACGATCCGCGGCTTTTCCAACTGGTTGCTGTGGTTTCTATCGCGCCTGCGATGCGTAGTGTGATCAGCCCGCGCATGGTGCTCTTCATGCAGCGCTTCGACTTCCGGCGCGAATTTGCCCTCGACATCATCGCCAAGGGATCGACTCTGATCTTCGGCGTCGGTGTCGCGCTTGCGACCGACAGTTACTGGGGGCTGGCGATTGGCGCCGTTGCCGGACCGACGGCGTCGACCATCKTCTCCTATATCTTCGCGCCGATGCGGCCGAGGCTCAGCCTTTCGGAATGGAAGCACTTCCAGGACATGATCGGCTGGAACACGATTTCGCAGGTTCTCAATTCACTCAACTGGCAGATGGACCGGCTGCTGCTGCCGCGCTTTACGAGCCTTTCCACCTACGGTGCCTTCAGCGTCGCGGATAATCTTGCCGGTATTCCCTATCAGACATTCGTCGGTCCGCTGATGCGCCCGCTGATGGCCGCCTTTTCCAATGTCAGCGACCGAGGCAAGCAGATTACCGCCTATTTGAAGGCCACCAATGCAATCATGGTCGTGGCGGCTCCCATCCTGTTCGTCATCATTTTCCTGGCCGAACCGATCCTGCGCATCGTCGTCGGCGAGAAGTGGGCCTTTGCGGCGCCGATCCTGCAGTGGCTCTGCGCCGTCAGCCTGATCGGTCTGCCGACGACCATCATGCCGCCGCTCGTTATGGTTCTCGACAAGACCCGCTATGTGGCGCTCAGGATGTTTGCTGAATTCGCAGTGAGGGCACCGGTTACGGTGCTCGGCGTCGTGATGTTCGGGCTTGACGGTGCGCTGGCAGCGCGCGTCATCGCCGCTGTCGTTGCCTATGTCGTCTGCCTTGTTATCACGCAGCGGCTGATCGGTGCCTCGATTGGCGCGCAGCTCTATGCGTTTGTCCGGCCGCTTGCGGCCTGCCTGCCGATGATCGGTTTCCTGCTCTGGGTTCAGCCTGTTCTCATCGCCATGCCGCTCGGCATCGAACTCGTCATCGGCGTCGGTCTCTGCAGCGTTGCGGCGCTTGCAATCTTCTGGGTTTCCTCCCTGCTCTTGTGGCAGGCCGTAGGGCGGCCCGACGGGCTGGAAGCCATCGTCGTCAGAAAGATCATGCCCTGGCGAAACGGAGTCGTCGTTTCATGATCGGCTCCCAAAACCCCACAACGGGGTCGAAATCTCCTGGAGGGAGAAACATGCACCACACGAAATTTGCCGGAAGATTTGCGCTTCTTATCGTCATCGGCCTTTTCGGCCCACCAAGTCCGCGGCCGAGCGAGGCAGAAGAGCCGCTCAATCTCGACGATTTTCAGCTGACCTTTGCCGAAGACTTCAACACGCTCGATGCTTCGGCCTGGGGCGAGAACGGATCGCGCTGGATCGCGCATACACCGTGGAATGGCGATTTCGGCGATGCTCAGTTTACCGACCCGATGGACGGTTTCCCTTTTACGGTCAATGACGGCATCTTGCGGATCGAGGCTCGGAAGGATGCGGATGGTAAGTGGCGCTCCGGCCTGCTTGCCTCTACCAATCCGAAGGGCGAAGGCTTCTCTCAGACGTTCGGTTATTTTGAAGCGCGTATGAAGCTGCCGCCCGGCAAGGGCGTCTGGCCGGCTTTCTGGCTGATCGGCCTCGATCGGTCCAAATTTACCTCGGAAATCGACGTGATCGAATATTACGGCCGTGCGCCCGGCGAGTTCAGCATGGGCTATCATGTCTGGCGCCCGAGCAACCAGCACACGACGGACGGCCATCTGACGAATGTGCCCGAAGGCTCGCTCAGCAGCGACTATCACACTTTTGGCGTCGATATCGGCCCGCAGAAATCAACATTCTATCTGGATCGCAATCCCCTTTGGAGCTTCGATACGCCGCCGGAATTCCACATGCCCTTCTATCCGCTGGTCAATCTTGCGCTCGGCTCAGGCTGGCCGATCGATGAAACGCCGAACCCGTCCTATCTGCTGGTCGATTACATCCATGTCTATCAGCGCAAGAACCTGATTTCGGCCAAAAACAATTAGGGCCGGATGGCGGTCTGCGAGCGTTTGAGCGCGTCGAGTACGATGCCGGTCAACCGGCGCGATGGGGAGCTGCGCGGCCACAGCATCCCGACCTCACGCGGTGGAAAGGGCACAGGCAGTTCGAGGATAGCGAGGTTGAGGCCTTCCGGCCAGGGTCTTGCCCAGTCCGGCACCAGAGAGACGCCGAGCCCATTGGCGACCATGACCGAGATCGCTTCGAGGGAATCGAGTTCCAGACGTTCAGCCGGCTTCAAACCCTGTCTTTGAAGATATTCGTCGGCAAGGCGGCCGCCCCAGTTGTTCCGGTCGTAGCGGATGAAGGGGCGGGTCTTCAGGAGCGCGTGCGGGTTCTCGCCCCGGCAATCGGCAGGCGCTACGAGAACCAGACGTTCGGCCCGCAGCAGTTCCCATTCCAATGTTTTCGGTATCGAAAAAGGTGGCTTTACGATGATTGCCGCGTCGATATCCCGGTCTATCAGCCGCTGGTAGAGATCGGTCGACGGGCCTGGCAGCAGGAAAACCTCGACCAGCGGCATACTGGCGAAGACTTCATGCAGGGCTGAGGGCAGCAGTCCGGTCAGCGCTGTCGTGATGGCGCCGAGACGAAGCTCGCCGGAAGGCAGATCGGCATTGGCAAGGCTGCGCAGATCGCGGACCTCTGCGAGGATCCTGCGGCTCTTTTCGATGATGGCGTGGCCGGTATCGGTCGGGCGGACACGGCGGCCAACCCGGGTCAGCAGCGGCACGCCGACATCGTCTTCCAGCGCCTGCATGCGCTGGGCGACCGCGGCCGGCGTGATGCCGAGGCGACGGGAGGCTTCGGCCAGCGATCCGAGTTCGGCAACCAGCAGGAAGGTATCGAGAAAGCGCGTTTCCATAAGAAAAGTTTTTCTATCTTCTGAAACTGGAAAAAGCGAGATTTTTCTTCTTTTCGTGATCGCCATAATGCTGACGAAACCGGAGTATCTGCCTTGGATATGCAATTGAATGGAAAGACCGCGCTGGTGTTCGGCGCTGGTGGTGGTTTGGGTGGCGCGATTGCCCGGTCGCTGGCCTCGGAAGGCGTTCGCGTCGCCGTTGCCGATATCGATGAAGCCGCGGCCAGGAAGACGGCGGAAGGCATCGTTTCCGCTGGAGGGAAGGCGCTGGCGATCGGCTGGGATATCGCCGATCTCTCTGTTATCGAGGCGAGGCTGGCTGTGATCGCCGATACTTTTGGGGCCGTCGATATCCTCGTCAACAATACGGGCGGACCGCCACCAACACCGGCCTCCGGTCAATCGGCGGAAACCTGGTCGAAATATTTCGACATGATGGTGCGTTCGGTGATTGCCGTGACGGATGCCGTATTGCCCGGCATGAAGGCGCGCGGTTGGGGCCGTGTCATTACGTCCACGTCATCTGGCGTCGTGGCGCCGATCCCCAATCTGGGTATTTCCAACAGCCTGCGTCTGGCGTTGGTCGGCTGGTCGAAGACGCTCGCCCGTGAGATCGGCCGCGATGGGATTACCGCCAATATCGTGCTGCCGGGGCGCATCGCGACCGGCCGCATTACTTTCCTCGACGAGCAGAAGGCGAAGCGCGAAAACCGGCCGGTGGAAGAAGTGACGGCGGAGAGCACAGCCGCCATTCCTGTCGGGCGTTACGGCCGGCCGGAGGAATATGGCGACACGGTTGCTTTTCTCGCCAGCCCGCGCGCATCCTATATTACCGGCTCCGTCATCCGCATCGACGGCGGCCTCATCCAGAGCATATGAGGTGCAATCCATGTCTCTAGATCCAGCCGTTATCGAAACTCTGAAGGGCGTCTCCACGGCGACTCTGACAACCGTGCTTCTGAAAAAGGGGCTCAGGAATGTCTGGATGCGCGGTACAAAGCCGCTAAGGCCGGGCCAGGAGCGGGTGGTCGGCCCAGCCTTCACGCTGCGTTTCGTACCGGCGCGTGAGGATCTGGCAACGCCCGAAAGCTGGGCTTCGCCGATCTCCACGCGGGCGGCGATCGAGGATATGCCCGAGGGATGCATCGCCGTGGTCGATGCGATGGGGGTGCAGGATGCCGGTATCTTCGGCGATATTCTGTGCGCCCGGATGATGAAGCGTAAGGTCGCGGCCTT
Organism: Rhizobium sp. 01T444; assembly: GCF_056398305.1. Classification (NCBI taxonomy): domain Bacteria; kingdom Pseudomonadati; phylum Pseudomonadota; class Alphaproteobacteria; order Hyphomicrobiales; family Rhizobiaceae; genus Rhizobium; species Rhizobium sp. 01T444. The sequence continues at coordinate 73,526 of NZ_JBFTPD010000002.1, forward strand.
GGTCAGCGATGGTGTGGTGCGCGATCTGGAAGGGGTGCTTGCGAGCGAGTTGCCCGTCTGGTGCGATGGCATGGCTGCGCCGCCCTCGGTCGCCGGGCTGACCTTCGTCGGCTGGCAACAGCCGATCGCCTGCGGTGGTGTTGCTGTTTTCCCCGGCGATATCGTCGTTGCGGACAAGGACGGCGCCGTGCTTATCCCAGCCGCCTTGCTCGATGCGGTGCTTGCCGAAGCGCCGGAACAGGAGCGCATGGAAGGCTGGATCATGACCGAAATCGACCGGGGCGTGCCTCTGCCTGGTCTCTATCCCATGAACGCGGAAACGAAGGCACGCTATCAGGCGTGGAAGGATGCACAATGAGCTTCGGAACTGACGCAAAGGGCGTCTATGCAATTGCGACCACGCCATTCCTGCCTGATGGTACTCTCGACGCGCCTTCAATCGACAAGTTGACCGACTTCTATCAGGACAGCGGCGTTACCGGCATGACCATCCTCGGGATCATGGGCGAGGCTCCGAAGCTTGAGCCGGCGGAATCGCGAGCAATCATTCGCCAGGTGGTCGGCCGTTCAAGAGTGCCGGTCGTTGTCGGCGTCTCTGCACCTGGCTTTGCGGCGATGCGTTCGCTCGCCCGCGATGCGATGGACATGGGGGCTGCCGGCGTGATGATCGCGCCGACGCCGGCGCTTCGCACCGATGAGCAGATCGTCCAGTATTTTGCGCAGGCTGTTGAGGCCGTCGGCACTGACGTTCCGTGGGTGCTACAGGATTATCCACTGACGCTGACGGTCGTCATGTCGGCCAGCGTGGTTGCCAAGATCATTTCCGATCATCCCTCCTGCGTCATGCTCAAGCACGAGGACTGGCCGGGGCTGGAGAAGATCTCAAAGTTGCGCGCCATGCAGAAAGCCGGCGAGCTTCGGCCCTTCTCGATACTCTGCGGCAATGGCGGCATGTTCCTCGATTTCGAGCCGGAGCGTGGTGCTGACGGCGCCATGACCGGCTACGGTTTCCCGGACATGCTTGTCGAACTGGTCAATCTGTTTGCTGCGGGAAAACGCGATGAGGCGCATGATCTCTTTGATGCCCATCTGCCGCTGATCCGCTACGAGCAGCAGCTCGGCGTCGGCCTTGCCGTCCGCAAGCATGTTCTCATGCGCCGGGGCGTCATCACCTCGGATGCGCAGCGCAAGCCTGGAAGCGCGCTCAGTGCAACGGCACGGGCTGAGGTCGACTACCTGCTGCGCCGCCTTGCGCGGCACGATCCTCGCGCACCGGTCTGACGAACAAGGCTCCCCGCGGCAAAGCGGGGAGCCTTGTTGTTCAAAATGCACCGCCGCTCGCTCGATGGCGGCGCTCGCCTGCGAGGCAATGTGTAAGCAGTCGTTCTCGCCCTACTTCGGAGAATTCAGAACCCGGACCGGTTTTCCGTCGATCCACGCGGCGATATCCTCCACGGCATCCCGATAGAAGATGCGATAGGTTTCCTCCGTCACATAGCCGAGATGCGGGGTCGCCACGACATTGGCGAGCCGCCGGAACGCGTGGTTTGCGGGTAGGGGCTCCTCGTCGAAGACATCAAGGCCGGCGCCGCCGAGATGGCCGCTTTCCAGTGTTGTGACCAGTGCCTGCTCGTCGACAAGTGGTCCCCGGGATGTGTTGAGAATTATGGCACCCGGTTTCATGCGGTCGAGTTCGCGCTTGCCGATGATGCCTTTTGTTTCAGCATTGAGGGTGAGATGCAGCGTGACGATATCGGCGGCGGATAGCAGTTCATCGAGGGAGGCGGCGTAGCCGATGCCGAGATCGGCACTTTTCTGCGGCGTGTTGGAGCGCGACCAGCCGATGACGTTCATGCCGAAGGTGCGGCCGTAAGTGGCGACCTGCTGGCCGAGCTTGCCGAGGCCGACGACGCCGAGTGTCAGCCCCCTGAGGTCGCGCCCGACGGAGAGTTGCCACGGATTTTGCGCTGCGCGGAAGTTGGCGACTTCCGAGGGGATATGGCGAACCAGCGCCATCAGCAGCGCCCAGGTGAGTTCAGCGGCTGAGCCGACAAAACCGCGCGTGCCGGCAACCGTGATGCCGAGGCGGGTGGCAGCGGCCATGTCGATCGAGGCATTGGCCATGCCGGTCGTGATCAGCAGTTTCAGCTTCGGCAGCCGACCGAGGCGTTCGGCGTCGAAAGGGGTGCGTTCCCGCATGGCGATGATGATGTCATAGTCCGCCAGCCGGCCGATCAGCGTGTCGGTATCGGCTATATGGTCGTCGAAACGATTGATCTCGACCTTCCCCTCGATGCCGCTCCAGTCGGCCATGGAGAGGGCGACGCGCTGGTAATCATCGAGAATGGCACAGCGTAAAGGCATTCGAAGAACTCCATGAAATATCGGTGTTTGGCGCCCTGGTCAGAGAACCATTATCGCATATTCCGAGGATATGGTGGCCGCTCGCGCAATCGTGAGAGAGGCATAGGCTAGTCGAGTTCTGCCGAATGCTCCCTGAGCAAAGCCAGAAACTCCGCCTGAAGGGCCGTCGGCAGCCAATGGCGGCGCAGCGTGACACCGACGGGGCGGCGCGAATCCGGCAGCGGATAATCCATCGCGGCGAGAAAGCCTGCCTCTAGCTCATAGCGGATCTGATGGCGGGAGAGCAGGGCGAGGTGATCGGACTTCAGGAGCACGCCCCTGATGGCATTGAGCGAGCCGGTCTCGACGCTCTGGCGGGCAGGCTTGTCCTTCGGAAAGGTTGCTGCCACGGTGTTGAAGGTTTCGCGCGAGGGCGTGTCGCGGCGGGCGACGACCCAGGGGTAGTTTGCGAGATCGTCAGGGGTGATCTCCCGGCGCTGCGTCAGGGGATGGTTGGCCCGTCCGACGACGCTGAGATCGAAATCGAAGAGCGGTTCCTGATGCAGCGTTTTCGAGATGAGGCTTCTGCGCAGCGCGCCGACGAGGATATCGATACGGCCGCGCTCGAGATCGTCGATCAGCACCCCGTAGCTGCCCTCCACGATTTCGAAGCGCGCGAGCGGATAGCGGCTGGCGAGAAGTGCGACTACGTCGGGCACCAGGAAGGTTCGGGTCAGTGGCAGGGTGCCGATCGAGATACGGCCGGCATAGTGATTGCGTGCCTCCAGCAGCTCGTGGCGAAGGTTTTCGAATTCAGAAATCGCCAGGTTGAACCAGCGGGCGGCGGAAAGGCCTGCAGCCGTCAGGCGGACATTGCGACCGGAATTTTCGAAAAGGGAAATGCCGATGATGGCTTCGGCTTCGCGAGCGGCGCGTTGTACGGCCGGTTCCGATTGCTCCAGCGTGCGGGCAGCGGCGCTGAAGCTGCCATGTTCGGCAAATGTCGCAATGGCGCGCAGGTGCGGCCATGTGAGGCGCATCTCGATAACGCCGATTGCCGCTTTTGGCGCTGGTCCACAGGCCTGACGGATAAGACCAAGAAGGCGACGGAACCGCTGTTGGGCGATCTTGCCTTCTGCCGTCAGCGTCATGGCGTCGCGTTCGACCAGGGTKRCGTCCAGAAGCTSTTCCAGYCGCCGCAAGGCCTGGGATGCTGCRGGCTGGGTGATACCGAGAATGGCYGCGGCYGATGTCAGCGAGCCGGTCTCGGCGCAGGCGACGAACAGCCTGATATGTCTGATATTTGGATGGTTGGGCGTCGGCATGGCTCTTCCTGAGGACCCGGGGAGGGGCTTCTCAGGGTAGCGCGACCGATGTTTCGACGGAACGGTGTTTGTTCATCCAGTCTGCCGCCACCTGGATGCCGCCGAGCGGGAAGATATGCAGTTGGCCGATGAGGCTTTCAGGCTTTTCTGCTTTGTAATCGGCAAAGGCAGCGACCAGATCGGTCGGCTCGTAGGGCAAGAGCAGCTTGCTCATGTCCATGGCGCGCTTCTGCAGCACCTTGATCGAGGGGCCAATGCCGCAGGAGATTGCGTATTTGATCAATGTCTGCAGCTTGGCTGGACCGGCAATGCCGACATGAATGGGCATGGTGACGCCGGCTGCCTGGATGCGTTCCGCCCAGTCGATGACAGGCTGAGGATCGAAGGTGAATTGAGTGGTGATGGCAAGCTGCGCATCGGTACGCGAGGCGAAATCCTGTTTCCAGAGCAGTGCCCGATCGGCCAGGGCAGTTGATCCGTCCGGATCGACATCACGGCTGCCTTCCGGATGACCGGCAAAATGCAGATGCGTGAAGCCGTGATGGTCGAAAAGCCCGGTCTCGATCAATTGTGTGGAACTGTGAAAATCGCCTACAGGCGTGTTCCTGCCGCCACCGAGCAGGAGAGCCTGGCGGACATCGGCTTCGCCCCGATATCGTTCCAGCCAGTCCGCCAATGTGCTGACATCAGGAATACTGCGGGCCGGGAGATGCGGCATGACTGCAAACCCTTGTGCGCTTAGCCGCCTTGCCGTCGCCACCATATCATCGATCGGGGTGCCGTCGAGATGAGCGATATAGACTCGGGTCCCCGTCGGCAGGAATGCACGAAAGTCATCGATCTTAGCGGCCGTACGTGGCATGACCTCGATCGACCAACCCTCGATCATGTCTGCGAATTCCGGCTCAGGAGTGCGTTCCCTGGATTTGCCGGCAAAATTCAACAACGCCATTTCATCACTCCCTTCGGCACCCCTCTGCGCCTCTCAAAATGTATACATAAAGAAATCTATTTCAATCCAGATGAGTCAATTTCGGGTGAAATTGCGATAAATCTGCAGATATCTCGATCTATAGGTATTCATTTAACTCGAAAAGAACAGGAACGTGCCTGTCGTGTAGGCGGCGCATTCGCTCCGGCAGCGTCAAGAAATCCGGGCAGGGCCGCTAAAGGCGGCATCGAGGGCCCCGACAATTATATCGAGCTGAAAACCATCCATTTTGTCTAGGTGCGGGCGGGGTGGACGGTCGCTAGAGCAGGGCTTGGCAGCCGTCCTTTCAGCCCACTTCTGCCCCTATCTGTAACCTCAGCTTATGACCCGTCAGCAGAACGAAGTTGCCTGCTGCTGCCAACCTTCCTAGTATTTTCAATGGCAGGCGGACGTGGAGGCGTTCGCCTGCGAGGAGGATCATCATGAGATTTTTGAAAGCTGGTGAGGCCATCGCCTGGGAGCCTGCCGGATGACCGAGCCCTGTTTTGACGTCGCCCATCTCGGTCATGTGGAGCTCTACAGCGACCGTTTCGATGAGAGCCTGGATTTCTTCACAAGGGTCTATGGGCTCACACCCAGCCTGATCGAAGATGGCGTCGCCTATCTGCGCGCCTTCGATGATTATGAATTTCATACGTTGAAGCTGGTGCGCCATCACACGACGGGCGTCGGCCATGTCGGCTACCGCACGTCGTCTCCGGAAGCTCTGGAGCGGCGTGTGAAGGTGATCGAGGAAATGGGCTGTGGCCTCGGCTGGGTGGATGGCGATGCGGGACATGGCCGCGCCTATCGCTTTACCGATCCGGACGGTCATATTTTCGAGCTCTATTACGACACGCATGTCTATGAGGCGCCCGAAGGGGAGCGTCCAGCGCTGAAGAATATCGCCCAGCGCTATCATGGGCGCGGCGCCAGTCCGCGCCGGCTCGACCACCTGAACCTGCTCGCAAGCGATATCAGGGCAATCCGCGACTTCATGACGAAAGCGCTTGGCAGCCGGGTGACGGAGCAGATCCAGCTTGACAATGGCCGGCTTGGAGGCTGCTGGTTCACGGTCAACAACAAGACCTATGACATCGCCTATTCCGAGGACCATACCGGTGCGAAGGGTCGCTTCCATCACGTGACCTACGCGGTCGACCAGCGCGAGGACATTCTGCGCGCGGCCGATATCTTTCTGGAGAACGGCGTCCATATCGAAACCGGGCCGCACAAGCATGCGATCCAGGGCACCTTTTTCCTCTACGTCTGGGAGCCGGCGGGCAACCGTGTCGAGCTCGCCAATGCCGGCGCTCGGCTGATCCTCAGCCCCGATTGGCCGACCGTGACCTGGACAGAGACGGAGCGCAAGAAAGGCCAGGCCTGGGGCCTGAAAACGATCGAGACATTTCACACGCATGGCACGCCCCCTGTGGCGAGGAAGGACTAGTTCATGGCAAAGACGGCCTTGGTCATCAGCGCGCATTCGGCGGATTTCGTCTGGCGCTGCGGCGGTGCGATCGCGCTGCATCAGGAAAAGGGTTACGAGGTGACGGTCGTGTGCCTCTCCTACGGCGAGCGTGGCGAGAGCGCCAAGCTCTGGAAGAATGCCGGGATGACCCTGGAAAAGGTAAAGGCAGGGCGGCGTATCGAAGCGGAAAATGCGGCCAAGGCGCTTGGCGTGCACGATATCCAGTTCTTCGATCTCGGGGACTATCCGCTGGTCGTGGATCAGGAGGCAAAGTATCGGCTGGTCGATGTGATCCGTGCCGTGCAGCCGGAATTCATGCTCAGCCACTCCAAGTGGGATCCCTATAATACCGACCATATGTACGCGACACAGGTGGCGCTCGAAGCGCGGATGATCGCGCAGGCCTGGGGGCATAAGCCCGGCGAGAAGGTCCTTGGCGCGCCGCAGCTCTATCTCTTCGAGCCGCATCAGACAGAGCAGATGGAATGGAAGCCCGACGTCTTCCTCGATATTTCACCGGTCTGGGAGAAGAAATGGGCGGCGATCCAGTGCATGGAGGGGCAGGAGCATCTCTGGCACTATTACAAGAATGTCGCCGAGAACCGCGGCAATCATTTCATGCGGAATTCCGGGGGCCAGTCGGGCGGCCGCAAGGCAACACATGCCGAGGGCTTCCAGTCGGTGTTCCCGCGAACGGTGGATGAACTCTGATGGGCGTCGTCGTTCAGAACATCGAGAGGGCGGAACAATCCGTTATCGATCGTCTCGCTGCCTGCGGGGTGGCGACCGTGCATGAGGCGCAGGGCCGCAAGGGCCTGCTCGCAAGCTACATGCGACCGATCTATCCGGGTGCGAGGATTGCGGCGAGCGCGGTGACTATTTCCGCCCCTCCGGGCGACAACTGGATGCTCCATGTGGCTATCGAGCAGATCAGAGCGGGTGATATCCTGCTGCTTGCGCCAACCAGCCCCTGCGAGGACGGTTATTTCGGCGATCTTCTGGCGACGTCTGCCATGGCGCGTGGCTGCTGCGGGCTGGTGATCGATGCCGGCGTACGCGATGTTGCCGATCTCAAGACGATGAACTTTCCCGTTTGGTCGAAGGCGATCTCTGCGCAGGGGACGGTCAAGGAGACGCTAGGCTCGGTCAATATTCCCGTCGTCTGCGCCGCTGCACTGGTCAATCCAGGTGACGTGATCGTTGCCGACGATGATGGCGTCTGTGTCGTGCGGCGGGAGGAGGCTGCTGACGTTGCCGGCAAGGCCGAGCAGCGGGTCGCGGCGGAAGAGGAGAAGCGCCGGCGGCTTGCCGCAGGCGAACTCGGGCTTGATATCTACAAGATGCGCGAACGGCTGACGGAGAAGGGGCTGAAATATGTCTAGGGCCGCCGCGCAAGACGGCGTTCGCTGCATGTGGATGCGCGGCGGCACCTCCAAGGGCGGTTATCTCCTGGCTGAGGATCTGCCCGAGGATCGCGATGGATTTCTGCTGCGCGTGATGGGCTCGCCCGATCCGCGACAGATCGACGGCATGGGAGGTGCCGACCCGCTGACCTCTAAGATCGCTGTCGTCCAGCGGTCCGAGAGGCCCGGCGTCGATATCGACTATCTTTTCCTGCAGGTTTATGTCGACGAGCCCATCGTCACCGATGCGCAGAATTGCGGTAATATCCTTGCCGGCGTCGGGCCTTTTGCCATTGAGCGCGGCCTGATCGAGGCCGAGGATGAGCAGACCGAAGTCCGCATCTTCATGGAAAATACCGGGCAGGTCGCCACCGCCAAGATCGCCACGCCGGATCGCCGTGTGACCTATGCGGGTGACGCTCGTATCGACGGCGTGCCGGGCACGGCGGCGGCGGTGCCGATCACCTTTGCAGATACGGCAGGTTCAAGCTGTGGAGCCCTGCTGCCGACCGGCCATGCCGTCGATATCATCGAGGGTGTCGCATGCACGTTGATCGATAATGGAATGCCCTGTGTCGTCATGCTCGCCAGCGATCTCGGCATCGAGGGGACGGAAACGCCTGATACGCTCGAAGCCGATGGAAACCTCAAAGCAAAACTTGAGGCGATCCGGTTGAAGGCAGGGCCGATGATGAATCTTGGCGATGTCGCGAAGAAATCCGTGCCGAAGATGACCATGGTTTCGTCGGCAAGAGCTGGCGGCGCGATCTCGACGCGCACCTTCATTCCGCATCGCTGCCATGATGCGATCGGCGTGCTCGGCGCCGTCAGTGTGGCGACGGCCTGCCTGCTGCCCGAAGGGCCGGCGGCAAAACTGGCTGTCGTGCCCGATGGCAACGAGAAACTGATCTCGGTCGAGCATCCGACTGGGGAGATGAGTGTGGTCGCGACCGTCAGGGACGGTGTCGTGACCGATGCTGCAGTGCTGCGGACCGCCCGTAAGCTTTTCGACGGATATGTCTTTGCGTAAATGCTGCTGCACTTTGTTGCTGATCAATAAGGACAGGCCGTCATATCCGCAAAACAGGAGGCTGAGATGAGGATCGGGTTTCTAGGTTACGGCGAAGCGGCGCGAGCTTTTCACGAGGGCTTGAGCCGGCCGGGCCTGAGCTTCATCGCCTATGATATCCTGCTTGCCTCGGGCGGCGAGGCCGTGCGCGAAGCGATGCGGAACCGCGGCGCCGATATTTCCGAGACCATTGCGGGGCTCTCAGAAGCGGACTGGGTGTTCAGCGCCGTGACTGCCGACCAGAGCCTGCTTGCGGTCGAACCGCTGCTGCCGCATCTGCGTCAGGGGCAGGTGGTGATCGATATCAATTCCGTGTCTCCCGGCCGAAAACGGGGGACAGCTCTCGCTGTAGAAGCGGCGGGCGGCGATTATCTCGACATGGCGGTCATGGCGCCGGTTCACCCGCGCAAGCACCAGACGCCCGTACTGCTCGCCGGTGCTCCGGCTGAGCGGCTGTTGCCGGAGCTTCTGGGTTTCGGCTTTTCGGCAGAGATTGCGGGGCCGGCAGCCGGTGCTGCAACAGCGATCAAGATGGTACGTTCACTATTTGTGAAAGGGCTGGAGGCGATCACTGTCGAGGCCTTGCTCGCAGCAAAGGCATCCGGCTGTTACGAGGAAATCCTCTCTTCGCTTTCAGGGTCTTTTCCTGGTCTCAACTGGCCGCAATTTGCCGAATACCAGATGGAGCGTACGACGCGGCACGGGCGTCGGCGAGCGGCGGAGATGCGCGAAAGCGCTGCGACGCTCGATGCGCTTGGGCTTCGAGGCGGCTTGGCGATGGAGATTGCCGAGGTGCAGGAGCGCATGGGTGCTTGCGGCCTCGGCCAGACTGGCGAGCTGGAAGAAACTGTCCGACGTGCGCTGGAATTGCGGTTGAGGCCTCACAGGGGATGAGCATCCGAGGTCGGGATCGTAAGGCCCGGATGAGGGGGCCGTAGCTCACAAGCGACCGTCCCTCTCGGTCCGATCGTTCCCTCTCTTGCTTTGCCAGCCCCCTCATCTGCCCCTCTCCGGGGCACCCCTCCCGCTCGTGGCGGAACTAAAACTCTATGTCCTCGGTGTCATCGGATCACGGATGCGTCCGGCCTGGAATGTCGCAGGCAATGGCGTGAGTTCGATCTTTGCCACAATGCCTGCCCTGTTGAAAGGGTCGCCCTCTGCAAAGGCTGTCGCTTCGGCGATACCAGCCGTTTCCAATATGCCGAAATTGCCGATCGAGGTCCCGCCGTCATCGAGCAGGGCAGAGCCGATCAGCACCGTAGCGAGGCCTTCACCGCCGGATTGCACCCAGGCGCGATGGGCCGGGCGGTGCAGGTCGCGGGCGCTATCCTGCCCGGAATGGTGCAAGCAGCGCATGAGGAAGAAGGCGGGCATCAAGCGGCGTTTTCCAGAACGATCATGCCGGCACCGGTCATGGAGGCAGGGGCATGATAGTGCTTGTGGACGAGGTTTACCTGCTCGTTCATGGCGGCACGCATGACCAGCCACATGATGAGCTCTGCGCCTTCAGAACCGAACTGCTCGACATAATCCTCGCGGCTCATGGCGCGATAAGGTTCAGGATTGGCAGCAATGCCGTCCAGCCAGGCGCGATCCGCCGTCTGGTTGATGAAGCCGGCGCGGGCGCCTTGAAGCTGATGCGACAGGCCGCCGGTGCCGAGGATGACGACGCGTTCGTCACCCGGCCAGCTTTCGATCGCCTCGCGCAATACCTTGCCCATTTCCCAGCAGCGCTGCGGGGTGGGGATCGGATACTGGATCGTGTTGACCCAGATCGGCAAAACCTTGACCGGCCAACGCTCCGGCCGGCCGAAGAAGAGTTCCATCGGCACCTGCAGGCCGTGATCGACCTCGATCTCGCGGCAGACCAGCGGATCGAAGTGGCGCTCGACCAGCTTGTCGACGAAGTGCCAGGAAAAATCGACCGCACCTTCGAAGGCGGGAATGGACCGTGGTCCCCAGCCTTCATCGACCGGCCGATAGGTTTCCGCCACGCCGACGGCAAAGGTCGGCACGCGGTCGAGGAAGAAGCTGTTGCCGTGATCGTTGAAGACGACGACGGCGATATCGGGCTTCGCCTCGCGCATCCATTGCTTGCCTGCCTCGTAGCCATCGAAGAAAGGCTTCCAGTCCGGCGTGTCGCGCAGGCCCTTGTCGAGTGCTGCGCCGATCGAGGGAACGTGGCTCGTTCCGAGGCCGCCGATGATCTTAGCCATTTCTTTTCTTTCCCAGTCTTTCGTAGAGGAAATCCTCATGCGACATGCCGGCCTGTGCAGCGCCGATCTGAGTGATCGGTGTCGGGTCGACGGCGGCGATCTTCAGGATGAAGAACAGGTTGCCGCCGAGGCGCACCATCTCGTGCCAGTCACGGTTTTTGACGGCGGCTTTTTCCTCATCGTCCAGGCCGAAGCGGGCAAGATAGGCATCCTCATCCGCCTTGAAGGCGTCGCGGTTAGCAGGCTGACCAAGCGCCATCGCCATCTTGTTGAGCTGGTAGCCACGGATCGAGCCGGCCCGGTCGAAGAGCGGCGTATCGGGAATGGTCGCGGTATTCTCAAGCATAATTCCTCCAAATCTGCGCGTCAGCCAGCTGGCGATTGCGGCCGTAACTTCGACTGGCCGCTCTACGGGTGCGAAGTGCCCGGCATCTTCGATGATGACGAGTTCTGTATCGGATGCCGCGTCCGCGATTTCCTGATGCTGGACGATCGGGCTCCAACCATCGTGGCGCGCTGCGACAAGCAGAATGGGACAGCCGAGTTCGGCTATATAGGCGCTAGCGTTCGGCCGGTTGATCAATGCGCGGATCTGCCGCTCATGCATATCGGGGTCGGCTCGCAGCACCATGGCGCGCAGGCTCGCGATGAGTTCCGCATCCGTCAGCCGAGCTGGGCTCAGCATGGGCGGCAGCCACTCGTCGGCCAGTTCTTCCATGCTGCGGTGGCCAAGGTCGATCATCTGCTGGCGTCTGATTTCCTCGCCGTCGCGTTTCGGGTGATGGCCGGTATTGGCGAGCACCAGGCCGCGCATGCGGTCCGGTGCGATACGTGCCATTTCCATGGCGACGCGCCCGCCCATGGAGTGGCCGACCGCAATGAGATCGCCGTCGGTGGCAGCGAGAATGCTTTCCGCCATGGTCGGTATCGAGGAGGTGCGAGAGACGTCGGCTGCATGCACCGCCATGTGCTGCGCGACAGCCTCGGCAAGTGGCGCCCATACAATGCTGTCGGACACGAGCCCCGGAATGAGCACGAGCGTTGCCATCGATTTTCCTCCCGCAAGACAGACATCATATATGTATACATTGTGTCAAGGGATTGGCGGATATGGCTATGATAATTGCCGTACTTTGCGGACATTACCTCTGATATGCATACAAATCTGTGCTAGAGTGATGGCTTGAAGCGGGGTTTTGTATGCGTTCGCGCTGTTATATACATTTAGCCGGGATTGGAGGCGCCGATGAAGCAGAGTGAAGCCGCAACGCATGGCCGTCGCGCCGTTATCGAGTTGCGGGAAAAGATTTTGAGCGGCGAACTGCAGGGCGGCACGCGCCTCTTCGAAGTGCCTTTAGCGGAGGCGCTTGATATTTCACGCACACCGGTGCGCGAGGCGATGTCGCGGCTGACGGAGGAGGGGCTGCTCGATCGTCTGCCCAATGGCGGCTTTGTGGTCCGTCGCTTCGGCTTTGCCGATGTGGTCGATTCCATCGAGGTGCGTGGCGTCATGGAAGGCATGGCGGCAAGGCTCGCTGCCGAACGAGGTGCCACACCTGATGCGCTTGAGGATATCCGGCAGACGGTGCTCAAGCTCGACGCCTGTTTTGGCGAGCAGCTCGACGATGTGGATTTCGACGCCTATTCCGACCTGAACGAAAAATTCCACCATCAGCTTGCAGCACTTGCCGGCAGCGAGATCATTCGGCGTGAGGTGGAGCGGGCAAGTTCGCTGCCCTTTGCCTCGCCGTCGGCCTTCCTGCCCGACAAGGCTGATATCACCGCCTTCCGTCGTTCGCTGCGCTCCGCGCAGGACCAGCACAAGGCGCTTGTCAGTGCGATCGAAGCGCGCGAAGGCAGCCGCGCGGAAGCGATCGCCAGGGAGCACGCACGGACGGCGCGGCGCAATCTTGAATACATTCTGGCGGAGGACCCAACCCTGATCGAGCAGATCAGGGGGCTTGCGCTGATTCACCGGTAATTTCAGATAATTCGCGCTTCAACAGGGCGGCTCGTGGCCGCCCTTTTTCATTTTCGGTGCATTGAACTGGGCGCTGCCGGGAGAAAATAGGCTTGCAATCTGATCGCTTTGGGCATTTCATGTATACATTATCGCATGCCAATGGGAGGATATCAGGTGGCGAGATCGAACCTATCCGAAGTTTTGAAGTCGGCCGGCAATACGGTGGAGTTGCTGCGCAATTCCAAGGTCGGCATGTATGTATACCCGGTCGTGGCGGCCGAGTTTTCCAACTGGCGTTCGGAGCAGGCCGCGTGGCGCAACTCCGCCGTCCTCTTCGATCAGTCGCACCATATGGACGAGCTGACTGTTGAAGGCCCGGATGCGGAGAAGTTCCTCGCCTATCACGGCGTCAACTCCTTCTCGAATTTCGATACGAACCGCGCCAAGCATTTCGTGCCGGTCACGCCTGCCGGTCATGTCATCGGCGACCAGATCATCTTCCGTGAGCGCGAAGACAAGTTCATCCTCGTCGGCCGTTCGCCGACTTCCAACTGGCTGATGTTCTGTGCTGCCTACGGCAAATGGAATGTGCGCCTGAAATATGATCCGCGTTCGCCCTCCCGCCCGGAAGGCGAACGGGTGCTGCGCACGCATTACCGCTACCAGATCCAGGGACCGGATGCCCCAAAGATCTTCGAGAAGATGAATGGCGGGCCGATCCCTGACATCAAGTTCTTCCATGTCGACAAGATCAAGGTCGGCTCGAAGACGGTGAATGCGCTGCGCCACGGCATGTCCGGCGCGCCGGGCCTGGAAATCTGGGGCCCTTACGAAGACAAGGCCTATATCCACTCGGTCATCATGGAATCCGCAAAGGCGGCCGGCGTCGATCTCGTTCGCTGCGGCAGCCGCGCCTATTCCACCAACACGCTGGAATCCGGCTGGATCCCGTCGCCGCTGCCCGGCATTTATACGGGCGACGGCATGCTGGCGGCCTATCGCGACTGGCTCGGCGCCGACAGCTATGAGGCAACCGGTGCCATCGGCGGCAGCTTCGTTTCCAGCAATATCGAGGATTATTACGTCACGCCGTTCGAACTCGGCTACGACTTCTACATCGGCTGGAAGAAGGACGATTTCATCGGCAAGTCCGCGCTCGAGAAGATGAAGGGCCAGACGAGCCGCAAGAAGGTGACCTTCGAGTGGAACGCCGAAGACGTCGTCAACGTCATCGCCTCGGCCTTCCGTCCGGGCGAGGATCACTTCAAGTGGATCGATTTCCCGCAGCCGAACTATGCCTCGACCAGCGCCGACAAGATCATGCGCGATGGCAAGATGGTCGGCATGTCGATGTTCAACGGCTACAGCTACAACGAACGCTGCATGCTTTCGCTCGGCATCGTTGATGCAGATGTCGAGATCGGCGATGTCTTGACCCTCGTCTGGGGCGAGCCCGATGGCGGCTCCGGCAAGACGTCGGTCGAGCCGCACAAGCAGGCGGAAATCCGTGTGCGCGTTTCGCCCACGCCCTATGCCAGCGAAGCCCGCGAGAATTACGCCGACAGCTGGCGTAGCAAGAAGGGCTGAAATCCGACACCTCCATCCACGGTGTTAACGACGGCGCCCGGGAGGGCGCCGTTTTTTGTGGATTCGTCCCGTCGTCTTGCCTCTAGCCGTCCGTGCGCAGCAGCGCTAAAAACAGCCACACTTCCCGATCAGCGATCACTCCGATGTCACAATGACAACGCAGATATGCCCCCTGAAAATCGAATCGAACAAGGATGACAGCAGTGGCACAGGCCCAGCCGCATGAGCGAATTCAGTACATCGTCGAGGGCGGCCATCGCCTTGCCGGCGAGATCCAACCAAGCGGCAACAAGAATGCCGCCCTGCCGATCATTGCCGCCTCGCTTTTGACCGACAAGCTCGTGCATCTGACCAACGTGCCGCGCATCCGCGATGTCGAAGCACTGGTCGAGCTGATCCAATCCGTCGGCGCCAAGGCGCGCTGGCTCGGCCGCAACGAACTCGAGATCGAGGCGAGTGATCTCAAGCCCGCCGATCTCGATCCGGCGCTCTGCGCCCGCATTCGCGCATCCATCCTGCTTGCCGGTCCGATGCTGGCGCGCTGCGGCGAGATCACACTGCCGCCGCCGGGCGGCGATGTCATCGGCCGCCGCCGCGTTGACACACACTTTCTCGCACTGGAGCAACTCGGTGCGGAGATCAGCGTCAACGGCTCCTATAGTTTCCGCGCCAGGCACCTGCGCGGTGCGGACGTTTTCCTGGACGAACCCTCCGTCACGGCGACGGAAAATGCGCTCTGCGCGGCAGTCGCTGCAGAAGGCAAGACGATCCTGCGCAATTGCGCCTCCGAGCCGCATGTCCAGGATCTCGCACATTTCCTCATTGCCATGGGTGCGAAGATCGAGGGCATTGGAACCAATACGATGATCATTCACGGCGGCGAGCCGCTTGGCGGCGCGTCGCATCGTATCGGCCCTGACCATAACGAAATCGGCTCGCTGATCGGCCTTGCTGCCGTCACCGGTTCTGAAATCACCATCCGCCGGGCGGGCGTGGAACATCTGCGCTCAACGCTGATGACCTTCGAGCGTCTTGGCATCCGCTGCCGCATCGAGGGCGACGATCTCGTGGTGCCGGCGGGGCAGGAGATGAAAATCCAGCCGGATTTCGGCGGGCACATTCCAAAGATCGAGGATCAGCCCTGGCCAGCATTTCCGGCAGACACCATGTCGATTGCCATTGTTACCGCCTCGCAGTGCGATGGCGTGGTGCTGATGTTCGAGAAGATGTTCGAAAGCCGGATGTTCTTCGTCGACAAGCTGATTACCATGGGCGCCCGCATAGTTCTTTGCGATCCGCATCGCGCGATCGTCGCCGGTCCGTCCAAGCTGCGCGCTGCGCAGGTGGAGAGCCCCGATATCCGCGCTGGCATGGCGATGCTGATCGCCGCCATGTGCGCCGAGGGCACCAGCGTCATCAACAATGCCCAGCAGATCGAGCGCGGCTATGAGCGGATCGAGGAGCGGCTGAACGCGCTCGGTGCGCGCATCACCCGTGTACCGCCGCGCGAGGCATAATCTCAGACGCTGAGATGCGCGTCGAGGGTCTCCGGTGAGGCGAGAAGTGCCTCGGACGCGTTGCGGTAGGTGACTGCGCCGCGTTCAAGCACGATGACCTCATCCGTCAGCGGCAGCACCTTGCGAGCCTTCTGCTCGACAATGATCGCCGACATGCCCTCACCGGTGACGATGCGGCGCAGTGCGGCCAGAAGTTCGTCGACGATGATCGGCGCGAGGCCTTCCAGCGGCTCATCGAGCAGCAGGATCTTCGGATTGAGCATCAGGGCGCGGGCGATCGCGAGCATCTGCTGCTCGCCGCCGGAGAGCTGGTTGCCGAGGTTGCGACGGCGTTCCTGCAGACGTGGGAACATCTGGTAGACGCGGCCGACATTCCATGCGCCGGGGCGGGCGCTCGCCGTCAGGTTTTCCTCCACCGTCAGCGAACGGAAGATATTGCGTTCCTGCGGCACCCAGCCGATGCCGAGCGGCGCGCGCTTTTCCGCCCTGAGCCGGGTGATGTCGCGCTGCTGCAGGTGGATGGAGCCGGCGTGGTGGGTGGTGACGCCGATAATGGTGTTGAKCAGCGTCGTCTTGCCGGCGCCGTTGCGGCCGAGCAATGCCAGCGAACGGCCTTCCTCCAGCGAGACATCGACCTTGGCAAGCACCTGCGCTTCGCCATAACCGGCGACGAGGCGCTCAATCCGCAGCAATTCGGCCATCAGGCATCCTCCCCGAGATAGATGGCTTTCACCTGCGGGTCTTTCGAGATCTCGGCGACGGTTCCCTCGGCAAAGAGCGCCCCGGCGGCGAGTACCGAGATACGGTCTGCGAATGAGAAGACGAGATCCATATCGTGTTCGATCAGCACGACGGTGACATTGGCCGGCAGCTCGCGGACGATGCCGAGAACCTCGTGCCGCTCCTCTTCGGGAACGCCGGCGGCGGGCTCATCGAGCAGCAGCACCTTCGGCTGCATGGCAATCGCAAGGGCGATCTCCAGCAGGCGCTGCTTGCCATAGGGCAGGAGTGTCGTCGGCGTGCCCATGACATCGACCAAACGAAAGCGCTCCAGCAGTGCGGCGGCTTCATCGGCGACTTCGCGGTCGGCCGAGAGCGGCCGCCAGGCGAAGCGGCCATGGCCCTTGCGTTCGCTGATCGCCAGCATGACGGAATCGAGCGGCGTGAAATCGCCGAAGAGCTGATTGATCTGAAAGGTACGGGCAAGACCCTTGCCGACGCGGCGATAGGAAGAGACACCGGTAATGTCCTCACCAGCGAGCAGGATCTCGCCACTGTTCGGTGTCAGTACGCCGGTCAGCAGGTTGATGATCGTGGTCTTGCCGGCTCCGTTCGGGCCGATCAGGGCATGGCGGGCACCTTGGCGGATCTGCAGCGAGACATCGTTGGTGGCGATGAAGCCGCCAAAGCGCTTGACGAGATGACGGGTTTCGAGGGCGAGCGTCATTTGCTTTCCTCCGCGACGGCTTGTTGCATGCCGGCTTCGCGCTTGCGGGCTGAGCCTGGTAGCAGGGTCTGCCAGCGTGTCAGGCGCTCGCGGCCGACCAGAACGATGATGATAAGCACGAGGCCGATCCAGAACATCCAGTATTGCGGCGTGATGACCGACAGCCAGTTGCGCAGGATGGAGAAGATCACCGCGCCGAAGACGCCGCCATAGAGATAGCCGGCGCCGCCGATGACCAGCACCAGCAGCACTTCGGCTGAACGGTGGAAAGCGAGCACGTCTGGCGAGACGAAGCTTGTCGTCTGGGTCAGCAGCGCGCCTGCGATACCGGCATAGGCCGCCGAGATCGTGTAGATCGCGACGATGCGGCGGGTAGGCGAGATGCCGAGCATGGAGGCGCGGCGCTGGTTGCGCTTGATCGCCTTCAGCGACAGGCCGAAGGGCGAATTGACGATGCGACGGGCAATGTAGGTCAGAGCGACAAGCACGATAAGGCAGTAGACATAGCCGGTACGACCCCAGAGATCGAATTCGAAATAGCCGAGGATCGGGTTGATAATGATACCGCTGAGCCCGTCAGCGCCGCCGGTAAGCCAGGCCGCCTGATTAACCGATTCGGCAAGCAGCATGGCGACGCCAAAGGTGGTCATCAGGCGGGTGAGATCGGAACCGCGCAACACAAGGAAACTCGTCAGGAAGCCGAAGAGGCCGCTGACAAGGCCAGCCGCCAACAGGCCGATCACCGGCTCGCCGGAGACATGGACGGCAAAGAGGCCTGCTGCGTAAGCGCCGAGGCCGAAGAAGGCGGTGTGGCCGAGCGAAACGATGCCGGCATAACCGAGGATAAGATCCAACGAGACGGCAAAGAGCGCCAGGATGGCGATCTCCGTCAGGATCAGCATCTGCGATGGCAGGACGAAGATCGCAGCGATGGCCGCCAGCCACAGCGCTAATTCCCAGATCTGCCAGCGGCCGGCGTGCCTCAGGAGCCCCATGGCCTGCGTGGAGGCGTTGTTGCGTTCGCCGCTCATCGGCCGCCCTCCCGGGAGAAGAGGCCATGGGGCCGGAGGATCAGCACAAGGATCATCACGGCATAGATGATGAAGGCGCCGAGTTGCGGCACGTAATATTTGCCGGCGACGTCGGCGATGCCGAGCAGAAGTGCTGCGATGAACGGGCCGGTGATGGACGAGGTGCCGCCAACGGTGACGACGATCATGAAATAGATGAGGTATTTCAGCGGAAAGTTCGGATCGAGGCCGAGCAGTTCGGTGCCGAGTGCGCCACCAAGGCCGGCGAGACCGGAGCCGAGCGCGAAGGTCAGCGCGAAGATGACCGAGACATTGATGCCCATGCCGCGGGCGACGCGTCCGTCATCGACGGCCGCACGTAGCTGGCTGCCAAAGCGGGTTCGGGTGAGCGCCAGTTGCAGCGCGACCGTCAGCACCGCGCAGATGACGATGATGAAAAGCCGGTAGCGGCCGATATCGATACCGAGGAAGTCGAAGCGGCCGCTGAGCTCAGGTGGCAGGTTGATGAGTTGCTGCTGCCCGCCCATGAAATAGTCGATTGCCGCGATCGCCATGAAGACGAGGCCGATCGAAAACAGCACCTGATCGAGATGCGAAGCCGAATAGAGGCGGCGGTAAAGCAGCCGTTCCAACACAACGCCGGCAAGCGCTGTGACGATGAAGGCGGCCGGCAGGCACCAGTAGAAGGAGATGCCGTAGCTATTCATCATGATGACGGTGACGTAACCGCCTGCCATGGCAAAGGCGCCATGCGCCAGATTGACGAAATTCATCAGGCCCAGCGTGACCGACAATCCGCAGGCGAGAACAAAGAGAAGCATGCCATAGGCGATGCCATCGAACAGGATTGTCAGCATGAGACCTCACTGCATCCAGGCGGCGGAATTGCTTCCGCCGCCTGTTCCAAAGGCTTACTTAGCAGCCGTATTCGGATCGTGGATCTTCGGGTAAGTCGCGAACTCGACATTGTAGAGTTCGCCATTCTTCTCCTTGACCTCGCGCATGTAGATGTCCTGCACGATGTCGCGGGTATCAGGATCGATGGTGATAGGCCCGCGCGGGCTGACGAATTCCATGCCCTTCATGGCGTCGACAAGCTTCGTGCCATCAGTATCGCCGCCAGTCTTTTCGAGCGCTGCATAGGCGACATGCATCGCGTCATAACCGCCGACCGACATGAAGTTCGGGCGCATGTTCTTGTTGGCCTTGCGAACTTCTGCAACGAAGGCCTTGTTTTCCGGGCTGTCGTGGTCGGTCGAATAGAAGTGGCCGGTGATGACGCCCTTGGCGGCCGGTCCCATGCCGTTCAGGAGATCGTCATCGGTGACGTCGCCRGTGGCGATCAGCTTGATGCCGGCATCYGCAAGRCCYCGRTCGATGAACTGYTTCATGAAGATCGCGCCGACRCCCGARGGCACGAAGACGAAGAGGGCATCCGGCTTGGCATCRCGYACRCGCTGAAGGAAGGGTGCAAAATCGGGGTTCTGCAGGGGAACGCGGAGTGCTTCGACAACCGTGCCCCCTTCCTTCTTGAACTGGTCGGTAAAGCCCTTTTCGATGTCGATGCCCGGACCGTAATCGGTCACCAGCGTGACGACCCGCTTCAGATTGTTCTGGACGGCCCACGTGGCGACCGGAACGGCGGATTGCGGACCGCCCATAGAGGTGCGCACGAAATAGGGCGACTGCTTCATGATGGCCGAGGTCGTGGCCGAGGTGATGATCGCCGGAACCTTCGCTTGGTTGAGAACCGGGGCGACACCCATGGCAAGCGGCGTCAGGCCGAAACCGACCAGCATCTTGACGCCGTCATTGACGACGAGTTCCTGGGCGATGCGGCGGGTCTGGTCGGCAGTGCCGGCATCATCACGCAGGACGAGCTCGACCTTCTTGCCTGCAACCGTATCGCCGTTGATTGCCATGTATGCGCGAGCGCCGGCCTCGACCTGGCGTCCGGTTGAGGCGAAAGGGCCGGTCATCGGCAGGATCACGCCGATCTTCACTGTTTCCTGTGCAAATGCAGGCGCTCCGGCGAGTGTGGCGAGCGCAGCGCCAGCTACGAATAGTCTTCTTGAAAACGAAACCATGTATACTCCTCCCAATGTTGTGCACCATATCTCTCTTCCGGAGACATGCCCGCGACCTGAGCGTTTTCCTTCGCTCCTCCGAAGAAAACGCCGCCATCGCGAAAATTGCTCAGCAAGTCCAATGTATACATAAAACTTGACATGGCACAAGCCGCGGCCATCCGTAGAACCAGTCGATTGCGACCGCCGGGACGACCATGAAAGGCGGGGCAAGCCGGTGTTTCGGCCTTATAATTTTGCGTTTTGCCAAAGCAAATTTTCGATCGTCGCAACTCTGTCATATAGCTATGGCGAGAACGTGCTTTATCGAGCGAATTGAACAGGGAGCGTGCCATGATCGAAAACACTGAGCTCGACCGTATCAAGAACGAGATTGCAGACAGCTTCGATGAAGAGCTGGAAATGCAGATGGAGGAGGACCGGCTCGACGAGCTGGTCGCCGAGGGCATGTCCGGCCCGGCCGAACAGACGCTCGAACGCAAGCTCTATTTCCGAGAGCTTTTCCGCCTGCAGCATGAACTTGTCCGCCTTCAGGACTGGGTCCACTACAAGAAACTCAAGGTCGTCGTGCTCTTCGAAGGCCGCGATTCCGCCGGTAAAGGCGGCGCGATCAAGCGCGTGACCCAGCGGCTCAACCCGCGCGTCTGCCGCGTCGTGGCACTTCCGGCGCCGACCGAGCGCGAGCGGAACCAGTGGTATTTTCAGCGCTATACTCCGCATCTGCCGTCGGCAGGCGAAATGGTGCTCTTCGACCGCAGCTGGTACAACCGCGCCGGCGTCGAGCGTGTCATGGGCTTCTGCAGCAAGGACGAGCTGGAAGAGTTCTTCCGCTCSGTGCCTGAGTTCGAGCGCATGCTSGTGCGCTCSGGCATCAWCCTCATCAAGTACTGGTTCTCSATCACCGACGAKGAGCAGGAATTCCGCTTCAACATGCGTATCCACGATCCGCTGAAGCAGTGGAAGCTTTCGCCGATGGATCTGCAGAGCCGTGTCCACTGGGAAGAATACACCAAGGCCAAGGAAGAGATGCTGGATCGCACGCATATCGACGAAGCACCGTGGTGGGTCGTCCAGGCCGTGGACAAGAAGCGGGCGCGTCTGAACTGCATCGCGCATCTGCTGAGCCAGATTCCTTACGAGGATGTGCCGAAGGAAGAGATCGTACTTCCCGAGCGCGTGCGTCACGAAGACTATCAGCGTATCCCGGTTCCGCCGGAACTCTACGTTCCCGAAGTTTACTGATTTCTTGGAGCCGCTGCCGGTTCTGCCGGCAGCGGCTCTTTTTTTGCATGTCGTTATCGCAAAACCGCTTCACACTTTTGCGCGACATGCTTCAATGCGCCGATTGCTGCTTGGCGCGGGCGACGATCTGCGTCGGATTGACGAATTGCAGCGCGATGATGAGCCAGAAAAGCGTCGTCACCATATAGATCACCGCCATCGCATCGATTGATTGGCTGGCTCGTACGCCGGATGCAAAGACCGCGTAATAAAGAGAGACGACGAGCGTCTGGGTCTGCGGTCCGGCGATGAGGAAGGTCAGCTCGAACATGGCAAGCGTGCGCACTAGAACGAGCAGCAACGCGGCCAGCATGCCGGGCAGCAGGAGCGGCAGCAGAATACGGATGAAGAGGCTGGTCGTACCGGCGCCGAAGACGCGGGCGGCTGCCTCGATGCGCGGATCGATCTGCTCGATGAAAGGGATCATGACGAGCACGACGAAGGGGAAGGATGGCACGAGGTTGATCAGCACCACGCCCCAGAAGGTGCCGCCGAGTCCGAGCTGGTAGAGCACGGTTGCCAGCGGAATGCCATAGGTCAGCGGTGGGATCAGCAGCGGCAGCAGGAACAAGAGGATGATGGCGCGCTTGCCCGGAAAATCGCGCCGTGCCAGCGCATAGGCTGTCAATACGCCCAGAATGCCCGAGATGATGACGACGACAAACGCCATCTCGAAGGTGACGATGACGACGCTGGAAAGCTGGAACTCGCTCCAGGCGCTGAAATACCAGCGGTCCGTCCAGCCGCGTGGCAGCCATGTGCCGAGCCAGCGTGTGGCGAAAGAGTTGACGATCACGGCCGCGATGACCGCAAGCAGGTTGAGGACAAAGAGGGTCGCGAGCGCCCAGACGGCGATGCGCCAGATCTTAGAGGTAAGGCCCTGGTCACGGATCATGGCTCAGCCTTTCGTGCCGCCGGCCGGGCCGCGGTAGAAGAACGAACGCGCGCCGAGGATGGCGACGACAACAATGAGCTCGACGCCACCCATGATCAGGGCGATCGCCGTGCCGTATGAATGGTCATATTGCTCGAAAGCGGCCTGATAGGCTGCAATCGAGATGACGCGTGTCGGACCGGCCGGCGCGCCGAGCAGGACGGCCGATGGGAAAACGGCAAAAGCCTGCACGAAGGAAAGGCAGAAGGTCACGGCAAGGCCAGGCACCAGCAGCGGCAGGAAGACGCGCGTAAAGCGCTGGCGCGCATTGGCGCCGAGCGTGGCGGCGGCCTGCTCGATCGCCGGATCGATGCCGGTGATGTAGGACAGCGTCAGCAGGAAGGCGAAGGGAAAGCCTGTTATCAGCAGCGAGGCAAAGACGCCCCAATAATTGTTGGTAAGCTTGACTGGCGAATCCAGGATGCCGAACAGGATGAGCGTTTCGTTGAACCAGCCGCGCGGGCCGAGAAAGGTCAGCAGACCATCAGCGACGAAGACGGTACCGAGCGTGATCGGCAGCACGAGGATCGTCGTCAGCAGACGCTGGCGGCGCATCAGCCGGACGCGGAAGGCAACGGGGACTGCGAAGGCCAGGTTGACGATGGTGACCGGCAAGGCGAGCCACATGGTGTTGGCGATCGTGCCGAACTGGAACTGGTCGGAGAAGAACTTCGCGTAATTTTCGTACCAGAGCCCGCCATCCTTCGGCATCAGCGAATCCGCGACGCCGTAGATGAAGGGGTAGATGAAGAGCGCGATCATGAAGAGCAGGCCCGGCAGCACGAGCAGCGTCGTGCCGTCGAGGCCTTGTGCGGCTAGCCGGGTTTTCAGTGAGGGGCGGCCGTTCATGCAGGTGAGCCTTTGAAGACCAGAGAACGGCCTGCAACCGGCTGCAGGGTGGTGGCAGAGCCACGCGGCAGGGCATCGTCGGAGCGGAAATAGAGCTCCGATCCGTCGGCCGAGCGGGCCATGCCGAAGAAGGCGCGGCCGCGATATTCGGTGCTCGCGACGATGACGGGAATGCCGTCGGTGGTRGCAACGAGATCTTCCGGGCGCACGGAGAGTACAGCGGCATCGCCGACTTTCAACGTGTCGCGCATGGTGCCGGTCAGCCGTGCGCCGGCGGCTTCGATTTCCGCCTCAGTGCCCGACACAGAGACGACGCGACCGGGAATGCGGGTGCGGAAGCCCATGAAATCGGCAACATTGAGATTGACCGGTCGCTGGTAGAGATCCTGCGGCGTGCCGATCTGCTGAATATGGCCTTGGCTCATSACSACGATRCGGTCKGCMAGCGAMAGYGCCTCATCCTGGTCGTGTGTGACATAGATGGTGGTCGAGCCGATCTGATCGTGGATGCCGCGAATTTCGGCGCGCATTTCCAGGCGCAGCTTGGCGTCGAGGTTGGACAGCGGCTCATCCATCAGGACGATCGGCGGGCGGATGACGATAGCGCGGGCGATCGCGACGCGCTGCTGCTGGCCGCCGGAGAGCTGGCCGGGCAGCTTGTCGGCCTGGCTTTCGAGGCGCACCAGCGCCAGTGCATCGATGACGCGCTTGTCGGCCTCGGCGCCGCGAATGCCTTGCATGGCAAGGCCGAAGCCGACATTCTTGCGCACGCTCATATGTGGGAAGAGGGCATAGCTCTGGAAGACCATGCCGAAGCCGCGCTTTTCCGGCTCCAATTGGTCGATGCGATTGCCGCCGAGGCGGATTTCGCCACCGGTAAGGCCAAGCAGGCCGGCAATGCAGTTCAGCGCCGTGGATTTGCCGCAGCCGGAGGGTCCGAGAAGTGCGATGAATTCGCCGGGTTCAATCGTGAGATCGATGCCATCAAGGGCGTTATAGGCGCCGAAGGATCGCTTGATGCCATCAAGCTCAAGGCGCGCATTCTTCCGCGAAGATAGCGTTGCTGCGTTTTGAACCGGCAAAGTCAATGCAATCTCCATTCATCGGCAATCATGGCCGATAGAGCATCACCGCTCTTGAAGCACGGCGACGCTCTATCCTTTGTTTTCAAGCAGTTCCCGCAAAAACGCTGTGCACTTTTGCGGGAATTGCTTTGGAATTTCGGCGCCGTGAAGCCAGCGCCGGATTATTATGACCAGCAGGGATCAGCCCTTCTTGGCGCCGATCTTTTCGTCCCAGATGCGGAAGGCCTGGACAAGCTGCTTGGGCTCCAGCGGCACTTCCAGAGGGCTGCTGGCGATCCAGTCGGCATATTCCGGCCGGCCGAATTCCTTGATAGTTTCCTGGCTTTCTGCCGGCGCCATCTCGAGGGTGACATCCTTCACCGCAGGGCCGGGATAGAAGTAGCCGGCGTCATAGGCGATCGCCTGCTGCTGCGGCTGATAGATGAAGTTCAGGACGTCGAGCAGAACGCCGATCTTTTCGTCGGAAACGCCCTTCGGGATCGCCGCATAGTGGGCGTCGGTGACCCAGTGGAAGCCTTCGAGCTTGCCGACCTTGGCTTCCTCGGGAACGATGCCGAGCGCGCGCGGGTTGATGTCCCAACCGGTGGTCGTGGCTACGATGTCGCGCGTGCCTTCCCCGAGTTCCTTGAAGACCACTGCGGTGCCGGTCGGGTAATATTCGATGTTTTCGCCGAGAGCGGCCAGATATTCCCAGGTCTTGGCCCAGCCGTTGACCGGGTCGCGCGGATTGCTGTCACCGAGCAGGTAAGGCAGGCCCATCAGCAGCGTGCGGCCGGGGCCCGAGTTTGCCGGGCGGGCATAGAGGAATTTGTTCTTGTTCTGCTTCGTCCAGTCGAGCAGCTCCTGCGCAGTCTTCGGTGGGGTTGCCACCTTGTCCGGCATGTATTCGATCAGCGGGCCGGACGGATAATATGTGATGACGACGCCCTGGTCCTTGGCGAGTGCCTGCATCTTGAAGGCCTGCGGCTGCAGGATGCTTTCAAGATTGGGCAGTGCCGACTTGTGGCTGGACAGGTCGACCCAGAGACCCTGGTCGACGCCGGCCGAAAGCGCGTCCGTGCCGGTCAGTACGAGATCGATATCGACCTTGCCGGCAGCCTGCTGGGCCTGGATCTTGGCCGGTAGTTCCGGAGCAGGGGCCTTGGTGAAGGAAAAGCTGGAAACAAATTCCGGCTTGGCCTTGGCGTAGTTTTGGAACATTCCCTGCGTCAGCGCCAGATTGCCGGCGACATCGACGATGGTGATGGTAACAGGGCTTGCCGGTGCCTTTGCCTGGGCGAAAGCGCGCAGCGGCAACATTCCGGCCACGGCGACGCCGGCAGCTCCGCCGACGAAGGTTCTGCGTGTGATCTTCATTCTGTCCTCCTCCTTTGCGGCGGTGCCGGCCTTTGCCCCGAGCGCCGCTCGTTTGCATCGCAATGCACGTCTCATGCCTCGATCGGCCGGTTTTCCGGCGGCATCAAATGCTCGCAGCTTGAAGCTTTTCCTCCAGGCGCAATGCCATGCCGCTGTTCTCCTCCGCGGCATGTCTTGGCAACAGAATTCAATTGATATACTAGTATGCACGAAAGTGTCAACGTCCCGAGATCATGCATGCGGCAGGCTTCCGACCCTGAAATCCTCGCCTTTCCGACGCCACGCGACGCCGGCGGAAAGATTCGTCGCGTGACGACGGCTGCCGCGATCCATGAGCGGCTGCATGCCGATATCGTCTCTCTCAGGATCCCACCGGGCACGGCGCTGCAGGAAAAGCGCATTGCCGAGGATTTTGGTGTGAGTAGAACGCCGGTGCGCGAGGCGCTTCTGAGGCTCTCGGAGGGCGGTCTCGTCGATATCTACCCGCAATCGGGCACGGTGGTTTCGCGAGTGCCGGTGTCGGCCATTCCGGAGGCGGTCATTGTGCGCAAGGCGCTTGAGGGGACGACGGTCGAGATGGCCGCTGGCATTGCGACGGAGGCCGATATCGCGCGGCTGGATGCGATCATCGCCCGGCAGAAGACACATGCCGCACTCGGCAATGCTTCGAGCTTTCACGAAGAAGACGAGGCCTTCCACGAGGCGATCGCACAGATTGCCGGCTATCCCGGCATCTGGACCATTCTAAAGACAGTGAAGGTGCAGATCGACCGGGCACGGCGTCTGACGCTGCCGGTACTCGGGCGCATGGACAATGTCGTGCGCGAGCATGTGGTGATCCGCGACGCCATTGCTGCGCATGATATCGCCGCGGCGCGCGAGGCGATGATTCATCACTTAAGCGCCGTTATACCCGACGTGGCGGAGCTGCGCTCGCAGTTCCCCGACTATTTCTGCTGACGGCGGAACGACAAAACACAAGATACCAAGGAGAGAAAGAAGAGATGCGGCAAGGTTGGAGATGGTTCGGGCCGGAGGCACCGGTCACGCTGGACGAGGTGCGCCAAACGGGTGCAACGAACATTGTTTCGTCGCTACATCAGGTGCCGATCGGCCGTGCCTGGACCGAGGCGGAAGTGCGCGAGCGCCAGTCGCTGATCGAAACGACGCCGGCCGACCGCTCGCAGCTGACCTGGAGCGTCGTCGAAAGCATCCCGATCCCCGATGCCGTCAAGCGCAAGGGCGGGCAGGCCAAAGCCGAGATCGAAGCCTGGATCGCCAGTCTCGAGGCGGTCGCGGCCTGCGGTATTCCGATCGTCTGCTACAACTTCATGCCCGTTGTCGACTGGACGCGCACCGATCTCGATTACGTGACGCCGACCGGCGCTACCGCCATGCGCTTCGATCATGAGCGCTTTGCCGCCTTCGAGTTGTTCGTGCTGGAGCGTCCGGGCGCTGCCGACCAATATTCTGAAGAGGACAGGGCCCGGGCCACGGCCGTCTACGAAAGCATGACGGAAGCGGAGATTGCCGAAATCACCCACATCATCACGTCGGCTCTGCCCGGTTCGACGACCGAGCCGCTGACCATTCCGGCCTTCCGCGAAAAGCTTGTTGCCTATCAGGGCATCGATGCGAAGAAGCTTCGCCAGCATCTCGTCGAATTCCTCGAGGCCGTCGTGCCGGTTGCGGAAGCGCGCGGGGTGAAGCTGACGCTGCATCCCGACGATCCGCCGCGCTCGCTCTTCGGCCTGCCGCGCATCGCTTCGACGGCAGAGGATTATGCAGCGCTTTTCGATGCCGTGCCGGCAGCCGCCAACGGCATGTGTTATTGCACCGGCAGCCTCGGCGTGCGCGCTGACAACGACCTGCCGGCGATTGCGCGGCGTTTCGCCTCGCGCATCTATTTCGCACATCTTCGTGCCACGACCCGTGAGGGGGATGGCCGCACTTTCCATGAAAGCGCGCATCTCGAAGGTGACGTGAACATGGTTGCCGTGCTGAAGGAGTTGGTTGCCGAGGATCGCCGCCGCAGCGCCGACCAGTCGATCGTCTTCCGCTCGGATCATGGCCATCGGATGCTCGATGACCTGCAGAAGAATGTCACGCCCGGCTATCCCGCAATCGGCCGTCTTCGCGGCCTTGCCGAACTGCGCGGCATTCTGCACGCGCTCGACGCGCCGCCGGCCTGATTTTTTTGTTTTCACGCAATTCTGAACGCAAAACTGCTGCACACTTTTGCTGGAATTGCTTTAGCTCCGGCTAGCCGCTGAAAGCTGCCGCAGCGCTTCGACGGCCCGTTCGGTATCGACGGCAGGCACGAAAATGTGGTCGTGGTAATAGGCCGCGACCACATTGGCGCTGATGCCGGCTTCCGTTAACGCGTGGGAGAAGGCGGCGGTCAGGCCTACGGCTTCAAGCGATGAATGTACTTTCAGCGTGATCTGCCGCAGGGGTGCGCTTGCCTGCAGGCCGGCTTTGTTTGCCGTATCCCGGGGCAGAATGAGCGTCAGGCCTTCCGTTTCGTGAAAGACGGCGAGCGGGCGAAGATGGAGATAGTCTTCCAGTTGCGAGGCCGGAACGGTGCAATAGACGAATTCGCCCGCCACCAATTCCGGCTCCATCGTCGCGAGAAGAATTGAGAGGTCGGTGATGCCTGTCATGTCATCTTTCCCTGACGTCCCGTCCTATGAATAGATGTTCTCCAGCACCGAAAGACCGGTGATATGGTTGGAGCGGATGAGCGCTGCTGCGAGCGTCGGATCGCGATCCGCATAGGCGCGGCATAACCGTTCGTGATCCTCGTAGGATTTCTGCAGGCGGCCAGGCTGGGACAGGCCGATACGGCGCAATCGAAGCGTTCTCAGAAGCAGGGAATCGATGATCTTCTTGACCGTGCGATTGCCGGCGAGTTCGGTATTGCGTTCGTGAAAGTCGACATTTGCCAAGAAATAGACGTTCACGTCACCGGCCTTGCTCGCGTTTTCCATGACCTGCATGATTGGCTGGAGGGTGCGGATATCGTCAAGCGACACGTCCCGCGCAATGTCGCCGGCGATCAATTCCAGCAGATTGGCGCGGACGCGGTAGATATCGCGGATCTCCTTGATCGAGAGGCTAGCGACACGTGGGCGACGGCGCGGCGGGATTTCGACGAGCCCTTCCCTTTCCAGAAGCATCAGGGCTTCGCGGATCGGCGTCCGGCTGGTCTTGTAGCGCCGTGCAAGTTCGACGGAGTTCAGGTCATCGCCCGGTTTGCGAATTTCTTCGATGATCTCGGCTGCCACTTCGCGGGCGATGGTGGAAACCAGCGACGGCCGGTCGTGTTGTTCAGTGACGAGACGGGCGGCAACCGCCTCGGCGCGCTGGCGCGAGTCGATATGCGGCAGATTGCCGGAGGCGTGGGCCATATCGGCTGACGTGTATTCGGCGGACAAGAGAACTCCTGAGAAATGTCCCTCCCGCTAGTAACTTAGCATGTTCTGTCGACAACGGGAACAATAGTGCTGATATTTGTCCTGCATGCGTAGGTTGAGGCGCTTCGCGCGTGAATTGACGGGAGTTGTCGCATTTATTTGACGATGATCTCAGCCGAAATTTCGCAGATATCTCGTCAGCGGCCACGCGGGATAGGTTTGGACGGCCTGAAACCAGAAGAGTTTTAGAGCCTGCAGACCTTCAGATGAGACGGAAACGATAGGCCCTCGCCACGGCCTGCATGCGGTTGACGGCATCGAGCTTGCGCATCGCCGCCTTCAGGTAACCGTTCACCGTATGGGAGGAGATATGCAGGATGATGGCGATCTCCTCGCTGCTCTTGCCGGAGGCTGACCAGCGCAGGCATTCGATCTCGCGAACGGTCAGGCGCTCGTAATCGGCAAGCGGCGGCTCGGTCGCAAGGCTGTAGCTGTCCAGCGCCTTCAATACGGCAAAGACCATGCGCGCGCATTCCTGCTCGTCGAGCGGGCTGCGCAGGCCGGAGAACATGATGACATAGTGCCTGAGAATGGCGTCATGCAGCGTGAAGCTGACGGTGTTGTGAAGGCCGAGATCCTCGAAACGACGGGAGAGTTCTTCCGAGCTGCTTACGCTGGCAGGCTGGGCGAAGATGCCGATGCCGGAATAGATCGGCATGATGGTCTTCTTCAAACCATCGATCAGCCGGCTGCGCCAAAAGAGATCTGAAGCATCGTAGCGATCGATCAGTTCCTGTGGCCAGTTGCTGGCGATGATGTTGGCGCGAAAGCCGAGCTTATCAGCTTGCGGAAAGCTGGAGGCGAGGAAGAAACGAAAGCCATGCACCTGCATGACTTCCTGGAGGGCAGTAGAGAAACTTGTCTTGGGATCGGCCTGTACAGAGGCGCTGGCTGCATCCCCCTGCCAGGGGGATTTTACCGTATTCTTGAGGGTCATGGATCGTCTGCCGGCAAATGCACTGACCGGCCGGGAGGAAATCGGCCAGCGCCAGAAGGGGGAGGATCAGAAATGCGTCCGGCTGATTTCGTCCGGGCGGCGATGCGTGGCAATGCGGACCGGCTGATATTCGTAGATCGGATTTTCCGGTTCCAGGCGCAGCAGCGCACAGTGAAACTTGTAATTCGCACCGGTTACGATGTTAGAGAAGATCACATCCATCAGAATGTTCTTCCCGACGCTGACAAATATCGGGCGCTTGAGCTTTATCATGGCGTTCACCTCGTTTTTTCTATCCATTTTACTGGAAGATACGAGATTAACTATAGTCTTTATTGTTTCCATCTTAAATTATACATAGGTGTATAATTCGAACTGATCTGATGGCGGAAGCAACACCCGGGAACCCGACGCAGTGGGGCCTTACGGCTTCAAAGCTATTTCCAGATAGTTGATGAGGGAATCGAATTCGACCGGCTTGCCCAGAAAGGCCAGCGCACCGCCTTCCATGGCGGCCGTACGGGTTCTCTCGTCGCGATAGGATGTCATGAAGATCATCGGCGGCTTTTCAGGTTCGCCGTTGAGGATTTGCTGCAGTTCGATGCCGCTCAGTCCGGGCATCTTGACGTCGACCAGCATGCAGTCAATCGTCGCCCTGTCGTCAAAGGCCAGGAACTCTTCCGCCGAAGCGAAAAGCTTGCTCTGGTAGCCGCAGGACTGGATCAGATCGTCAAGCGCCTCCCGGATAGCCTGGTCGTCATCGACGACAGCGATTGTGGATGTATGTGACACGAGATTGGTAGCCTTGCTTATTCTTACATTACGTTAGGCTATATTATGAGGATCGGGGCCGTGTCGCGGTACCATACAAGGGTCTAGGTTTCACTATCTCCCTTCCAGCATTTCGGCCTTGCGCACCAGATCGGCCACCGAGCGGACCTGCATTTTGCGCATGACATTGCCACGATGCAGCTTCACGGTGATTTCGCTGATGCCGAGGTCATAGGCGATCTGCTTGTTCATCAGCCCCTTGACGACGGCCGCCATCACCTCCCGCTCGCGGGGCGTCAGTGTATCGACCAGCGAGGCGACGGCATCGCTTGCCGCCATTTCCCGCCGGCGGGCCATATCCTTTTCGATCGCGATGCCGACGGCATCGAGAATATCCTGGTCTCGGAAGGGCTTGGTGAGGAAGTCGACAGCGCCGGCCTTCATGGCGCGCACGCTCATCGGAATATCGCCGAAGCCGGTCATGAAGACGATCGGCATCCTGCTGCCGATCCGTTCGAGATGAAGTTGGAAATCCAGCCCGCTTAGACCTGGCAGGCGCACATCGAGGAGAATGCAGCCCGGCCGTCGCAGGTCGGCGGTATCGAGAAAGGCAGTCGTGGTCGCGAAGGAGACCGCATCCATCTGGATCGACCGGAAAAGATCGACAAGCGACTCGCGGATGGATTCGTCATCATCGACGACATAGACTATCGGTGATGCGGATTGCGAGGCTGCCTTCGATGCGGCGCTAGTGTCGGTCATGGTCGTCCTCAATCGGTATGATCATTTCGAAGATGGCGCCCCCTTCAGGATGATTGCCGGCGATCAGCTGGCCGCCTCTGGCCTCCAGCGTGCTGCGGCAGATGGAGAGCCCCATGCCCATTCCGGAGGGCTTGGTCGTGAAGAAGGGGGTGAAGAGCTTCGCCATGGCCTCCTCGCTGATACCGGGGCCGAAATCCCTGACGGAGAGGCTGACGAATATATCATCCTTCCTGGCGAGCGAGATCAGAATCTTGCGCCGATCGATTGCCGTTTCGCGCATGGCCTGCACGGCATTGGTGACGAGGTTGATGAGCACCTGCTGCAGCTCGATACGGATCGCCTTGACTGTGATCGGCTGTTCGGGTGGGGTCACATCGAAATCGACCATGTCGCGCTGGAAGTCGTGCTCCATCAGGGCGCGTGTTTCCTCGATCAGCGTTTCGAGATCGACCTGCTCGGGCGTGCGATCGCCCTGCGTCAGCATGGAGCGGGTATTGTGGATGATTTCGCTCGCCCGCTGGCTGTCGCGAATGATGCGCTCGGCCGAACGGCGCACGGCCGCGAGATCCGGCGGCTCGCGGTTCAGCCATCTGAGGAGCGTCTGGGCGTTGACGACGATAGCGCCGAGCGGCTGGTTGAGCTCGTGGGCGAGCGAGGCGGAAAGTGTGCCGACGGTCGCGGCGCGCGAGGCGCGGGCAAGCTCATCCTGAGCCTCGCGAATGGCTTTCTGCATCATTTCCCGCTGGGTGATATCCACCATGCCGACGACCACGCGATTGAAGGCGGCGGGATCTTCCGGAAAGCTCATGCTCATGATGACAAGCCTGGTCTCGCCATTCTCCGCAATCAGGTTGCCCTTGCCCTCGAAATGCCGTTCGCCGCAAAAGATGGCATTCATCAGGTCCAGGAAGGTATCGTCATCAGGGGCGATGTAGTGGCGCATCGTGTGCGAGGGCAGGCCGCCGGCCACATGGCCGAGCAGTTCCATTGCTGCGTCGTTGGAGGCGATGGTGCGGATGAGGCCTGTGCAGGTGGCGATGACGCTGGGGTTTGTTCGGTAGTAGTCTTTGAGGTCACTCACACCTTCCGCCTTCAAAGACATCAGGAAGGCTCGCACTGCGGAATAATCGCGTTCCCAGAGTGCGATACGGCTGTGCTCGAAGATGTAGCGATAGCGGGTTTCGCTGTCGCGAAGATGCAAGTTGGCTTCGATGAGGCCGGCACGCGCGGTTTCGTTCCTGAGGATAAGGGCGCAGGTGATGGTGATGGCGGCGAGAGAAACCGCTAACCGCAACTGGGCCGGGACATTTTCTCCGAGGCCGTGAGAATAGAAATAGGCGAAAAGAGTAAGGGCGGCGCAGACAACTGTGAGGAGGGTGGTGCCTATCCTCGTCAGCATTTCTGCCGATAGCAGCAGCACGATAACATAGAGGACGGCGATGGCGCTTTCGATCTCGGTAAAGGCATCGACGTAGAACACGGTGGCGCTGAGCACCAGTGCGATCAGGCCGAGCGTGATCTCATGCGAGAGCGTTCCTCGCCGGTTGATGAGTTTCGATACAATGAATGATCCCATACCCCCTCGCTGTTGGTTCCGGTCTTCTACCCATACCGGCTAGTGCGCGTTTACCTTAATGGCGTGTTTATCGGCGCAAAACTATACCAAAGTGTTGGAAGCATGGGCCGAATTGTCTCTACGCTTGAAAAGGAAAGACCGCCCCGGGCGGCGGGACGGTCTCTGGCGGATGGGAGGATCCGCAGGGCTTCGGCGGAGGGGGACGCCTGCCCTAGAGGTGGCAAGGGGCGGTGCCACCAGCTTGGAACCGTGAATGGTCAGGTCGGTTCCGAGCTACGAGTACAAGTTAAATCCAAGCGTCCTGAGACATAACTATACTTAGGTTTTGGTCCGGCCATACGAAGCGGCAGGTCGGTTTCTCTGGTGAATGGCATTGAAATTTGTTCCGACGACTTCCGCTATCGCAATAATGACGCTGCAGATGGCAAGCAGAACCGTAAAAATTCCTCGGACACGATCACGACTTTACGGCGTGCAAGGAGTCGCAGCGCGCTTGTCATATTGCCAGAGGGATAATCCTGAGACACAGTTCAGCCGGAACACTCCATCTGAACGGGGGCACCGATGAAGGTAGCAGGAATGGTTCGGGCAGTTGTGGGAATTGTAGCCCTCGTCGTTCTTGGTGTTCTCCTGTGGTTTGCGACGCGACCACCGCCGCTGGTGGTGCAGGGCGAGGTTTCCGCCAATCGCGTCGATATCAGCCCGCGCGTCGCTGGCCGTATTCTCAAACTCAACGCCGATGTCGGTGACAATGTCGAGAAGGGCACCGTTATTGCCGAACTGGAAAGCCCGCAATTGACGGCGGCGCTGCATTTGGCTGAAGCGGCAGTCGGCGTTTCAGAGGCCGACCTCACTCGTGTCAACAGCACGCGTCCCGAAACTATCGATGCGGCCAATGCCGAGCTTGCCGCAGCAAGCGCCGATGTCACGCTTTATCAGGAAGAGTCCGCCCGTCAGGCGCGGTTGATCACGACAGGCGCTTCGACGCAGGCGCAGGTCGATCAGACTGCCCGTAACCTGGAGGCCGCGATCCGCAAGCAGGAATCCGCAGCCGCCAATGCACGGCTTGCGACGGCCGGTTCCAGTAAGGAAGAAAAGGCGCTTGCCGCCGCTCAGGTGGAGCAGGCACGTGCGTCCCTCAACCAGCGGCAAGTGGACGTTTCAGAACTGGTCATCCATGCGCCGATCTCCGGTCAGGTGACGACGCGCGTCGCCGAGCTCGGCGAAAATTTCAGCGCCGGTTCGCCGCTGTTTTCGATTATCGACCTGCAGAATCCCTGGTTCACGTTCAATCTTCGCGAGGACCTGCTGAAGGGACTCAAGGTCGGCGACGGTTTTGACGTCACCGTTCCGGCGCTTGCCGGCAGTCCAATCCCGGTCAAGGTGACGATGATCAACGCGCAGGGCCAATATGCGACCTGGCGCGCGACACGCGCGACCGGCGATTTCGACCTGCGCACCTTCGAGGTACGCGCCGTTCCGGTCAATCCCGTCGAGGGGCTTCGGCCAGGCATGAGCGTCATCGCCTCCTGGCCGCCGGCGGGGCGTTGAGATGAAGCCGCCCGGCGGGCTTCGTCCCGGCTTCCTCCTGGTGTTCCGGCGGGAGTTCGACTGGTTCTATCGCCGGCCGTTTCTGCTTTTCCTGACGACGCTCTTGCCGCTGCTCTTGATGGGCGTACTTGCCATCGTCTTCAGCGCGGGACTGGCGACACGGCTGCCGATCGCCGTGCTCGATCTCGACGGCAGCGATCTTTCGCGAACGATTATTCGCGCAGTCGATGCGACGCCGGATACCGCTGTCGCAGTCAATGTCAGCGACCTCACGGAAGGCCGTGCGCTGATCCTGTCCGGCAAGGTTCACGGACTACTGATGCTGCCACGCAATCTGGAGCGCGATGTTTTCGCCGGCCGGCGTCCCGAGGTGGTGTTCTTTTACAATACGCAGACGCTGACAACAGGTAATCTTACGCTCAGGGGCGTCAGTGCTGCCGTGCCGACTGTGGCCGCCGGCATCCGCCTGTCGCTGCGCACGGCGCAGGGGCAGCCGGTCGATATTGCGCAGGCCGATCTTTCGCCGATCCCCGTGCAGGTCAATCCGCTTTTCAATCCGACGCTCAACTATGCGCATTTTCTGCTCGCAGCGCTGATGCCCGCCTTGCTGCAAGTGGTGATCGTTACCACCATGGCTTACACGGTTGGTATGGATGCCGAAACAACGCACCGTCTCGTCATTCTGCGGCGGCTTGGCGGCGGTCTGTGGCCGGCAATGGCTGGCAAGATGCTACCCTACACACTGATCTTCCTTGTGGTTCTCGGTCTTTCAGACGCCATTCTTTTCGGCGTGCTCGACATGCCGCTCAGGGGCGAGCGTTGGATCCTCGTCGTGGCCGGATTGCTCTTCATTCTCGCGAACCAGTTCATCGGTGTGCTGTTGGCGCTTTTCCTGCGGCCGGTCGCAAGCGCCATCAGCATCGGCACGCTGATGTTCGCACCATCCTTCGGTTATATGGGCATCGGCTTTCCGCGGTTGGCGATGAACGACTTCTCCTACTGGTGGGGCGAGCTCATTCCTGGCACCTGGTATCTGACGGCTAGGATCGATCAGACGATCCGAGGCACGCCGGTCGATCTGTCGCTGAAGCCCTTGATGGTGCTCGGCATATTCGTTCTGGTGCTGGCGATCGTGACGGCGCTGCGGCTGGAACTGTTCCGCATTCGCCGGCAGCGACAGGTGGCGCAGCGGCTGAGGGAGGTCACGCCATGAGGGCCTTGCTGGCGATCTTCCGCATCGAGCTGATCCGCATCCTCACTCTGCGCCCGGCACTCGCGGTACTGGTCTTCGGGCCACTAATCTATGCCCTCTATTACCCACAGCCCTATGCAAACGAGGCGCTGCGCGACGTGCCGATCGCCGTCGTCGATCTCGACGATACGACGAGCAGCCGTGAGCTGGTGCGCCGTATCGATGCGTCGAGCGATGTCGCAGTGGCCGCGATGCTGCCGGATCAGGTCAGTGCCGAGCGGGCGGTGCAAGGACGCCAGCTTTACGGCATTCTGGTCATCCCGCAATATTTCGAACGTGATCTGCTGCATGGGCGGCAATCGCCGGTCGCGCTTTATGGGGACGCCAGCTATTTCCTGATCTATCAGCGCATTTCCGGCGCCGTCGTGGCCGTTGCGAGGACCATGGGCGCGGAAATCGAGACGGCGCGGCTGATTGCGGCCAATATCGACCCGGTATTGGCGGCAGCTGCCCCCGATCCCATGCCTTTGACGACGGTCGCACTGTTCAATCCGCAGGGCGGCTATGCGACCTATATCCTGCCTGCAGCCTTTGTTCTGATCCTGCAGCAAACGCTGCTGATCGGCGTTGGCCTGCTTGGGACGATCGGCAATGATGCGGCGGCGCGGGATCCTGCCGCCTCGGCGGCCGGCCCCTTTGCCCGCGTCGGCGGCAGGCTGCTTGCCTATCTCGTTATCGAGGCGATTGTATTGCCATTCTATCTGATCGTGCTGCCTTACCTTTACGGCATTCCGCGGTTGGGTGGTTTGCTGACGATCTTTGCTTTCTGCCTGCCGTTCGTTCTGGCAGTTGCCACGCTCGGGATGGTGATTGCCTCCCTGTTCCGCAAGCCGCTCGTCGTTCAGCTCGTCTGCGCCACGCTCGGGTTGCCTTTCATGTTCCTTGCCGGTTTTTCATGGCCGAGCGAAGCCATACCCGAGCCGTTGCGGGCGCTGACCGTTCTGCTGCCAAGCACAAGTGCCATCAACGGCATCGTCGAGGTGTCGCAGCTCGGCGCTCCGCTTCAGGCGGTCAGGGAACCGTTCCTTACGCTGTGGATACTTGCTGCGGTTTACGGGCTCGTCGCGGTGCTGCTGGACATCAGGTCCGCAAGGGAAAAGCCTGCGGCACAGGCCCCTGCGGGCGGTTGATGGCGCCATCTCATTTTGAGATAGCCGCATCGAATAAACCTATTTGTCACAATAGTGTCGCCACGGCATAGTCTTAGGAGGGAGAAACACTTTTAGGACATTGCTGTGGAATATGTGCGCTTTGGCCAGACCGGCCTGAAGGTTTCGTCGCTTTGCCTTGGTACCATGGGTATCGGGACATCCAAGTGGAAGGGTTGGGTGTTGGACGAAGAAAAATCGGTGCCAATCCTGAAGAAGGCGCTCGATGTCGGTATCAATTTCTTCGACATGGCGGACTGGTATTCGACCGGCGTCAACGAGCAGGTCGTGGCCCGCACACTGCTGTCGCTGACGGAACGCGAAAAGCTGGTGCTCGCCACCAAGGCCTTCTATCCGATGAGCGACGATCCGAACGACAAGGGCCTGTCGCGCAAGCATCTGATGGCCTCCATCGACAAATCGCTGAAGCAGATGGGCACCGACTATGTCGACCTTTACGTCATCCACGCCTTCGATCCGGAAACACCCATCGAAGAAACGATGAACGCTCTGCATGACATCGTGAAGTCGGGCAAGGTACGCTACATCGGCGCTTCCACCATGTATTCCTGGCAGTTCGCCAAGATGAACCATGTCGCCGACAAGAATGGCTGGACGCGGTTCGTCAACATGCAGTGCCAGTATTCGCTGCTCTACCGGGAGGAAGAGCGCGAGATGATGCCTTACTGTCAGGATGAGGGCATTGCGGTCACGACCTTTTCGCCGCTCGCCCGCGGTTATCTCGCCGGCGGCGGCTCGGCGCCGCGCATCGCCCATGACCTCTATCTCGACTGGTTCGGCGATGAGATCGACCAGGAGATCGCCAAGCGCGTCAACGAGATCGCTGCCAAGCGCGACAAGACGGCCAGCCAGATCGCCCAAGCCTGGGTCATCGGTTCCGGCAACAGCACGGTTCCAATCGTCGGCACGGAGAGCCCCGAGCATGTCACTGCTGCCATCGAAGCGGCTGCGATCGAGCTGACGGGCGAAGAGCGTGCCTTCCTGGAAGAGCCCTACCGCCCGCGCGACATGATCAATGACTATAACCCGGTCCGTCGCCCGCGCGCCCTTTCGAAGGCATAATGGGTTCGACTCGCATCGCTACTGGAGATTTCAATGCTTTATATTGGTGAAGGCTTCGAGGGTTCCGGCCCGAACGCTGCCCATATCAATCTCTACATCGGCCCGAAGAACGGCCCGATTTCCGGCGCGCTCGCCGGGGCGGCAGCGAGTCCCGGTCCTGGCCACCTGCCGTTCCAGGCAGTGCTGAAGCCAAACCTGCCGGCAAAGCCGGTGACGCTCTTCATCGCCAAGGCGGTGATGGAATCGGGTTCGTCGCATGAGCTGATGACCTGGGGTCCGGCGCAGGCCGGTGTCGCCGCCGGTATTACTGCAGCGCTGCTCGATGGTTCGCTGCCGGCGGAAGCTGAAGATGACTGGGTCGCGATTGCCGCCGTCTGGGTCAATCCTTCGGCCAACGACGCCGAAGAGGTATATCATAATAACAAGGCTGCAACGCATCTTGCCGCCAAGCGCGCTTTGCTGAAGGGCTGGCCGTCGCGTGCCGAGCTTGCCGAAGGCGTGGCAACGGTCGGCAATCCTTTCTTCACGCCGAAGGTCGCCTGATATGAAGCTTGTCGAAGACAATGCGCTGATCGGTGGAGGCTGGGGAAGTGCTGCTGACAGCAAGCGCTTTGCCGTGCTCAATCCCGCCGATGGCAGCGAGCTTGCGACCGTGCCGGATTGCGGTGCGGCGGAAGCGCAGCAGGCGATCGACGCCGCAGCGAAGGCCTTCAAGACCTGGCGCAAGACGCTCGCTTCGGAGCGTTCTGCCGTGCTGCGACGCTGGGCGGATCTGATGCTTGCCAATCAGGAAGACCTCGCCCGATTGTTGACGGCTGAGCAGGGCAAGCCGCTCGCTGAAGCGCGTGGCGAGGTCGCCTATGCGGCCGGTTTCCTCACCTGGTTTGCCGAGGAAGGCCGCCGCTCGCATGGTGGCGTCGTGCCGTCGCACAAGGTCGATGCGCGCATCGTCGTGATGAAGGAGCCTGTCGGTGTCGTCGCGGCTGTAACGCCATGGAACTTCCCTCTGGCGATGATTACCCGCAAGGTCGGTCCCGCACTTGCTGCCGGCTGCACCATCATCATCAAGCCGGCGGAAGATACGCCGCTTTCGGCTCTGGCGCTTGCCCGTCTCGGCGAACAGGCCGGCGTTCCCGCTGGTGTGGTCAGCGTGGTGACGACGAAGTCGCCGGCCGATGTCGTCGTCGTCTGGATGAAGAGCCCCGTCGTGCGCAAGTTCTCGTTCACGGGATCGACGGCGACCGGCAAGCTGCTCATGCGCCAGAGCGCCGATACGGTGAAGCGCATCAGCCTTGAACTCGGCGGGAATGCGCCGCTGATCGTCTTCGACGATGCCGATATCGATCAGGCGGTGCGCGGCACGATCGCCTCCAAATTCCGCAATACGGGACAGACCTGCGTCTGCGCGAACCGTATCCTCGTCGAGGACGGCATTTATGACCGCTACGCCGAGGCGCTTGCCAAGGCCGTCGCGGCCATGAAGGTCGCGCCCGGCGTCGAGGATGGCGTGGCTCAGGGTCCGCTCATCAATGCGCCGGCGCTGATGAAGGTCGAGCGGCATGTGACCGACGCCGTCGAAAAGGGCGCCAAGGTGCTGACAGGCGGCAAGCAGCACGAGCGCGGCGGCCTGTTCTACGCGCCGACCGTGCTCACCGGCATGACGAAGGATATGGCGCTTGCGACCGAAGAGACCTTCGGCCCGGTCGCTGGTCTCTTCCGCTTCAAGGGTGAGGAAGAGGCGATCGCCCTCGCCAATGATACGGAAACCGGCCTCTCGGCCTATTTCTTCACCCAGAATCTCGGCCGCGCATGGCGTGTCGCCGAAGCGCTGGAAGCGGGCATGGTTGGCATCAACGAGGGTGTGATCTCGACGGAAGTTGCGCCATTCGGCGGCGTCAAGCAGTCTGGCCTTGGCCGTGAAGGTGCCAGCGAAGGGCTCGATGAATATCTCGAGAGCAAATACGTCCTGTTCGGCGGGCTTGCGGGATAATGACGGAGGATCGCTCTCCACAGACGAAGAAGGAGCCGGCGGTCGATCGCCGCCGGTTGCCGCTGAACGCGCTCCGGGCCTTCGAGGCTGTTGCGCATCACGGCAGCTTCACGGCGGCGGCCGCAGCGCTCAATATTTCGCAGAGCGCGCTTTCGCGGCATGTCATCGGTCTGGAAGAGAGCATCGGGCGCAAGCTTTTCGAACGCGGGCACAAGGCCACAACGCTGACGGATGACGGACGCTCGCTCGCGGCCGGTATCGGCAAGGGTTTCGACCGTATAGAGCAGGCGCTGAAGGAAGTCTGCGCGCCGGAGGAACAGCGCCAGCGCAAGCTGCGCATCAACCTGCCGCCGAGCTTTGCGATGAAGCTTACCGTGCCGCTGTTGACGGATTTCCGGCGCAGTTTCCCGGAAGTGCTTCTGGAGGTTTCGACGCCCTACGGGGTGCCGGACAGCGAATTCGACGTGGCGGTCGTCTATACGCGGCCGGCCGTCGATGAATGGGTCACCGACCTGCTCTGGGAGGAGCGGCCGACGATCCTGTGCCATCCTGATCTGGTGCCGGCCGATCTGATGCAGGGAGCGGTTTCGGACCTTGCGGCCTTCATTGGAGCAAACGAGATCATCCACATCAAGATCRTCGACATGGAGCCCTACCTCACCTGGCAGCGCTTCCTTGTGCAGAACGGTCTCGGCGGGGTTTCCGTGGCGCGCGGCGTGACATTCGACAGCGCCAGCCTCGGGGTTCAGTACGCCTTGTCTGGGCAGGGCCTGGTACTGGCGGACCCGGCGCTGTTTCGGGAGGAAATAGAAAGCGGCCGCTTGGTTGCGCCGGTCACCGCACACTATTACGAAGGCTTCGGCTATTACCTGAAGACCGATGCGGAAGGGCTGGTGGATCCTCTGATTGCAGGGTTTCGATCCTGGATCATCAGCCGCTTTAGCAATCGTATGGTGAACGACGGTGAAAAGCCCGCCCTGCGCATCGTGTCTGGCACAGAGGGTGTCTGATAGCGACCATACTGCCATTCAAGGAGGAGGCAGATCATGACTGAATTGAAAACTAACAGCGGCAACCCGCTGCATCCCTCCGTGCCGGAACTGTGCGAACAGGTCCGTGCCGGCAAGATCGATCGCCGCGGTTTCCTGCGTGCCGTCGCCTGGCTCGGTGTGACGGCGGCCTCCGCCAGCGCCTTCCTCGGTGACA
The DNA here is from genome assembly GCF_056398305.1 of Rhizobium sp. 01T444. Taxonomy (NCBI): domain Bacteria; kingdom Pseudomonadati; phylum Pseudomonadota; class Alphaproteobacteria; order Hyphomicrobiales; family Rhizobiaceae; genus Rhizobium; species Rhizobium sp. 01T444. Next base: position 115,212 of record NZ_JBFTPD010000002.1, read on the forward strand.
GCAAGCCGGCTCTTGCGCAGGAAACGCCTACTGATGGCGGTACGCTGCGTTTCGGCTGCCAGATCCAGGAACTGACCGATCCAATGATGACGAGCTGGATCGAGGCTTCGAACCTCTATCGCAACAGCCTCGAATTCCTGACCTTTGTCGATGCCGACAACGTCACCCATCCCTATCTCGCCAAGAGCTGGACGCCGTCTGCCGATCTCAAGACCTGGGATTTCGAGCTGGACGAGCGCGCCAAGTGGTCGAATGGCGATGCCTTCACGCCCGAAGACGTGATCTTCAATATTCAGCGCTGGATCGCTCCGGACTCGCAGTCTTCCAACAAGACCGCTTTCTCGGCCGTCGAGAAGGTGGAAAAGACCGGCGACCATGCGGTCCGCATCACGCTGTCGCGCGCGGTTTCCTCGCTGCCCGAACAGCTCTACTCCTACACCTGCCCGATGTTGCACCGCGATTTCGTCAAGGGCGGCGCCAACTGGCCGGCCAATCCTGTTGGTACCGGTCCCTTCAAGCTGGAAAGTTATGAAGTCGGCCGTCAGGCCGTGTTCTCCAAGCGCGCGGATTACTGGGGCACGCCTGTTCATCTCGATGGCATCCAGTACATCGACCTCGGCACCGATATCACCACGCATCTCGCAGCGCTTTCGAGCGGTCAGATCGATATCATCTACCGCGCGACGATCGCCGAATACGATCTCATGAAGTCGCTGCCGAACATCCAGATCCTGACCGGCAAGGCGGCACATACGCTCGTCATGCGCATGCAGTCCGATCAGAAGCCGTTCGACGATGTTCGCGTCCGCAAGGCCGTGCAGCTTGCCGCCGACAACAAGCAGATGCTCGACGTCGCCTATCGTGGCGAGGGCGAAGTGGGCGCCAACTTCCACGTCTCGCCGGTTCAGCCCGATTACTTCGCGCTGCCGGCGGTTACCCGCGATGTCGAGAAGGCCAAGGCCCTGCTTGCAGAAGCTGGCCACAAGGACGGCCTGGATATTGAGCTGACGCTTGGTAACACGCAGGGCACCTGGGAGCAGGACACTGCGCAGGTGCTGCAGCAGAACCTTGCCGAAGCCGGCATCCGGCTCAAGCTCAATGTTCTGCCGGCCTCGCAATATTGGCCGATCTGGGACAAGGTTCCCTTCGGTCTGACATACTGGGCGCACCGTCCGCTCGGTGCGATGACGCTCGATCTTGCCTATCGCTCCGGTGGTGCCTGGAACGAGAGCCATTTCGCCAGCAAGGAATTCGACGCCGCGCTCGACAAGGCTCTCGCCGTCGTCGATCCGGCCAAGCGTCCCGAAGCCATGAAGGATGTCGAGCAGATCCTGCAGGATTCCGGGGTCATCATTCAACCCTACTGGCCGAACCGCTTCAGCGCCGCAGCCACCACCGTCCACGGTTTCGTGCTCCATCCGGCGGATTACTTCCGCATGGACGGCGTCTGGCTCGCCAAGGCTTGATCTTCGGCGGGGCCGCTCATCGCGGCGGCCCCGACCCGGCAAAGAGGTGGTTCGTGACCGTTTTCCGTTTCATTCTTCGTAAACTGGCAAGCGCACTCGCGGTGATGTTCACCGTGTCGCTGCTCGTTTACCTGGCACTGGAGGTCAATGTCGGCGATGTCGCCGTCAAGGTCCTCGGCCAGTTCTCGACGCCAGCTCAGCGCGCCCAGTGGCTGACTGCCAACGGTTACGATGCCCCCTTCATCATTCGCTACGGCCGCTGGCTCTGGTCCTTCGTGACCGGCGACTGGGGCATGTCCACCTATTACCGTGCGCCGGTTGCGCAGCTTATCCCGGACCGACTTGCGGCTTCCGGCATTCTTGCCGGCGGTGCGCTGCTGGTGATCGTGCCCGTCGGCCTGTTTGCGGGCATCGTTGCCGGCATGCGTCAGGGTTCGGTTCTCGATCGTATCGTCTCTTTCATTGCGATCGCCACGACCTCGATCCCGGATTTCGCCTCCGCCGTCTTCTTCTCGGCCGTCTTCGTCTTCTGGCTGCACTGGCTGCCAGGTGCCAGCACCATGCTATCAGGTTTCTCGCTGCAGCAGATCATTCTGCCCGTGCTGGTGCTCGCCTTCTATTCCACCGGTTACCTGGCGCGCGTCACCCGCGCCTCGATGATCGAAGTCATGGGCACGCATTACGTCCGCACGGCGCGACTGAAGGGCGCCAGCACGGCGCGTATCGTCTGGCGCCATGCGCTGCGTAATGCGCTGATCACGCCGGTTACCGTCATCATGCTGCAGTTTCCCTGGCTGCTCTCGGGCGTCATCGTCGTGGAGGTTTTCTATGCCTATAAGGGCTTCGGCACGCTTCTCTATGACGCCGCGCTCAATAGCGATATCCGCCTGGTCGAAGCCTGCGCGATGGTGAGCGTCGTCGTCGTCGTCGCGACGCAGATCCTCTCCGACCTCGCCTATGGCTGGCTCAATCCGCGTGTCTCGCTGCTCGATGCAGCCAAGGGACGGAAGTGAGGGCGGCATGCGGAAAGCTGTAACACCCTATCTCACCAATCCGGTCGTGCTGATCGGCGGATTCCTGACGATTGGCTGGCTGCTGGTGGCGATCTTTGCGCCAATCCTTGCGCCCTTCGATCCGATCCGCACGCTGTTGCCACTGGCAAAGCCCGGTACTGCCGCTCCGACAGGCGGCGTATTCTGGCTCGGCACCGACAAGCTCGGCCGCGATATCCTCTCACGCCTGATCTATGGCGCACGCACTGTCGTGGTGTTCTCGACGCTTGCGACCGTGACTGCCTATGTGGTCGGCGTGGCGCTCGGTCTTATCGCCGGCTACTGGCGCGGCTGGATCGATGCGGTCCTGTCCTACATCGCCAATGTGGTGCTCTCCTTCCCGGTTCTGGTGCTTTATATCGTCATCATCGTCGTTGTCGGCTCCTCGCCATTCAACATCGTGCTTGCGGTCACCTTCGGTAGTGCGCCGGCGATCTTCCGCATCGTGCGCGGCATTACCATCGATGTGTCGAGCCGCGACTTCGTGGCGTCTGCGGTGACACAGGGCGAAAGCACCTGGCGCATCATGCTCTTCGATATTCTGCCCAATGCCAGCGGCCCGCTCGCAGTCGATTTCTGCTTGCGCCTCGGCTACACGGCGATCACCATCGGCACGCTCGGCTTCCTCGGCCTCGGCCTGCCGCCACCAACGCCGGACTGGGGTACGATGGTCAATGAAGGCCGCGCCATGGCGATCGCCTTCCCGCATCTCGTCATCTTTCCATGCCTTGCGATCTCGTCGCTGATGCTGGGCTTGAGCCTGCTGGCAGACGGATTGCGAGAAGTCTCGGAAGCGCAGGGGAGGCGTGCATGAGCAGCAACGAAAGCCAACCGATCCTTCGGGTCGAAAATCTGAGTGTCGCGCTGCCGAAGGGCGCCGACAGGCCCTATGCCGTCAAGGCGGCGTGCTTCGATCTCAGGCCGCGTGAAATTCTCTGCGTTGTCGGGGAATCCGGGTCCGGCAAGTCGGTTCTGTCGGCCGCATTGATGGGGGCCGTACCGGAGGGGCTGAAGATTGCGGGCGGCAAAGTGATGCTCGGCGATACCGATCTCGTCGGCCTCTCCGAGAGGGCTTTCCGCGCCGTCAGGGGCAGTGATATCGCCATGATCTTCCAGGAGCCGATCGCCTCGCTCAATCCGGCGATGACGGTTTCGGCGCAGATTGAGGAAGTCTTCGAGCTGCATTCGGATTTCGATGCCGCCGAGCGCAAAAAGCGTGCCCGCGCGCTGATCGAATCCATGCATCTGCCGAACCCTGATCGTATCCTTAAGGCCTATCCGCATGAGCTCTCCGGCGGCCAGTGCCAGCGTGTCGTCATCGCCATGGCGCTTGCCATGAACCCGCGTGTGCTGATTGCGGACGAGCCAACGACTGCGCTCGACGTCACGACGCAGGCGCAGGTGCTGAAGCTCGTGCGCGAGCTTCGCAATATGCACGACCATGGCATTCTCTTCATTACGCATGACTTCGGTGTCGTTGCCGATATTGCCGACCGCGTGGCCGTCATGCGCTACGGCGAGATCGTCGAGATCGGCGAGGCAAGACAGGTGCTGACAGCGCCGAACCATCCCTACACCAAAGAGCTCATCGCCGCCGTGCCGAGCCTGAAGCCGCACGATCGTCCGGCTCCTCCGCAGGGTGAAGCGCCGGTGCTTGCCGTGCACGACTTGCAGCATTCCTACGGCAGCGTCCAGGTTTTGAAACATGTGGAGCTCAGCCTGTCGCCGGGCCGCGTGGTCTCCATCGTCGGTGAATCCGGCTGCGGCAAGTCTACCCTTGCCAAGGCGATGATCCGCCTGATCGAGCCGAAGAGCGGCCGGGTGGAAGTGGCGGGCGCCGATCTTCTCGGCCTTGCGCCGGCGCCGTTGCGCGCCCGGCGGCGGTCGATCCAGATGATTTTCCAGGATCCATTCGGCTCGCTCAATCCGCGCCGTCGCGTCGGGCCGATGATTGCACGCTCCGCCCAGCTCGCCGGCATGGAAGCAGGGGAGGCGCGGCGTCGGGCGGAAGAGCTGCTCGATCTCGTCGGTCTGCAGAAGAGTGCCTATTGGCGCAAGCCATCGGCCTTTTCCGGCGGGCAGCGCCAGCGCATCGGCATTGCCCGGGCGCTTGCCATGCGGCCGGATGTGCTGATCGCGGACGAGAGTGTTTCGGCGCTCGACGTCTCCGTGCAGGCACAGGTCCTGAAATTGCTTCGCGAGCTGCAGGAGAAGCTGCAGCTCGCCATCGTCTTCATCACCCACGACCTGCGCGTTGCTGCCCAGATCAGCGACGAGATCGTGGTGATGCAGAAGGGTGAAATCGTCGAGCGCGGCAGTGCGGCCCAGGTGCTGCAGGCGCCGACGCATCCCTATACGAGAACACTTCTAGAAGCGGCGCCGGGCCGCAGCACGTTCTAGCCGCCGCTTCCGGGCGACGGCACACCGTTTCGTTTCAACGCATGGTCGGCAGAGGCCGGCATGCGCGTGGTTAGCTATTGTCCTGAGGATACCGTCATGACGGAATATCGCAATTTCATCGCCGGAGAATTCCGGTCTTCCGGCACGCTGGTGCCGGTGCTCAATCCGGCAACGGAAGCTCAATTCGCCAAGGTACCTTCGGCGACTGCAGCCGAGGCTATCGAGGCCGTCGAGGCCGCGGCGAAGGCACAGAAGGAATGGCGGGCGCTGCCGGCGATTGCGCGCGGCGACGGGCTGCGGAAGCTCGCTGCCGTCATCGAACAGCGGGCGGGAAAGATCGGCGCGGCATTGGCGCTTGAATCCGGCAAGAGCCTTGCCGATGCGACGGGCGAGGCGATCTATGGCGCCGAGCTGATGCGCTACCACGCCGAATGGGCGCGGCGCATCGAGGGCGAGATCATTCCGAGCGACAATACCAATGAGACGCTGCTTCTGAAGCGCGAGGCGATCGGTGTTGTTGCCTGCCTGATACCCTTTAACTTCCCGATCTATACGCTGGTGCGGAAGATTGCGCCGGCGCTGATTGCCGGCAATGCCGTCGTCGTGCGCCCGAGCAATTCGACGCCAACCTCGGGTTTCGAGATTGCCAAAGCCGTGGCTGAGGCGGGACTGCCCGCGGGGCTTATCAACATTCTCACCATGTCGCACGAGGTTGCGGCCACACTTTGCACCCATCCCAAGGTGGGAATGATCACCCTGACCGGCAGCCTGCAGGCGGGCCGGGTCGTGCTTGACTATTGCAAGGCGAACATCGCCAAGCCGTCGCTGGAACTCGGCGGCAAGACGCCCGTTATCATCGAGCCGGATGCCGATCTCGATGCTGTTGCCGCCCAGCTCGTCGCCGCCAAGACCAATCATTGCGGTCAGCTCTGCACCGCGCCGGAGCGTGTTTATGTTCATCGCTCCATCCATGATGCGCTGCTTGCCAAGCTGAAGGCCGGTTTTGCTGTACGCGCCTTCGGCGACCGCTCAGTCGATGCGTCTCGCGTCGGGCCGCTCGCCACCAAGTCTGCGCAGACGAATGTGCACAAGGCCGTCCTGAAGGCCGTGGAGCAGGGCGCGCGCATCGAGGCGGGTGGTATCCTGCCTGAAAGCGCCGGCTTCTTCTATCCGCCGACGCTGCTGTCCAATTGCCGTCAGGACATGGAGATCATTGTCGAGGAAATATTCGGGCCGGTTCTGCCAGTCGTCGCCTATGACACGACCGAGGAGGCGCTGGCGCTTGCCAATGATCATCAGTTCGGTCTGAGCTCGGTGCTCTTCACCAACAATCACCGCACGATCATGCGCTTTTCCGACGCGATCGAGGCTGGTGAATTCTACGTCAACCGTTTTCCGGCAGATCCCTATCAGGGCTATCACGCCGGCTGGAAGCGCTCCGGTCTCGGCGGCGATGACGGCAAACACGGCATGCTCGAATTCACGCAGACACGCCTCGTCATACTCAAGCACTGAGGATAATGGCCATGCAGATCGCATCGCTTTCCACCCATGTCGTCGCCGTCCCGCCGCCACATATCGGCGGCATGTACTGGATCTTCGTGCGGCTGACGACGGCCGACGGTATCGAGGGTGTCGGGGAAATCTACTCGACTGCCTTCCATCCGAGGGCATTGGTGCCTCTGATCGAGGATGTCTTCCAGCGATACCTGCTCGGTCACGATCCGCATGATATCGAGCGCTTCTGGCGGCTTGCCTATTCGAGCGGTTTTACCCAGCGGCCGGATCCGACGATGATGGGCATCGTCTCCGGCCTGGAGATCGCCTGCTGGGACATTATCGGCAAGGCCGCCGGCAAGCCGGTGCACAAGCTGATCGGCGGGCGCGTGCACGAGAAGCTGCGCGCCTATACCTATCTCTATCCGAAGAATGCCGCCGGCGAATATGACTATAACGATCCGGATCTTGCCGCCGAATGCGCGGTGAAGATGGTCGAGATGGGCTTTACCGCCGTCAAGTTCGATCCGGCCGGTCCCTATACCGCCTATTCCGGCCATCAGGTTTCGCTCGGCGTCATGGACCGCTGCGAGGAGTTCTGCGCCAAGATTCGCGAGGCCGTCGGCAGCAGTGCCGATCTGCTCTTCGGCACGCATGGGCAGATGGTGCCGTCCTCGGCGATCCGGTTGGCGCAGCGGCTGGAGAAATATGATCCGCTCTGGTTCGAGGAGCCGGTGCCTCCCGGCCAGGAAGAGGCGATGGCGGAGGTTGCTCGCAAGACCTCGATCCCCATTTCGACGGGTGAGCGGCTGACAACGAAATACGAGTTCCAGCGCGTGCTGGAAACGGGTGCGGCCTCCATCCTGCAGATGAACGTGGCGCGCGCCGGCGGCATTCTGGAATCCAAGAAGATCGCGGGCATGGCTGAAGCCTATTACGCGCAGATCGCGCCGCATCTCTACAATGGTCCTATCGGTGCTGCCGCCAGTATTCAGCTTGCCGCTTCCTCGCCGAATTTCCTGATCCATGAGGCGATCGTCGATTTCTCGGGCTTCTACGCGGAGATCCTGAAGACACCGCTGCGCTTCGAGGACGGCTACCTGATCCCCTCAGACGAGCCGGGGCTGGGCGTGGAGCTCAATCTCGATGTCGTCGCGAAACACTCGCCCTACGAAGGGCAGCGACTCCATCTGCAAATGGATGACAAGCCCGCCGACGTGAAGGCATTTGCGCCGGCCCGCGGCTGAGAACGAAGATGACGACATACGATTACATCATCGTCGGCGCCGGCTCGGCCGGCTGCATTCTAGCCGCACGTCTCAGTGAGAGCGGCAGGCACAATGTGCTGCTGATCGAAGCCGGCGGCAATGACAGTTCGCCGTGGTTTCGTGTCCCGGTTGGCTATGCGCGCTCCTACTACGATCCGAAGGTCAACTGGATGTACTGGAGCGAGCCGGAGGYCGCGCTCAACGGCCGTCGCATTTATGCGCCACGCGGCAAGGTGCAGGGCGGTTCCGGCTCCATCAATGCGATGATCTTCGTGCGCGGCGCGGCTGATGATTTCGACGACTGGAAGGCTGCCGGCAACCTCGGGTGGGGTTATGAAGACGTGCTGCCTTTCTTCCGCAAGTTGGAGACGCATGCGGGCGGCGAGAGCAAATATCATGGCGGCGGCGGGCCGATCCATGTGACGCCGATGCGCGGCCAATCGCATGCGATTACCGACCGTTTCCTTGAGGCGTGCGCCGAACTGCAGATGCCGCTGAACGCGGATTTCAATGGCGAAAGCATCGAAGGCGCCGGCATCTACGACATCAATACGCGGAACGGCGTTCGCTCCTCATCATCGCTCGCCTATCTCAAACCGGCGCTCGGACGGCCCAATCTTGCTATCCTGCGCAACAGCCGGGTAAGGCGCATCATCGTCGATGCGGAAGCCCGCGCGACCGGCGTCGAAGTGATCGGCCCCGGCGGCATAACAAACTACTCGGCCCGACAGGAAGTCATCCTCTCGGCAGGTGCGGTCGATACACCGAAGCTGTTGCAGCTCTCCGGCATCGGCGACGGCGCGCATCTGCAATCCCTGGGCATTCCGCTGTTGCGGCACCTGCCGGCCGTCGGCAAGAACCTGCAGGATCATCTCTGTGCCAGCTTCTACTATCGCTCCACCGTGCCGACGCTGAACGACGAGCTCGGAACGTTGTTCGGTCAGGCGCGGCAGGCACTGCGCTATATCCTGACGCGGCGCGGGCCGCTCGCGCTCAGCGTTAACCAGGCCGGCGCCTTCCTGCGTGGCAGCCCGGATGAAGAGCGACCGAATATCCAGCTTTATTTCAATCCGCTCTCCTATCGTATTCCAACGGATCCGAAGGCAGGTCTGAAGCCGGAGCCCTATTCGGGTTTYCTKCTCGCCTTCAATTCCTGCMGGCCGACGAGCCGCGGCACGGTYGGCATCGTCTCGCCCGAGATRACGGAAGCGCCRCAGATCARGCCGAAYTATCTCGGCACTGTGCATGACGARGAAGAGGTCATTCAGGGCAGCCGGCTGGTGCGCCGGATCATGGAAGCGCCGGCCCTGCGGGCGATCACTGAAGTGGAGATGCCGCCTTCGGTGGAGGCCCAGACGGATGAGGAACTGCTTACCTATTTCCGCGGCTATTCCGGTTCGATCTACCACCTCTGCGGATCGGCTTCGATGGGGCCGGATGCCACGACATCCGTGGTTGACGCCTCCCTGAGGGTGCACGGCATCACCGGGCTGCGGATCGTCGATGCCTCGGTCTTCCCGAACATCACGGCCGGCAATATCAACGCACCGACGATGATGGTGGCGGAAAAAGGTGCAGCGATGATCCTCGCCGCTGCCTGAGAGCTAGTGGCGGTGGATCGGGTCGATCCACGGCACGTCCTCGGGCTTTTCGACCGGTTCGATGTCGAGGTTGACGACCACCGGTTCCTGGCCCGAGCGCACGACCACGCATTCCAGCGTCTCGTCACGGTTGGCATTGATTTCCTGATGAGGAACGAAAGGCGGCACGTAGATGAAATCGCCGGGGCCGGCTTCTGCAGTGAATTCGAGGTTTTCGCCCCAGCGCATGCGGGCTTTGCCTTTCACCACATAGATGATGCTTTCGAGATCGCCGTGATGATGGGCGCCGGTCTTGGCATTGGCATGGATCGTCACTGTGCCGGCCCAGATCTTTTCGGCCCCGGCGCGCGCATTGTTGATAGCGGTCGCGCGGTTCATGCCCGGCGTCTGCGCCGTATTCGGATCGAGCGCATTGCCGGGAATAACCTTCACGCCATGTTCGCGCCAGTCGATATGCTTGTGATCGTCGCTCATGCCGCTCCTCCTGCTTTCAAGCTGAATTTAGGTAAGGTCGGATCGACAGCCAAGGGCCGTCGATCCTTTACGCGCTATTCGCGGATCAGCACATGGTTCGCTTTCAGCCAGAAGGGTGGCAGGTAGAGCGGCGTGTCCGACAGGGGCAGGATACTGTCTTTCAGGGCGACGCCGAGCTTATCCGCCGTGAAGGCGCGGCGAGCAGCAATACGGGCGTGCATCTCAGGGTACTTCGTGCGGATCGCCTCTCTCAGCTTTGCATCTGCAAAGGCGATCGTATCCTCGCAGTTCAACGCCCAGCCGGCTGGCATGGGCACGGGGATGACGTCGACCTGGAACGGCATGCCTGAGCGCAGGCGTTCGGTGGAGCCTGGGCGGACCGGCGAATGCAGCCATTCCTCGTGGCTGCCGAGATGGCCGGGATTGAGCGCCGAGTTCAGGCCGGCAGATTTCAGTTTCCCGGTCACTGCTGTGAAGAGATCGCCACCGGTCGTGCCGATATCGGCCGTCTCGTACCAGGTGATCAGAGCTTCGAAATAGGCCTTGGCGGGTTTCAGAAAGGCGTCATCATGGTCGGTCAGCAGGCCGGCGCGGGAGGAGAGGGCGCCCCAGTAACCAAGGGCAGTCGTCACGCCGTCACCCTTCTTTACACGCCGTGCCGTCGGGCTGCGCAGGCCGACGATGGCCTCGCCGGAACTGACAGAGGCGAACATCGTGTGAAGGTTCAGCGGGTCGCCTTCATAGCCCAGTCTTCCGAGTGCCTCGAACTCGCTGTCGCCTTCGCGAACACCTGAGACGACGCGCCAGAGCGCGCGTGAGCAGCGGGCCGAAGCCCATTCGAATGCGGCGAGCTGGTCGACATCGACGACGGCACGCAAGCCGGTCTCCGGATGCATGAGAACGGTGGTCGCATCGGTGATCTTGCCGGCCAAGCGGCGCAGCGCAGAGACAATGAAGTCGGGCACGAAAAAGCAGTTTGCGTGATCCTCATCCTCCTCCGCCGAAAGATACTTCCAGCCGACGAGGCCGATGCTGTTACCCTTGCCGATGCCGGCGTCGCGCAGACGGTCTGCCAGGCGCGGGTTCTGGCTGCGGTCCTGGCCCATGAGGCTGAAGGTCTGGGCTCGCAGCACCTCGATGCCAGGCAGACGGGCGAGCACCGTGTAGCTCTCGGATTCGTTGCCCGTGATGATCACCCGCTTTCCCTTCGGACCGAGCAACAGCAGGGCCTCTTCGAAGCGTGGCTCGAAGCCGGAGAGGAACATGATGTTGCCGAAGTGCTCGCGGTCGGCATAGACCACCAGCCAATCGGTGCCAGCAGCTTTTAGCGCGGCGTCGGCGCGGGTGGCGTAGGTCTCCGCCGGGATCTGTGGCTGCTCGGCGCTGACAGGGCCAAAAGCGGGCAGGGTTATGGGTGAAAGGGTGATTGCCATACAGTTCCTCCATTCAAGCTGGCATTGAAGCGAAAAGGGCTGGTGGCACCGGTTTCAGTGCCGCGAAAGTGGATGATTGCAAGTTTCCGATAGCGAAGATGCGCTTCTGTGCGCTATCACGCCATGACAGGTTGGAAAGCGCTCGAATATGACTCAGAACAATGGCCGCGATGCCGCCCCGACGATTGCCGATGTTGCAAAGCTCGCCGGGGTGTCGCGTGCGGTTGCGAGCCGCGCGCTCTCCAACGAGCCGCGGCCGGTTTCTGCCGACAAGCGCGAGCGGGTGGTCGAGGCTGCCGCCCAGCTCGGCTACAAGCCGAACCTTCTGGCGCAAAGCCTGACGACCAAGACGGTCAACCTCGTCGCCGTCGTCGTCAACCATATCCACGACCTTTCGGATCTCGATCTTTTCGACCGGCTGCTCGATCAGATCCAGTCGATCGGCAAGCAGGTCATCATGATCCGCATCGGTTCTGTCGCCCGCGTCGAGGAATTCCTGCGCAACGGCGTCGCCTATCATGTCGATGCGGCACTGGTCTTTTCGGATTTTGCGGATGCGCCCACGGTCCGRCGCATGTTCCGCTCCGATCTCGTCGTCATGCTGAACGGTCTTCATGACGATCTTTCGCCCGTCGTTATTCCCGATGAAGGCAGCGGCATTGCCGAAGCCGTCGCTGATGCCGCCAAGAAGGGCGTGAAGCGGGCAGGTCTCGTCACCGGCCGTTCGTCGTCGCCGATGGAGCACGCGCGCATCGGCTTCTACAGACAGGCCTTCGCGGAGAATGGCATAGAGCTGGTGCGCACGGTGCAAGGCGACTATTCCTATGAGAGCGGCCACGCGGCGGCTGCGGAGCTGACCGGCGCGGGTTGCCCGGATGCAATTTTCTGCACGTCCGATGCGATGGCCATGGGCATTCTCGATGTCTGCCGTGCCGATTTTCCCGGCAACCGGCCGACACGTTTCCGGCTCTATGGTTTCGACAATCTCTCGCTCACCGATTTCGACGCCTATCCGATTTCCTCGATCGGTTACAACAAAGGCGTCTATGTCGAGCACGTCGTCGATTTCATCGCAAATCCCGGCGATTTTCACCCCGGCCAGCCGCCGGTCATCGTGCCAACGACCTATTTTCCGCGGTTAACCTCCTGATAGCAAACAGGCCGCCCGAAGGCGGCCTGTGAGGATTGTCTTACCACTGCGGGTTCAGAGCCGGCGGGTTGGCTTCGGCACCCCACCACTTCTTGTAATTGGCTTCATAGGCGCCCGACTGGATGTAGTCTGAGACGAACATATCGAGCCAGCGAACGAATTCCGGATCGCCCTTGGCAACAGCCATGCCGATCGGGTCGTTGGAATAGAGGCCGGCAAGGGTGACCAGCGTCGGGTTCTTGGTGGCGAGATAGTCGAGCAGCGAGGAGTCTTCGATTGCCGCATCGACACGCTTCTGCTGAAGCTGCAGGACGCCATCGGGCGCGAACTGGTCGACATAGACGAGCTGCGCATCCGGAACGGCGGACTTGAGGAAGGTTTCACCCGTGGTGCCACGGCCGACGACGACCTTCTTGCCAGCGAGATCCTTCAGCTCCTTGATGCCGGAGTCCTTCTGGACGATGACGCGCAGGCCGGCGCGGTTATAGGGGATCGAGAAATTGACGACCTTGGCGCGCTCGAGCGTAGCCGAGGTGTTGGCGATCGCGACGTCGATCTGGCCGGAGACCAGCATGGAGATGCGGGCGTCGCCCGAGACGTCGGTGAATTCGACCGGTACGCCGAGCTTTTCGGCCAGGCGAGTGGCAACGTCGACGTCATAGCCGACCGGGTTGTTCTGCGCGTCGCGGAAGCCGATCGGCTCACCGCCGAGCGATACGCCGATGCGAACGACGCCGCGCGAGCGGATGTCGTCGATCATGCCGGCAAAGGATGAAAGCGCAGAGCTGGCAACGACGGCCAGCGCGGCAATGGCTGTGAGAATGCGTTTCATGGTTCCATTTCCCTCTTCTTGATTATGCCAGTTTCGCTGCCCGGAGTTCCGGTTCGGGCATCGAGTCCTCCCAGAGCCAGTAGCGGATTTCGCCCTCGCATCTGAAATTCACGACCTCATGGTTCCCCTTGGCATCGACGGCGTGGATGACCACGCCGGCCAGGAAACCAGAGGAAAGTTCGTTGAGCTCCTCGACGGCCAGCTTGACGGCGTCGGAAAGCGAATAGCCGAATTTGAGCGCGAGCACGACGGTGCGCGCAGTCGAGCAGCGCATGGTCATTTCGCCGGTATGGGTGCAGGCGGCCGCGCCGTAACGGCTGTCGGCATAGAAGCCGGCGCCGGGAATGGGGCTATCGCCGAGGCGGCCGGGATATTTCCAGGCCCAGCCGGAGGTGGACGTCGCAGCGTGGATGCCGCGTGCCGGATCGGCCGACAGGAAGACGGTCGTGTCACGCACACGCTCGGGATCGGTGATGGCGCGGCTCAGCGGCGCCAGCGGGATATTGGGGAATTTCGCCAATTCGTCCGGCGAAAGTTCCTTTTCCAGCCGCTCCCACCAGACGCGCTTGCTGTCTTCGAACAGCACATCGTCTTCGGAGAAACCGATTTCACTGGCAAAGCGGCGCGCGCCGTCGCCAGTCAGCATCACATGCGGCAGGCGTTTCATCACCTCATGGGCGAGGCGGGCGACGGGCAATGTGTTCGGCACGGCGCCGACGGTGCCGACGTCACGCGTGTTGCCATCCATGACGGCGGCGTCGAGTTCCATGTTGCCGAGCATGTTCGGCCAGCCGCCGTAACCGACGCTGCGCACCTGGACTTCGCTTTCCACCTTGCTGATGCCGGCGACCATGGCGTCGAGGCTGATGGCGCCTTCGCGCAGCATCTGCACCGTCGTCGGGAAACCGGGCCAGGCTTCTTTATTGGCCAAGAGCAGCATGAATACCTCTAATCTTTGCGCATTTTGGACAGGAATTGGGCGATACGGGAGTTGGCCATACCGCCCTCGGCGGCGAAGAAATCCGCCGTCGGCAGGTCGACGAGCAACTTGCCCTTGTCGAGGAAGACGATGCGGTTGGAAATCTGCCGGGCGAATTCGATTTCGTGGGTGACGAAGAGCATGGTCGTGCCCTCGGTCGCCAGCTTGGCGAGGATCGCAAGGACTTCCGATGTCATTTCCGGGTCGAGCGCGCTGGTGACTTCATCGAGCAGCAGATAGCGCGGCTGCATGGCAAGCGCCCGGCAGATGCCGACGCGCTGGCGCTGGCCGCCGGAGAGCTGGGCCGGATAGGCTTCGGCCCGATCGCCTAGGCCGACGGACTGCAGCAGGGCGCGGGCGGTGGCTTCTGCTTCTGCACGAGGCTTCTTCAGCACTTCGATCGGCGCCAGCGTGATGTTTCCGAGCACCGTCATATGCGGATAGAGGTTGAAGAGCTGGAAGACGGTGCCAGAGCGCTTGCGGGCCTCGGCCAATTCCTTCGGCTTGCTGACGTCGAAATCATCGACGGTGATGCTGCCGCCGTTCAATTTTTCCAGGCCGTTGATGCAGCGGATCAGCGTCGACTTGCCSGAGCCGGAAGAGCCGAGGATGGAGACGACCTCGCCGGGATTGATGGTGAGATTGACGCCATCGAGAACGGTTGTAGGACCGAAGGCCTTCTGGACATTTTCTACTTTGAGCATATCAGAGCCCTCTCCAGGCGGCATGCGCCCTGAGGCGGTTTTCGAAGCGGGCGCCGAGCCATGCGAGCAGCTTGGCGCAGACGTAATAGAGCAGGCCGACCACTGTCCAGACGATGAAGGGCTTCAGCGTGCGCAGGTTGAGGATGTTGCCAATCTTGGTGAGATCGACGACGCCGATGACCGAGATCAGCGAAGTGACCTGCAGCTGGTTGACGAGAAGCGCCGTCAGCGGGCCGATGGCAAAGGCCATGGCTTGCGGCGCAACGACATGGCGCAGCACCTGCCAGCGGGTGAGGCCGAAGACGCGGGCCGCCTCGATCTGGTCGCGACCGATGGATTCGATGGCCGAGACCGCGATGACATAGACGAAGGCAGCCGAATTGGCCGACAGCGTGATCATCGCAGCCGTTGTCGGCGTGATGCGGAAATGGAACAGGCCGGGCAGGCCGAAGAAAACAAGGAAGAGTTGCACCAGAACAGGTGAATTCTTCAGGAGTTCGGCAAAAAAGGTGATCACCGGCGTCAGCACCGGTACACGATAGAAGCGGCAGATCGCCCAGAGTGTGCCGATCGACAGGCCGATCAGTGACGTCGAGAAGAACAGGCCGATGCTGACGCCGAGGCCCTGCAGCAGCAGCCAGATATCGAAGGGTGTAAAATCGGAGAAGCGCATCAGGCTACGGCCTCCATCATGTCGCGGTTCAGGCGGCGGTGGAGGAGGGCAATGCCGAGCGAGACCAGATAGGTCAACATGGCATAGACGACGAGCAGCACAACATAGACTTCGAAGGGCCGATAGGTCTGCGAAACGACGATCTGCGCCGAGCCGGTGAGTTCGTTCAGCGTGATGGTCGAGAGGATCGAGGACGTCAGGATCATGTTGATCAGTACGGAACCGAGCGGGCGAACGGAGGTTCTGAGCGCGATCGGTAACACGATCTTGGTGAAGATCACGCGGCGCGAGAGGCCGCTGACCTCCGCCGCTTCGATGATGCCTTGGTCGATCGCCAGAATGCCGGCGCGGATGACATCGGAGGCATAGGCGCCGCCGGCAATCGACAACGCAACGACGCCCGTGGTGAAGGCATCGATATAGATGCCGATCTCCGGCAGGCCGTAATAGAAGAAGAACAGCTGCACGATGAAGGGGACGTTGCGGAAGATATCGACGTAGACGAAGGAAATTCTGCGCAGAAGAACCGAGGAGGAGGTGCGCGCAATGGCAACGAAAGCGCCCATGATGACGCTGCCGACCAGCGCCAGGGCGCAGGCCTCCGCCGTCAGCAGCGCGCCTTGCGCGAGAAAGCCCAGATGGGGCAAGAGGATCGAAAGGTCGAACCGCACGATCACTCCCTTATGCACGATTGAAACCGGTTTCATCGTGTCGTTTGTGTGCGCTGATGTCAATAACGCCTGGTACGAAATGCTGATATATCTGTGACGAAAAGTTCGTTTTTACCGGTAACGTTCGGCGGAATATTTTTCGTCAAAAGGCGGAAAAGCTGGATGAATATGGACTGCACAATATCTCGCCACCTCGTTAGCCTTTATCGCACAAAGAAAGAGCAATCCGCATGAGCCAGCTTCCCCATATCGATTACGACACCGCTTCCGAAGAGATTCGCGCGGCGCATGACGAAGAAGTGCGGGTTCGCGGCAACATGACCAACATGAAGCGGACGTTGCTGCATTCGCCGCAGGCACACCGCATCTATGCCGAATGGTTCACGCTCAGGGCCGAGCTCAATCCTGCCATCAGCGACCGCGAGATCTGGATCTTCTCGCATTCGATCTCCAAGGCGCTGAAGTCCGACATTGCCATCACCTTCTTTCGCCGGGCTCTGATCAAGAACGGGTTCAATCCCGATGCCCTGGAGTTGAGCGATACCGAACAGCTGCTTAAACGTTTTGGCGCGGCAATCGTCGCCGATTCCAATGCCATTCCTGCCGATGTCTGGGCCGAGTTGAAGGCACGCTACGACACCAAGGTGCTCGTCGATCTCGTGGCCTTTGCCGGCATCATGATTGCTACTGCCGTCTACATCAATGTTGTCGAGGTCGATTTCGACCCCGAGCTTGAGGCTTTCGCCGAAGGCACCAACTGACTTTTTCATCACCCGAGGGGAGTTTTCCATGTCCATCATTACCAGCCGCGCCAAGCTGCTCGGCACTGTTTTCAGCCTGGCACTGGCATTCAGCGCGCCGGTTGTTCACGCCGAAACGCCTGCAAATGTGCTCGTCGTGGCCCAGTCCATCGACGATGCCGTCAGCTTCGACCCGGCCGAAGGCTTCGAGTTGACGACTGTCCAGTCCTTCAACAACATCTACCRGCGCCTCGTCCGGTCCAACCGCGATGACGGCACGAAGATCGAGGCTGCACTTGCCGCTACCTGGGAAGCCGGCAGCGATGGCAAGAGCCTGACATTCGCGCTTTCCGATGCCAAGTTCGCGTCCGGCAATCCGGTTCGCCCTGAGGACGTGATCTTCTCGCTGACGCGCGCCGTGAAACTCAACAAATCTCCCGCCTTCATCCTCAACGAACTCGGCTGGAAGGCCGACAATGTCGATGCCGCGATCACCAAGGTTGACGACAAGCATGTCAAGCTCACCTGGACGGCGGATGTCGGCTCCGGCTTCGCGCTGTCGATCCTCACGGCGCCGATCGCCTCCATCGTCGATGAGCAGACAGTTTCGCCGCAGGCCAAGGACAATGATTTCGGCAATGCTTGGCTGAAGACCAATTCGGCCGGCAGCGGCGCTTACACGATCACCACCTACACGCCGCATGAGGCGCTGGTGCTGCAAGCCAATGCCAATTCTTCCGATAAGCCGACGCTCGAAAGCGTCATCATCCGCAACGTGCCAGACGTCGGCGCACGTCGCCTGCTCGTCGAGCAGGGCGATGCCGATATCGGCCGCGGCCTGTCTGCCGACCAGATCGAAGCGCTGAAGGACAAGAGCGGCATCAAGGTGCTCTCCGTTCCCTCCGCCCGTCAGGACTATATCCTGCTGAACAGCAAGGCGAACCCGACGCTCGGCAACCCGGCTTTCTGGGAAGCGGCACGTTACCTCGTCGATTATGACGGCATCACCAAGAACCTGCTGCGCGGCCAGAGCAGCGTTCACCAGGCCTTCCTGCCGAACGGCTTCCCTGGCGCGCTCAGCGACACGCCTTTCAAGCTCGATGTCGAGAAGGCAAAGAAGATCCTTGCCGATGGCGGCATCAAGACGCCGTTCAAGATCGAATTCATCGTCTTCAACGACCAGCCGTTCCTGTCGATCGCCCAGTCGCTGCAGTCCACCTTCGCTCAGGCCGGCATCACGCTCGATATCCAGCCGGGTGTTGCGAGCGACATCTATGCCCGCGGCCGCGCCGGCAAGTTCGAGATGACGCTGCGTTACTGGATCCCGGATTATTTCGACGCGCACTCCAACGCCAGCGCCTTTGCGATCAACAAGGACAACTCGGCCAATACGGTTGCCAAGCAGGCCGGCTGGGTGATCCCGGAACTGACCGACGAGACGCTCGCCGCCGTAAAGGAACAGGACGCCGCCAAGCGCGCTGCGCTCTATCAGGATCTGCAGAAGAAGATCCAGGCAAGCTCGCCCTTCGTTTTCATGCTTCAAGGCAATGACCAGGTCGTGCTAAGCGACAAGGTGAAGAACTATGCCCAGGGCCTGAACGCAGACCAGGTCTATTACGACAAGGTAGCAAAATAAGTGCCGCAAACGGCAACGACAGATAATGCCGACATGACCAACTCCCGCCAGCGCAACAGCTGGCGGGAGTTGTCGTTCGTCTGGTCGCTTTCGAAATGGCTGTGGTCCTTTGCGCTGACGCTCTTCGGGCTGGCACTGGTGACYTTCGCAATGACGCGGTTATCGCCGATCGATCCGGCGCTGCAGCTCGTCGGCGATCATGCCAGCCAATCGACCTATGAACAGGCGCGGCTTGAGCTTGGGCTCGACCAGCCGCTGCCGGTGCAGTTTTTCCGCTATGTCGAGACGGCGCTGTCTGGCAATTTCGGCCAGTCGATCTCGACCGGCCAGCCGGTGGCGAAGGACATTGCCCGCACCTTTCCGGCGACGATCGAGCTTGCGACGGCGGCGATCATTCTTGGTGCCGTCATCGGTCTTGCGCTCGGTATAACCGCCGCCATGCGGCAGGGGACATGGGTGGACGGGCTTGCCCGTTTCGTGTCTCTCTTCGGCTATTCCGTGCCGATCTTCTGGCTTGGCCTGTTGATGCTGCTGCTGTTTTATGCCCGACTGCACTGGGCGCCGGGGCCGGGCAGGGCGGATGTCATCTTTCAATATACGGTCAAATCCGTCACCGGCTTTGCGCTTGTTGATACCTGGATCTCGGGCAAGGCGGGTGCCTTTCGCGACGCGCTGGCGCACCTGGCACTGCCGGCGATCGTGCTGGCCCTCCATGCGCTCGCCGCTATTTCGCGGCTGACGCGGGCCGCGATCCTTACCGAACTCGGGCAGGAATATGTGACGACGGCGCGCGCCAAGGGCGCGAGCCTCGGCCGCATCGTCTTCATCCATATCCTGCCGAATATTTCCGGGACGCTGCTGACAGTGATTGCTCTTTCCTATGCAAGCTTGCTGGAAGGCGCAGTGCTGACCGAGACCGTCTTTGCCTGGCCTGGCATCGGCCGGTATCTGACCACGGCGATGTTTGCCGGTGACATGCCGGCGATCCTCGGTGCGACGCTGGTCGTCGGGGCCTCCTTCGTGCTTCTCAACGCGCTGACCGATCTCGGCGTGGCGCGGCTGGATGCGGGGAGGAAGCGATGAGCGCGATCGTCCAAGAGCCGCTCGGCGGCCCATCCTTCCTACGGCGCATGCTGCGCTCGCCCTCGGCGGCGGTGGGCGGTGCCGTCGTGCTCTTCATTCTGGCACTTGCGCTGCTGGCACCGCTGATTGCGCCCTATGATCCGAACCTGCAGGAAACCGCCAATCGCCTGATGCCGCCTGATGCTGCGCACTGGTTCGGCACCGATGGTTTCGGCCGGGATATTCTGTCGCGCATCATCTATGGCGCGCGGCCGACGCTGCTGCTGGTGCTCGTGGTCGTGCTGTTGATGGCGCCGCTCGGCATTCTCGTCGGCATCCTCTCGGGTTTCTTCGGCGGGATGGCCGAGCGCGTGCTGATGCGGATCACCGATATCGTCATGTCCTTTCCGCGGTTGCTACTGGCCTTCGCCTTTGTCGCGATCATGGGGCCGGGCTTGATCAATGGTKCGCTGGCGCTGGCGCTGACAAGCTGGCCCGCCTATGCGCGGCAGGCCCGCGTCGAGACGGCGGCGCTGCGGCGCAGCGATTATCTGGCAGCGGCCGAAATGGTTGGTATCCACGGCGTAAGGCTACTCTGGGGGCACATCCTGCCGCTGGTGCTGCCTTCGGCGATCATTCGTCTGGCGCTTGATCTCTCGGGCATTATCCTTGCTGCCGCAGGCCTCGGCTTCCTCGGTCTCGGGGTGCGTCCGCCGACAGCGGAATGGGGTTCGATGGTATCGGAGGGAACGCAGGTAATCTTCGATCAATGGTGGGTGGCCGCGGTCCCCGGCTTTGCCATCCTGATCACCTCCTTCGCCTTCAACCTGCTGGCCGATGGCCTGCGCGATATCCTGGATCCGCGCCATGACTGAGCCGCTGCTTTCCATCGAGGATCTGTCGATCGCCTTTCCATCCGAGGCAGGGCCAGTGCGTGTCGTCGATGGCATTTCCTTCTCCGTCGGTCGCGAGGTCGTGGCGCTGGTCGGTGAATCCGGCTCCGGCAAGTCGATGACGGGCCGGGCGATCATGGGTCTATTGCCGCGTCGGGCCGAGGTGAGGGCAAAGCGTCTCGCCTTCGACAGGGAGGAGCTGACGACGCTGTCCGCGTCCGGCTGGAACAGGTTGCGCGGTAGTGGTCTCGGGCTGATTTTGCAGGATCCGAAATATTCGCTGAATCCGGCCCATAAGGTCGGCAGGCAGGTCGAAGAGGCGCTGCTTCTGCACACGAAACTATCGGCTGCCGAGCGGCGCGAGCGGGCGCTCGATATGCTGGGCAAGGTCGGTCTTCCGGATCCGAAGCGGATCTATTCCAGCTATCCCGCTTCCCTCTCGGGCGGCATGGGGCAGCGGGTGATGATCGCGGCCATGTTGATCAACCGGCCGAAACTGCTGATTGCCGACGAGCCGACCTCGGCTCTGGATCGCGGTCTGCAGGACCAGATCCTGACGCTGCTGCGGTCGCTGACGGAGGAACTCGGCATGGGACTTCTGCTCATCAGCCATGATCTGCAGCAGGTCTCGCGTTATGCCGACCGCGTCATGGTCATGCGGCATGGCAAGATCGAGGAGCAGATGGCGTCCGCCGATCTTGCCAATGCGAAATCGGATTATACGCGGGCGCTCTGGGCGGCGCGGCCTTCGGCTGCGACTTACGGGACGCGGCTGCCGGTTTATGGAGACGAGGCATGAGCGCGCTCTCCGTTTCCGATCTTTTCGTGACCTTCCAGAGCAGCGGCAAGGGTTTTACCGCCGTGCGTGGTGTCAGCTTCGACGTTGCGCCGGGCGAGACGTTCGGGCTGATCGGTCCCTCCGGCTGCGGCAAAACGACGGCGCTGCGTGCTGTTGCCGGGCTGAACACCAATTGGCAGGGCTCCATCACTGTCTTCGATGAGGCGCTGCAGCCGGGGCATAAGATTACCGGCGCGTTGCGATCCAATATCCAGATGGTGTTTCAGGATCCTTATTCGTCACTGCATCCGCGCCATCGCGTTTCCCGCATTCTCGGCGAGCCGCTAGTCTTGCGGGGCGTCCGCAATGTCGAGGATGAGGTTCGCATCGCGCTCGATCAGGTCGGCCTGCCGGCCGCCGCAGCTGGACGATATCCGCACCAGCTTTCCGGCGGACAGCGGCAGCGCGTGGCGATTGCGCGTGCGCTGCTCTTGAAGCCGAAGCTGCTGCTGCTCGACGAGCCGACCTCGGCGCTGGATGTCTCGGTCCAGGCCGAAATCCTCAACCTGCTGAACGACCTGAAGTCTTCGCATGGTATGACCTTCGTGCTCGTCAGCCACGATCCCGGTGTCGTTGCGCATATGTGCGACCGGGCCGTGCTGATGCAGTCCGGTCGCATCGAAAGCGAACTCGACCGCGCCGCGCTTTCGCAAGGCGGCTGGGTCGAACAGCTTGCCCTCCACTAGTCAGGCGATTGGCAGGATCAATACGTCGCGAGCCGGCACCTCTATGCGGCCAGCATCATAGGCATGGTTCACCGGCCAGGCGGGCTTGCTGCCCGACAGTTTTCCATCTGCGAGAGTGACTGTTGTCGTCTGTACCTTACGCGTCGGATTGACCAGCCAGAGGAAGCTTCCCTTCTCGCCCTTGTGGATTCGGGCGAAGACCGCATCATTGGAAAGCGTCGCATGACGCGCCCTGCCGCTCCATTTCACCAGTTCGGCGAAGAAGGTGGCGTTGGCCTTGCCATCGGTGCGATAGAAGGCGGCGGCGGGATTGGTGCCGATCAGCAGGGTACGGCCCTCGCCAAAGCGGTTTTCGACGATGGCAAGACGTCCGCCGTCGAAGGTGCCGCGGCCGGTGCCGCCGGTCAGGCGGTAGGATTGCAGGAGACCGCCGCCATCGACGGCGGTTTCGTCGAACTTGAAGTGGATGCGGTTGCCGATATCAGGCATGAACTCCACTTCTTCTTCACGGGCGCCGAAGACTTCATCGAGGCCCATATTCGGCTGTACTTGACCGACATGGCCGCGGTCACCGAAATAGCCGGGGCAGGCTTCGGCAATCAGCGTGCCGCCCTTTTCCACCCAGGCCTTGAGGCGCGATGCCTGCTCGGCGGTGAACATGATCGGGTAGGGGAAATAGAGGAAGTCGTAGGCGTCGATATCATCGATATGCACCCAGTCCGGCTGCAAGCCCTGACCGAGGAAGGCGCGATAGGCGCCCCACATGGCTTCCGGATAAGGCTTTTCCTTTCGGTCGTAATTCAGCAGGTAATCCCATTCCTGTGTTTCTGGGACCACGAGAATGCCGATCTCACCACGAACAGGCTTTGCGTCCCAGAGTGCCTTCTGCGCCGGATCATTCGCCCATTTCGCCATCGCGCTTTGCATATCGGAACGCGGCGTGCGGCTGCCGTCCATGCCATAGGCACCGAAGGCGCCAAAGAGTGGGCCATCGAGCAGCGGGCGCCAGCGCAGGTTCAGGACGCCGCGAGCGCCGCCGGCAAAGGAGGTCATGCTCCAGATGCGGATATCCTCGGGCTCAGCGACACGACCGTCTTCCTTGTCGCGGCCGATCACCTGCGGCTGCAGCCAGAGCGGGCCGCCCTGACGCTCGGCATGCCAGAAAGGCTTGCCGCGGGCAGCGGCGCGGTTGATATCGACGCCGTACCAGGTCTTCCACGGCTCCGTGCCCTTGCGGGCCTGGATCCAGGTGAAGCCGTAGATTTCCACCTTGGAGGCGGCGAGCCAGTCGTCGCAGCCATTGGCAGCCATGTTTGGTATCGCGCCGGAAATGCCGTGGGCGGCAATGACGTTCTTCTGGTCGACGGCGCGGATCGTATCGATGCGCCACTGCATCTGGCCATAGAAGTTGTCGCGCTTGAACTGCAGCCAGTCGATGCATTCAGGGTAGGGCGCCATATGGACCGGCGGCTCGATATCGTCCCATTCGGCATAGCTATAGCGATGCCATGCCTTGGCGAGCACGTTCAGGCTGCCGTATTTCTTCTCCAGCCATTTGCGGAACGCGGCCTTGGCATAGCTGCTGTAATCGACATCGGCGGAATAGTTGACCTCGTTCCAGACGTCGTAACCGTAAATCGCCGGATGGTCCTTGTAGCGGGTGGCGAGTGCCGTCAGGAACTTGCCGGCGGCTTCCTTCACTTCCGGGCAGTTCAGTGTCAGCGCACCGGCGCCACCGCCATTGTTGGAAAAGCCTCCGGTTGCGGCCGAAACGCCCATATAGGAGCCGAGCCTGGTGCCGTCGGCATTGACCTGCAGCGCATCGGCATATTTGCGCACCGCCCAGTCAGGCACGGCATGAATGAGCTCGGCGATAACCGTCTTGATGCCGTTCTTGGCGGCGAGGTCGAGCTGGCGGTCATATTCCTCCCAGTCGTAGACGCCGGGGGCCACTTCGATCGCGCTCCACATGAACCAGTGGCGGAAGATGTTGAGGCCATCTTCGCCGGCGGTCGTGTAGTCGCGTTCCCAATCGTCGCGCGGCGGATTGGACTTGCGGAAATAGACGGCGCCGTAGGGGAATTGAATATCGTTTCTAAGCATTGTCCTGTCCTTCTCTATCAATGTCCGGACATGGCTTCGCCGTCCGGAGAAACGGCTCCGGCAGGAGGCAATCGAAGATATCGTCCGGGTGTTCTAGGTGGTCCTGATCTAGCGCGGCCCTCCGGCGAGGAGGTCGAGCGTGCGGATAAGGGCGGAATGGTCGCGTTCACCATCGCCATTGGCGATCGCGGCATTCATGAGCTGCTGGGTGGCGGCCGTGTTCGGCAGCGAAAGGTCGAGCGCGCGAGCCGCATCGACGGCGAGCGTCATGTCCTTGCGGTGCAGGCGGATGCGGAAGCCCGGTTCGAAAGTCTCCTTGACCATGCGTTCGCCGTGTACTTCGAGAATGCGCGAGGCGGCAAAGCCACCCATTAGGGCCGCGCGCACCTTGGCCGGATCGGCGCCGGCGCGTTTGGCAAAAAGCAGCGCTTCGGAGACGGCCTCGATGGTGAGGCCTACGATGATCTGGTTGGCGACCTTGGCCGTCTGGCCGTCACCGACGCCGCCGACCAGCGTGATGTTCTTCCCCATCTTTTCAAACAGCGGCCTGGCGCGCTCAAAGGCTGCTTCCTTGCCGCCGATCATGATCGTCAGCGAGGCGGCTTTGGCGCCGACTTCACCGCCGGAAACGGGAGCGTCGACATAATCGCAGTCGAGCGCTTCGATGCGCCTCGCGAACTCCTTGGTGGCGACGGGCGAGATCGAGCTCATATCGATGACCAGCTTGCCGGCCGAAAGGCCCGCGGCCACCCCGTTCTCGCCGAAGAGGACCGCTTCGACATCAGGCGTATCCGGCAACATCAGGATGATGATGTCGGAGGCTTCCGCGACGGCCTTGGCGCTGGCAGTTGCCTTGCCGCCCTTGGTGACGAGATGCTGCGAGGCTTCCTTCACGCGGCTCAGATGCAGCGTATGGCCGGCATCGATCAGGTGTTCCGCCATCGGGCGGCCCATGACGCCCAGTCCGATAAAACCGATATTCATGTCACGCTCACTTCCGATAGGGTTTCATCCAGGTCAGGCCCTCGCTGGTGCCGGCCTTCGGCTTGTATTCGCAGCCGACCCAGCCGTCATAGCCGAGGCGGTCGAGTTCGGAGAGGATGAAGCCGTAATTGATCTCGCCGGTGCCGGGTTCGTTGCGGCCGGGATTGTCGGCGATCTGCACATGGGCAATCCTGTCCTTCAGCCGGGTGAAGGTTGGGATGAGATCGCCCTGCGTGATCTGCATGTGGTAGAAATCGTACTGGATGTAGAGATTGTCGGAGCCGACCTTGTCGAGGATGCGCTCGGCATGATCGGTCGTCGACAGGAAGAAGCCGGGAATATCGCGCAGGTTGATCGGCTCGATCAACAGCTTCACACCCGCATCGGCCGTGCGCCGCGCTGCATATTTCAGGTTCTCCACCAGCACTTTTTCGAGCGTTTCGAGATCGGCCCCCTTTGGCACGAGGCCGGAGATGACGTTGACCTGCGGGCATTCGAGCGCCTTGGCGTAGTCGAGGGCGAGTGAGATGCCGCTGCGGAATTCCTCGACACGATCCGGCAGGCAGGCAATGCCGCGTTCGCCACCGGCCCAGTCACCCGAGGGAACGTTGAAGAGGGCCTGCTTCAGGCCGTTTGCCTTGAGCGCATCGGCGACCTTTTCCTTCGGCTCGGCATAGGGGCCGAGATATTCGAGCGCGCCGAAACCATCCTTTGCGGCGGCGGCGAAACGATCCAGAAAGGCAAGATCCTGATAGAGGAAGGAAAGATTGGCGGAAAATTTCGGCACTGGAACATCCTCAGGCATTGGCGGGAGCGACGAACCGATGCCGGTGCAGCATGCGCTTGTCGCGTGGGTCGGGATTGGGAACGGCTGAAATGAGGCTCTTCGTATAGGCTTCCTGCGGCGCGGTGCAGATCTGCTCGGCCTCGCCGAGTTCGACGATCTTGCCGCGATGCATGACGGCCACGCGGTCGCAGAAATAGCGTACCACGGAAATATCGTGCGAAATGAAGATGAAGCTGAGGTTCAGCCGCTGGCGGATATCGAGCAGCAGGTCGAGGATCTGGCTGCGGATGGAAACGTCGAGTGCCGAGGTCGCTTCATCGGCGATGATGATGCGAGGATCGAGCGCTAGCGCCCGGGCAATGCCGATGCGCTGGCGCTGACCGCCCGAAAAGGCGTGGGGATAACGCTCCATGCCCATCGGATCGAGGCCGACGAGGCGCATCAGTTCGGCGACGCGGTCCTCCAGCGCTTTGCCCTTGGCGAGGCCGTTGACGATGAGTGGATCGGCGATGACTTCCTTGACGGTCATGCGCGGGTTCAGTGAGGCGAAAGGATCCTGGAAGACGAGGCGGACTTCGCGATGGAAGTTGCGCAGCTCCTTCTTGCCGAGCTTGGTGACATCGGTTTCGCTGCCATCCTTGCCGCGATAGAGGACGGTGCCGGTCGTCGGCTCGACGGTGCGCAGGATCAGGCGGCCGAGCGTCGTCTTGCCGGAACCACTTTCGCCGACGATGCCGAGGTTTTCACCGCGATAGAGGTCGAAATTGGCGTCATCGACGGCACGCAGCGTATTGGCATTGCCATGCCAACCGAAAGTCTTGCCGAGATTGCGTACCGACATGATCGGCTGCGGCGCTTCCGCTGAGAGGGCGATGGCCGGCAATCGACCTTCGACGTGATGCGTCAGCTTCACCGTCGAGGCCAGCAGTTGGCGCGTATAGGGATGGGTAGCGGCGTGATAGATGGCGTCGACCGGGCCGCGCTCGACAATATGGCCGAAGCGCATGACGGCGACTTCATCCGCCACTTCGGCCACAATGCCCATATCGTGGGTGATGAGCAGCATCGCCATGCCGCGATCGACCTGTAGGCGCTTGATCAGGTCGAGGATTTCGGCCTGTGTCGTCACGTCGAGAGCGGTGGTCGGCTCGTCGGCGATCAGGATATCGGGATTGCCGGCAAGCGCCATGGCGATCATGGCGCGCTGGCGCATGCCGCCTGAGAATTCGAACGTATAGCGGTCGGCCATCTTGTCGGGATTGGGGATTTCCACCTGCCGCAACAGCTCGACCATGCGCGCACGCGCCGCCTTCTTGTCGAGATTGCTGTGCAGACGGATCGCCTCGATGATCTGCGAGCCGATCGTGTGGACCGGTGATAGCGAGCTCATCGGCTCCTGGAAGATGAGGCCGATGCGTCGGCCACGAATCTCCCGCATGGCGCGGCTGCTAGGGGCAAGGGTGGCGATGTCGGTGATCTCGCTGCCGTTGCGCAGCAGAATGCGGCCGCCGACGATCGTGCCGGGCTTGTCGACAATCTGCAGCAGAGAGCGGGCGGTGACGCTCTTGCCCGAGCCGCTTTCGCCGACGAGGCAAAGCGTCTGGCCGCGCTTGAGCTGGAAGCTGACATCTTCGACAGCATGCAGGATATGCGTGCGCAGGCGGAAATCGATCGAGAGATTTTCTACCGAGAGGACGACATCTTTTGGAAGATCGGTCATGGCTTCCTCCTCAATTGTCATAGGGATCGGCTGCATCGCGCAGGCCGTCGCCGAAGAAGTTGAAGGACAGGACGGCAATGACGACCGCGAGAGACGGCCACATCAGCAGCCATGGCGCGGTTGCGACCGTGCGAATGTTCTGGGCATCCTGCAGCAGCACCCCCCAGCTGACGACCGGCGGCTTGAGACCGATGCCGAGGAAGGAAAGCGAGGTCTCGGCAACGATCATTGTCGGCACGGCAAGGGTGACGACGGCGAGGATGTGGCTTGTCAGCGAGGGCAGGATATGGCGGAAGATCAACCGCGCCTCGCTCGAACCGTCGAGCTTTGCGGCCGTGACGAAATCTTCGCTGCGCAGCGCCAGGAAGCGCCCCCGCACTTCGCGGGCAAGGCTGGTCCAGCCGAGTAGCGAGAYGATGATGGTGATGACGAAATAGACGTTGACCGGTGACCATGTCAGCGGGATTGCCGCCGCAAGGCCGAGCCAGAGCGGAATGGTGGGCATTGCACTGACGACTTCGATGACACGCTGGATCAGCGTATCGACCCAACCGCCGTAGAAGCCAGAGATGGAGCCGAGCACCACGCCTAGTACCAACGACATGGCAACGCCAACGAGGCCGATCGACATGGAAATGCGGGTGCCGTAGATCAGCCGGGTGAGAACGTCGCGGCCGAGGCGGTCGGCGCCGAGCAGGTACATGGGATCATTGGGGTTGATCGGACCGATGAAATGCGTGGTCATCGGGATCAGACCCCAGAGCTTGTAGGCCGGACCTCTGACGAAGAAGCCGATCGGAACGACCTTGGTGTCGTCGACAACGAAAGTGCGTCGCAACGCCACCTTGTCGATCTCAACCCTGTAGCCCTTCACATGGAAATTGAATTCCGAGCTACCATCAGGCCTGGTGACGAAGAAGCTGAGGCCCTGTGGCGGTGCGTAGGTATATTGCGGCTTTGATGTCGCGGGGAGCGACGGTGCCAGGAATTCGGCAAAGAGTCCGACGAGATAGAGAAAGAGAATGATCGCGCCGGCGACCATCGCCACTTTCTGGCGGATCAACTTGCTGGCAATCAGCCGCCAAGGACCGACGGCAGCGGTCGATACGGTCTTGCCCTCTTTCAGCGGGCTGATCGAGGGGCCGTCGGCGACGACGCTCAGGGGGCCGGTATGGGTTGCGAATGTTTCGTGTGTCATCGGCGCCTCCTCAATTGAACCGGATGCGCGGATCGAGCAGCGCGAGCAGCAGGTCCGACAGGAGCATGCCGACGAGGGTCAGCGCTGACAGCAGCAGGATGAAGCTGCCGGCGAGATACATGTCCTGCGAGACCAGCGCGCGGAAGAGCAGCGGACCTGCGGTCGGCAGGTTCAGCACGATCGCGGTGATCGTCACGCCAGAGACGAGATGTGGCAATACCCAGCCGATCGCCGAGACGAAGGGGTTGAGCGCGATACGGACCGGATATTTGAGAATGACCTTGTATTCCGGCAGGCCCTTGGCGCGGGCGGTGATGACATAGGGCTTGTGCAGCTCGTCCGTCAGGTTGGCGCGCAGGACGCGGATGAGGGCGGCCGTGCCCGAGGCGCCGATGATGATGATCGGTATCCAGAGATGGGCGAGGAAATCGCCGACCTTGGCAAGGCTCCAGGGCGCTTCGGCAAATTCGGGCGAATTGAGACCGCCGACGCTCTGGCCGAGATAACGATAGGCGACATACATCAGCGTCAGCGCCAGGATGAAGTTCGGCACTGCCAATCCAATGAAACCGAAGAAGGTGAAGACGTGGTCGCTGATCGAATGGCGGCGTACGGCTGAATAGATGCCGATCGGCAGGGCGACGATCCAGACGAAGAGGAGGCTGAGCAGCGAGATGACCAGTGTCGAGCCCATGCGTGCCCAGATGAGGCCAGAGACGGGCTGGTTCCATTCGAAGGACCAGCCGAAATCGCCACGGCTGACAATGCCCCACATCCATTTGAGATACTGGATGTAGAAGGGGTCGTCGAAGCCGTAGATCTCTTTCAGCCGCTCGATCTGCGCAGGATCGACGGCCTGGCCACTGTCGCTCATCGTCGCGATCATCGAGGTCAGGTAGTCACCCGGCGGCAGCTGGATGATCAGGAACGAGATCAGCGACATGCCGAACAGTGTCGGGATCATGTAGAGCACGCGCTTGAAGATGTAACCAAGCATCGGAATGTTTCTCCTCCCGTTGAGAGCGCCCGGTCAGGCGCTTCCTTCGGATCTCCATCCGCCTTCGGCCCCTGCAGGCCGAAAGCGCTCCTCCTTGTCTCAACACCTCATTTCCAGGTGAGGTGCAGCACCTCCAGCCGTTCGATGCCTGGCACCTCCACCTGTGCGCGGCCATCCTTAACGCTGAAGTTTGCGGCGCGATCGGTAACGATGAGCCATGCCTTCGCCACCGATTTGCCAGGGGGAATTTCCACTGAAACCGTCTGCGTCGCCAGAGGGTAATTTTCGCGTATCGGCCCCTTCATCATCATCGGGTTGGTGAGGTTGAAGAGGCTGAGCGCGACGCCTTCGGCATTCTCGCGCAACGCCATGTCGATGACGCCAGGGCCTTCGACGGTGACACGCGAGGTTTTGCCGAGCGCCCAACGCACCGCATTGCCGATCAGCTTTCCGTGGTCGACGGCGAAGACTTCCCAGAAGATCTCGCCGATATTCCAGGGGATATAGACCGTGCGGCCACCCTTGCCGGTTTCGCGGGCGATGACGCCGGCGCCTTCTGGAGCCTTGCGCGGATAGACCTCTTCCATCGGCAGATCCGGGAAGTCGGGAACATAGAGGAAGGGCGTCGTCGCATTGCCGGTGGGGTCGGCATGGATGAGGCGCGTACCGCCCATGATGCGCTCGGCACCGTCATAGCCTTGATTGACCGGATGATCCCCCGAGAGCGCCACATAGGTGTTCTTGACGATGCCGCGCGGGCCGGAAACGAATTTTGCGCCCAGTACATCGGAGAGGCCGAACTCGCTGCGCCGCTTGCCGAACTCGTCGCGCAGCGAGGTTTCGTAGGATGCGATGACGCTGCCGCCGCGCTCCACATAGGCGCGGATCGCTTCGTTCTGCGCATCCGAGAGGCAGGAGGCGTTGGCGAGGATGATCAGCTTGAAGCGGTCAAGGTTCTCCTTCGTCAGAACCTGATCCGAGAGAAGCTCGAAGGGCAGACGGGCTTCGACGAGGGCGTGATAGAAGCCGAGATCGTGTTTCTCGGCGCTGTGGCGCTCTTCCGGCGCCCAATGGCGGAGCGTCGTCGAAGGGTCGATGACGGCGATTTCGGCCGTCGGATACATGCTTTCAAGGACTGGCTCGACAGCTGCCTGCAGGGCGAAAGCATCGGCGACCGGTTCCACCCAGCGCTTGTCGGGCACGACGCCGTTGAACTTGGTGAACCAGGCATAGAGGCCGTGGGCGGTGCCGTCATTGATCCAGAGCTGCATTTCCTCGCCCGAAGTGACAGCATCCTTCCAGCGATATTCCTCCTCCGGGCCGATCGAGGTGATGAGCACAACCGGGCGGTCAGGGAAGGTGGCGCGAATGCGCTTGCCGTTGCGGCCGGCAGACCAGCCGAGTTCGAGACCCTTGCGGCCCTGATGATCGACGACGAGGAAGGGGCAATGTTTGGCGATGACCGAGAGGTCGAATTCCATTAGCGATGCGCCGCCCATGTTGGGGATGAAGCTCGCATGCGGGCGGATCGCTTTGACCGCATCATCCCACTGGGCGATCATGTCGGTCAGCACGCGGCGGCGCCACTGCAACCAGCTCTGCCAGGCAGGATCATCGGCATCTGCCTTCTTCGGCAGGGCGTGGCCGAACATGTCTTTGAAGCGGCGGGCGCTGTCTTCGCTGTAATCGACGCCGTGGCCCTGCCAGCGATTGGCGAAGACTGCATCGATATCGTATTTGCGGACGATCTCCTTCACCACCTCGGGCATGAAGACGGTGTTGTAGTCACCATAGGCATTGGTGACCCAGACATCGGGATAGGCCCAATGCCGGCGCGGCGTGCCGTCGGCATTGATCATCACCCATTCGGGATGCGCTTTTGCCGCATCGTCATGGATTGCGTGCGGGTCGACGCGGGCCATGACATGCATGTCGAGCTTGCGGGCGGCATCAACGAGCGCGCCGAAAATATCCTTGTCGCCCAGATACTTGCTGACATAGTGATAGGGTACTTCACTTGGGTAGTAGGCGATGTAGCCGCCGGCGCTAAGGCATACGGCGTTGGATTTCGTGCGCTTGAAGACATCGACCCAGAAGGCCGGATCGTATTTTTCCGGGTCGTCTTCCACGAAGGTTAGCTGCGTCCAGCGCGTTGCGGTTTTGAACCAGTCCGGCGTGCGCAGCGTGTCGGTATTCTGTCTTCTGGCGTCGAGCATCGTCTCATCCAATCATTGGCAAAAGAAGGCCATGGCGCCGACCGGTAGAGCCGGCGCCCGGAATGCATCATTGCTGTCGCAGGCCATCAGACCTTGTAGAACTGCTCCGGCATGGTGGGAGCGGGCGTCGGCCAGCCGAAGGAGTTCGGCATGGTTTTGGTAATGTTCTTCATGCTGTTCTTTACGATGCCGTAGCCATCCGGCGGCTGGGATATGCCGAAGACATAGAAGTTGTCGGCGGCACCCTGCAGGATCTGCTTCATGATCTCCTGCTGTCCGGCGGCATCTGAGGTTGATTTCAGCTTGTCGTAGAGCTCAAGCTGCTTTTTAGTTTCTTCCGGTGGCTCCTCGGCACTGGCGTTGTTGCGGTCGAGATACCAAAGCTGCCAGGCCGGGGCATACATTGCATTCGAATCCGTCGGTACGTAGTAGCGCGGGTCGAGCATGGCGGCGACACCACCATTCGCACCGAACTGGTGAGCCGTCGCGTCGAAATCACGGCCCTGACGGACACGGGTTTCCCAGAGCGAACGGTCCATGGTGCGCATCTGCGCATCGATGCCGACCGCCTGGAACATGGGGATGACGAGCTGGAAGAGATCGAGGAAGACGGCGCGTGCCTGGTCGATCTCGAAGATCACCGTCAGGCGACGGCCTTTCTCGTCCAAACGGAAGTTCTGGTCGTCACGCTTCGGGATGAGCGTGTCGAGCAGGGCATTCGCCTTGTCGACATCGTAGCTCGTGAACTGCGTGGCAAGCTGCTCATTGTAGAGCGGGTCGCCCTGCTTGATCGAAGGCTGGGCAGGTGCGCCCTGGCCGACGAGCACGGCGTCGATCAGCGACTGGCGATCGAGCGCCATGGAGAGTGCCGCGCGAAAATCCTTGTTGCGGAAGAGCTTTCGCTTGGTCTCGTCATTGTGGTTCAGGTTGAAGATGAAGTTCATCACATTGGCTTCGGTGGAAGTCAGCGTGTAGAAATCATACTTGCCCTGCTCGCGCGCATCGTAGAGCACGGACTTGTTGTTCGGTGTGGCGATATACTGGTCCATCAGGTCGATTTCGCCCTGCATGACCTTGAGCAGCAGCACCTGCGGATCGGCGACCATCTGGTAGACGATGCGGTCCATATAGGGGAGCTGGTTACCCTCCGTATCCACCTTCCAGTAGAAGGGGTTGCGTTCGGCAATAGCGCGTTCGGTGTTCTCGCCGGGTGCAGTCGTAAACATCCAGGCATGCAGGCAGGGCTTCTTCGAGGAGTTCAGGAAGAAGGCATTGTCGTCCTGGAAGCCGGAGGCGGACTGAAAGGCGGCGATCCAGCTTTCGAAGCCGCGCTGTTTGGCAAGCTCGTCAGCCTTCGGGTTATAATCGATATGGAACTGCTCGAGATAATGTTTGGGGCAGCGCGTCGTGTGGTCACTATTGGCCCAGGCGACCTGCAACGGGAACATACCGTTAGGTTTCGCGAAGATAACTTTAAACGTTTGTTCGTCGACAATTTCGAGCTTCGCCGGCTTACCAGCAGTTTTCCAGTGGCCTTGTCCGTTAACGGCGACGCGCTTGTCGGTCAGGATCGTGTCGTACCAGAATTTCACATCAGCCGTGGTGTAAGGCTGGCCGTCTGACCACTTCATGCCCTTGCGCAGGCGGATGGTATATTCTGTGGAATCCGCATTGCCGTCGAAGGCGTCGGCGACGTTCAGCGTCACTCCGGACCAGTCGGGCGTATAGCGCAGCAGCGGTTCATAGGCCTGATAGCGGAACAGCATCGACAGTGAGCCGCCGCCGACGAGGGCCATATTCCAGTCGCCACCGTGTTTGCCGACGCTTTCGACCGGCTTGATGACAAGCGGATTTTCCGGCAGCCGGTCCTTGAGGGCCGGCAACGCACCGCTTGAAACTTTGTCTTTCAGAATGTCCGCTTCCTTGAAGTCGGCGGCGAATGCCGGCAGAGCCGGCAAGATCAGAACGGCCGAAGTCCCGGCCAGAAACGCACGACGTTTCAGCTTGATCATAGGGTTCTCCTCCAAAAATCCTCAGCCCTTATTGTTGTATTTTGCTTTCGGGCTGGGATAACGAGAAGAATACATTTGGATATTGTTAGGTAAAGCGTTATGTTTTGTTAGTGCAGGAATTTGCAATTCCGGTAGGGAACGTGTAGCGAAGCGCTCCGAATGCCGGATGGAACATCGAGGTGGAGAGTGGGAAGCAGGGGGCGAGTTACCTTACAGACGATCGCGCGGGAGGTCGGCCTCTCGAAATATGCGGTGTCGCGCTCGCTAGCCGGCAAGAGCGGTGTCAGTGAGGAGACGCGTGCGCTGATCCGCGCGGCGGCCGAACGGCTGGGCTATACGCGCCCTGTCGGGCAGTCACAGACTAATGATATCGCCGTGGTCTTCCACGATCTCGATGCCGTCAACAGCGAACTTTACATGCAGGTTCAGAATGGTGTGCAGCGCGAGGCGCATAGGCTGGGCATGGCGCTGCGCATCCGCTGGACCCACAGCCCTAGCCAGCTGGAAGAACTGGCGCATTCGTGCGCCGGACTGCTGCTCGTCGGCCCGCATGACGGAGAAGCGATCGTGGCGGCGACGGCGACCGGTATCCCTGTCGTGCGTTTCGGCTGGGTCGACCCGCTGGAGCAGGCCGATCAGGTCACCGGGACCGATCATGAGGCGGGGCAGGCGGTATTGCAGTATCTCATCGAACTCGGCCATCGGTCGATCGTTTACGTCAACGGCACGCCCGGTTTCCGCGGCCGACGCGAGCGCTTCTATGGCGCGCGGGAGATCGCCGAGCGCTGCGAGGACGTCTCACTGCATGTGCTGCGATTTGATGAGCAGATCGGCTTCGGAGAAGCCTTTCGCGATCTCAAGGCAAGCGGGATCCACCCGACGGCCTTCTTCTGTGCGCATGACGGTCTAGCGCTGACTGTGGTTTCCGAGTTGCTGGGGCAGGGCTACCGCATTCCCGACGACGTTTCGGTCGTCGGTTTCGGCGATTTTTCGCCCGCCACGCAGATATCGCCGGCACTGACGACCGTGCGGATGGAAGGGCAGGAATGCGGGGCCGTAGGCCTTCGGCTTTTGCTGGAGCGCATCGAAAATCCTCGCCTGCCGGGCATGCCGGCTCGGCGCATCATGGTTGCCTCGCGCATTATCGAGCGCCGCTCTGCAGGTCCGTGCAAGGTGCCGGCGACGATCGGTCCGGCCAAGCGGGAATCGGAACCGGCTGAGTTCAGCGCTCTTGTGAAGTGATCAGATCGGCTCTGCCGGGTCGCTGTTGATGGCGACCGTCAGCCCAGGGTGGCAATCGCTGCCTTAACTGTATCCGCACCCGGTTTCGTCGGCTTGTATTCCAGACCGACAGCGCCGGTATAACCGTTTGCGAAGACCCAGTTCAGGCGATGGGACAGATCGATCGTGCCGGTGCCGGGTTCGTTGCGGCCGGGATGATCGGCGACATGGACGTGGAATACGCTGTCGATGCGGCCGGCCAGGACATCCTCGGTACGCTCGTCCATGACGGCGGAGTGATAGATGTCGTAGACGATGCCGATTTCGGAGCGGGCGATATCGTCAACGATATCCAGCCCCTCGCGGGTGGAATCGAGGAAATAGCCGATATGATCGATGCGGATATTGAGCGGCTCGACACCGAGGCGCACGCCGCTGTCCTTCAATATGTCGGAACCGGCACGCAGGGTTTCGGTCAGCGCCTTGCGCTGTTTGTCCCGCGTGAAGCCCTTGAGGTCATCGCCGGCCTGAGCGATCAGGACAGGGGCGCCGAGGCGCTTTGCAACGGCAACGGAGTCGGCGAGACCCTTCAGCCAGGTCTCGCGATTGGTGGCATCGGTGAGTGCGATCATCGGCTCGGCGACGAGGCTCGTTACCTTGAGGCCTGTTTCCTGTAATGCGGCTTCGATCGCGTCGAGATCCTTGTCCGTCCAGCGCCAAAACTCGATGGCCTTGAGGCCGGCGGCATGGGCACGGCGGATGCGATCGGTGAAATGATCGCCTTCCTCGGCAAACAGCCATTCAATGCAAGCTGAATAAAGACGCATGAAAATTCCTCCACTATGCCCGCAGGCATGCGACAGAACGCGACCTGCGGCAAGAGGGATCAGTTAGCAGCACCAATGATTTTCCGCCATGGCTTGACGGGCAGAGCCAATGCCGGAAGAGTTGGCGGAGCGGCCGGACCGCCGGCCGGATTGGGAGGATTTCATGGATCTTGGATTGAAGGGGAAGACCGCCGTCATCACGGGTGGTTCCGTCGGTATCGGGCTGGCGATCGCCGAAGGGCTGGCGGCCGAGGGTGCTAACCTCATTTTGTCTGCGCGTGGACGCGAGCGGTTGGATGCTGAAGCCGTGCGCATTGCCGAAAAATATGGTGTCAGCGCCATTGCGGTCGAAAGCGATGTGGCGACTGTCGAAGGCACTGAGGCGATCATCGCGGCGGCAGCCGAACGTGGTGGAGCGGATATTCTCATCAACAATGCCGGCACCGGCTCCAACGAGACGGTCATGGAGGCGCCCGACGAGAAGTGGCAGGCGTATTTTGATCTGCATGTGATGGCCGCCGTGCGCCTTGCCCGCGGAATTGCGCCGCAAATGAAGAAGCGCGGCGGCGGAGTGATCCTTCACAATGCCTCGATCTGTGCCGTGCAGCCGCTGTGGTACGAGCCGATCTACAATGTCACCAAGGCGGCGCTCATGATGTTTTCCAAGACGCTCTCCACAGAGCTCGTCAAGGACAAGATTCGCGTCAACTGCATCAACGCCGGCCTCATCCTGACGCCCGACTGGATCAAGACCGCCAAGCAGCTGACAGCGGAGACCGGTGGTGACTGGGAGGGCTACCTGCAGAGCGTGGCGGATGAGCATGCCTCGTCCAAACGTTTCGGCACGCCGGAGGAGCTTGCAAACTTCTTCGTCTTCCTCTGCTCCGACCGAGCGAGCTACAGTATTGGCTCCACCTATTTCGTCGATGGCGGCATGCTGAAAACGGTCTAGACGAGACTTCCGGTCTCGCATCGGTTGGCGGTGCGAGACAACCTTCTGGAGGCCTGCAAGGTTCAGGAAACTCTGAATAGCGGTTTTACGGCAACATATTGCTGATGTAGCCTATAAAAACTGGTTATTTTGTTGTCTCTTCATGGTTTTGACTCTATTTGCCTGCTATTACAGAAGCATAATGCCGCAAAGTGCAGGGCGACCCAGATGTTGACGAAAAAAGGAAAATACGGATTGAAGGCGCTGGTCGATCTGGCGCGGCTGGCGCCGGGCGAGACCGCCTTCATCAACGACATCGCGTCGCGCAACAATATTCCGAAGAAGTTTCTCGATACGATCCTGCTCGAACTGCGCAATGTCGGCATCCTGCGGTCGAAGAAGGGGCCGGGCGGCGGGTATTCGCTGTCGCGGCCTGCGTCGGAGATCCGCATTGGTCATGTCATCCGTACGCTGGATGGGCCGCTTGCGCCGATCCGCTGCGCCAGCCGCACGGCTTACGAGGCCTGCGATGACTGCGCAGATCCCGAGACCTGTCAGGTGCGGCGCTCGATGACCGAAGTCCGGGACGCGATCGCTGCCATTCTCGACAACATGACGCTCGAACAGTTCGTTGTCGGCGGCGGCATCGAAACGGTCGAGGAAAAGGTCCCGGTTTCCGCCGCGAGCTGATCCGCGCTCCCTTTATTTCCCCGCAATTCCGTATGCAAACTGCGGCACAGTTTTCGGGAGTTGCTTCAGCTTTCCCTGATTTTCAGAATATGCGCGCCTGCTGCCTTCAACAGCGGCTCGCGCTGGATTGCCATGTCGTGGATGCGGGCGTTGCGCCAGTGACGGTCGAGGTTGAGCGCTATGCTGCCGGTCGCGCCCCGGGCCAGTTCGAAGAGAGCATTTGCCGTGTCCAGCGCCACGTCGGTTGCCGTGAGGCAGGCGGATGAGGCGGAGAAATAGGCTTCCGCCATGGCTGCTTCGGCGGGGCTTACCTGGGCGATATCCAGTTTGCGGCCTGCCTGTTCCAGCGCGCCGGTCGCGATTTCGATGCGGATG
Organism: Rhizobium sp. 01T444; assembly: GCF_056398305.1. Lineage (NCBI taxonomy): Bacteria > Pseudomonadati > Pseudomonadota > Alphaproteobacteria > Hyphomicrobiales > Rhizobiaceae > Rhizobium > Rhizobium sp. 01T444. The sequence goes on from NZ_JBFTPD010000002.1 coordinate 153,328, forward strand.
GCGCGCTCGCCGATTTTGCCAAAGAGGGCAGAGGGCTCCTTCGCCATGACGAGCAGGTCGGCAAAGGCTGCACGGGCGATACCGAGGCTGACGGCTGCCTGCAGCAGAAGGCCCAGGGACTTTTCCGTCGTGTGATCGCCGGATGGAGCGGCGGTGACGGTGTCTACATTCACATGCAGCTTGCCGGTAATCAGCGTTGCCGTGCCGTTGATGCGAAGCCCGAAAGCATCCCAGTCGTCTATCGCCTGCAGTTCGTCGCTGTCACGCTGCAGATGCAACGTCACCCTGCGGCCGCCGGGATCGATCGCTGCTGCGGCGATCCAGTCGGAGAAAAGGATGGCGGCTGCCTGTTCCGACCGGCCTGTCAGGCGAAAGCCGGAGCCCTCGGCAACGAGGCTTGCCTGATCGGTAAAACGGGTCGCAGCGAAACGGTCGCCGTCCAATGCGCGGGTGAAAAGGGCGATCTTCAGCTCTTCCGAGGGCTGGTTGCGCAGCCCTTCCAGCACGCGGAAGTGAGATGTCAGCACGTTGCCGATCGAGGCATCGCTTTCGGCGACGATGGCGACGATCTCGGCGAGCAGGGCGTTGGAAATATCGAGCCCGGCATATTCAGGGGGAACGGTGATTGCTGTGAGGCCGGATTGCGAGAGCGCGTCGAGCTCGGCGTTTGGCATGAGGCGGTTGATGTCGCGCTCGCTTGCCTGCCGGCGAAATCCGGCCGCAAGCTCGCGAGCCGCGGAGATGGCCTCCTCCTCAGTCTCGATGCGGTGCGCCGGAGGACGCACATTGTCGTGCAGTTGCGATACGGTGCCCATCTGCCACTCTTTCCTGGTGCTAAAAAAGTGCGTGATTGCATCGACTTGCGTAAGGCCGCTTTTTCCACAAAAGCCCGGCCGGCGGAATTTTCTTACCAGCTTGATCGCCTTGCCGTATGCTCTACTTATGGTTAAGGGACGGCGAACTGATCAGGAATGATGATGAGTGATTCTCTTGCACGAAGCCGCGAGGGTTCGAAGGCTGGACGTCAGCCGCGCCCGCGCGTGAGCATGGATATAGCCGACATCCCCACTTATGCCATCGGCGACGTGCATGGTCGTCTCGATCTGCTGCAGAAAGCAGAAGAGGCGATCGTCCGGGATGCAGAGCATATACCGGGCACCAAACTCATCGTCATGCTTGGCGACTATATCGACCGCGGTCCACAATCGGCGCATGTCATCAGCCATATCATGGACCCGGCGCCCGAGGGTTTCGAGCGCATCTGCCTTGCCGGCAACCATGAGATCGTCATGCTCGACTATATCGACGGCTGGGCATCCTATGACGACTGGATGACCATGGGTGCCGCCGAGCTTCTGCGATCCTACGGTCTCGATCCCGATCACCTGCCGCTCGTTTTCCGTTCCGGTGCGCAGCTCGACGCCTTCATCCGCCAGTCGCTGCCGCATACCCATATCGATTTCATCCGCTCATTGCCGATCATGCTCGATACGCCCAATGTCGCCTTCGTGCATGCGGGCATCGACCCGCGCGTGCCGCTCGAAGAGCAGGCCGATGACGATCTGGCTTTCATCCGCCAGCGTTTCCTGGAAAGCCCGCTGCCACTGCCGAAGCTCATCGTCCATGGTCACACGCCCGGCGATCAGCCGGATGTGCAGCTAATGCGGCTGAACCTCGACACCCGCGCCTTCAGGAGCGGCAGGCTCTCCGTCGCCCGCTTCTGGCAGGGCCAGGTTTACCTCTTCTCCACCTGAAACCGGTTCAGGCAGCATTCTCCTCCGCATCGACCTGAGCCGGCGCTTCCGCCGGCTTTTTGCGCCAGCGGCGCAGCACGACATAAAAGACCGGCGTCAGGAACAGGCCGAAGATCGTCACACCCAACATGCCCGAGAACACAGCCGTGCCGAGCGACTGGCGCATTTCAGCACCTGGGCCGGTGGCGATGGCAAGCGGTAGAACGCCGAAGATGAAGGCGAACGCCGTCATCAGGATCGGGCGCAGGCGAAGATGGCTTGCCTCGATTGCTGCATCCACGACGCTTTTCCCTTCTTCTTCCGCCTGTCGTGCAAACTCGACGATCAGAATGGCGTTCTTGGCCGCAAGGCCGATCAGGACGATCAGGCCGATCTGGGTGAGGACGTTGTTGTCCATTCCCCTGAGCCATACGCCGATCAACGCGGCGAGCACTGCGAGCGGAACGATGAGGATGATCGCCAGAGGCAGGACCCAGCTTTCATATTGTGCCGCCAACGCAAGGAAGACGAAGATCACTGACAGGGCGAAGATATAGATGGCGGTATTGCCAGTGTGGGTTTCCTGATAAGCAAGCTCGGTCCATTCAAAGGTCGTTCCTGGCGGCAGGATCTGCCCCGCCAGCGCTTCCATCTTCTTGATGGCGTCGCCGGTCGATGTGCCCGGCGTCGGATTGCCCTGAAGCGGCACCGAGACATACATGTTGTAGCGCTGGACAAGTGCCGGACCGCTGGAATCCTGGATGTCCATCAGAGTGCCAAGCGGAACCAGCGCGCCGGTTGCCGATCGAACCTTCAGGGCGAGGATATCGTCCCTGTCCATTCGATATTGCCGGTCGGCCTGGGCACGAACCTGGTAGACGCGGCCGAACGCATTGAAGTCGTTCACATAGGCAACGCCGAGGTTGATGGACAGCGCGTTGAAGATATTGGGGATCGGCACGTTCAGGAAACGTGCCTTGTCGCGATCGATCGCAAGGAAATATTGCGGGCTTGCATCCGAGAATGTCGTAAAGACGCCGGTAAGCCCCTCGGTCGTTGCGGCAGCACCCATCATCTGGCGGGCCAGACCAAGGACGCGCGTCATATCAGCGTTTTCAAGATCCGAAATCTGCATCTTGAAGCCGCCGGAATTGCCGACGCCGCGCACGGATGGCGGTGGGATGGCAATAATAAAGGCTTCCTGGATGCTTTGCAGCTTGCCGTAGAGTTCGCCGATGATCTTGTTGGCGGTTTCGCCACCTTCTTCACGTTCGGCAAAGGATTTGAACGGGACGAAGACGACGCCGGCATTCGAGGCATTGGTGAAAGTTGCCCCGCTGAAACCGGCAAATTGCACGGCATTGCCGACGCCCGGCACCGTGCGGGCAATGTCACCCACTTGTTTGACGACGGCGTCGGTACGCGCAAGCGAAGCGCCGTCCGGAAGCTGGATGACGATGATTGCGTAACCCTGGTCCATGGTCGGGATGAACCCCGACGGAACTTTCTGTCCCATGTACCAGGTCGCGCCCAGCAGGCCGGCGAAGACAATAAGCGAAGCTGTCAATCCTACCCAACTGCTGACCAGATGCCGAACGATCCAGGAATAGCCGGAACTCATCCGATCAAATCCGCGGTTGAAGCCGTTGGCAAGCCCGCTTCCCAACTGGGAGAAGATATTCTTGCGCTTGGTCTCGTGATCGTGGGTTTTCAGCAATATGCCTGCGAGCGCAGGCGACAGCGTCAGCGAATTCAATGCGGAAATTGCCGTGGTGACTGAAATCGTCACCGCGAATTGTTTGTAGAATTGTCCGGAAATGCCGGGAATGAAGGCCGTCGGCACGAACACTGCGATCAGCACCAGCGAGATGGCGACGACGGCGGTCCCGACTTCGTCCATCGTGACGTGCGCCGCCTGTTTCGGGGTCATGCCGCGCGCCAGGTTTCGCTCGACATTTTCCACCACCACGATCGCGTCGTCGACGACGATGCCGATCGCAAGGACGAGGCCGAACAGCGTCAGCATATTGAGCGAGAAGCCGAAGGCGAGCAGGACCGCGAAAGTGCCGATCAGCGATACGGGGATGGCGATGATCGGAATGAGGGCGGTTCGCCAGGATTGCAGGAAGACGAGGACGACGATTGCCACGAGGATCGCCGCTTCGGCGATGGTCCTGTAGACTTCATTGATCGAATCCGAGATGAATTCGGTCGTATCGTAGACGATGCGGTACTCCAGACCCTGTGGGAAGTTCTGGGAAAGATCCTTCATGATCCCTTGGATCTGATGGGCCGTATCCAGTGCATTGGTTCCCGGTCGGGCGAAGATGCCGAGAGCAACTGCGGGGTCATTGTTGAGATAGCTGTTGGTGACGTAGTCCTGTGCGCCGAGTTCGATGCGGGCGACATCCTGCAAGGCCACAAGCCGGCCGGTGGCCGTCGATTTCACAATGACATAGCGGAACTGGCGCACATCCGAGAAACGTCCGTCCGTTCGCACCGTATATTCGAACGCATTCTTGCCGGTGACCGGTGGCGCGCCGATCTTGCCGCCCGATACCTGGACGTTCTGGTCTCTCAATGCGGCAACGACGTCATCGGATGTCATTCCGTAGGCGGAGAGCTTTTCCGGATCCAGCCAGATTCGCATCGAATATTGGCGCTCGCCGAAGAGTTGCACATCGCCGACGCCATCGAGGCGTACGAGAACGTCGCGTATGCGGTTGCGGGCGTAGTTCGAGACGTAGAGCTGGTCATAGCGGTGCGACGGCGACAGGAGATGCACCACCATCATCAGGTCAGGCGAGCTCTTGTCGGTGGTCACGCCAAGCCGCTGAACTTCTTCGGGAAGACGGGGCAGGGCGATGGAAACGCGGTTCTGGACAAGAACCTGGACCTTGTCGAGATCGGTGCCGAGCTTGAAAGTGATCGTCAGCGACATGGCGCCATCGGCGCTGGAGTAAGAAGACATGTAGAGCATGTCTTCGACGCCGTTGATCTGCTGCTCGAGCGGGGTTGAAACCGTATCGGCGATCGTCTGCGGGTCGGCGCCCGGATAGGAGGTGCGCACGACGATGGTCGGCGGCGCGATCTCCGGATATTGAGAGACCGGCAATTGCGTATAGGCGATGCTGCCGACCACGAGAAGAACGATCGAAATGACGGCCGCAAAGATTGGCCGGTCTACGAAGAAATGGGCAAATCTCATTGGCCGCTCTCCGCACCGGCGGTTTCCGGCGGCGCGTCCGTCCGCTCCTTCGGCAGTTCGGTCATCTGAGGTGTTACCTTTGCGCCGGGTCGGGCGCGTATCAGGCCATTGACGATGAGCGTCTCGGTGCCGTCGAGGCCTTCGCGAATGACGCGGTAGCCATAGAGCCGCGGACCGGGCCTCACGGGCTTGGTCGATACTGTGCCGTCGGTACCGACGACATAGACGACACGCTCATTCTGGTCTGCGCCGATTGCCTCGTCAGGAACGAGAATGGCCTGATAGGTGTTGGAGGCTTCGACCTGGATGCGACCGAAGAGGCCGGGCTGAAGGACGAGATCGGGGTTGGGGAAGCGGGCACGCAGACGAATGGTGCCGCTCTCGTTGTCGATTCGGTTCTCAGCGAAATCCAGTTTTCCCTTGAATGGCTTGGCATTGGGATCCGAGATCGTGACTGCCACATCCAGTCCGCCTCCGCCCTGCTGGAGATCCTTGCCGAGCTTGCGTGCGGTGTCGGCGAAATTCAGCAGGCGGCGCTCGTCGACGTCGAAATAGAAATCGATCGGGTCGAGGGAAACGATCGTCGTCAGCACCGTCTGGTCGGTCTGAACAAGGTTGCCGGCGGAGATCAGGCGGCGGTCGATGCGGCCGCTGAGCGGCGCGGTGATCTCGGTATATTCCATGTCGAGAGAAGCGCGATCGGCAGCGGCCTGTGCGCCGCGGACATTGGCCTGGGCCGAATCGAATTCGCGGCGGCGATCGTCCAGCGTCTGCGCCGACTGGCTGCCGCTCGAAGCAAGCGACTGGGCGCGCTTATATTGCGCATCGGCAAAGACGAGAGCCGATTTCGACGCTTCGAGCGCAGCATTGGCCTGATTGAGTGCGGTTACGAACGGCCTCTGATCGATGACGAAGAGCCGGTCGCCCTGTTTCACCAGAGCGCCGTCGGTGAAGTCGATTTCCTGCAGGTAACCACCGACACGCGAGCGGACTGAGACCTCATCGACAGGTTCGAAACGGCCGATGAACTCATCACTATCGACCACATCGCGCACGACGGGTTTGGCGACGGTGACGGGCGGGGGAGCAGGCGCCTGCTGTGCCTCAGCAATGAGCGGCAGGAAGGCGGCAAAGCAGCCGAGCGCCAATATCTGTCGAAGCGAATAAGCCATTCCGGTCCCCCTTGCGGGCGGCCGAACGCGGCCGCCTGAACCTATGCCTGAGATAAGCTGTTTATGTCTGCTGGAACGAAAACATGAGCCTTCGTCCTAAGTCCGAATTCTACTCATGCTTGGCTGCCGGGAAGATGACAGGTGCAGGCCAGCACCTCGAAATCAACCGGAGGAAGAAAATCCTGCTTCTCCCTAACTCTATGAAGGCAGACTATAAACGGGAGAATCCAAAAATTGCAAATGCCAATTGATTGCATTGATTTGGAGTTCCGCAAACCCCCGGCATTTCCGCCGATGCCTCGCTTTGTCAAATTGCTGAGACGAGTTTCGGCCGCTGCTTGAACCTTTCGAAAGACCGGATCGAAGGCTCTGCTAGGTGCGGGCTGCGGCATTTTGGCCGCAAGTGCGGAATCTTGAGGTTGTATCCTTGTGCACTGCATATGCTCAATATATCTACCAATATCATAAGGATGCTTATTACTAGCCGGCGAAGGTATATGACCAACAATCCAACACTCGGTTTTCTTCTGCACGACGTGGCCCGTCTGCTTCGCAAACGGTTCGAGCAGCGCGCAAAGGACCTTGGGCTGACGCGGTCTCAGTGGCAGACGCTTGCCTATCTCGCCAATAATGAGGGCATCCATCAGAGCGGGCTTGCCGAGATCCTCGAAATCGAGCCGATCACACTGGTCCGCATCCTCGACAAGCTCGCCGAGCGCGGCCTGATCGAGCGCCGCCAGCACCCGACCGACAGGCGCATCTGGCTGCTCTACATGCGTGAAGCAGCCCATCCGATTCTCGCCGAAATGCGAAAGATCGGTGACGTCACCCGCGGCGAGGCGCTGGAAAGCATAACACCCGAACAGCGCGACCAGCTTTTCCACATCCTATCCGTAATGAAGACGAATCTGGTGCAGGCGTGCCGGAGTCCGGTCGCCGAGAATGAGACGAAACATGGCTGATCAATCCCCCCTGCGCGTCGTGTCCGACGCGAACGCCAAGAACCCTGTCGAAGAAAAAGAAATTCCCCAACAACCGGAAACGGTGGCTGAGGCGCCTTCATCCAATTCAGCGCCCGCGGCTGCCGCGGTGGCTGCGCCTGGCGGCAACAAGGTCCGCCGCCGGCGCAGCTTCACCCGCCCCGTTCTCTTTGCCCTGCTGCCGGTGGCGCTCGTCGTCGGCGGCTATTACTACGTCAATGGCGGTCAGATCATGTCGACCGACAATGCCTATATCCAGGCGGATATGGTGGGCATCACGACTGACGTTTCCGGTCTCGTCGAGCAGATCAACGTGCATGAGAACGAGCAGGTCAAGGCGGGGCAGGTGCTCTTCAGCCTGCGCTCGGATTCCTTCAAGATCGCGCTCGATGGCGCCAAGGCGCAGCTCGGGGCGCAGCGCAACCAGATCATGAACCTGAAGGCCAGCTACCAGCAGTCGCTTGCCGAGATCACACAGGCCGAAGCCGATCTGCCCTATTACCAGGATCAGTTCGACCGGCAGCAAAATCTCGTCAACAACGGCAGCGCGACACAGTCGGCCTATGACGAAGCCAAGCACAATCTCGAGGCGGCACAGCAGAAGGTTTCCGTAGCCAAGGCGGAGGCCGCAACGACGCTTGCTCAACTCGGCGGCAATGCCGACCAGCCGGTCGAGGAAAATCCGCTCTACTTGCAGGCCAAATCGCAGGTCGACAACGCTCAGCGCGAGCTCGATCACAGCGTTGTCAAGGCACCTTTCGACGGCATCGTGACCAACGTCAACGCGCTGCAGGTCGGCTCCTACCTCCAGGCTTCGCAGCAGGCCTTCTCGCTGGTTTCGACCTCGCATCTATGGATCGCCGCAAGCCCGAAGGAAACTGAACTCACCTACGTCAAGCCCGGCCAGTCGGTCGATATCTACGTCGACACCTATCCGGGCGTGCTTTGGAAGGGCAAGGTCGAGAGCATCAGCCCGGCATCGGGTTCTTCCTTCTCGCTGCTGCCGGCACAGAATACGACCGGCAACTGGGTAAAGGTCGTACAGCGCATTCCGATGCGCGTCAGCATCGACGACTCTCAGGGCAAGCCGCCGCTTCGCGTCGGCATGAGCACGGTGGTCGATGTCGATACCGGCCATGCGCGCGGCCTGCCTGATTTCGTCAACAACCTTCTGGGCCACGGCAACAGCCACGAGTAACGGCCATGAGCACTGCTCCTACATCACCGGCAACCCCGGTTGCCAATCGCGGCGCGRTCACGGCCTGTGTCATCCTAGCCGTCATCATGCAAGCGCTGGATACGACGATTGCCAACGTGGCGCTGCCCTATATCCAGGGCAGCGTTTCGGCCTCCGCCGACCAGATCAACTGGGTCTTGACCTCCTATATCGTTGCGGCCGCGATCATGACGCCGCCGTCTGGCTTTCTTGCTGCCAAGTTCGGTCGCAAGCGCGTGCTGCTGACGGCGATCGTCGGTTTCGTCGTCGCCTCCGTGCTTTGCGGTCTGGCGCAGTCGCTGCCGCAGATCGTTGCCTTCCGCCTGCTGCAGGGCCTGTTCGGCGCCTCGCTGGTTCCGCTTTCCCAGGGCATCCTCCTCGACATCTATTCCGTCGAGGAGCGCGGCTCGGCCATGGCCCTCTTCGGCGTCTCGGTCATGGTCGGGCCGGTTCTGGGCCCTGTCATCGGCGGCTGGCTGACGGACAATATCAGCTGGCGCTGGGTCTTTTACATCAACATTCCGATCGGCGCGCTCGCCTTTGCCGGCATCGTCATATTCGTCTCGGAAACGAAGAGGGATGCACTCGCCAAGCTCGACTGGTTCGGCTTCGGGATGATGAGCCTGTTCATTGCGGCGCTACAGCTTTTCCTCGACCGCGGCGAGCAGCTCGACTGGTTCTCCTCCGGCGAGATCATGGTCGAGGCGATCGTCTGCGCCGCGGCCTTCTATCTGCTCCTGGTACATACCCTGACGGCGGAGAAATCCTTCGTCAATCCGCGGCTGTTCCTCGACCAGAATTTTACCGTCAGCATGATCTTCATCTTCGTGATCGGCATCACCTATCTCGCCTCACTGGCGCTGATGACGCCATATCTGCAGACGCTGATGGGTTATCCGGTCACTACGGCGGGTATCGTCATGGGACCGCGCGGCCTTGGCACCATGCTCTGCATGTTCATCGTCGGTCGGTTGATCGGCAAGGTGGATACGCGCTGGCTGCTGCTGCTCGGTCTCGGGCTGACGGCCTGGGCGATGTACGACATGACCGGCTGGACGCCCGACGTCTCGCAATGGACGATCATCTCGGTCGGCTTCATCCAGGGCGCCGGTCTCGGCTTCCTCTTCGTGCCGCTGACGACGATCGCTTTTGCGACACTGCCGGCGCAGATGCGTGGCGACGGAACCGGCCTCTATAACCTGTCGCGAAACATCGGCTCCTCTGTCGGCATCTCCATCGTCTCGGCGCTGATCGTCGAGAACACGCAGAGCAACCATGAGTCGATCGCGGCCTATGTGACGCCGTTCAACCATGCTTTCAATGCGACGGCGGCGCAGGGCCTCAGTCCGCTGACGGCGGTCGGCCGCGCGGCGCTCAACGATGTCATCACGCTGCAGTCGACCATTATCGCTTATATGGATGACTTCAAGCTGCTGATGCTGATGTCGCTCGCCGTCATGCCGCTGGTCCTGTTGTTGCGCAAGCCGAAGGCCGCGCCGGCCATGGACCATAGCGCCGTCATGGAATGACATTGAAGGCTCCCATTTAGCGGAACGGCTTGCTCAGATATCGCGATCCCTGAATGCCGAAGCGCCATGGTGCTTCGGCATTTTTCGTAATGCCAATCCGCTTGCCCGAGACGATGGGCACAGGCGCGGAAGGCGAGATCGCATAGGGTGGCTGGTCGAGCGTCCGGTCGTTGATGGAGATATCGATATCGAGTGCTTGGCAGAGCTTGCCGGGGCCGCTGCAAAGCTGTGTCAACGCATCAGTGCCTCGCCGATCAATCATCGCAGCCAGACCGATTTCCGGCTCCAGCGCGCGAATCAATACCGCCGAGCCCGGTGTGCAGACGAAGTTCAGGCACCAGTACATGCCATAGATGCGGTAGATATAGACATTGCCCGGATGGCCATACATGGCGCCATTGCGCTTCGTTGGACCACGGAAACTGTGGGAGGCCGCGTCATCCGGGTAATAAGCTTCCGTCTCGGTGATCCGCCCACCTGTATCGTTGACCGTGAGGTGGCAGCCGAGAAGATCGCGAGCGACCTCGATCGCATCGCGTTCGAAGAAGTGGCGCAGGCTCTCCCCGGCAAGCGGGCCGGCGCCGATCGCGCCATCAGTCGTTTCGATCGTCATGGAAATTGCCGATAGCATTCCCTTCGCCGATCTGCCACCCGGAACAATCGTTCGCCGGCTGGCTCGCGCGGCATCGACAACATCATCTCAAAGCAGATCTAGTGGCCGGCATTGGGGTCGCGTATCGAAATCGACGAACTGGTGACGGAAACCGGATCGCTCGCCGGGAAGGAATCTTCGAGGCCTTCCTGCAGCTCTTCTTCAAGGAGCGCAGCATCCTTGCTGCGGGCGCCGTCGCCGTGAACGGGCTCGAATGCGGAAGAAAGCAATGCTTTTGCCTTGGCTATGGCATTTTCGTGCGTGAGATCGGGGGCGTTGCGCAGCGTGACTGCAATCCTGTCTTCACCCTCGTTGCCGAACTCGACGACGAAGCCCTCATCCGTCTGGTAAACCATGGTGTCGCTGAGTGCCATGTTCGTTCCTCCGAGAGTGCTAATATGAGTGAACCGTGTTTTCGGAATTTTGTCGAGCAAAGACCTTCACCAGCCAGTCGATGAAGACGCGCACGCGCGGCGAGAGCTGGCGGTTGCGCGGATAGAGCAGCGAAACCGGCGTCTGCGTGAGCGGGAAATCAGCCAGCATTTGGACCAGGGTGCCGGCAGCAAGATCCTGTTCGGCGTGGTAACGCGGGATCTGGATCATGCCTAGCCCCATGCGAGCGGCGGAAATGTAGCTTTCGGCGGCGTTGACGGTCACAGTCGCGGGGATAGTGATGTTGCGCACGCTGCCGTCGACGATGAATTCCAGGGGCAGAGGGCCGGCGCTGCCGGTCGCACGGAAGCCGACCATGCGGTGTGTATCCAGCTTGTCGGGATGCCCGGGCTGACCGAAAGCGGCGATATAGGATGGCGAGGCGAGGGTGATCTCATCCAGCATGGCGACTCGCCGCGCAACCATCTCGCTGTCCTGCGGAGTGCCGACGCGTAGCACGCAGTCGATGCCCTCGCGCACCAGATCTACCAGGCGGTCGCCCTCGCTCATATAGAACTCGATATCGGGATAGGTTTCCAGAAAGGACGGCAGGCTCGGCAGCACGAAATGCCGGGCGAGCGTGCCGTGTACATCGACTCGCAGCAGGCCTTTCGGTTTGGTGCCGGCAAAGGCACCCTCCGCGTCTTCGATATCGGCGAGGATCGACAGGCAACGCTGGTAATACGCCTCGCCGTCGAGCGTCGGGCTGACATGGCGTGTGGTGCGCTGAAGCAGGCGCACGCCGAGGCGCGCTTCCAGCTGCTTGACCGCATCCGTCACCGTCGAGCGCGGCAGGCCGGTATCTTCGGCGGCAAGCGTGAAGCTGCGGCGCTCCACGACGCGGGAAAAGACCCGCATGGCATCGAATCTGTCCATTTTATTTGTTCGCATTTCCCGGATAGTGATGTCGAATAATGGTCGATTATCCGCAAAGTGAAAAGGGACATCTTCTTCTCATCGAAAGGCGCTGCGGCGCCGAACCAAAGGAGAAGAAAATGTCTGCCAATCAAAACAAGGTCGCTCTCGTTACCGGCGCTTCGCGGGGCATCGGTGCTTCGATTGCAGAACGTCTCGCAAAGGACGGCTTCACCGTCGTCATCAACTACGCTGGCAACGCGGCACTTGCCGAAGAACTGGCCCAGAAGATCGAGAAGGCCGGCGGCAAGGCCCTGACGGCACAGGCCGACGTTGCCGATGCGGACGCCGTGCGCCGCATGTTCGATGCTGCAGAGGCAGCCTTCGGCGGCGTCGACGTCCTCGTCAACAATGCCGGTATCATGCTGCTCTCCCGTCTTGCCGATGTGGACGATGCCACCTTCGACCGCCAGATCGGCGTAAACCTCAAGGGCGCGTTCAACACGTTCCGCGAAGCTGCCAAGCGACTGCGTGACGGTGGTCGGGTCATCAACTTCTCGAGCTCGGTCGTCGGCCTGAAGCCGGAAGCCTATAGCGTCTACGCCGCCACGAAGGCCGCTGTCGAGACGATGGGCGCGATCCTGTCCAAGGAAATGCGTGGCCGCCAGATTACCGTCAACTCGGTCGCTCCCGGCCCGACAGGCACCGACCTCTTCCTCAACGGCAAGTCCGACGAACTGATCGACCACCTTGCCAAGGCAAACCCGCTGGAACGTCTCGGCACGCCTGAGGATATTGCTGGTGTCGTTGCCTTCCTCGCCGGCCCTGATGGTGCCTGGGTCAACGGTCAGGTGCTGCGTGCCAATGGCGGCATGGTCTGACGCAAACTCGTGGCGGTGTCGCGCCGCCCCACTCTCACAGAAGGAATAGGATCATGAGCAAGCAAGTCATCGTCATCACCGGCGCTTCCAGCGGTTTCGGCGCTCTTACCGCCCGCGCTCTCGCCAAGGCCGGTCACACCGTCTATGCCTCGATGCGTGAAACCGAAGGCCGCAACCGGCCGCAAGTCGAGGCAGTGGAGGCCTTCTCCAAAGAAAACGGCGTCGAGTTGAAGGCTGTCGAACTGGATGTCGCCTCGGATGCCTCCGCCGAGGCCGGGATCGCCAAGGTGATCGCCGCCGAAGGCCATATCGATACGATCATCCACAATGCCGGTCATATGTCCTTCGGTCCGGCCGAAGCCTTTACGCCGGAGCAATATGCAGAGCTTTTCGATATCAACGTGCTGTCGACCCAGCGCGTGAACCGCGCGGTGCTGCCGCATCTGCGCAAGCAGGGCAAGGGACTGGTTGTCTGGGTTTCTTCCTCCAGCACCCGCGGCGGTACGCCTCCGTACCTTGCTCCCTATTTCGCCGCCAAGGCCGCCATGGACTCGCTTGCCGTTTCTTATGCCAGTGAGCTGACCCGGTGGGGCATCGAAACGGCAATCATCGTTCCCGGCGCCTTCACCAAGGGGACGAACCACTTCGCCCATTCCGGCTCGCCTGCCGATGCCGCCCGCGCCGCYGAATATAACGAAGGTCCCTATAAGGGCCTGCCGGAACAGGCGTTGAAGGGTCTTGCCTCGCTCGAACCCGCTGATGCAGATGCCGCTTCCGTTGCGACCGCCATCGTCGATGTCGTGAACATGCCCTTCGGCAAGCGGCCGTTCCGCACCCATATCGATCCGTCGGAAGACGGTGCGGAAATCGTCAACGGCGTTGCGGACCGCGTTCGTGCCGAGCTCTTCCGCCGCATCGGTATCGAGGATCTGCTGAAGCCCGTCACGAACGGATAAAGATCGTCGCAAACTTGTGAACGGCCTCTTGGTGAGCTGCCCCTTACTATCCGGCTAAGCGCACCTATATCAGAATGGACGGAGGCGGACGGCAATCGCTGCCAGCCTCCCGACCTCCACTCCGGGGCCTGCCGCGCCTTTCCTGCGGTGCGACAGGCCTTCAGTTTCAGACATCAGATCAAGGCCCGTGACGGTTATCCCTCCCATCGCGGGCCGCTTCTTTTCTACCAATGGCTCTATGTCAGCGGGCGTTGAGTTTGGCATCTGCCAGCAGTTTCACCAGCCAGTCGACGAAGACGCGAACCTTGTTGCTGAGATGCCGGTTCGGCGGATAGACGACGTAGAGCGGCAGCGACTCGCGCGTCCATTCCGGCAGAGTCTGAATCAGTTCCCCCTTTGCCAGTGGCTCACGAGCCATGAAGATCGGGATCTGGGCGAGGCCGAGGCCGGCAAGAGCTGCCGTCATATAGGTGCGGCTGTCGTTGACCGAGAGAATGTAGCGCGGATTAACCTCAATGATCTCGTTACCCTTCCGGAATTCGAAAGGCACCGTGCGATTGTTCTGGGCGCGAAAATAATTGACAGAATAATGTTCCGTTTCAAGCTCTTCCGGCCGCTGCGGCAGGCCGAATTTCTCGACGTAGAGGGGTGCGGCGCAGGTGACCATTTCGATCTCCGAAACGCGCCTCGCAATCAGCGACTGGTCGGCCGGCGTGCCGGCGCGCAGAGCACAGTCGACGTTTTCAGCGAGATAGTCGACGGTGCGGTCGCCGACGCCGAGGTCGATGCGGATATCGGGATAACGCTGATAGAAATCACAGAGCGCCGGCACCAGAATGGAATCGGCAAAGGCGCCCGCCATCTCGACGCGCAGCCTGCCCGTCGGCAGGCTCTGGGAGTTTGAAAGACTGCCGTCCAACTCCTCAAGTTCGGAAATGATCTGCGCGGCGCGTTCGTAATAAAGGGCGCCATCCGTCGTCACCATGACACGGCGGGTGGTGCGGTTGAGGAGCTTGGTGCGCAGATGCGCTTCCAGTCCTTGAATGAGATTGGTCACCGTCGCCTTGGGCATGGCGAGCATGTCGGCGGCGCGGGTGAAATTGCCCGTCTCCACTACGCGGATGAAGACGCGCATTGCCGAGAGTTGATCCATCGGTTCAATTCCGCAGTTTGCGTTGCAACATTGTTCGGGATTTGGAATAGTGTTATCGCGATATCGCTTCTTATTCCCGGTTTTGAATAACAATATCTTTTTATTGCAAAATGCAAGAGACGGGCGTCATCCGTCCATCTGCAAAGCAGCGAAGAGATAGAGATTATGGTGCCCGAAATTAAGGACATGGTGCTGGAAAAGGTGGCCGCTGGCCCCGTTTCTGCGCGCGTCTACATGGGCGCCGATTTCGGCAAGGGTCCGCCGATCGTTCTCTATCTGCATGGCGGCGCGTTTCTCGACAGCGACCCCAATGCCGATCGCCCGATTGCCGCCAGCCTCGCAAAGGCAGGCGCGATCGTCGTTTCCGCGGATTACAGTACGCTTTCGGGCAATGTCTTTCCGAAGGCGCTCGAAATTTCCTTTTCGATCTTTTCCTATCTCGCTCTCAAGAAGGCCGGCCTCGGCGACCGCAAGTCACTGCTGTTCGTCGCCGGCGAAGAGGCGGGCGGCAATGTGGCCGCCGGTGTGGCGTTGAAGGCCCGCGACCAGATGCCGGATGCGCTTGACGGCCAGATCCTACTTTCGCCGCTTCTCGATCCATTCATGGGTACGTCCTCCATCCGCAAGGCGGACAAAATTGGCATGCGCCAGCGCTGGACGGAAGGCTGGAGCCACTACCTGAGTGGTGGCGGTTGTCATCCCTATGCCGCGCCTTGCCTGTGCTCGCGTATATCAGGTGTTGCGCCGGCTCTGATTTTTACAGCGGAGGATGATCCGCTGCACGACGAAACTATCGGTTACGCCGCTCGCCTGAAGAAGGCAGGTGTTGGCGTGCGCCAGCATGTTCTTCCCGCCGGGACAGGTTGGCCATCCATTTACGGCGGAAAATCTGAGGGGACTTCCACGTGGCAGGGCAACGTCAGCCGCCACTTTGGAGATTTTCTTCAGGACGTGAGCGTTCAGCCACAATTGCATTGAAGACGAACTGATTTTTACGGCCATTCGGGGCCGCAAGGAGAGTACCAATGACGTCCAGAAGTAAGCGCTGGGCCCTAGTGGGCGCCGGTCTGGGTGTTGCTGCGTCCGTTTCGGCCGCTGCCATCTTTTTCGAACTGCCGATGAGCGCAACCGCCACGGCCGCCTCTGAACCTGCGCAGCCTCCCGCTGTGCCGGTGACGGTTGCCGTCGTCGCCAGCCGTGATGTGACGAACTGGGAGAATTTCTCCGGTCGTCTTGAGGCTATCGACCGTGTTCAGATCCGTCCCCGCGTTGGGGGTGCCATCCAGTCCGTGCATTTCCGCGAAGGTGCCCTGGTCAAGCAGGGCGATCTGCTTTTCGCCATCGATCCCGCCCCCTATCAGGCGGCCGTATCCCAGGCGCAAGGTCAGGTCGCTTCGGCCGAAGCCAAGGTCAGCCTGGCGCAGACGGAACTCGACCGCGGTCGCCGTCTCTCAGACAACCGGACGATTTCGCAGAGCGACCTCGACCAGCGTCAGAGCACACTGGCCGAAGCCCAGGCAAGCCTGCGTTCGGCACAGGCGGCTCTCCAGTCCGCGCAGCTCGATCTCGATTATACGCAGGTTAAGGCACCGGTTTCCGGCCGTATCGGCAAGATCGAGGTCACGGTCGGCAACATCGTTGCAGCCGGTTCGGCTTCGCCTGAACTGACGACGCTTGTCTCTGTCGATCCGATCTATGCAAGCTTCAATGCCAGCGAAGAGATGGTCACGAAGGCTCTTTCGGAGCTTCCGGCAACCGACGCCGCATTGCCGGCCGTTGAACAGATCCCGGTTGAAATCGGCACGCTTGCCGATGAGGGAACGCCGATCAAGGGCAAGCTTCAGCTGGTCGACAACGAAGTCGATGCTGCCAGCGGCACCATTGCCGTGCGGGCAGTCTTCGACAATCCCGGCGGCAAGCTGATCCCCGGTCAGTTCGTTCGGGTGCGCATGGGCCAGCCGAAGGCCGAGAACAAGATCGTCATCAGCGACCGCGCAGTCGGCACCGACCAGGACAAGAAGTTCGTCTTCGTTGTCGATGGTGAGAACAAGGTCAACTACCGGCAGATCAAGCTTGGTTCGCTGTTCGATGGCCAACGCGTGGTCGAAGACGGCCTCGAAGTCGGCGACAAGATCGTCGTCAACGGCCTTCAGCGTATCCGTCCGGGTGCAGTCGTAGCACCCCAGATGGAAGAGAAGGTCGCGACCGCTCAGTAAGATCTGAGCTTCCTTCCCTCGGGGAGGCGGCCGTTACCCTAGACAACATGACCTGCCGGTGCGCCTTCGAGCCGCCGGCGAGGGACTTTGCATCCATGTTCACCCCGGAGAGGGCGTTAAAATGAACATATCCAGATTCTTTATCGACCGCCCGGTCTTTGCCGGTGTTCTTTCGGTCCTCATCGTGGTCGCCGGCCTCATCGGCCTCCGGGCGCTGCCGATCTCCGAATATCCGGAGGTCGTGCCGCCGTCGATCGTCGTGCATGCCACCTATCCCGGCGCAAACCCGTCGGTCATCGCCGAAACGGTGGCCACACCGCTCGAAGAACAGATCAACGGCGTCGAGGGCATGCTCTACATGTCCAGCCAGGCAACGTCTGACGGCGCCTTGAACGTCACCGTCACCTTCAAGCTCGGCACTGATGCGGACAAGGCACAGCAGCTCGTGCAGAACCGCGTGTCGCAGGCCGAACCGCGCCTGCCGGCGGAAGTTCGCGCGCTCGGCATAACCACGGTCAAGAGCTCGCCCGACTTCATCATGGTCGTCAACCTTGTCTCTGACGGGAACAGCCATGACATCACATATCTGCGCAACTATGCGACGCTGAACGTCAAGGACCGGCTAGCCCGTATCGCCGGTGTCGGCCAGGTGCAGGTCTTCGGTGCCGGCGACTATTCCATGCGTGTGTGGATCGATCCGCAGAAGGCAGCCGAGCATAATCTTGCCGCAAGCGACATCAGCAATGCGATCAGCTCGCAGAACGTCCAGGCCGCTGCCGGCATCATCGGCGCTTCGCCGAGCCAGAAGGGTGTCGATCTTCAGCTCAACGTGAACGCCCAGGGTCGTCTGCGCACGCCCGAGGAGTTCGGCAGCATCATCGTCAAGACGGGCGCCAATGGCGAGATCACCCGTCTGCGCGATGTTGCCCGGATCGAACTGGGTGCCGCCGACTACACGCTGCGTTCGCTGCTCGACGGCAAGCCGGCTGTCGCCGTTGCCGTTCTCCAGGCGCCGGGTTCGAACGCAATCGAGATCGCCGACAATGTCCGCGCGACGATGGACGAGCTGCAGTTGGCCATGCCTTCAGGCGTGAAGTACGAGATCGTCTATGATACGACGAAGTTCGTTCGCGCCTCGATCGAGAAGGTCATCGACACGCTGCTCGAAGCCATCGCGCTCGTCGTTCTCGTCGTCATCCTGTTCCTGCAAACATGGCGTGCCTCGATCATCCCGCTGATTGCCGTTCCGGTATCCATCATCGGTACATTCGCGGTCATGTACATGTTCGGCTTCTCGATCAATGCACTCAGCCTTTTCGGCCTGGTGCTGGCGATCGGTATCGTTGTGGATGACGCGATCGTCGTCGTTGAAAACGTCGAACGCAACATCGAGGCTGGGCTCAGTCCGCGTCAGGCGACTTACAAGGCCATGAAGGAAGTCTCCGGCCCGATCATCGCGATCGCGCTGGTGCTTGTCGCGGTCTTCGTGCCGCTCGCCTTCATCTCCGGTCTGTCGGGTCAGTTCTATCGCCAGTTCGCGCTGACGATCGCGATCTCGACTGTCATTTCGGCCTTCAATTCGCTGACGCTGTCTCCGGCGCTTGCCGCCCTTCTCCTGAAGGGGCACCATGCGCCGAAGGACTGGCTGACGCGGTTCATGGACGCGATCTTCGGCTGGTTCTTCCGCGGCTTCAACCGCGCTTTCGGCGCCGGTTCGAACGCCTACGGCAAGGGCGTCGGCGGTCTGGTATCGCGCAAGAGCATCGTCATGGTGATCTATCTTGTGCTGGTCGGAGCGACATACAGCATCTTCAATACGGTGCCGGGCGGCTTCGTGCCGTCGCAGGACAAGCAGTATCTGATCGGTTTTGCCCAGTTGCCGGATGCTGCAAGCCTCGACCGCACGGAAGACGTCATTAAGCGCATGACCGACATCGCTCTGGCGCAGCCGGGCGTTGCCAACGCGATCGCCTTCCCGGGCCTGTCGATCAACGGCTTCACCAACTCTTCGAACGCTGGCATCGTCTTCGTGACGCTGAAGGATTTCGAGGAGCGCAAGACGCCTGATCTTTCGGGTGGGGCAATTGCCATGGCCCTGAACCAGAAGTTCGGCGCCATCCAGGACGCCTTCATCGCCATGTTCCCGCCGCCGCCGGTCAACGGCCTCGGCACGACGGGTGGTTTCAAACTGCAGATCGAGGATCGCGCGGGCTTGGGCAACCAGGCGCTCGACGAAGCCACGAAGGCCGTGCTTGCGAAGGCCTATCAGACGCCTGAACTGGCCGGCCTGTTCTCCAGCTTTCAGATCAACGTGCCGCAGCTCTATGCCGATCTCGACCGCGCCAAGGCCGAGCAGCTCGGAGTTTCCGTCACCGACGTCTTCCAGACGCTGCAGATCTATCTTGGCTCGCTCTATGTGAACGACTTCAACGCCTTCGGCCGCACTTACAGCGTCCGTGTGCAGGCCGATGCCAAGTTCCGCGCCCAGCCGGAAGATATCGGCCAGTTGAAGGTTCGCTCGGCATCGGGCCAGATGATCCCGCTTGCAGCCCTCCTGAAGGTGGACGCAAGCACTGGCCCGGAGCGTGCGAACCGGTATAACGGCTTCCTTGCTGCCGATATCAACGGCGGTCCGGCACCGGGCTTCTCGTCCGGGCAGGCTCAGGCGGCAATCGAGAAGATCCTGCATGAGACACTTCCCGCTGGCATCGACTTCGAGTGGACGGACCTGACCTACCAGCAGATCCTCGCCGGTAACTCCAGCGTCGTCGTCTTCCCGCTGGCCTTGCTGCTCGTCTTCCTGGTGCTTGCTGCCCAGTATGAGAGCCTGACACTCCCGCTTGCGATCATCATGATCGTGCCGATGGGTGTTCTCGCCGCCTTGACCGGCGTCTGGCTCACCGGTGGAGACAACAACATCTTCACACAGATCGGCCTCGTCGTCCTTGTCGGTCTATCGGCCAAGAACGCGATCCTGATCGTGGAATTTGCCCGCGAACTCGAGTTCGAAGGCAGGACGCCACGTGAAGCCGCGATCGAGGCCAGCCGCCTGCGTCTGCGCCCGATCCTGATGACCTCCATGGCCTTTATCATGGGTGTCGTGCCGCTCGTCACCTCGACCGGTGCCGGTTCCGAAATGCGCGCGGCCATGGGTGTCGCCGTCTTCTCGGGCATGATCGGCGTGACCTTCTTCGGCATCTTCATGACGCCGGTATTCTACGTGCTTCTGCGCCGGATGACGGGCAACCGCCCGCTCGTTCAGCACAACGACAATCATCCGCAGGACGAGGACGACCATATGAAGGTCGCTGCGGAATAACCTCTCCTTTGTCGGGTAAATCGGGCGGGGGCCTTGGTCCTCGCCCGTTTCGTTTTAAAGCGTCCTTTGTACGTCCATCCGGACGCCCAAAGGACGCTTTAAATCTTTGAATCTACTCATCGTGCTTCCAAAAATCGATTCCGATTTTCGGGCCGATGCTGTGGGTATGAGACAAAAATGCGTTACGTCCATCAAAACTGTTGCATGCTGAGGTAAGGAGACTATCAAAGGCAGACAACAGTTCGGGAGGGCTGGGTGACGCACGCATCAAAAGACAGCGGGAAGCGCAAGATCGCTTTCCTTGGCACCGGCCTTATGGGCGCGCCGATGGCGCGGCGCCTGCTTGGCGCAGGCTTTTCCGTCACCGTCTGGAACCGTGATCGAACCAAGGCTGAGACCCTTTCCGGCAATGGTGCCACTATCGCCTCCGCACCCGCCGAAGCCGCCTCAGCGGCCGATATCGTCATCTGCATGCTGACCAATGCTCAGGCCGTCAGTCAGGTGCTGTTCGACATGGGCACGGCCGAGGCCATGAAGCCGGGTGCTGTTGTCATCGACATGAGCTCGATCGCTCCACCTTTCGCGCGGGAACACGCAGAGAAGCTTGCCAAGCACGGCATCCGCCATATCGATGCGCCGGTTTCCGGCGGCGTGGTCGGGGCTTCGGCAGGGGCGCTTGCCATCATGGCGGGTGGGGATGCGTCCGTCATTGCTGAACTCTCGGATGTTTTTGCGCCGATGGGGCGCGTCACTCACGTCGGCCCCGATGGGGCAGGGCAGCTTGCGAAGCTCGCAAATCAGCAGATCGTGGCAGTGACGATCGGCGCCGTCGCGGAGGCGATGATGCTGATCGAGGCCGGCGGTGGTTCTCCGGCCGCTTTCCGGGATGCGGTGCGTGGTGGCTTTGCGGACAGCCGCATTCTGGAGATCCACGGCAAGCGCATGATCGACCGGCAGTTCGCGCCGGGTGGTTCTTCGGCTAACCAGTTGAAGGATCTCGACGCCGTCATGGCGACCGCGAAAGCCCTTTCCCTGACCTTGCCGCTGACGGAAGCGGTTCATGCCGAATTCACAGAATTTGTTGCCAGGGGCAACGGCGAGACGGATCACAGCGCCTTGCTGCTCCATCTCGAAGACAGGAATGCCCGACCGGGAGGAAAGAAATGACCGACAGCAAGACCGCCAAGCGCCGCCTGCGTTCGCAGGACTGGTTCGACAATCCCGATCATATCGACATGACGGCGCTCTATCTGGAGCGCTTCATGAATTACGGGGTAACGCCGGAGGAGCTGCGGTCCGGCAAGCCGATCATCGGCATCGCCCAGAGCGGCAGCGATTTGACCCCCTGCAACCGCGTCCATATCGAATTGGCAATGCGCGTGCGGGACGGCATCCGCGATGCGGGCGGCATCCCGATCGAATTTCCGACGCATCCGATCTTCGAGAACTGCAAGCGCCCGACGGCAGCACTCGACCGCAATCTCGCCTATCTCGGGCTTGTCGAAATTCTCTACGGCTATCCGCTCGACGGTGTTGTGCTGACGACCGGCTGCGACAAGACCACGCCTTCGGCGATCATGGCGGCTTCGACGGTCGATATTCCGGCGATTGTTCTCTCCGGCGGGCCAATGCTCGACGGCTGGCATGAAGGAAAACTCGCCGGCTCGGGCATGGCGATCTGGCAGTCGCGCCGGAAGCTCGCGGCTGGCGAGATCGACGAAGAGGAATTCCTGCAGACGGCACTCGATTCGGCACCCTCCGTCGGCCATTGCAACACSATGGGCACGGCCTCGACCATGAACGCGCTGGCCGAGGCGCTAGGCCTGTCGCTGACAGGCTGCGGTAATATTCCGGCTGCCTATCGTGAGCGCGGCCAGATGGCCTATCGTACCGGCCGTCGCGCCGTCGAGATCGTGCTCGAAGACCTGAAGCCGTCCGATATCCTGACGCGCGAAGCCTTCCTCAACGCCATCAAAACCAATTCGGCGATTGGTGGCTCGACGAACGCCCAGCCGCATCTTGCCGCCATGGCGAAGCATGCTGGGGTCGAGTTGTATCCCGAGGATTGGCAGGTGCATGGTTTCGATATTCCGCTGCTGGCGAATGTGCAGCCGGCTGGTGCCTATCTCGGCGAGAAGTTCCACCGTGCCGGCGGCACCCCTGCTGTCATGTGGGAATTGCTGCAGGCCGGCAAGCTCGACGGCGACTGTCGCACCGTCACCGGCAAGACCATGGCGGAGAATCTGCGAGGGCGCGAGGCGCGCGACCGTGACGTCATCAAACCTTACAGCGAGCCTCTGAAAGAGCGTGCGGGCTTCCTCGTACTCAAGGGCAACCTCTTCGATTTCGCCATCATGAAGATGAGCGTCGTATCCGAGGATTTCCGTAAGCGTTACCTGCAGGAGCCGGGCCGGGAAGGCGTCTTCGAGGGCAAGGCTGTCGTCTTCGACGGTTCGGAGGATTACCACAAGCGCATCAACGATCCGGAGCTCGGCATCGACGAGAACACGATCCTCGCCATCCGCGGCGCTGGTCCGCTCGGCTGGCCGGGCTCTGCGGAAGTGGTCAACATGCAGCCGCCGGATCATATCCTGAAGCGCGGCATCAAGAGCCTGCCGACGATCGGTGACGGGCGACAGTCCGGCACTTCGGACAGTCCGTCGATCCTCAATGCCTCCCCGGAAAGTGCGGCAGGCGGCGGGCTTGCGTGGCTCAGGACCGGCGACATCATTCGCATCGATTTCAATCAAGGGCGTTGCGATATGCTGGTTGACGAGGCTGAAATCGAGCGACGCAAGGGCGACGGAATCCCGCCGGTGCCGGCCGATGCGACGCCATGGCAGCGCATCTACCGGAAAACGGTGACGCAGCTGTCAGATGGTGCGGTCATCGAGGGGGCAGCAGAGTTCCGGCGGATTGCCAGGAACCCACCGCGACACAATCACTGATTAAAACAATACTGATTGAAAAGAAGGCAGTCGTAACGAAGAGTTCACCTAGTAACTAGTTCGGTACTTACGAAAAGGCTTCATTAATGAGGGCTTGCGACTATATTATGAGTTTTTGCAGGCTTCGAAGGCTGAAACGAAATTGCCCGAGAATAAACCAACGCGATCAGAGCGAGAGTTCCAGGATCTTCTTCGGCGACTGGAGCTGGCGCTTGATGCTTCGCAAATTGGTGTGTGGGAACACAGCATCAACAAGGATGCTATTCTCTGGGACGCGCAGATGCATCGCCTCTACGGCACCGGTCAGACAGATCGAGAGGTGCCGACCTCTGTCTGGTCCGAGGCCATACATCCTGACGACAGGGGGCAGGCCGAGCGGGATTTCGAAAAAGCGGTTGCCGCCCGGGGTGCCTATAACTCCCAGTTTCGCATCATCCTGCCAAGCGGCGAGATCCGCTATCTGCGGTCACGTGCGCATTTCTATGTCGATGAGGAGGGCACCCCCTCCTTCATCGGTGCCGAATGGGATGTTACATCCGATGTGCTGCTCAATGCCGAGCTCGGCAAGCAGAAGATGATGGCCGAGGCCCGGGCGCTGGCGCTTGAAGAAAGCAATGCGCGGATCGAGCATGTCGCCAATCATGATTATCTGACCGGCATGCCGAACCGGCGCCTGTTCGACAGGCGGCTCGCGGCGTTGCTGGCGGAAAAGAGCGTGTCGACGCTTGCCGTTCTGCATCTCGATCTCGACCAGTTCAAACAGATCAATGACAGCCATGGCCACGCCGCCGGTGATGCCGTGCTGCGCACGGCATCACTCAGAATTGCCGCTGCCATTCCCTCAGATGGCATGGCTGCCCGTGTCGGCGGCGACGATTTCGTTATCGTACTGATCAATTTCGCCGGCCTCGATGCGCTGAAGGCAATCGTTGAGGATGTGCAGAGGCGACTGCTGAAGAAAATCCGCTTCGGGCAGGAGATGCTGCAATCCGGTGCATCGATCGGCGTATCCTGGAGCAGCGACAAAAGGGCGCGCAACCTGCTCGCCGAATCCGATCTGGCGCTCTACCAGGCAAAAAAGCTCGGCCGTAATCGCATCGAATTCTTCAGCCGACAGCTTCAGGACGACTTGCGCGGCAAGCGTCGCCTGGCCGAAGATCTCGCCCAGGCCCTGGAGCAGGGTGAGATCATTCCCTACTATCAGGTGCAGCTCGATGCGCGCACCCGCGAGATCACCGGGCTGGAGGCGCTGGCACGCTGGAACCATCCGGAAAAGGGCGTGCTTGCGCCAGGCGTCTTCCTGCGCATTGCGGATGAATACGGGCTTTCGGCGGAGATCGATGCCGCAGTTCTGCAGCGCGCGCTTGAAGATCGGGCCGCCTGGCAGGCCTTGGGCTACCATGTGCCGCGGATCGCCGTGAACATCTCGCCCGGGCGTCTTGCCGATCCTGCTCTGCTGGACAAGCTGCGCCGGCTGGCCATTCCGCCGGGTGCCATCGTCTTCGAGCTGGTGGAGACGATCTTCCTCGACGATTGCGATGAGAAATTCCTCGCCAATATCGACCTCATCAAGCAGATGGGCATCGATATCGAGATCGATGACTTCGGTTCCGGCCATGCCTCGCTCATCGGCCTCGTGCGACTGAAACCGAAGCGGCTGAAGATCGACCGCCAACTCGTCACCGATGTGGTGGAATCGGCTGAGCAGAGGCGCGTGGTCGGATCGATTGTCGAGATTGCCAAGGCTCTCGATGTGGAAGTGATTGCGGAAGGGGTGGAGACCGAAGCCCATGCCGTGACGCTGTCATGGCTCGGCTGCGACAGCCTGCAGGGTTTTGCGCTCGGCTATCCCTCCAACGCCGCCGATACAGGGCGCCTTCTTGCATCAAACGGCCACGGCGGCAAATCGCGAAGTGTGGCTGGCTGAGATTTGGGGGCTGAAGTTTAGTCGATGAATGGAATGGGAAGCCGATTTCGGTTCGAACGATCCAGTCGGCGAGCACTTTAAGCTAACTCTCAGTGCACTGACACGGCACGCCTTGGGTGCGTGCCGTATTTTTCAGGTAGTGCGGAAGCGGCCCCGGATCTGGCTCATGTAGAAGTCGCCAGGAGAAGCTGCTGCGGTCAGTCCGACGACGATGCCTTCAGGGACATCTTCATAATGGCGGCGTTGACCGTTGGTCAGATAGAGCGTGAGGTGTCGAGTCTCGCGCTTGTAATCGATCGCTTCAATGAGTTTGGACTGCAGTCTAGTTTCCATGCGGTACTCCCCGATGTGTTTCGCGCGAGAGAGGTGGCTGCTGGATCCGACGAGCGGTTCAAGACAGCGTCAAGCTAATCTCCGGTCGATTCAAGTCAAGGATCCAAAGAGTGGAGCCCTACCTATTTTGAGTTAAATGCGTCTGAAGTTTGACGCTCTAAATTAGCCCGAAAGCGTTATGACAATTAAGCGCAACCTGCAGCGGAACAATGCTCCCTCAGCGAGCGTTCAAAAGCGTTTCGTCCAGCCTTAAAATGGGGATGTCCTTGCGGGTGATTGCAGAGCTGATCATTCTTTTCGGCCGCATCTGTTGCGCGCTCGTGGCCGTTGTGGGCACGATGGCTTTCGCCTCCTATCTGATCGCCTCTCCGGTGGATGCGACGCCACGGATGGATGCAGAAAGTGGAGCGATCTGGACCCTCGTGCCGGTTCATATCGATCTGAGCCATCAGCCCTATGAACGCGAGCCCGATCGCTATCCCTTCAAGTTTTCTGCCGGCCCGGCCCTGAAGGTCATCGACAATGCGACCTTTTCCCTTGATGGCAACACCTTCGTCATTGCCGGTGTCGCGCGGATCGCCCGACGGGCGCTTTGCGCCGATGCGCAGGGTCGGCGCCTTGCCTGCGGCCAGAATGCAGCGAGCCTGCTGCGGACTGCCTTGCGCCGCAGCTTCATCGAATGCACCAGCAAGGAGTTAGCGCCGAAGCTGTTCATGGTGAGTTGCCGGCGGGACGGTCAGGACCTCGCCGGGTTGCTCAACGACATGCCCGAGGTGCAGCTCGTTGCCAGCGCGAAGTGATCAGGCGCGTCGCCAGAAGATGAGTTCCGGCACCTGCCAGGAGGGGTCGGGCGCGGGTAGCCAGGTCTTCGGGGAGAAGTAATCCTTCGTGCGGCGCTGTTGGGCGGAGGCCTCCTGAAGCAGGAGCGTGAAGTTGAAGGCGCCCGGCCGAGAATATTCCTGGGTGAAATTGATGAGGGCACCGAAGCCTTCCTCCTTCACATCCCTGAGATTGCGGATTGCCGTCAGTGCATCATGGAAATCCAGCCACGCCGGCTGAGTCAGCATGGTTTCAAAGATGCGCGATATGCTGGGATCAAGCTGTCCGTTGCTGTCGGTCGCGGGACCGAGGAGCTTCACGCGCATGCTCGTAATCGTGCCTCTGCCATTGCCGCGCACGACGAGGAAGAGCGAGCTGACGACGTGCTCCTTCTCCTTCTTGTAGACATGTTCGTAGGAGCATTCGAACGTATCGGAATTGAACGCCGTTTCCGCCCATTCGCTGGTTTCCACGCCGGCTGAGCGCAGCGCTTCGCACATGACCGGGCCGGAAATCCGCCAGGTGCGCAGGAAAACGCTCGCGAGCGCCGGCTGCGGCGGGTCGAACATGCGCGGTGCGATCTTGATGCTGACAGGTTCGGTGCGGCGGAAGACCTTGGGCGGCGGGGGAGGCGGAGGTGCCGCGGGCGGAAAAAGCTCTATGCCGAAGTAGTGGGCTAGCGACTTCAGGTGCCGCATGTCATTCGACAGCAGCACCGTTGCGCCAACAATTGAAACGGACAGAACAATCAGCAGCCACATGACGGCGCGGCCCTTTCGCGGCTGCGGCGCCAGTTTCATGTTCTGATCGGACGATGGCATCGTCAGTTCGCGAGACCTCGGACAATGGAAGTCATCATTTATAAGGCTCGGACCGATGTGGCAATCGATCTCACCTGGCGCGGCGTAATCGATTTAAAGCCGCGCCGGTAAAAGTATCGAAGTGCTTTAAGCTGCGATGCGACGGTAACGCTTTCTGATGCGGTCGATATAATACTGGCCCGGGGAGGGCGCCATCACCATGGTGCTGACGTCGTCAGCCGGTACGCCTTCGAACAGGCGTTCTTCGCCGTTGCGGAAGCAGATGCGCAGGCGCCCGTCTTCCTGGCTGAAATAGACGTTCTGGATAATACGGGATTTGACTGGAACTTCGTGCATCGTTTTTGCCCCTGTTTCGTTTTGAGGCACCTTAAAAGTAAGGATGCGAAGATACCGTCAAGGCGTATGGTAAAGATTGTTTTCTGCTTGAACAGCGACAGTCTAAAAAATCGCGTTTCAATAAAATTGTACGGATCGGCTTAAAAAGCCTGCAAATACTGGCATGTAGAGTGCGCCTCATGAAAGCGGCCGGGCATGGACAGATGCGACCGGCGCTGCGGCCAGGCGGAAATCGCCGGCCGACTGGAAAAGGGGACTTTAAGATGAGCAGACTTCTTCTCGCTGCGACGCTCGCAATGACGGTATCGGCTGCAAGCCAGCCGGCTTTCGCCTTTGGCCCGGGCGGTTTCGGCCGCGATCTCATATACACGTCGGCCATAGGCCATCTGCCCGAGGAGCCGCTGACAACGAGCATTGGCTTCGTTCGCCCGAACATTCCCTTTGCCCTGAGCGCTCCGGCACAGGTCGAAGGCGAGGGCTATCAGCTGAAGGCCTATTCGCAGCAGCTGACCATCGTTGTCGGCTTCGTTTTCGACAGTGTTCTCAGCCAGGCTGCCCAGACCATCGGTACTGCCGAAGCGCTGGGTCCGTTTCTGCGCTAAGGCTTAAATACTTCATATGTCGTCTTTCGATTTGCGCCCGCCGGAAGGATCCGGCGGGCGCAGTAATTTTCTTGAGATTGCAATTACATTGTTTCATGGTAAGGCGAGATCGAAGTTCTTTTGCATTGCATTTCAAAACGACGACACACATCGTTCAAGCCGTGAACGCGAGTTCATCATGACCGGTCTGAGCGCAGGGACAATCGACTTGACGATTGCTTGGCGCATGGCGGAATGGACTTGCGGGTTTCAATCTGGGAAGGTTGCATGAATTCGGAATTTGCCGTTCGTTCCATGCGGCCCGGCGAACTGGAGCTTGCGCTGGAATGGGCACGTCAGGAGGGCTGGAATCCTGGCCTCGACGACGCGATCGCATTCCACGAAGCTGATCCTTCCGGATTTTTCGTCGGCGCCATCGGTGAGGTGCCGGTCGGTTCTATCTCGGTCGTCAAATATGGCGACAATTTTGCCTTTCTCGGTCTTTACATCGTGCATCCCGATTTCCGTGGCCGGGGCTTCGGCAAGGCGATCTGGAACGCCGGCATCGCTTCGGCGGGAGACCGGACGATCGGCCTCGATGGAGTTGCGGCTCAGCAGGCAGCCTACCGCAAGGCCGGTTTCGAGGTCGCCTATAACACGATCCGCTATGGCGGCGTGCCGACATCGGTGCCGCAGTCGTCACTCGTCGCGCAGCCGGTCCCGGATGCGAGGCTCGAAGGCCTGCTTCGCTATGACAGCGGTATTTTTCCGCAGCCCCGTGCGGCCTTCCTTGCCGCCTGGTGCACGGGCCGCAAGGGGCGCAGCTCGGTCGTCGTGCGCAAGAGCGGCAAGATCCGCGGTTACGGTACGATCCGCCGCTGTTATGAGGGCTACAAGATCGGCCCGCTTTTTGCTGGCGACGCAGATAGCGCCGCCGCTCTTCTGGCCGGCCTCATTCCTCAGGCGCATGGCGCGTCGATCTATATCGATATCCCCTCGGCCAATGCCGAGGCTATTGCACTTGCAGAAAGCGTAGGGCTCGAGCCAGTCATGGAAACCGCGCGCATGTATCGCGGTCCGGCGCCGGAAATCCCGCTGAAGAACGTCTATGGCGTGACGACGCTGGAGCTTGGTTAGTCGACCGGCGAAGCAGGCACGGTGGGTGCAGCCGTTTTCGGGCGGCCCTTTTCGGCGATAGCGATGCCGCCGAGCGTCAGCACCAGCGCAATCATGTGGAAAAGCTGCAGCGTTTCGCCGAGCAAGGCGACAGAAAGCAGCGTGCCGAAAACCGGGACGAGATTGATGAACAGGCCGGCGCGATTGGCGCCGATTTCCTCGACGCCTCTGATATAGAGTATCTGCGCCAGCAGCGAGGCGAAGATTGCCGTATAGAAGGCAATCGCCCAGCCTTTGTCATCAGGCCATTGGGCCGCACCGCGGGAGGCTTCCCATAGAAGCAGTGGCAGGGCAGTCAGCGCCGCGCCGAGCGCGGGGATCGCCATCAGCGTGCGCCAGTCGACGACGGGCTTCCAGCGCAGGAAGATCGTATAAACGGCATAGGCGGCGACAGCGATCAGCATCAACCCATCTCCGCGGTTCAGGCTGAGCTGCAGCAGGGTTGCAAGATCGCCATGGGCAGCCGTCAGTGCGACGCCGACAAGGGTCATGCCGAAGCCGACGACCTGGGCCAGCGAAACGCCGGTGCGGAAAAAGACGAAATTCAACAGGAAGATCAGCATGGGAATGCCGGCCTGCTCGATCGCGACATTGATTGCCGTCGTGTACTGCACGGCCGAATAGAGCATGGCATTGAAGGTCGTGTAGCCGATCACACCATAAAAGAAGAGGAGGGGCAGGTTCTTGCGCACCACCAGCCAGTCCTTCTTCAACTGTGACAGCGAGACGGCGGCGATCAGCACGACAGCCAGGAACCAGCGAAGGAAGGTCAGCATCATCGGGCTGACATGGCCGAGCGCCAGCTTGCCTGCCACGGCATTGCCGCCCCAGCAGAGAGTTGCAATGACGAGGCAGATATAGGCTGTAGCTTGCAAGGGGATCTTCCCGTCTTTGTCGTCTCTGGCAGGCTTTTTATGACGGGGCTTAGCCTGCCGGCGGCTGATTTGTCACGTAAAAAGCCGAATCTGCTGTGACAACAGGGTCGCTTTCCCAAAAACAAAGCTTTATAGATGCGCGGGTTTGAGCAGGTGTGCGGTTCTCCGCCGGTAACAGGAAGAGTTTGATGACGAACGTGGTCGTGGTCGGTTCGCAGTGGGGCGACGAAGGCAAGGGCAAGATTGTCGATTGGCTTTCGGAACGTGCTGACATCGTTGTGCGCTATCAGGGCGGACACAATGCCGGCCATACGCTCGTCATCGACGGTACGAGCTACAAGCTCTCGCTGCTGCCTTCCGGCGTCGTACGCCCCGGCAAGATGGCCGTCATCGGTAACGGTGTCGTCGTTGATCCGCATGCGTTGATCGCCGAGATCGGCCGGCTGGAAGCGCAGGGCGTGAAGGTGACGCCTGAGAACCTGCGCATCGCCGACAACGCGACCCTCATCCTTTCCCTGCACCGCGAGCTCGATGCCTACCGCGAAGACGCAGCCTCCAACAGCGGCACCAAGATCGGCACGACGCGGCGCGGCATCGGCCCGGCCTATGAAGACAAGGTCGGCCGTCGTGCCATCCGCGTCATGGATCTCGCGGACCTCGAAGCCTTGCCGGGCAAGGTCGATCGCATCCTGACCCACCACAACGCGCTTCGCCGCGGCCTCGGCGTTGCGGAAGTCAGCCACCAGACGATCATGGACGAGCTGACCTCGATCGCCGACCGTGTGCTGCCTTTCCGCGATACGGTCTGGTTGTTCCTCGACAAGCAGCGCCGCAAGGGCGCCCGCATCCTCTTCGAAGGTGCGCAGGGCAGCCTCCTCGATATCGATCACGGCACCTATCCCTTCGTGACCTCGTCCAACACGGTGGCCGGCCAGGCCGCTGCCGGTTCGGGCATGGGTCCGGGTTCGCTCGGCTATATCCTCGGCATCACCAAGGCCTATACGACGCGCGTCGGCGAAGGTCCGTTCCCGACCGAACTGACGGATGAGATCGGTCAGTTCCTCGGCGAGAAGGGCCATGAATTCGGCACGGTGACGGGGCGCAAGCGCCGTTGCGGCTGGTTTGACGCTGCACTGGTGCGCCAGTCGGTCGCCACGAACGGCATCAGCGGCATTGCGCTGACAAAGCTCGATGTGCTCGATGGTCTCGACGAACTGAAGATCTGCGTCGGCTACAATCTCGATGGCGAACAGATCGACCATCTTCCGGCAAGCCAGGCGGCACAAGCTCGGGTCGAGCCGATTTACGTCACGCTGGAAGGCTGGAAGGAATCGACGGTCGGCGCCCGCAGCTGGGCGGATCTGCCGGCGCAGGCGATCAAATATGTTCGCCAGGTCGAAGAACTGATCGGCGCGCCCGTTGCGCTTCTCTCGACAAGCCCTGAGCGTGACGACACCATACTTGTGACTGATCCGTTTGAGGATTAATGTCGCGGGTCACCTAAGGCGAGTGTTCGGGAGTGTGCCGGACTTCTTGAGAAAGTACTGATGGCGGATTTTATTGCAGTTATTCGGCGGGCAGTCGACGGCCTGTCTGAAAATACGCCCGAGATGCGGGTGAAGGTCTACGAGCGTGCGCGCGGCGCAGTGCAGCGGCAGCTCGAGAACATGAAGCCGCGTCCGCCGGAAGCCATGCTGCAACGCCAGCTCGAAAAGCTCGAGGCCGCAATCCGCGAAGTCGAGGGCGAACACTCGGAAGCCGTGCCTGTCGAGGAACCGGTCGCAGCCGCGCCGGAGCCTGAGGTCCATGAGGAGCCCGCGCTCGAACATGAGCCTGTCGCGGAGACGGCCCCTGTTGCCGAAGCAGCCGTCTCCGAAAGCCATGAGCAGCAGGAGGACGTAGAACCCCCCGTCTACGAGCAGCCTGCCGAGCCGGAGGAGGTCGTTCAGGCGGCGGCTGCCGCCGAAGAGGTGGTGCCCGAGCACGCCGAATGGCATCCGCCTCATGAGGAAGAAGCGCCTGCAGAAGAATGGCGCGCGCCGGAGCAGGCAGAGGTTCATGCCGAGCCCGAGAGCCCTCATGAGCCGGTGGCGGAATATTATCCGGAAGAATCGCGGCCGGAAGAGGTCGCTGCAGAGCCGGTAGC
Organism: Rhizobium sp. 01T444; assembly: GCF_056398305.1. Classification (NCBI taxonomy): domain Bacteria; kingdom Pseudomonadati; phylum Pseudomonadota; class Alphaproteobacteria; order Hyphomicrobiales; family Rhizobiaceae; genus Rhizobium; species Rhizobium sp. 01T444. The sequence continues at coordinate 185,592 of NZ_JBFTPD010000002.1, forward strand.
CGAAACCGCCCATGAGGTGGAAGAAGAGCTTCAGCGCGAAGAGGCTCATCAGCCGGCTCCACGCGGCCTTGACCGTGCGTCCAACCGGCTCGTCGAGCCGATGGCCGATTTCGAACCCCAATCGCAGCCGCAAACCAGCGACTTCATCGAGCACACGCGCGAAGAACCGATTGCAATGGATGCGGCAGCGCATTTCGATCGCATGTGGTCCGAGCCGGCTGCCGAAACACCGGCTCCAGTAGCGCAGGAAGCTGAGACCGAATGGGCGCGCGAAGAACTCCATTCCTATGCTGAGGCAACGCCCGCCGTTCCCGCCGATGCTTCGGCACGCGCTCTCAATGAGGTTTCAACGCTCAGAAACAGCGCTTCGCCGGCCGTCATGCCGGCTGCCAAGGAAAATTTCTCCTGGGAAGCTGCCGCTTTCGACGATCTGCCGCCGATCGAGGCTGGCACGGGCAAGAAGACACCAGCTTCCGCGCATTTCGACGACGTCGATATCTTTGCGGAAGTGCATGCTGGCAACGGTTCCGGCTCTGCAGCTCCCGCACCGGCCGCAGCGCCAAGCGAAGGCTGGCGTGAGGCGCGGACACTGCGTGGTTATGACCGCCGCAACGCTGCGACCGATGACGACGACAGCAATCCGCCGATGGATCTGGACCAGATCGTTGCCTCGAAGATGCAGGGCAAGAGTTTCCGCATGGAACCGAAGCGCCGGCGCTTCGGCATCGGCACCATTCTGGCGATTCTCGTTACGCTCGGCATTCTCGGTGGCGCCGCCTACGCGGGCTGGATGAACCGCGAAGCGGTGATGGAAATGGTCGATGGTCTCGTCAGCTCCGCGCCGTCACAGGCTGCGCGCGACGAGACTGTGACGCCAGCCACAACGCCTCCGGTGCAGCAAAACAGTACGCCGGCCACGGCCCAGCCGGCAGATCAGAGTGCTACTACGCCGCCGGCGCGGCCCAACCAGGAAGTTGCCTCGCTGGACGGTTCGGCTGCCAATACCAAGTTTACCCAGCGGCTGCTCGCCGATGGCACCGAAGTCGATAGCGGCCCTGCAGCAGTGCCGGGAACGCCGACGGCGGAAGGCAAGTCGGTTGCCGCGCAGAACGTTGCTGCAGCCGATACCAGCACGCCGAGTGTCCAGTCCGATGCTGCGCCTGCTGAAAACCTGACGCCGAACGGCCCTGCCGCAGCACCTGCGGCGCAGAACACACCTATCGGCGCCACCGAAAAGATGTTCCTCTATGAGGAGCGGATCGGCGAAAGCTCGCCGACGGCAATCGAGGGGTCGGTCGTCTGGACCGTTCAGCATGAAGCCGGACAGGACGGCCGCCAGGAAGCCACCGTGCAGGGCAATGTCACCGTTCCAGAGCGCAATCTTTCGGCGCTTGTAACCTTCAAGCGCAATTCCGACCCGTCGCTGCCGGCAAGCCATCTGGTCGAGATCGTCTTCTCCGTTCCGCCGAATTTCGAAGGCGGCAGCATCGATAGCGTCCAGCGCATCTCGATGAAACGTACGGAGCAGGATCGCGGCGATCCGCTGATTGCGGTGCCGGCCAAAATTACCGACGATTTTCACATGATCGCGCTCAACGACTATCCGGATGCGCGCAAGGCCAATCTGGACCTGCTTGCCACGCGCGACTGGATCGACATTCCGGTCACCTATCGCAACGGCCGCCGTGCGCTGCTGACCATGCAGAAGGGCGCCACAGGCGGGAATGCCTTCAACACGGCTATCAAGGAATGGACAGCGCTCGGAGATCTCTCGACCAGCCAGTAAGGCCGGCGTCGCGGAGCCTCGGAAATCACGCAAAATAAAAGGCGGGCCGCAGGGACCCGCCTTTTTTGATTTCAGATGACGACCAGCTTATGCGGTGGCTTCGACCACACGCACGGCCTTGGCACGCTCCAGCGCTTCCTTGCGGACCGCATCCTGCACCTTTTCAAAGGCGCGGACTTCGATCTGGCGGACACGCTCGCGGCTGATGTCGAACTCGGCCGAAAGATCTTCCAGCGTCACCGGATCTTCAGCAAGGCGGCGAGCCTCGAAGATGCGGCGTTCGCGGTCGTTCAGCACGCTCATGGCCTTCGACAACATACGGCGACGGGTATCGAGCTCATCCTGCTCGATCAGCACGTCTTCCTGGCTGTCGTGGTCGTCCACGAGCCAATCCTGCCACTGGCCGCTGTCGCCTTCAGAGGCCTTGATGGGCGCGTTCAGCGATGCGTCGCCGGAAAGGCGGCGGTTCATCGAAACGACCTCTTCCTCAGAGACGTTCAGCTTGGTAGCGATTTCGGTCACATGCTCCGGCTTCAGGTCGCCGTCATCGATGGCCTGGATACGGCCCTTCAGGCGACGCAGGTTGAAGAACAGGCGCTTCTGATTGGCAGTCGTGCCCATCTTCACCAGAGACCACGAACGCAGGATATATTCCTGGATCGAGGCCTTGATCCACCACATGGCGTATGTGGCGAGGCGGAAACCACGTTCCGGATCGAACTTCTTGACGGCCTGCATGAGGCCGACGTTACCTTCGGATACGACTTCGCCGATCGGCAGGCCGTAGCCGCGATAACCCATGGCGATCTTCGCGACGAGGCGAAGGTGGCTGGTGACAAGCCTGTGTGCGGCGTCACGATCGCCGTGCTCGGAGTAACGCTTGGCGAGCATGTACTCTTCCTGCGGCTCCAGCATCGGGAATTTACGGATTTCGTCCAGGTAACGATTGAGACCGGCTTCGCCGGCGGTAATGGACGGCAAGTTATTTCGGGCCATGATGCACCCTCCTTATATGGATTCCGGTTCCCGATGGAACGCGCCCTCGCGTTAAAGGCAAACCGGGACATGCGGCTCTCTCCAAGCCCACAATAAGTCCATATACAGATAAGTATGGCGAAACAGCGATTCAAGGTCCCCTCGGCGTTCACGAGGGCGTTATCCGGCCGTTGCCAGCGCCAATCAGAGGCATTGATTTTACCGACAGCTGCCGCATTTTTCCAGTGGTGGTGGCACTCTTGCCAGCCGCTTTTATGAGGGGAACCAGATGATCAGACCAGCCCTTGCCGCCATCCTGCTGCTTTCGCTTTCGACCGCTCTTTCATCCTGCGGAAACACCGCCAGGGGACTGGCGCAGGACGGGCGCGACACCAGCCACGCTCTCGACAATGCGACGCATCGGGTCCTGGGTGCCGGCTCCAAGAAATAGCAGCGGCCGTTTCTCATCCGCGCAGGGCGTCAGCGAGCTCCACCATATCACCTGGTAGCGGCACTTCGAAATGCATCACTTCGCCGGTGCGCGGATGCTCGAATTGCAGCATGTAGGCATGCAACGCCTGGCGATCGAAAGCCTTGACGACCTTGCGGGCGTCGTCGGGCAGAAGATTGGCCTTGGTCTTGAAGCCGGCGCCGTAGACGGCGTCGCCCAGCAAGGGATGGCCGATATGGGCCATGTGGACGCGGATCTGGTGCGTGCGGCCGGTTTCGAGGTGGCATTCGACGAGCGAGGCAAGCGCGCTCGCATCCGGGCTTTCATGGAAGCGCTCGAGCACTTCGTAGTGGGTGATCGCCTCGTCGGCACTCTCGTTTTCGGGGCGCTTGACGGCGCGGCGGGTGCGGTCGCCGGTGGCGCGGCCGAGCGGCGCGTCGATCGTTCCTGAGAGCGAGCGCGGACGGCCCCAGACGATCGCCCGATAGGCACGTTCCAGTGGCATGGTGCGGCCGTGATCGGCGAACTGCAGCGAGAGATGGCGATGCGCCATATCGTTCTTGGCGACGACCATGACGCCGGTCGTATCCTTGTCGAGGCGGTGAACGATGCCGGGACGGCGCACACCGCCAATGCCGGAGAGGGTATCGCCACAATGGTAGATCAGCGCGTTGACGAGCGTACCGGTCCAGTTGCCGGGGCCTGGATGGACAACGAGGCCAGCCGGCTTGGAAATGACGATGACATCGTCATCCTCGTAGAGGATATCGAGCGGAATATCCTCGCCCTTCGGGGCAGGGTCTTCGGGCTTGGGCAGGATGATCTCGTAGCTGTCTCCGGCTCGCACCTTCTTTTGGGGATCGGTAATCGGCGCGCCCTTCAAAAAGACCTGCCCGTCCTTGATCAGCGCCTTGATGCGGCTGCGGGAAAATTCCTCGCCAACCTGCGCGGTCAGCCAGGCGTCGAGGCGGCCTTCGGCTGTCTCATCGGCGGTCAGGACTTTTCTATTGTCATCTGCTTGTTTAAAGGGGTCGCTCAAGACGCTTCTTCTCCGACGTATTTTTAGAACGGGACGCCATAGATGACGAAATTCGAGCCAGCCGACGATGAGCAGGAAGAAAAGCCCCTTGATCCGGCTATGGAAAGTGTCCGGCGCAAGATGGTTCGCCTGCAGATCGTCTCGGGCGCCATCATGTTCGTGAGCCTTATGGCGGTCTTCGGCGCTGTTGTCTACAAGGTGACGCGTACGRAGCCCTCGCAGACCACAGCGTCCGCAGGCTCTTCCGGTGTTCCCTCCGACGCGCCGATGAATTCGACAGCCTCGCTGCCGCTCGGCTTCAAGATCGAGCAGACATCGCTTTCGGGCGGACAGATCCTGTTTTACGGCACGGCGGTGGACGGCAAGCGCAGGGCCCTAGTCTTCGATATCAAAGCTGGCCGTATCGTGGCTGACATCACGCTGTCGGGTAATTGAGGCCGGTATGGCCGGACAACCTCTCACGATCGAAACCCCGGACGATCTGCGGATCGCGGAGTTTCGCGATATCCGCGAGCGCGACCTGACGGGCAGGCAGAACCGCTTCATCGCCGAGGGTACCGTCGTGCTGCGCATGCTCGCCGATGCGCATGCGACGGGTAGAGGATTTTCAGCCGAAAAGATCTTGCTGCTCCGCAATCGGCTCGACGGCGTGGCGGAGATCCTCGACACCTTTCCGAACGACGTACCCGTCTATGTGGCCGACGCCGATGTTCTTGACGGTATCGTCGGCTTCAACATGCATCGCGGCGTGCTTGCGCTCGGTCGCCGCGAGCAGGCGACGGAAACCATGCTTCTCGATGCGCTACCCGAGCAGGCGCTGCTCCTTGTCGGCTGCGGCATTTCCAATCACGATAATGCCGGGTCGATGTTCCGCAATGCCGCTGCCTTCAGGGCGGATGCGATCCTCCTTGATGAGACCTGCTGCGACCCGCTCTACCGCAAGGCACTGCGCGTTTCGGTCGGCTCGGTCCTGAGCATGCCCTATCATCGCGGCGGCGATGCGCTCGCTCTTCTTTCGAGCCTTGCCGAGCGCGGCTTTGCAATCTGGACGCTTTCGCCACGCGGCGAGACGGATATCCGGCAGATACCGGCTTCCGGTCGCATGGCGCTCGTCGTCGGCACTGAGGGCGAGGGACTGCCGGAAGCGGTGCTTTCCCGTTTCCGCAGTGCGTGCATTCCGCAGTCTGAAGGACTGGACAGTCTCAACGTGGCGACGGCGACCGGTATTGCGCTCTTTGCGATATCTTCGGCGATGGCGCGGATCTGATGAAGTTCAGCGCTGCGGATCGGCGATGATCGCGGCTGCGCGGTCGGCGAGGTTCACGCGGTCGTTTGCGCCCTTCTTCTCCCCGCCATCGGGCAGCAGGGACAGGATCGGAGAGGACGGGCCTTCCTTGAGCGCAGTGAGCGCTACCATGTTGGCGGCGATCGAGGTGATTTCCTCGCGAAGCGCGCCATCACGGCCGGTATTGTTTCTTGCCTTCTGAAGGTGGTCGGCAAGTGCTGCGCTGCGCCGGCGCACATTGTCGCTCATCTGCGCTGTGATGGCAGCGAGATCGAGTTCAGAGGCCTCTGCTTCGCTGGCCGCTTCGGCGGGCAGATCGGCAATGTCCTTGGAGAGGCCGGCATCACGCAGCACCTTGGCGACCTTACGGAGTTCGGCATTGGCAGCCTTCAACTGATCCTTCAGCTTGGCGATTTCCTGTTGCCGGCGGCCGAGCAGGGCTTCCTTGTCCGTGGCAGAGGCGGCCTCACGGGCGGCCTTGTCTTCCAGGCGAATGACCAGGTGCTGCTGCTGGCTGAGCTTCTGTTCGGCATCCTTGGCGCGCTTCTGCAGCACGGTCACGTCCTGGCGCATCGTATCGCGTTCGTCGCGCAGGGCATTGGTGCGGAACTTCATATTCTCGGCTTCAGTCTCACGCGCAGCAAGGTCGATCTTCAGGTTGTTGGCCTGTTCGGTGATCTTGGAAAGCCGCGCCCGCAGCGTTTCCAGCTCGCTATCCTTGTTGGAGCCAGCCTGCTCGGCAATATGCAGGCTCGTCTTCAACTGGCTGATATAGTTTTCGTCCTTGCGCAGGTGGGAGCGCTGCTCGGCAGCCTCTACCTGCATTTCGCCGATCTGTGCGCGCGCCTCATTGACTTCAGAGGCCAGCCTGCCGGCATCGACGGCGAGTGCGTCGTGGCGCAGCTGGAGGGAGAGCGACTTTTCGCGTTCGCGGTGCAGGTCCTGTGCGGTGCGGGCATTTTCAGCGGCGTAGAGCGCGCGCACCATGTCCTTCTGTGCCCGTACTTCCTGCGGGCTCAGCGGCATCGTCGCCTTGAGGCGGTTTTCGGTATACCAGACGATGCGGCGGTGAACCGCGGGCGAGACCAGAAAGACGAGAAAGGCCGCGGTCAGGAAGCCCAATCCGAACAAAAGAGCGTATTCGATCACGGCGCGGCCATCGATTCGAAGGTTGATACGGGTCAGTCCGCCTGATTAAGCACGCAGCGCGCGCAGCGACAAGGCTGCTGGCACCGGCAAGACTGTATTCCCAAGGATATTAGCGCCGATTTTGGCTTTTCAGAAGGGGTTCCAGGTCGGGTTCGGGGTGACCTTCAGATAGCCGACATTGATGCCGAGGCGGGCGCCGACACCAGTGCGGATCGGCACGACCAGAACATTGTTGTTCTTGAGAAGCGTCATGCCGAAGCCGGCAATGACATAGGCCGAGCCGCTGACGCCGCCGAAGCGAGCATAGATGGAGTCGATGGACGGCAGATCGTAGACCAGCATCATGACGCGGGAGCCCTGGCCACCGTAATCGAGGCCGAGAGATGGACCCTGCCAGTAAAGCGGATGCTCGCCGGCATTCTTGGTATTGAGCTGGCCTTCGCCGTAGGTGAGGCCGGCGATGAAGGCGCCGCCGCCCTCCTGGCCGAGGATGTAGCCGTTCGGCAGGCCGTATTTCTGGAAGGCGCTTTCAACGACTTTGGCAAGGCCGCCGCTGGTCTCGCCGAAGAAGGAATGACCGGCATCAACGATTTCCTGCACTGTGTACTGGCCGTTGTTCTGCTGCGCTGCGGCCTGTCCGGTAATCATCACCGACGAGATCATGATAGCGGTCAGCAACTTGCAGAAGCCGATAAATCTTCCGAGAAATTGGAGGCGCATGATGTCATCCATTCGTCATTGTCGGGGGCATTGGCATTTGATGCATTTTGCTCCGATCGTCTTAACAATCGGTTTACCAAATATGGTGTCATTATGGCGGCGAGTACGGTCGCAAACTTCGCGCAATTTTGATCAGGCACACTACCGGGTGGAATGACACTGCCGCCCTCAGGAGACGATGATGTCCAAGAACCCGAATCTCACTTTGTCCGGCCCGGACCTGGCAGCACTTCTTTGCAGTCGTGTGTGCCATGACGTGATCTCGCCCGTCGGCGCGATCAATAACGGTCTGGAACTTCTGGACGAAGGCGGAGCGGATTCGGACGCGATGGATCTCATCCGCACCAGTGCGCTCAATGCCTCGGTCCGTCTCAAATTCGCGCGCCTTGCCTTCGGTGCATCCGGTTCCGTCGGCGCCTCGATCGATACCGGCGAGGCCGAACGTGCAGCCAAGGACTTTGCCGTGGCAGAGAAGAAGACCGAGGTCAGCTGGAGCGGCCCACGCGCGATCGTCGCCAAGAACAGGGTCAAGCTTCTCCTTAACCTCTTCCTCGTCGCATATTCTTCCATTCCGCGTGGCGGCAATCTGGATATTACGCTGGAAAATCCGGAATTCGATGCCAGTTTCAAGCTCGTCGCCAGGGGCAAGCTGATGCGCTTGCCGCCGAAATTCGTCGAAATCGCCACCGGCACCGCCGAGGAAGCGATCGATGCGCATTCGATCCAGCCTTATTACACTGTACTGCTAGCGGAAGAATGCGGCATGGTTCTGGATTATTCAGCCAGCGCCGAAGAGATCGTCTTCACTGCCAAGGTTGCCGCAGCGTAGTTCACCGATTGCTGATCGAAGCCGGTGCAGTAACGATTCCTTAGCCTGATCAACCTATCCTCGAAGGTCAGGAAGACCCTCGACGGAGACAGCGCGAGGGGTAAGGAGCTGCCATGCAAAGATTCATGATCACCGATAGTTCGGACATCGTTCGCAAGGTCGGCAAGCGAATCCTTTCAGAGCTCGATTTTCTGGTCAGCGAAGCTTCGAATGCCGAGGAGGCGTTGCAGCGCTGCCAGGCTGAGCTTCCCGAATATCTGATCGTTGATTCGGGCATGGAAGGCGCGCTTGATCTCATCGCCAATATCCGCGCCATGGACGGCGGCAAAGAGGTCAAGATCTACTATTGCGTCATCGAGGCCGATCTGAAGAAGCTGATGGCCGGCAAGCGGGCAGGGGCAACCGACTTCCTGCTCAAGCCSTTCGACCGCAARATCCTYACCGCCGTGTTCGGAAATCGCGCAATCGCTGCCTGAAKAGGTCGCRCAAATCGTTAACGSGRGCCGTCCTTTTGGGCGGCTTTTTCWTTTCCGSACATTGCCGACAAAATAAAAGTCCCGCCGGMGAGGCGGGACTTTTCATTTGGTAAGGGGATTCGGCGGATCAGGCGGTTTCGGCGTATTCGGCACCATCGGGCTCGCGCAGCACATAGCCGCGGCCCCAGACGGTTTCGATGTAATTGGCGCCGCCGGCAGCATTTGCGAGCTTCTTGCGCAGCTTGCAGATGAAGACGTCGATGATCTTCAGTTCCGGCTCGTCCATACCGCCATAGAGGTGGTTCAGGAACATTTCCTTGGTGAGCGTGGTGCCCTTGCGGAGCGAGAGAAGCTCCAGCATCTGATATTCCTTGCCCGTCAGGTGGACGCGTTGGCCGCCGACTTCGACGGTCTTGGCGTCGAGGTTGACGATAAGCTCGCCCGTGATGATGACCGACTGGGCATGACCCTTGGAACGGCGGACGATGGCGTGGATACGGGCGACGAGCTCGTCCTTGTGGAACGGCTTGGTCATGTAGTCGTCGGCGCCGAAGCCGAGACCACGAACCTTGTCTTCGATGCCGGCCATGCCCGAGAGGATGAGGATCGGCGTCTTGACCTTCGACAGGCGGAGAGTGCGCAGCACTTCGTATCCGGACATGTCGGGAAGGTTCAGATCGAGAAGGATGATATCGTAATCATACAACTTGCCCAGATCCACGCCTTCTTCGCCGAGATCTGTCGTATAAACATTAAAACTCTCAGATTTGAGCATCAGTTCGATGCTCTGCGCCGTAGCGCTATCATCCTCGATGAGAAGTACCCGCATAATTATCCCCTTTACCGCCGCCGAAAGGTGGCATGGCCCCCTACGCGATACCGAATAAGCTACGTGATTTGGAAGCTGCCACGAAATGGTTAACAAATTCTAATTCACTCTGGCAAGGAGTATCGAATTTATTAAATAATTTTTCCATTTCCCTGTTTTCCAATGGGAATCTCGAAGCGCAACTCTCAACTTCAACATTAAGAATATGCGCTAAGTGATTCATCCGACTCGCTAATGAAAAGGTTCGGCTTTCCTGTCCTGGTGTTTACCGAGCCTTAAATCATCGGGCCTATCATTAACGATGCCCGTAAACGAAAGGTTACCAGCGGTAGGTTTTTGTTAATATCGCAGGAAATTTTTTAGCAAACCGTGTCAAAGCGGCGCGCAAGGGCGGTTTCAAGTTGAGCCGGGGTCTCGCATCACGGGAGTAATGCGTATGAAGTCGCGAGAGAGCCTCGTTCGCCTGAAAGAGTTTCAGGTTAACGAAAAACGTCGTCAGCTGCAGCAGTTGCAGATGATGATGTCCGAATTTGAACGGATGACGAAGGATCTGGAGAGCCAGATCGTCGTCGAGGAAAAGAAGTCCGGTATTTCCGACCCGAATCACTTTGCATATCCGACCTTCGCCAAGGCCGCACGTCAGCGCGCCGACAATCTTCAGGTTTCGATCAAGGAACTGAAGGTTCAGGAGGAGGCGCTGGAATTGGCGCTTGAGGAAATGCAGGCGGAATATGCCAGGGCAACGGCGCTCGAAGAGCGTGATGGCGCGGTTCGCGTCCGGGCCTGACGAATGTTGCAGGCGCCGGTCACGGCGCCTTGGGGGATAACCACAGAAGCCATGCATGACGGGCGCGGTGTCCGTCATGCATGGCTTTTGGTGTTTCTTTCGTATGGTGGATGTTCTCAGTTTACCACGTCGTTCCATTCCGGATGGCGCTGCGCCTGTGATTTAAAGAAGGGGCAGAGCGGGATGATCTTCCAGCCGCCCTCGCGAGCCGCCTCGACCGCATGAAGGGCGAGTGCCTGGCCGACGCCCTTGCCGCGCAAAGCGTCCGGCACGCGGGTATGATCGATGATGATGAGTTTCGGTGATGTGCGGGAATAGGTCATTTCCGCTTCATGGCCTTCCAGCGTCGCAACATAGCGGCCGCCGGAGGTGTTTTCTTCAATCCTGATATCCATGTCTGTCTCCTGACGAATTATGTGATCGCGAACGTGACATGGCGGCATCGGCATGCCAAGCCGTAGCGGCAGGAGACAGTGTGTTCAAAGGGGAGGCGGAAAATTGAACAGGCTTTCGGCGGTCCGGCCCGTTCTATTGGTGACGGCGCCGTTTCTACTGGCGCTTGGCCTCGTGTTGCCGCTCATCCGCTTCGAGAAGCTCTGGTTCTTCGACGAGACGCCGTCACTGCTGGAAATCGTGGCTTCGCTCTGGAATGGAGGTGACGTGGCGCTTGCGGCACTGGTTGCGCTCGTCTCGATCGTATTGCCGGTTTTGAAAATGATCGGGATCGCGGCTGAATCCATGGCTGCCGGCGGCACCGGCAGCCTGTTTTATCGCAACGTCGTGCCGCATCTGTCCAAGTGGTCCATGATGGACGTGCTGCTCGTCGCGATCGTGATTGCGGCAGCGAAGACGACGGGACTTGCGAATGCGTTTACGCAACCCGGCCTCTGGTGTTACGCGGCCTCGGCAATGATTTCGGGCCTTCTTCATTCCCTCGAGGGAAATGCGTCCGGCCCGAAATAATCAAATCGAATGGAATCAGTGGCGGTACTGCTGGATGCGCGTAGTGCGCAGGCCGGCGAGACCATGGCTGTTGATGGAGGACTGCCAGGAAAGGAATTCTTCGACAGTAAGCGTGTAACGCTCACAGGCTTCTTCCAAGCTCAACAGGCCACCGCGAACAGCCGCGACAACCTCTGCCTTCCGGCGGATGACCCAGCGCCGCGTGTTCGGCGGCGGAAGATCCGCAATCGTCAGGGGGCTGCCATCGGGGCCGATGACATATTTCACTCGGGGACGTATCATTTCGGTCATTGGACTCTCTACACAACGCAAGACCACGGGCGCCACTCTAACTTGCCACATTTAAAAATTGCCTAAACGCATCGTAAGACTTTGATAATAACTTTAGACGCGCTCCCGGAGGGCTGATTTGCTGGCCCCTGCCGTTACGTCAATTTGATGCGGCTGCATGGGAGCCATGCGGAATAAATGTTACATATTTCTTCTGGATAATTTTATAAGCGCTGCAACATAAGTTGAGCGCAAAGACTTCGTCTCCGTTGCTCTCGCAGTATCAATAAAGATTGCCGTTTGAATGCTTCGTATCCTTCGGATGCGGGGCAGATGCCGTCCTTCCTGATCGTCCGGCGCGTCCAATCCGCTGCCGGTTGCGAGGCCGAGCCGAAGCGAGGCCCGTGAAGGAATAAGAGAATGAAGAGACGTGAACGCGCAGTCCGCGACTGCGCCGATGATGCCGCATTTTCTGCGTTCGAGGCCCGTTCTGCGGGCATTTCCGCTGTCGACGGTGCAAGCCGCCTGGACGAGCTGACGAAGGCCGCCGGGTTCGAATTCCATCTGTTTTCCGTATTCCCGCGCGGGGACCGGACGGCCTTTCTCGAGAACAAGCTGATCAGCAACTGGCCGCAGAGCCTCGTCAACTTTTACGAGGAGGCGGACCTCTTCTATTGCAGCAAACTGGTCGCTGTCATGAAGCGCACGATCATGCCTGTCTTCTGCGAAGAGGGGTCTTTTAGTGGCAATGCAGCGAATCAGGAAAACCGCCGTCTGAACACGATGTTTCAGATGCACGGGCTGAAGCATACGTTCGCATTCGCGCTGCACGACGCTGACCTGAAACAATACATCTTCGCCTTTTCGGGCGCGCGTGCCATGCCCACTCGCGAAGAAGCGACGACGCTGATTTATGGCTGTATGGAGCTTCTGGACACGCTGCCGGGCGACGAGAAGCCGCAAGACCGGCCCTCGGAAAGCCTCACCCGGCGCGAGATCGAATGCCTGCGCTGGTCGGCCGCAGGCAAGAGCAGCGACGAAATTGCGATCATTCTCGATCTCTCATCGCATACGGTGGTGGGATATCTGAAGAGCGCGATGCGCAAACTGGATTCGGTCAACCGCATGCAAGCCGTCGCCCGGGCATTTCGGTATCGGCTGCTGTAGCAGCCGATACCCTTACTTCTCCAATCAGAAGCCTTTGCCGCCATTCAGCTCGGAAATCAGCGTTCCGATGATGATGCGGATGTCCATCAATATCGAGAAGTTCTCGACATAGTGGAGATCGCTGGCGATGCGGGCGCGCGCCTTGGCCGGACGGTCTGTCGGGCCGCGCAGGCCGCGCATCTGCGCCAGACCAGTGATGCCCGGACGCATGGCGTGGCGGTGATGATATTCCGGAACCAGCTCTTCATAGAGCATGCCGCCGGCACGCATGCCGATTGCATGGCAACGCGGCCCGACAACCGACATGTCACCCTTGAGCACGTTGAGGAGCTGCGGCAGCTCGTCAATGTTCGAACGGCGCAGGAAGGCACCGACGCGGGTAACGCGGGGGTCATTCTTGACCGTTTGTGCAACGCCGGTGACGTCTTGCATATCCGTACGCATGGAACGGAACTTGTAGACCTTGATGGCGCGGCAATTCTTGCCCCAGCGGGTCTGCTTGAAGAGCACTGGACCGCGGCTGTCCATCTTGATCAGGGCTGCGACGACCAGAAGAAGCGGAGCAAGCACGATAAGTGCGCTGATCGAGGCAAAAATGTCGAAGGCTCGCTTCAGCACGAACTGCATGGAGGCAGGTGGCGGAACGATGCTGTCGAGTGCGGTAACTGGGAACCTCGCGTTTACCTGACGAACAGGCGGAACGCGAAAGCTCTCTTCAGAAATACTCTTGTTAAGGTCCATGACGCTCAAGGATCTACCCTTTGTATTTTGAAGCTTTCGGCGGTGTCATTCGCTGGCTTGGTTAGCGCCACATTAAGGCACCAGAATGTTAGGCGACGTTTAACCCTACTACATCCTAAATTTGCGACATTTGTTTAACCGAGTCCAGAGAAATTTCGCATCGCAGCAAACTTCGCAGTTGCGTTAAGTTTATGCAAAATCAGGAGTTTTATTTTTCAACCGGCGTTTTTATTAGGAATCTTATGTGTTTGGCCAGATTCGGAACACAGACGACGGTTGTGATGGGCATGGCTTACACCGTGCCAAAACGCTCCAATCCCGGTAGGGCCTACGGGATCCCGGTCCCGTTTGGATCGAATATATTGTCTATTGCGCCGGAGCCGGATGAGCGCAGGCTGTCGGAATTGGTATTCCTAAACTATGGATTTAATACCATAATTATATCTGCCTCTGCGCTAATGTTACCGAAGTCACATGATGGCGGCAGCGGCGATTATGGCGACATTGCGGCGGGAGAGCATGCGACCGGAAGAAGGGAAGGGTGCGGACTCCGAATCAGAAGTGAAGACCGGAGATGGAACCTACCGGGTGATTTTCCCGGCCGGAGGCATCCAGGCAATGGTGTCGAACAGCCCGCTACAATATTGCAGCGACAAAGCTGAAAGACACCGACTTTCGGCGGTCGCTACGCCCGCTCGAGCGCAGGCTTTGTGCCGCCCCATGAGACGAAATGGGGATTTGCGAAGTCGAAATCAGCAGCCGCACCGGTTTTGCCGTAGATGAGCGGCTGGCCGTCCATGGTGACAGTCGATCCGCCGGCTGCGCGCAACACCGCATCGCCGGCCGCCGTATCCCACTCCATGGTGCGGGTGAAGCGTGGGTAGACGTCGGCCTTGCCTTCTGCCAGCAGGCAGAATTTCAGGGACGAGCCGATGTTGGTGCATTTGGAGATCGCGTGCCTAGCGAGGAAGAGGCCAGTCTCGGGACTATCATGCCGAAAACTCGCGAGCGCCATACTTTCTGTGGGCTGTTTGCGCACTTTGATCGGCATTCTCTCCGTTATCGCAAAGTTCTCGTCGATCACTAGTTTCTCTGCGCTTCCGCGCTCGCCGGAAAAAGCGATGCCGAGCGCCGGGGCATAGACGATACCGGTGACGGGGATGCCATTTTCCACATAGGCGATATTGACGGTGAACTCCTGGCGCTTATCCAGGAATTCGCGGGTGCCATCCAGAGGATCGACCAGAAAGAAGGACTTTCCGGCGATATCAGGCACTCTGCCAGCGGCTACCGATTCTTCGGCGATGACGGGGATCTCAGGGAAATCGCGTTTCAGATACGCCAGTATGATGCGCTCGGCCTCCTGGTCGGCGATCGTCACCGGGCTTGCATCAGCTTTCATTTCCACCGGGCAGCCATCGCAGAAGACTTCTATGATGGCTTTGCCGGCTTCGAGTGCCGCCCGTTCAAATGTCTTCAGCATATTCCTGCCGTTCGTCTGCAAATTCGTCTTGAGACCACCGCGCTATATATAGTGTATAGGAGGTGCTGCCGCACCCCTTTGCTGGAATCCCGTAACATTAGCACAGGCTCGTGGGGTTTGCACAAAGCGCGTCAGAAGCGATTGCTCGTGAAATGCCATTTGCAATTGACAGCATCTTCGAGTTTGAAATTTCGTCAATTTCCTTACTTGTGGAACAATTTACGCATAAGGCGAGCGTCTCTGGTTTCGTTCGGTGCCAAAAGATTAATTGACGAAGCCTGCTTTGGCTAAAAATTTGCCAGTCGATGCCGCTTTTATGTGGATTTTGGTTTGAATTGCGCCATTTAGGCCTGTTTACCCAAGATTCTGGCGCAATAAATCCTTTTTGTCTTCACATTTCCAACGAAACCGCTATGCAATGCGACTAGTGGCTCGTGTGAAAGCACGCGCGATAAAACTAATAAGAGATGCAACTTAAATTTGGTTCGCATCCAGGGGAAATGACATATGGAGTATTTTATCCAGCAGCTCTTCAACGGGCTGACTCTCGGATCCATCTATGGCCTTGTGGCTATTGGCTATACGATGGTTTACGGCATTATCGGCATGATCAACTTCGCCCATGGCGACATTTTCATGCTCGGTGGTTTCGCTGCTCTTATCGTCTTTCTCGTTCTCACATCCATCTTTGCAGGTCTTCCGGTAGCCGTGCTGCTGCTGGCGATGCTTGTGGTCGCGATGCTGATGACGAGTTTGTGGAATTGGACGATCGAGCGCGTCGCCTACCGCCCGCTGCGCGGCTCATTCCGCCTGGCACCGCTGATTACCGCGATCGGCATGTCGATCACGCTATCGAACTTCATCCAGGTCACGCAGGGTCCGCGCAATAAGCCGATCCCGCCACTTGTCGGCACGGTTTATAATGTCGGCAATCTCTCGATCTCGCTGAAGCAGATCATCATCATCATTGTGACCGTCGTCCTGCTCGCCGCCTTCTGGTACATCGTCAACAAGACGGCACTCGGGCGCGCCCAGCGCGCAACGGAGCAAGACCGCAAGATGGCGGCACTGCTCGGCGTCAATGTCGATCAGACGATCTCCATTACCTTCATCATGGGTGCGGCACTCGCTGCCGTCGCCGGCACGATGTACCTGATGTATTATGGTGTCGCCTCGTTCAACGACGGCTTCGTTCCGGGCGTTAAGGCCTTCACTGCAGCCGTTCTCGGCGGCATCGGCTCACTGCCGGGCGCTGTTCTCGGCGGGCTGATGATCGGCCTTATCGAATCCCTGTGGTCGGCCTATTTCACCATCGCGTACAAGGATGTCGCTACCTTTGCCATTCTTGCATTCGTGCTGATCTTCAAGCCGACGGGCATTCTCGGCCGGCCGGAAGTCGAGAAGGTATAAGTCATGGCAAACATCGACACTTCCGCTGGCAAGTCCGACGCCGGGCTTGTCCAGAAGGGGCTCAGGGAAGCCTTCTTCTCCGGCCTCATCGCACTTGGCCTGTTCGTTCTCTATGTTGGTCTCGGCACGCAGCAGAACATCAACAACGAGTTGATCGTCGTTCAGCGCTGGGGATTGCTGGCCATTTTCGTGCTGGTCGCCGCCATCGGCCGTTTCATCGTGGTCGTTTTCGTCAGGCCGCATCTTGATCAGCGCAAGCTTTCGAAGGCGCGTCGCGGCGATCTCGAGATTTCGACAGAGAAGGGCTTCTTCCGGACGCATTTCCTGAAGATTGCGCTCGTATTCCTTCTGGTCTATCCGCTTGCCACTGCCTATTTCCTCGGCCCGCAGGGCGCGTTGAAGTGGGTGGACAATTTCGGCATCCAGATCCTGATCTATGTGATGCTCGCCTGGGGTCTGAACATCGTCGTCGGCCTCGCCGGGTTGCTCGACCTCGGTTACGTCGCCTTCTACGCTGTCGGCGCCTATTCCTATGCGCTGCTTTCGGCCCATTTCGGCCTGTCCTTCTGGGTTCTGCTGCCGCTCGCCGGCATCTTTGCAGCTCTTTGGGGCGTCATCCTCGGCTTTCCGGTGCTGCGCCTTCGCGGCGACTATCTGGCGATCGTCACGCTTGCCTTCGGTGAAATCATCCGCCTGGTCATCATCAA
Source organism: Rhizobium sp. 01T444 (assembly GCF_056398305.1). NCBI lineage: Bacteria > Pseudomonadati > Pseudomonadota > Alphaproteobacteria > Hyphomicrobiales > Rhizobiaceae > Rhizobium > Rhizobium sp. 01T444. The sequence continues at coordinate 202,659 of NZ_JBFTPD010000002.1, forward strand.
CTGGACGGAAGTGACCAAGGGCACCTTCGGTATCTCCGGCATCGCAAAGGCTTCGGTCTTCGGCATCTTGAGCTTCGATGTCGGCAAGGCGAACAATTTCGCCAAGGTTTTCGGCCTGCCGTCATCATCGGCCTACTATAAGATCTTCCTGTTCTACGTCATTCTGGCGCTCTGCATGTTGACGGCCTATGTGACGATCCGGCTGCGCCGCATGCCGATCGGCCGTGCGTGGGAAGCATTGCGCGAGGATGAAATTGCCTGCCGCTCGCTCGGCATCAACACGGTGACGACGAAGCTGACGGCTTTCGCCACCGGTGCGATGTTCGGTGGCTTCGCCGGCTCCTTCTTCGCCGCACGCCAGGGCTTCGTCTCGCCGGAATCCTTCGTGTTCCTGGAATCGGCCGTCATCCTCGCCATCGTCGTTCTCGGCGGCATGGGTTCGCTGACGGGTATTGCGATCGCCGCCGTCGTCATGGTCGGCGGTACGGAAGTGCTGCGCGAAATGGACTTCCTCAAGGTCGTCTTTGGGCCGGATTTCACGCCGGAACTCTACCGCATGCTGCTCTTCGGTCTTGCCATGGTCATCGTCATGCTGTTCAAGCCGCGCGGTTTCGTCGGTTCGCGTGAACCGACAGCCTTCCTCAAGGAGCGCAAGGCGGTATCCGGAAGCTTTACCAAGGAGGGCCATGGTTGATGAGCCCCGTCGAGAATACGATGTCGAATGACACTTTGCTCAAGGTCGAGCACTTGTCGATGAAGTTCGGCGGCCTGATGGCCATCAACGACTTATCCTTCGAGGCCAGGCGCGGCGAGATCACCGCGCTGATCGGCCCGAACGGTGCGGGCAAGACGACCGTCTTCAACTGCATCACCGGCTTCTACAAGCCGACGATGGGCATGATTACGCTGACGCAGAAGAGCGGCAAGCAGTACCTGCTCGAGCGTCTGCTGGACTTCCGCATCACCAAGGAAGCCAAGGTTGCCCGTACCTTCCAGAACATCCGCCTGTTCTCGGGCCTCACCGTTCTGGAAAACCTGCTGGTTGCCCAGCACAACAAGCTGATGAAGGCTTCGGGCTTCACGGTGCTCGGCCTGCTCGGCATCGGTCCCTATAAGAAGGAAGCGGCTGCCGCCATCGAGCTTGCGCGCTTTTGGCTGGAGAAGGCCGATCTTATCGACCGCGCCGACGATCCGGCCGGCGACCTGCCTTACGGCGCCCAGCGTCGTCTGGAAATCGCACGCGCCATGTGCACCGGTCCGGAGCTGCTCTGCCTCGATGAGCCGGCTGCCGGTCTCAATCCGCGTGAATCGGCAGCGCTCAATGCCTTGCTGAAAGGCATTCGCACCGAAACTGGGACCTCTATCCTGCTCATCGAGCACGACATGTCGGTAGTCATGGAAATTTCCGACCACGTCATCGTTCTGGAATACGGCCAGAAGATTTCCGACGGCAATCCTGACCACGTGAAGAACGACCCGAGGGTTATTGCGGCCTATCTCGGTGTCGAGGATGAAGAAGTCGAAGAGGTCATTGCGACCGTAGAGGGGGGCGCAATCTGATGGCGGCCGGAGAACAGCTTCTCAAGGTTCAGGGCGTCGAGACCTATTACGGCAATATCCGCGCGCTCGCCGGCATCGATGTCGAGGTGAAGAAGGGTGAAATCGTCAGCCTGATCGGCGCCAACGGTGCCGGCAAGTCGACGCTGATGATGACGATCTGCGGCAGCCCGCAGGCTCGCACCGGCTCCATAATCTTCGACGGCCAGGACATCACCAAGCTGCCGACGCACGAGATCGCACGGCTGCGTATCGCGCAGTCGCCCGAGGGACGACGCATCTTCCCGCGCATGACCGTTCTGGAAAATCTCCAGATGGGCGCGGGTCTCGACAACCTCAAATATTTCAATGAGGACGTCGAGAAGATTTTCACGATGTTCCCGCGCTTGAAAGAGCGCCAGTCGCAGCGCGGCGGTACCCTTTCGGGCGGTGAACAGCAGATGCTTTCGATCGGCCGCGCGCTGATGGCCCGACCGAAACTCCTGCTGCTCGACGAACCCTCGCTCGGCCTCGCGCCGCTGATCGTCAAGGGCATCTTCGAAGCCATCAAGGTGCTCAACGAGAAGGAGGGGCTGACCGTCTTCCTCGTGGAGCAGAACGCATTCGCCGCACTTAAGCTGTCGCACCGTGCCTATGTGCTCGTGAATGGCAAGGTGACGATGAGCGGCAGCGGCAAGGAACTGCTTGCCAATCCTGAGGTCCGTGCTGCCTATCTCGAAGGCGGGCGGCATTGACCGCAGAAGGGAGAGTTTGATTATGCAGGGACTTTTCTTCGAAAGCGACAACGGCGTAAAGATCGTCATCCGCGGACTCGTTGTGCTCATCGGTTTCTGGACGGCGTGGCGTGCCGGCAGGGCGGTTGCGGACGGCTGGAACAACTATCCGCTGGTCGTCGTCTATACCTTCCTGCTCGCATGGGCGATGCAGTTCCTGCATCATGCGCTGTTTAACGGCCCGATGCTCAGCGGCCTCTTCTACATTATCGATTTCGTAACTCTGCTGATCTTCTCGACAGCAGGGTTCCGCTATCGCCGCACCAACCAAATGGTGAACAACTATTACTGGCTGTATGAAAAAACTTCCGCGTTTTCGTGGAAGGAGAAACATTGACAGCCCGTTGAAACTAGGCATGAATTGCCTTCAGAGCGGAACAGCTTTCCTGGCGCAGTCAAAGGTGGGGTATGCGTCAGGCCTTGGAAGAAACCCGCCCAAAAATTGGGAGTAACAATATGAAGAAGTCTCTCTTGTCAGCGGTGGCACTGACGGCGATCGTCGCTTTCGGCGGCATCGCACGAGCTGACATCCTGATCGGCGTGGGTGGTCCGCTGACGGGCCCGAACGCTGCGTTCGGTGCCCAGCTGCAGAAGGGTGCCGAGCAGGCAGCCGCTGACATCAATGCTGCTGGCGGCATCAACGGCGAGCAGATCAAGATCGAACTCGGCGACGACGTTTCCGACCCGAAGCAGGGCATCTCCGTTGCCAACAAGTTCGTTGCTGACGGCGTGAAGTTCGTTATCGGTCACTTCAACTCGGGCGTTTCCATCCCGGCTTCTGAAGTTTACGCCGAAAACGGCATTCTCGAAATTACCCCGGCTGCTACCAACCCGGTCTTCACCGAGCGTGGCCTGTGGAACACCTTCCGCACCTGCGGCCGTGACGACCAGCAGGGCGCTATCGCCGGCAAGTATCTGGCCGACCACTTCAAGGACGCCAAGATCGCCGTCATTCACGACAAGACGCCTTATGGCCAGGGTCTCGCTGACGAAACCAAAAAGGCTCTGAATGCCGCTGGCGTCACCGAAGTCATGTACGAAGGCGTGAACGTCGGCGACAAGGACTTCTCGGCCCTCATCGCAAAGATGAAGGAAGCCGGCGTTTCGATCATCTACTGGGGCGGTCTGCACACCGAAGCCGGTCTCATCATCCGCCAGTCGGCCGACCAGGGCCTGAAAGCAGCGCTCGTTTCGGGTGACGGTATCGTCTCGAACGAACTTGCTTCCATCGCTGGTGACGCCGTTGCCGGTACGCTGAACACCTTCGGCCCGGATCCGACGATCAACCCGGCCAACAAGGACCTCGTTGCGAAGTTCAAGGCTGCCGGCTTCAATCCGGAAGCTTACACCCTCTACTCCTACGCTGCGCTGCAGACGATCGCTGCTGCTGCCAAGGCTGCCGGTTCTACCGACGCTGAAGCTGTTGCCGCAGCCATGAAGGAAAAGGGTCCGTTCCCGACCGTTCTCGGCGATATCTCCTTCGACGGAAAGGGCGACCCGAAGCTTCCAGGCTACGTCATGTACGAATGGAAGAAGGGCGAAGACGGCAAGTACAGCTACTTCCCGAAGGCCRACTAATTTCAGCCTCTGGCAGTGATGCCTTTCATGGAAGCCCGGTCATCGACCGGGCTTCTTTCGTTTCGCCTGCGCCGGTCAAGATCGCAGTCTCTACGGGTTCGAAAGCCATTCCATTCCTAGCCTTCATGGCCTAAGTCAGAGGCAAAGGATGGAGGATCCAGATTCATGCCAAAACCCCGCATTCTCGTCACCCGACGCTGGCCTGCCGCGGTAGAGGCCGTGCTCGCGGAGCGCTTCGACCTGACGCTCAACAGAGATGATGTACCGCTTGCTGAAAGCGAACTGCGTCAGGCGCTGGCGGATTATGATGCGGTGTTGCCGACCGTTTCTGACAAGCTGCCGGCTGCGGTCTTTTCCGGGGATGTCCGTACGAAAATCCTCGGCAATTTCGGGGTCGGCTTCAATCACATCGATATCGCCACCGCCGAGGCGAAGGGCATCGTGGTGACGAACACGCCTGGCGTCCTGACCGATTGCACGGCTGATATCGCCATGCTGCTTCTTCTGTCCGTCGCACGTCGCGGCGGGGAGGGCGAGCGGCAGCTGCGTTCCGGCGAATGGAAGGGCTGGTGCCCAACGCATATGGTTGGCACGAAGGTGACGGGCAAGACGGTCGGCATTATCGGCCTTGGACGAATCGGCAAGGCTTTCGCACAACGCTGCCATTTCGGCTTCGGCATGGATGTCGTGTTCTACAACCGCTCACAGATCGATCCCGCCGAAGCGGCACGCTACGGAGCGCGCCAGCTTGCTTCGGTGGAGGAGGTGCTTGCCGCTTCCGATTTTGTTTCCCTGCATTGCCCCGGCGGCGCAGAAAACCGGCATCTGATGAATGCTGCGCGGCTTGCGGCAATGAAGCCAGGCGCCTTCCTCATCAATACGGCGCGCGGCGACGTGGTCGATGAGACGGCGTTGATTGCTGCGCTTGATAAAGGCACGATCCGCGGCGCAGGGCTCGATGTCTACGAGGCGGAGCCGCATGTGCCGGACGCATTGCGGCGGATGGAGAATGTCGTTCTGTTGCCGCATCTCGGCAGCGCGACGGAGGAAACCCGCACAGCGATGGGGATGAAGGTCGTGGAGAATGTGACTGATTTCTTCGAGGGCCGCGAGGCGCCTGACCGGGTGGTTTAAGGCACGTCGCCTGCCATCCTTCACATTTCATGCAGCACATGTGCCGCCTTCACCGCGGCGGATGCCCTGTTCTCGACGCCGAGCTTCACATAGATCTGTTCGAGGTGCTTATTCACCGTGCGCGCAGAGAGGCCGAGAATTTCGCCGATATCGCGGTTGGCCTTGCCTTTGGCGATCCACATCAGAACCTCGGATTCGCGCTGTGTCAGCGCAAAGTGCTGACGCAGGACCGCGTCGTCGTTGCGCTGGTTGGCGGCCGTCAAGCGGAAGAGATATTCGTCCGGACCGATGGCGCCGAGGAAGGCGAGTTGCAGGGCAGCCTGCCCGGCATGAGCAATGGAGATGAGTGCATCGCGGGCGGCTGCGGCGCGTTCTTTCATCCAGTTGCCGATCGTGCGGGAGACGACCTCCATGCCGTCGTCGCTGCCCATGGCGGCGTTGACGAGGCGGGTTGCCTGCGGCGTCGACCAGTGGATCGCACCATTGCCCTTCACGGCCAGAAGGTGGCGGCCGGCGGCATCGAGCGCCACGCGCGCGCTCTGCGCCGAGCGTGCGTTGCGCAGGTGAACGCGAATGCGGGCACGCAGCTCGTCGATATTGATCGGCTTCGACAGGTAGTCGACGCCGCCTGATTCCAGCGCATGCACGACATGTTCGGTTTCGGTGAGCCCGGTCATGAAGATGACGGGCACCTGGGCGACGGCGGCATTGGCTTTCAGCCTGCGGCAGGTCTCAAAACCGTCCATCGAGGGCATGACCGCATCAAGCAGGATGAGATCGGGCGTGATGCGCTCGACGATATTGAGCGCGGCCGAGCCGGAGGTGGCAATCAGTACGGAAAATCCTGATTGTTCCAGTGCGTCGGTCAGGAAGCCGAGGGCTTCGGGCGAGTCATCGACCAGCAGAACGATGTCGCGGGGAAGCTCAGCCAACGGTTTCACCTTTTTCTTCGAATTTGTGCAGGAAATCCATGAAGCCGGCGAGATCGAAGGCGGCGACATAGGAGCGGAGTTCTTCTGTGAATGGCTGATTTGCCTCCGCCTTGGCAAGGTCGGCGAGCTTGGCTTCTATGCCTCTGATGTAGCCGATCTCTCCGAGACGCAGCAGTTCCTGTACATGCGCTGTTCCAGGGCTCTTGAGCGGCATGGCATAGAGCCATTTCAGGGCGAGATGCAGGGCCAGCTTGTCGCGCAGCTGCTTGATGTCGACCGGCTTGCCGATCGCGTCACTGTGGCTGTCGTCGCTGTCGCTGTGAGCAGCGGCATCGCCGATATTGGCTGACAGCATCAGGATCGGTGCTGCGCTTCCCGCCTCGCGCAGCCGGGAGACGAGCTGCCAGCCGTTCATGCCGGGCATGGAGATATCGACGAGGAAGAGATCCGGCTCGATACCCGCGATCAGCGTCAGGCAGTCGGGACCGCTTGCGGCGGTCAGCACGATGAAATCGAGGGGAACCAGGATTTCGCGCATCATCTCGCGATGATCCTCATTGTCGTCGACAACGACGATGGTGCGGCGCAGGCCGTCATAGCCGACGATCTTTTTCTCCTGCGGCGGTGCTGCAACGGCGCGCATGACGGCCGACAGCATGAGACGGACGCGGAAGGTCGAGCCCTTGTCCTTTTCACTCGTGACAGAGATTTCGCCGCCGAGCGTGTTGGTCAGTAGGCGAGTGATGGTGAGGCCAAGGCCGAGACCGGGCATCGGCCGCACGCTCTCCGCTTCGCCGCGCTGAAAGGGCTCGTAAATGCGCGTCAGATCCTTCTCGGCGATGCCGCGGCCTGTGTCGGAGACGGTGAAGGTCGCGACCTGGCTGCGGTAGCCGACATCGAAGGTTACGCTGCCTTCGTCGGTAAACTTGATGGCATTGGAGAGCAGGTTGACGAGAATCTGGCGCAGCCGCTTCTCATCGGTGCGCACGAATTGCGGCAGGGACGAAGCACGCTCGTGGATAAAGGAGAGCCCCTTTGCCTGCGCCTGCGGTCGGAACATATCGACGATCTGGTCGAGGAAGTCCTGGATATTGATTTCGTTCGAATAGACCTGCAGACGGCCGGCTTCGATCTTCGAGATGTCCAGAAGGCCATCGATCAGACCGGAGAGATGTTCGGCGCTGCGACGGATCACCTTGATCGAGGACTGGCGTGGCGCGGGAATCGTCTCGTCGCGTTCGAGGATCTGCGCATAGCCGAGAACGGCGTTCAGCGGCGTGCGCAATTCGTGGCTCAGGCCCACGACATAGCGGCTCTTGGCACGGTTGGCGGCTTCGGCGGTTTCCTTGGCGGTCTGCAGCGCGGCATCGGTTTTCTTGTGTGCGGCGATTTCTTTCAGGAGAAGTGTGTTCTGGCGGGAGGATTCTTCCTCGGCGACGACGCGGCTGTCATGGGCAAGCACATAGAACCAGCAGGCGACGCCGGCGATGACCGAGAAGACGAAGAAGACGATCAGGATGGTGCGGTTCACGACTTCGGCCGTCTCCGGCGAGGCCGAGCTGACCTGATGGGCGATCATCGCAAGAATTGCACCGACGGCCGTCAGCGCCAGCGCCACGGCAATACCGTAGCGGCCGAGGCGGGTGGTCAGCTTCTGGACGATGGTTTCCGGCAGCAGGGTCTTTGCGACGGCGCCGACCTGCGCATTGAAGCGGGCATTCGGCTTGCACATGTCGTGGCAGCGGCTGTCGAGCGAGCAGCAGAGCGAGCAGATCGGCGCGGCATAGGCCGGGCACCAGGCCATGTCTTCCGGCTCGAATGGATGTTCGCAGACGGAGCAGGTGATGGTGGTCAGGTTCGTCCAGGCATGGCGCGGTTTGCGGGCGAGATAAAACTTGCCCTTCGTCGCCCAGGCGAGGGTGGGGGAGGCGATCAGCGCGATCACGAGGGTGATGTAGGGCGCAAGCGAAGCCGCGATCGAGCCGAAGACGCCGAAATGGGCGATGAGCGCGACGCCGGCCGAGAGCGTCATGGCGCCGAGGCCGACCGGGTTGATGTCGTAGAGATGGGCGCGCTTGAATTCGATGCCGGGAGGGGCAAGGCCGAGCGGCTTGTTGATGAAGAGATCGGCCGAGATCGTGCAGAGCCAGGCCATGGCGATAATCGAGAAGATACCGAGCGTTTCCTCAAGCAGCCGGTAGATGCCGAGCTCCATCAAGAGTAGCGCGATCGCCACGTTGAAGACCAGCCAGATGACACGGCCGGGATGGCTATGCGTCAGGCGCGAAAAGAAGTTCGACCAGGCGAGCGAGCCGGCATAGGCATTCATCACGTTGATCTTCAGCTGCGAGACCACGACGAAGGCGGCCATCAGCAGCAGGGCGGCATTGTGCCAGGGGATCATGTAGCCGAAGGCGGTCAGGTACATCTGCGCAGGATCGGCGGCGCGGTCGAGGGGCACGCCCGACGTGAAGGTCAGCACGACGAGAAATGAACCGGCAAGCAGCTTGGGTGCACCGATGATGACCCAGCCGGGACCGGCGAGGAAGATGGCGAGGCGATGGCGCCACTTGCGCTGTGGGTCCGGCGGCAGAAAGCGCAGGAAGTCCGCCTGTTCGCCGATCTGCGACATCAGCGCCAGGATGACGGCAGAGGCCGCGCCGAATTCGACGAGGTTGAAATCCGCGATCGTGCCGGGCGGGCCGGAGGCATGGCGGATGCCGGCGAAGGCGCGCCAGACATCGAATTTGCCCCAGTCCAGAAAAGCGATGAAGATGAAAGGCAGGATATTCAGGATGATCCAGAAGGGCTGGGTCATCAGCTGGAATTTGCTGATCAGCCGCACGCCGTGGGTGACGAGCGGGATCACCATCACGGCGCTGATGATGTAGCCGATCCAGAGCGGAATGCCGAGCGTCAGCTCCAGCGCACCCGACATGATCGAGGCCTCGATCGCAAACAGCATGAAGGTGAAGCTGGCGTAGATCAGCGAGGTGATGGTCGAGCCGATATAACCGAAGCTTGCACCGCGCGTCAGCAGGTCGATATCGACGCCGTGGCGAATGGCGTATCGGCTGATCGGCAAGCCGATCGCCAGCATGGCGACCGAGGCAACAATGATGGCATAGAAGGCATTGGTGGTGCCGTAGGACAACGTGATGGCGCCGCCGATCGCCTCCAGCGCCAGGAAGGAGATCGCGCCGATCGCCGTCTGCGAGATGCGCTGGGAGGAGAAGCGGCGGGCGCTCTTTGCGGTGAAGCGCAGCGCGTAATCTTCGAGCGTCTGGTTGGCGACCCAGCGATTATATTCGCGTCTCACCGGAATGATGCGTTGGCGCGCTGTCATGCCCTCTTTCCGGCGTTCCGGTCAGCTTATCGTCTCTGAGCCACTTTTGGCGGGATGGGCGGGAAAGGCAAGAGGCGGAACGCCGGCAGATTCACAGAACGGCAATATTTTTGAAACCGGTCTGTCACATAAGGGCTCTAACTCTCCCGCCGTCCGTTCAACCATTTCGGTGTCACCATGTCTGTTCCAAGCCTCTGCCGCCTGAGCACTGCGCTCGTTTGCCTTCTTTCGATCGTGCCATCGCTTGCCGCTGCCGAGCAGGCCACGGCGGCGAAAGCGCCTTATGTGGAGGCTGGAAACACCAACAAGCGTGGCGACGCCTGCTTCTCGACGTTGGACACCAATGCTGCCGTCCATCTTCTCTCCGGCTTCCTCGAAGTCTGGACGCCGCGCACGCCGTTCGTGGATGCCGGTGTAGAGGCCCCGGCCAAGGACAATTGCCCTGCGGTTGCCAAGACGGATTGGGACGGCATTCCCCTAAGCAAGACAGACGGCCAAGTCGTCAACAAGCTCGTCCACGATGCGAACATTGCCTATGTCGTCAAGGCGACGCGAGCACGGACGGCCGATCAGGCGGTTGCTGCTTATCTCGACGATCGGCGGGGCAAGAATGCCAGCATTGTCGATGGCCTCGGCCCGCTGACGGATGCATGGAAGGCAGGCTCCAAGCAGACCACCACGATCACCGAAGTCGCGGTCGATGCGACGACGGTCAAATACGACGACAAGGGCAATAATCGCGGCGCCGGCAGCAAGCCGGACACGGAAAACAAGACCGATGCCAACCCGGACATGGGCCTTGCCATCGATTTCATCAATGCCGCGAGCGGTGATGGCTCGACGGAGCCGGCGAAGCGCTATTTCAAATATGCCCGCCCCTATCGTTGGAGCCAGGACGTCTCGGTCGTCCCGACGCTCGAGCCCGCCAAGAACGGCAAGCCGGTCGAGGACGGCGGCTTCCCGAGCGGGCATACGGCGGAAGCCTGGCGCGATGCGCTCGCCATGGCCTATCTCGTGCCGCAGCGTTTTCAGGAAATGATCACGCGCGCCAGCGAATTGGGCGAAGACCGTATCCTTGCCGGCATGCATTCCCCCCTCGACGTGATGGGCGGCCGCATGCTCGGCACCGCCGTGGTCGTCTACAATCTGAACAAGGCCGACAATTCAGCGCTGAAGAGCGATGCTTACGCCCAAGCGCAGTCATGGCTCATTGCCAAGTCGGGCGTTGCGGATGCGGGCGCGCTCGAAGTCGCGGCCCATGCAGCGCCGCTCGCCGCAGACCGTTTCGCCGATCATGACGCCAACCGCGCTTACGTGCTGCAGCGTCTGAGCTATGGCCTGCCCGCCATCCACGGGACCGACCAGCCGGCGCGCGTACCGCAGGGTGCCGAAGCGCTTCTCGAAACGCGTCTGCCCTATCTCGACGGCGAGCAGCGCCGCGACGTGCTTGGCACGACGGAGATCGCCTCGGGCTATCCGCTGCTCGATGACGCTGAAGGCTACGGCCGCCTCAACCTGTTTGCCGCGGCAGACGGTTATGGCGCCTTCGATCAGGACGTCACCGTGACGATGGATGCCGCAAAGGGCGGCTTCAATGCGATCGACACCTGGCGCAACGATATCGGCGGCAAGGGCAAACTGGCGAAGCGCGGCAGCGGCATTCTCGGCCTTTCCGGCGCCAACAGCTATGCCGGCGGCACGGTGCTGGAAGAAGGCGTGCTGGTGGCAGGCTCGCCCTTGGCCTTCGGCACCGGCGGACTGTCCGTGAACGGCGGTTCTCTCATCCTGGCGGCCGATAGGCCCCTGATTGTAGGTGGTGATTACCAGCAGCTCGCCAATGCCGCGGCGAAACCGACGCTCGGTGCTGACGGCGCGGGCACGGTGGTCATCGCAGGCAAGGCGGCACTCTCCGGCGACCTCGACGTCACACTTGCCTCGGGCTATGCCCCGGCGCCCGGAACGAAGATCGAGATCCTGAAGGCGGGAGCCATCACCGGCATCTTCGACAAGTTCACCATCTCCGGCCACAAGGCGACCCTTTCCTATGGCCCGACATCCGTCACCTTGACGATCGGCGGATAATATCGAACTGACAGGGCATCCCCTCCGTGGGATGCCCTGGCTTGTCTTTGCCTGCCCGTTTGCCCCTGCCGCCTACGTCATTTTGCGTATGTGTTTTTGCGTTGCAGCACCCGATAGTCCCCTCGGCAACAGTTAATTTCCGTTTCCGGCCTGTTGCGGAACAAGAAGAGGGGAGTTCAACGAGATGAATCTCAGGTCCACTATCACGGGCGTCGCGCTCGGCGCCGTCATGGCGGCAACGGCAGCCTTCCAGGGCGCAATTGCCGCCGACGACACGATCAAGGTCGGCGTGCTGCATTCGCTTTCCGGCACGATGGCGATTTCCGAAACGACGCTGAAAGACGCCATGCTGATGCTCATCGATGAGCAGAACAAGAAGGGTGGTCTCCTCGGCAAGAAGCTCGAAGCCGTCGTCGTCGACCCGGCTTCCGACTGGCCGCTGTTTGCCGAAAAGGCACGCGAACTGATCGAAAAGGACAAGGTTGCGGCCGTCTTCGGTTGCTGGACCTCGTCTTCGCGCAAGTCGGTCCTGCCGGTTTTCGAAGAGCTGAACTCGCTGCTTTTCTACCCGGTCCAGTACGAGGGTGAAGAATCCTCGCGCAACATCTTCTATACGGGTGCCGCTCCGAACCAGCAGGCAATTCCGGCCGTCGACTACCTGATGAACACCGAAGGCGTTAAGCGCTTCGTGCTCGAAGGTACCGACTACGTCTATCCGCGCACGACCAACAAGATCCTGGAAGCCTATCTCGAATCCAAGGGCATTCCGAAAGAAGACATCCTGATCAACTACACGCCGTTCGGCTTCTCCGACTGGCAGACGGAAGTCTCCAAGATCAAGGAATTCGGCTCGGCCGGCAAGAAGACCGCCGTCGTCTCCACAATCAACGGTGACGCCAACGTTCCCTTCTACAAGGAACTCGGCAACCAGGGCGTCAAGGCAACCGACATTCCTGTTGTCGCCTTCTCGGTCGGCGAAGAAGAGCTTGCCGGTCTCGACACCAAGCCGCTCGTCGGCCATCTGGCTGCCTGGAACTACTTCGAATCGGTCGATACGCCGATCAACAAGAAGTTCATCAAGGAATGGCATGCCTACACCAAGAACGACAAGCGCGTGACCAACGACCCGATGGAAGCTGCCTATATCGGCTTCAACGCCTGGGTTAAGGCTGTTCAGGCTGCCGGCACGACCGATACGGACGCGGTTCTCGACCACATTATCGGTGTCTCCGTTCCTAACCTCTCCGGTGGCACGGCGACCGTCATGCCGAACCACCACATCACCAAGCCGGTGCTGATCGGTGAAATCCAGGCGAACGGCCAGTTCGAAATCGTACAGCAGACCCCTGAGGTCGTCGGCGACGAATGGTCCGACTTCCTGCCGGACTCCAAGGATCTGATCTCCGATTGGCGCAAGCCGATGAACTGCGGCAACTTCAACGTTGCCACCGGCAAGTGCGGCGGCAAGGGTTCCTGAGTTAGCCGATCCGACACGAGCCAGAAGAACTTCCGTCCGGATTTCAAATCCGGGCGGAAGCTCCGTCCCCAGCGGGTTGGCGAAGAGGCCGACGCTGGAGCAATTCCAGAAAGACTGCGCAGCGTTTGCGTCCGGAATTGCGAAAACAGGGGGATAGAGCATTTCGAAATGCTCTAGTTTAGGCGGGAAAGCCGATGTATCGCGCCATCAAGATCTTTCTTTTGACCATTTGCCTGACGCTCACGGGGCTGACGACCGGCCTCAAGGCCCAGGATGATGTCCACGCTCTTGTCGATGCACTTGGCGTCGGCGGCTTTCCGGAGCGTGAAGCGGCCATCAAGGCGCTCGTCGCTTCCAAGGATGCGCATGTCAGCCAGATATTGCAGCAGCTGAGCGACGGCCTGCTTTACGTCAATTCCGACGAGGGTGGTCCCGTGCTCCTGCAGGGCGGCACGGATGACGAGCCGACTTATTCCGATCCGCTCACCGGCGAGGCGGTCGCCGATATCGATCCCGACACGATGTCGAAAGTCAGGGTCAACAATTCGGTGCGCACGCTCATTGCCACGCAGATGAGCCAGCTGACGCTGCTGAGCCCTGATCGCGGCGCTCGCTTTGCTGCTGCCCAGGGCCTTCTGAAAGATGCCGATCCCGCCAATCTCGATCTGCTGAATTCCGCTCTGGCCGATGAAAAAGACGCCGAGATCAAGAGCACCATGGAAGCGGCTCGCGCCGTGATGGTGTTGAAGAGCGATATGAGCGCCGACGAGAAGAGGGCTGCCATCGATACGGTTGCCGCCCGCGGCGGCCGCGATGCGCTGACTATTCTGACCACGGCGCTGGCAACCGCGCCCGATGATCTCAAACCTGCCATTCAGGCGCATATCAGCACCATCAACCTTAGTCTGGCTCTCTGGAATATCGTCCAGAATGTCTGGTACGGGCTGTCACTCGGCTCGGTGCTGTTGCTTGCGGCCATCGGCCTTGCCATCACCTTCGGCGTCATGGGCGTCATCAACATGGCGCATGGCGAGATGGTGATGATCGGCGCCTACACAACCTATGTCGTGCAGGAATATATCACTGCAAACTTTCCCGGCTTGGCTGACTATTCGCTGGCCTTTGCAGTGCCCGCCGCTTTCGTCTTCACCGGTTTCGTCGGCCTTATCATCGAACGTGTCGTGATCCGCTATCTCTACGGCCGGCCGCTGGAAACGCTGCTCGCCACCTGGGGTGTTTCGCTGATCCTGCAGCAAGCGGTGCGTACGGTCTTCGGCCCGACCAATCGCGAGGTGCGCAATCCGAGCTGGATGTCCGGTGCCTTCGAATTCGGCGGCTTGGCGATCACCTGGAACCGTCTCTGGATCATCGTCTTCTCGATGGCAGTCTTCGTGGCGCTGCTGATGCTGCTGAAGCGCTCCGCCTTCGGCTTGCAGATGCGCGCGGTCACCCAGAACCGCCGCATGGCTTCGTCCATGGGCATCCGCACCGGCTGGGTCGATGCCTTCACCTTCGCGCTCGGTTCCGGCATTGCCGGCATGGCGGGTGTGGCGCTCTCGCAGATCGATAACGTCTCGCCGAACCTCGGCCAGAGCTACATCATCGACAGTTTCATGGTCGTGGTCTTCGGCGGCGTCGGCAATCTCTGGGGCACGCTGGTCGGTGCTCTGTCGCTCGGCGTCGTCAACAAGTTCCTCGAGCCCTTCGCCGGCGCCGTGCTCGGCAAGATCCTGGTGCTCGTCCTCATCATTCTCTTCATCCAGAAGCGTCCACGCGGGCTCTTCGCACTCAAAGGAAGGGCGGTGGAAGCATGATTACGGCCTTCCTTCTCCGGTCTCTCGATCGCCGGATCTCCATTGCCATCGCCATCCTGCTGGTGATCGCGGTTCTGGTGCCGGTGCTCAATCTGGCGACATCGGCGGACAATCCGCTGCATGTGCCTACCTACATCATGGCGCTGTTCGGCAAGTATTTGACCTATGCGCTGCTGGCGCTGGCGCTCGATCTCGTCTGGGGTTTCTGCGGCATTCTCTCGCTCGGCCATGGGGCCTTCTTTGCGCTCGGCGGTTATGCGATGGGCATGTATCTGATGCGCCAGATCGGTTCGCGCGGCGTCTATGGTGACCCTGTTCTGCCCGACTTCATGGTCTTCCTGAACTGGAAGGAGCTGCCCTGGTTCTGGCACGGTTTTGACCAGTTCTGGTTTGCCGCGCTGATGGTGCTGCTGGTGCCCGGCCTGCTTGCCTTCGTCTTCGGCTGGTTCGCCTTCCGCTCGCGCGTCAACGGCGTGTACCTGTCGATCATCACCCAGGCCATGACCTATGCGCTGCTGCTTGCCTTCTTCCGCAACGACATGGGTTTCGGCGGCAATAACGGCATGACCGATTTCAAGGATATCCTTGGCTTCAATGTGCAAGCCGATGGTACGCGTGCGACGCTCTTTGCTGCAACCGCGATCTTCCTGGCGCTCTCGCTGATGATCGCGTCGGCGATCGTGCGTTCGAAATTCGGCAAGGTGCTGGTTGGCGTGCGCGATGCGGAAAGTCGCACGCGCTTCCTCGGTTATCGCGTCGAGCATTTCAAGCTCTTCACCTTCGTCGTTTCGGCGATGATGGCGGGTATTGCCGGGGCGCTTTATGTGCCGCAGGTCGGCATCATCAATCCCGGTGAATTCGCACCGGCCAATTCCATCGAAGTCGTCATCTGGACGGCCGTCGGCGGCCGCGCGACGCTGATCGGACCGATCATCGGCGCCATCCTCGTCAATGGCGGCAAGACGATCTTTACCGGCCTCTTTCCCGATTACTGGCTGTTCGCGCTCGGCGGCCTCTTCGTGCTCGTCACGCTGCTGCTGCCCAAGGGCATCGTCGGCACGATCGCCCAGTATCTCGGCAAGCGGAAGCCGGTCTCGACCAGCGTGCCGCCAGCGACAGCCGAAGAAGGCGTCGACGCGAAAATCCAGGCTGCGGAGTAGACCATGATCCCCGACGTCAAACCCAACAGCGTGCTCTATCTCAACGGTGTCTCGGTCTCCTTCGATGGCTTCAAGGCGCTGAACTCGCTCTCCATCGTCATCGAACCCGGTGAACTCAGAGCAATCATCGGCCCGAATGGCGCCGGCAAGACGACGATGATGGATATCATTACCGGCAAGACCCGGCCCGACGAGGGCGAGGTCTTCTTCAACGGCACGATCGACCTTACCAAGAAGGACGAGGCGGATATCGCTCAGCTTGGCATCGGCCGGAAATTTCAGAAGCCCACGGTCTTCGAAAGCCATACGGTCTGGGACAATCTGGAGCTGGCGCTGAACCGCCGGCGCACGGTGTTTTCAACGCTGTTTTATCGCCTCTCCGGTGAGGACAAGGCGCGTATTGAGGAAATCCTGGAAACGGTGCGGCTGACGCATCGCCGCGACGAATTCGCCGCCAATCTCTCGCATGGCCAGAAGCAGTGGCTGGAGATCGGCATGCTGTTGGCGCAGGAGCCGAGGCTCCTGCTCGTCGACGAACCGGTGGCGGGCATGACCGACGCCGAAACGGCTGAGACGGCGATCCTGCTCAAGGATATCGCCAAGACGCGTTCGGTCGTCGTCGTCGAGCACGACATGGGTTTCATCCGCGATCTCGGTGTGAAGGTAACCTGCTTGGCGGAAGGTTCTGTATTGGCCGAAGGGTCCATTGATTTCGTCAGCAACGATCCGAAGGTGATCGAGAACTATCTGGGGCGCTAAGATGCTGACCGTTGAAAATGCAAGTCTTCACTATGGCGCGGCACAGGCCCTGCGCGGCATCTCCATGAAGGCCGAGATGGGCAAGATCACCTGCGTGCTCGGCCGCAATGGCGTGGGCAAGAGTTCGCTGTTGCGCGCCGTCACCGGCCAGCACCCGATATCGGCGGGAACCATCACCTTCAACGATGCGAAGCTGAATGGCCTGCCGCCTTTTGCCCGCGCCAAGCAGGGCATCGGCTATGTGCCGCAGGGGCGTGAAATCTTCCCGCTGCTGACGGTCAAAGAAAACCTCGAGACCGGCTTTGCTCCGCTTGGCCGCCGCGACCGCAACATCCCAGACGATATCTTCAGTCTCTTCCCGGTGCTGAAGTCGATGTTGTCGCGTCGCGGCGGCGATCTTTCGGGCGGGCAACAGCAGCAGCTGGCGATCGGTCGCGCCATGGTCACGCGGCCGAAGATTCTCGTGCTCGACGAGCCGACCGAGGGCATCCAGCCCTCCATCATCAAGGATATCGGGCGGGCGATCCGATACTTGCGCGATTCCACTGGCATGGCGATCCTGCTTGTCGAGCAATATCTCGATTTCTGCCGCGAGCTTGCCGACTATGTCTACATCATGGATCGTGGCGAGATCGTTCACGAAGGCCTTGCCGAGACGCTGGATACGCCGGAAGCGCGTCGCCATCTGACCGTATGACCTCTCTGGCGATCGCGCTGGCAGATGCCGCATTTTGCGGCAAATGCCTTCCGCGCCATCCTTACAGCCCGTGGGGGCACGGGCTTTCGAAAAGCGGCACGGGACTTGCTTTGTTGCAGTCAACAGACACATTCAACGCAAGTTGCCAGACAGGACGGCATCTGCGCACGGGGGTGGCATGACAGGCGCGGCGGCGGGCATCACGAGACCGCAGAGAGCGGAAGGACGCGGGCATCTTGCTGCCAAGGTGCAGGATGGGCGTACGCGAATCCGTGAGCTTTATCAGGAAGGTGCAGCGAAGATCCGCCTGCCGGATACGTTCGATTCCTCGATGGAGGCTGTTCTCATCAATACGGCCGGCGGGCTGACCGGCGGCGACCGGATGATCTGGAGCGTATCGGCTGGAGCGGGTACGCGCATCGATGTGACGACGCAGGCCTGCGAGAAGATCTACAAGGCATCGGCCGGCACAGCAGAGGTGACGACGCAGATCGAGGTTGGGCCGGGCGCCCGCGTCGACTGGCTGCCGCAGGAGACGATCCTCTTCGATCGCGCCTCGCTGTTTCGCCGTCTGGATGTCGATCTAGACGACAGCGCGGAGTTCCTCGCCGTCGAGGCAATCCTGCTCGGGCGCAAGGCGATGGGCGAGACGATGGAGACGGGGCTGTTTCGCGATCGCTGGCGTATCCGCCGGTCGGGCCGGCTGATCCATGCCGAGGAGTTGCGTCTTTCCGATGCCGTGGCGCTGCTTGCGGCAGAGCAGGCGGTGCTCGGCGGGCAGGTGGCTTTTGCGACGGTGCTTTATGCCGGACCGATGTCGGAAGCCTATCTCACCAAAGTACGGCCGCTCGTGGACGGGCATATGGGCGGGGCAAGCGCCTGGAGCGATAAGATCGTCGTGCGCCTTGCCGCAGCCGATGGCTTTGCGCTGAGAAAAATCCTGATCCCGGTCATTTCCGCCTTGCGCAATGGAGCGCCTGTGCCGAAAGTCTGGAATCTATGAGTTCAACAAGCGGATAGACGATGAACCTCACCCCGAGAGAAAAAGACAAGCTGTTGATTTCCATGGCCGCCATGGTGGCCCGCCGGCGGCTGGAGCGCGGCGTCAAGCTGAACTATCCGGAAGCTATCGCCCTCATCAGCGATTTTGTCGTCGAGGGCGCGCGTGATGGCCGCCCGGTTGCCGAGTTGATGGAGGCCGGCGCCCATGTGATCAGCCGCGACCAGGTGATGGAAGGCATTGCAGAGATGATCCATGACGTGCAGGTCGAGGCGACATTCCCCGATGGCACGAAGCTGGTGACCGTGCACGAACCGATCCGCTGAGGAGTACGCCATGCTGGAGCTTCGACCCAATTGCGAATGCTGCGACAAGGATCTGCCGCCTGAGAGCGCGGAAGCGATGATCTGCACATTCGAATGCACGTTCTGTGCGGATTGCGTTGAAAATGTCCTCAAGGGTGAGTGCCCGAATTGCGGCGGCAATCTCGTTATCAGGCCGATCCGGCCTGCGGCAAAACTTGCGAACAATCCGGCCTCCACGAAACGTGTTCTGAAGGCCGAGGGCTGCGCGCCCAAGGCGGCTTAAGGAGAGATAGATGATCCCTGGCGAAATCATTGCTGCGAGCGGCGAGATCGAGCTCAATGCCGGCGCACCGACTGTGATGCTCGAGGTTTCCAATACCGGCGACCGTCCCGTGCAGGTCGGCAGCCACTATCATTTTGCCGAGACCAATGCCGGCCTGTCCTTCGATCGCGACAAGGCCCATGGCATGCGGCTCGATATTCCCGCCGGCACGGCCGTGCGTTTTGAGCCGGGCCAGACCCGCTCGGTGACGCTCATTCCTCTGTCCGGCAAACGTGAAGTCTACGGCTTCCGCCAGCTCGTCATGGGCCGGCTCTAATTAAAAGAAAATGACGGGAGGAAATTCATGCGCTTGAAGATCGGGCTCATCGGTGGAGCGTTTATGCTGCTTGCCGCCGGTGCTGCCCATGCCGAGGACGTGGACTGTGACAATGCGCAGACACAATCCGATATGACGAGCTGCGCGCAGGCGCGCTATGAAGAGGCCGACAAGGCGCTCAATGCCCAGTACAAGCAGACGCGCGCCGCCATGGTGGCGATCGACAAGGATCTCGATGGTGACATGAAGGGCGCCGAACAGGCGCTTCTCAAGGCACAGCGCGCCTGGATCAGTTATCGCGACGCTCAATGTGAGAATTACGGCTTTCAGGCACGCGGCGGCACGATGGAGCCGATGCTGGTGGCGGGCTGCCTTGCTGACCTGACGGATCTCAGGACCAAGGAGCTCAAAGAACTCGCCAATGGAATGGGCCAGTAAGGTGGGCAGGACGATCATGATCGTGGGCAACGGCGAAGTGGGAGAAGGAGGGGCTGAGATCATCGATGCCGCCGACTTCGTCATCCGCTTCAACGAGTGCCGCTCCTATGGCGCCGGTGGCACGCGCACGGATGTGGTTGCGGTATGCAATACCGGCCGACCCGCCAAGGCCATGCTCGGCTCGGAAAGCTGGCGCATCCATCCCGGTGTTGTCGAAGCCTCGGAAATCTGGAGTGTGCGCAATCCCGAAAAATTCGCGGCGATGCGCGCACCTCTTGCGGCTTCGCATCCGGAGCTCGATGATTTCTGCGACGATTACACCAACCAATTCAGCGCTTTCTGTGCTGAAGCTGGCAAGGTGCATCGGATCGTTGACAAACAGGTTCACGAAGCCGTCGATCAGGCGCTGTCTGCCTTCTCGCCGGCGCCTTACATCGTGCCGAGCAGTGGCATGATCGTCATCGGCGAAGTGCTCGACAGATTTCCCAACGACGAGGTGACGCTCGCAGGCTTCGGCCATGTGGGCTGGGAATGGCATCCCTTCGCCGCCGAGAAGCAGCTCGTCGACTCCCATATTGCGGCCGGCCGTCTCAGACGGCTTGCCGGAAAACCATTCGTCTCTTCCTCCCAAGGAGCCTGATAGATGCCCTACAAGATCTCCCGCAAGGCTTACGCCGGCATGTTCGGTCCGACCACCGGCGACAAGGTCCGCCTTGCCGATACGGAGCTTTTCATCGAGATCGAAAAGGATTTTACCACCTATGGCGAAGAGGTGAAGTTCGGCGGTGGGAAAGTCATCCGTGACGGCATGGGCCAGAGCCAGGTGACGCGGGCAGATGGCGCGGTCGATACCGTCATCACCAATGCCGTCATCATCGACCATGCCGGTATCTACAAGGCCGATATCGGCTTGAAGGACGGTCGTATCGCGGCGATCGGCAAGGCCGGCAATCCGGATATGCAGCCGGCCGTCAATATCATCGTCGGTCCGGGCACGGAAGCGATTGCCGGCGAAGGCAAGATCATCACGGCCGGCGGCATGGACAGCCATATCCATTTCATCGCGCCGCAGCAGATCGAGGAAGCGCTGATGAGCGGCCTGACCTGCATGCTCGGCGGCGGCACGGGGCCGGCGCACGGGACACTTGCGACGACCTGCACGCCTGGCCCTTGGCATATTGCGCGCATGATCGAGGCAGCCGATGCTTTCCCGATGAACCTCGCTTTTGCCGGCAAGGGCAATGCGTCGCTTCCGGGTCCATTGCAGGAAATGGTGCTCGCCGGCGCCACCTCGCTGAAGCTGCACGAGGACTGGGGCACGACGCCCGGCGCCATCGACTGCTGCCTGTCGGTCGCCGACGAATATGACGTACAGGTGATGATCCATACGGATACGCTGAACGAGAGCGGCTTCGTGGAGGATACGATCGGCGCCATCAAGGGCCGCACCATTCATGCCTTCCATACGGAAGGAGCGGGCGGCGGTCACGCACCCGACATCATCAAGATCTGCGGCCAACCGAACGTCATTCCTTCGTCCACCAATCCAACGCGGCCCTATACGGTCAACACCATCGCCGAGCACCTGGACATGCTGATGGTCTGCCATCACCTGTCGTCGTCGATCCCCGAAGATATCGCCTTTGCTGAAAGCCGTATCCGCAAGGAGACAATCGCGGCCGAAGACATCCTGCACGATATCGGCGCTTTCTCGATCATCTCGTCGGACAGCCAGGCCATGGGCCGTGTCGGCGAAGTGCTGATCCGTACCTGGCAGACGGCCGACAAGATGAAGCGCCAGCGCGGCCGCCTGAAAGACGAGAAGGGCGACAACGACAATTTGCGTGTCCGCCGCTATGTCGCCAAATACACGATCAATCCGGCGATCGCCCATGGCCTGTCCCATGAGATCGGCTCCATCGAAGTTGGCAAGCGCGCCGACCTCGTTCTATGGAACCCGGCCTTCTTCGGCGTGAAGCCGGACATGGTGTTGCTCGGTGGCTCGATTGCCGCTGCACCGATGGGCGATCCGAATGCCTCGATCCCGACGCCACAGCCGGTGCATTACCGTCCGATGTTTGCCTCCTTCGGCAAGAGCCTGACGAACTCCTCGGTCACCTTCGTTTCTCAGGCTTCGCTCGACGCCGGTCTCAAGGGCCGCCTCGGCGTCGCCAAGAATCTCGTTGCAGTGAAGAATACCCGTGGCGGCATCTCCAAGGCATCGATGATCCACAACGACCTGACACCTGATATCGAGGTCGATCCGGAGACCTATGAGGTGCGGGCGAATGGCGAATTGCTGACCTGCGAGCCGGCGACGGTGCTGCCGATGGCGCAGCGTTATTTCCTGTTCTGAGCCCCATCTTTCATGCGCGGTTTGAAGCTGACAGCGCGATGGCTTATAGGGGCGATCGCGCTGTTTTTGTTGCTGGTGGCCGGTGGCACCTTCATTCCAAGGCCTATGCTTGGGGCAGCCGAGGCTTCTCCCGATATGACGTCCTCGCAACGCATTCTGCTGCTTTCCGGCCCGATCCATACGGATATTGCGATCCCGCTCGACGATCGGTTTCGGACGTCGTTTTCATTCCTTGAGGATGCCGGCATTCCGGTGAGCGATCCTGCCGCACAATGGCTGATCTTCGGATGGGGCGGTCGCTCATTCTATCTGGAGACACCGACCTGGGCCGATCTGAAGCCGATGCCCGTACTTCGGGCGCTGACGATCGACGGATCGGTGATGCATGTCGATGTTGCCGGAGGCATCTCCGAAACCCATCCGGCCGTGACGGTTCTCAATGTCGATGGTGGGCGCTTCGAGCAATTGCTCGGCTTCATCAATGACAGTTTCATCCGGGAAAATGGAGCGGTAGTGCCGGTCAGCGACAGGGGATATGGCGACTACGACAGGTTCTTCGAGGCGAAGGGCTATTTCAATGCGCTGTTTGGCTGCAATACATGGACTGCCGCTGCGCTACGGACAGGCGGCTTGCGAACGGGTTTGTGGAACCCGTTGCCGCAGACGCTGGTGCTTTCGCTTAGTCTCTATAATTGAAGTATAGAGGATCTTCTGCAGCTTGGCGCTGCTGACGGCGCGGCGTTATTTTCCGTTTTAACCCTTGTGTTTTAGAGACACTGTTCCCCATTGTTGCCCTTAAAGTGAAATCTGAGCATCATTCCCCGGCTGGTTGTGAAAATCGGTGGATAGACTGTGATTTTTAATCCATAGATCATTCTGGAACAGGCGCCGATTGTCCCCTCTAAAATCCGTTTGAAATCAAGTTTTTAGATGTGTTTCCCATAGTGGACATGCCTGTCCCGAAAAGTTGCACTCTCTGCTAGAAAAAACAGATCGGCTGAATCCCCTGAAATCACTCGAATTTTAGCGATTGGATTAAGACCTCCGCAGCAATTGCAACCCTATCAATGGCCTTGAAACGCTGGCAGGAAGGTCGATTCTCATGGAAAACTGGATATCGCTTCAGGCTGATCTAGGCAGTTTCGAGCATCGCAAAACCGTTTATACTTTTGCGCTGAAGATGAGTTTTCTGGCGGTTATCCTGTCCGGCTTCATCATCGTGGTCACGCTGCCTCCGCTCAACTTCATGGGAGTGCTGCCGATTACCCTCGGGCATGCCATGATCTTTGCCATCATCCTCTCCTGGCTGATCGGTGGAATGGTGTCCGGCGTGCTGTCGCTGGTGGCGGGTTTCGCCATTCATGACCTGACCGTCTCCCGTGCCAAATTCGAAAAGCTCAGCCGGACCGACACGCTGTCGGGGCTTCTGAACCGGCGTGCTTTCACCGATGCCCTGGAGAGAGTAGAGGGGGATGCCTGTCTCGCCATTTTCGACGTCGACCGTTTCAAGGCGATCAACGACCGTTTCGGCCATGGCTGTGGTGATGCCGTCATTACTGCCGTCTCAGCCATGCTTTCTGCGGCTTTCGATGGCGCGTCGGTCGTGGCGCGGCTCGGCGGCGAGGAGTTCGGTGTTGTCGTTCAAGGCGGGACGCGGGAGGAGCGGGTGGCGCGCATTGAAGGGGTGAGGGCACAGATTGCCGCGCGGCCGATTCCGGCGGATGGGCATGACGTCACCATCACGATATCAGGCGGTATTGCCGATCTCCACGAGGGACGCGACAAGGAGGCGGTCTATGCCTCCGCCGACAAGGCGCTCTATCTCGCCAAGGCGCTCGGCCGTAATCGTGTCGTCCACGAGCGGGAAGGGCTGAACCACGCCTGGCATGGCCTCGTCGAAAACGGCCTTGGCGTGCAGGGTGTCGGACCTGACGAGGGGAGCCTGCTGCAGGCATATGGAATCTAGGCTAGCGCGTTACGAAACGTGCATTGGTGCTTGCATCGCGAAGGGCTATTTTGCATGGTCTAGGTCCCAGTTTAACGGATATGTCATGCAGCGCGTCACATCTTACCTTCCCGCCGGCACCCCTTCCTCCCATCCGACCGCACAGGTCAAGCTGCCGCACGATCTGCGGCACCTGCGCCGCAAGCTCCTGCATCTGGAGAACGGCGAGATGGTGATGCTCGATCTCAAGGATCCGGTGCTTTTCGCCAATGGTGACATGCTGGTGCGCGAGGATGGCGAGCTGATCGAAATCCTTGCCGCCGACGAGAAACTGTTTGAAGTGCGCGGCCGTGACCGCGCGCATCTGATCGAACTTGCCTGGCATCTCGGCAACCGTCATCTCTCGGCGCAGATCGAGGAGGATCGCATCGTGATCCTGCGCGATCACGTCATCCGCACCATGTTGCAGGGGCTGGGCGCGATGGTGCTTGATATCAACGAACCCTTCCAGCCAGCTCGCGGCGCCTATCATTCTCAGGGCGGGCATTCGCACGGGCATGACCATCATGACCACGATCATGAGCATCACGACCATGATCATGAGCATGGCCACAACCACGACCACAGCCATCATAAGCATGATTGAAGCCTGATGGCTGAGGATCGTGAGCTGCAGGCTTTGCTGCGCCTGACGGCATGGCTCTCGCCGGCTTTTCCCGTCGGCTCCTTCGCCTATTCCGGCGGGCTGGAGCGGGCGGTGGCGGATGGACTTGTCGGCGATGCGGGCATGCTGCGGCGCTGGCTTCAGACGCTGACCAGCAACGGCTCGGTCTGGAACGATGCTGTGCTCTTTGCCGCAAGCCATCGTGGTCATAACGATGGCGACTGCCTTGCGGAGCTTGCAGAACTGGCAGCAGCGCTTGCCGGCTCGCGCGAGCGGCATCAGGAGACGATGTTGCTTGGCGAAGCCTTCCTGACGGGTGCGCAGGCATGGCCGGATGGGGTGTTCAGCCGATTGCCGAAGAAGACGGCCTATCCGGTGGCCGTCGGTGCGGTGACGGGCGCGCACGGGATAGCAATCGAGAAAGCGCTGGCTGCCTTCCTGCATGCCTATCTCTCCCAGGCGGTCTCCTCCGGTATCCGGCTCGGTGTCACGGGACAGAAGGACGGCGTTGCCGTTCTCGCCGGGCTGGAGGAGCACGTGATGGATATTGCCGCACGTGCTGCCCGCTCCACTCTCGAGGATCTCGGTTCCGCGACGGTTCAGGCCGATATTGCCGGGCTTCGTCACGAGACACAGCAGACGCGGTTGTTCCGCTCATGAACGAGACTTATCCTGATACCTGCGTCATTTGACGGTGGCGGGAAAGCAGCGCTTCGTTATCATCTGACTTCGATAGGAGTAAGAGACATGAAATCAAGAAACGGACCATTGCGCGTCGGYATCGGCGGGCCGGTCGGCTCGGGCAAGACGGCGCTGACCGAAAAGCTCTGCAAGGCGATGCGCGACGACTATTCCGTCGCCGTCGTGACCAACGACATCTACACGACTGAGGATGCCGAGGCGCTGGTGCGCATGCAGGCACTGCCGTCCGAGCGCATCGTCGGCGTTGAGACCGGCGGCTGCCCGCATACGGCCATCCGCGAGGATGCGACGATCAACCTGCAGGCTATCGCAGGTCTCAACGAGCGCATCCCCGATCTCGACGTTGTTTTCATCGAATCCGGTGGTGACAATCTGGCGGCGACGTTCTCGCCTGATCTCGCCGACATAACCATCTATGTGATCTCCGTCTGCCAGGGTGAGGAAATTCCGCGCAAAGGTGGGCCGGGCATTACAAGGTCAGATCTTCTCGTCATCAACAAGAAGGATCTGGCGCCTTATGTCGGGGCTGACCTTGATGTGATGGACCGGGATGCGACACGCATGCGCGCAACGCGCCCCTTCGTCTTCTCCGACATGAAGCGTGGCGACGGCATCAGTTCGATCGTCGACTTCCTGCGGGTGCAGGGTGGTCTCTAGATTATTTCGTCGTCCCGATCTTGGACCGGAATGCTCTGCACGGTAACGTTGACGCAAATCAGCTAGCGAAGAGCAATGGCGGCGAAGACGACTCTCAATGCGAAGAACCTGGAAGCGCTCGGCACGCAACGGCTTGCCGAGCTGCTGATCGAAATCAGCACCGGCAGCGCCGCTCACAAGCAACGGCTTCGCATGGAGCTCGCCGGCAACGAGAGCAGCGCCGAGATGGCGCGTCAAATACGCAAACGGCTCGTCAGTATCGCTCGCGCTCGCACCTACATAGACTGGCACAAGGTAAGGAAGCTCAAGGCCGATCTTGAAACGCAACGCAAGGCGATCGTCGATATCGTTGCCGCAGACGATCCGAAAGAAGGCTTCGAACTGATCTGGCAATTTCTGGCGCTTGGCGATTCGATCTTCGAGCGATCCGACGATGGCAGCGGTTCGCTCATGGAGAGTTTTCACCAAGCTCGCACGGATGCCGGTGTTATCGCCAAGATGGCAGGTATCGATACCAAGACCCTTGCCGACAAGATCTTCGCAGCCGCCCAAGGGAATGCTTATGGCCAGTACGACGAATTGATCACGGCAATGGTCGCGGCGCTCGGCAACGATGGTCTCGAACATCTGAAAGCCTTGTTCGTGGAGTGGTCGAACGAGCCTCTCGCAAAGCCCGCAGCCGCTGACCGTCGGCTCATCGGCTTGGGTTCCCATGGCCCGATCTATGAGGACGAAGTCTACAGGCAGCGCCGCGAACTAACCGTGCATATCGCTCTGCAAGAGATCGCCGACGCTCAGGGCGATGTCGATGCGTATATCGCCCAGCAGCCTGAAAAGACCCGCAGGTTCCCTCAGGTGGCTGCAGACATTGCCGACCGTCTGCTTTTGGCAGGACGTGCTGACGAGGCACTCGAGACGCTGGACCGAGCAGATATCGGAGGCCGGGCTGAAAATCCCGTCGAGTGGCAATTGGCCCGTATCGCGACGCTCGAAGCTTTGGGGCGCGCTGACGAGGCTCAGGCCGATCGATGGACGTGGTTCGAGCAATCGCTGAACGACGTGCACCTACGCGCGTTCCTGAAGCGATTGCCAGATTTCGATGACATCGAGGCCGAGGAAAAGGCGTTCGCCTATGCCCAGGCTTTCCCTGACGTCCACACGTCGCTCGTTTTTTTCCTGGGCTGGCCGGCACTTGCCGAGGCCGCAAAACTTATCGTCAGGCGGAAGGCGGAGCTCGACGGTGACCTCTATGAATTGATGACGCCGGCTGCTGAAGCACTGGCCGACAAACATCCGATCGCGGCCACGATCGTCTTGCGTTCAATGATCGATTTTACGCTCGATAGCGGGCGATCCAGTCGCTACAAGCATGCGGCACGGCATCTGGCGGAATGCGCGTCTCTCGCCCCCCATATCGTCGATTTCAGCAGCGCTGGCTCCCACGATGCCTATGTCGCGCAGTTGAAGCGACAACATGGCAAGAGACATGGCTTCTGGGGTCTGACCTAGCTTCATATCCTTCTCAGTGAATTGATGTCGTTGATGGCGATGAAACGTCCGCGCACGGTCACGCCTGCGGATTTGAGCGTCGAGAAGGCGCGGGACAGCGCCTCCGGCGCCAGGCCGAGCTTGCGGGCAAGCAGGTTCTTCGGGAAGGGCAGTCGCAGCGATGCCGTTGTCGGGCCTTCCTCGACGCAATGCGAGAGCAGGTAGTGCGCCACGCGCTGCGGCGCCGTCTGCATGCGGTCGTTGGCGAGGCATTCCATCGTCGACAGCAGATGCAGCGACAGGCTGCGCATGATCGCGGTGCCGATCCGCGGGTGTTCAGCCAGCAGGGCGCGCACCTTGCCGATATGGAAGCGGGCAAGAACCGTATTGTCCATCGACTGGGCGCCGTAGCGATAGGTGCCACCCGCCTGGATCAGGCATTCGGCGAAACTGTCGCCGGGTTCGCAGATGCGGATGTCAGCTTCTCGGCCTTCACCATTCAGACGAAAGAGCCGGACGTAGCCCTCTAGCACGCTGTAGAAATGAGCGGCAGGTTCGCCTTCCTGAAAGAGAATATCGTGCGGACCGGAAGCGACTATGGTGGAGCAGGCGCGTAGTGCCTCGGTTTCTGCGCTGTCCAGCTCTGCAAATATTCCGGCTCTGGAAAGCAGCGCCCGCTCGCGGCTGCTCAGCATCAGCATCCTGTTCATGTTCCGGCCTCCGGCAGCGGTCGATGCTGCCAATGTTCCCTTGATGATGCGAGAATAAGGGAAGGGAAGCGCGCGGGAATTGATTTTGGTCAAACGCCGCTGTTGAGATGCCTATCGAAGCCGGCGATCGACCGGGATGGTGAAGGACCAGGCGTCCGGGCGTTTGCGATTGCTGATGAACCGACGCGTGAAAGGCAGCAGGACAAACAGGCGCTTGCCGCGTTCGGCCTCCTCGGCAGGCTGGCTGTTGCGCGGGTTACCCCAGCGGTCTTCATAAAGATCCTTGAATAGCGAACTGATCGGGATCATCACTCCGTTCTCCATAATAATATTGAATCGATTCAAAATCTCGATGGATTTATTGAACCGATTCAATCTTCCTCTCATCTTAGTCGGATGTCAAGTTTATTTTGAACCGATACAATTTTTTGCTAGAGTGAACCAAATTCGGACCTGCAAGGAGTAGCTTTGGGCAAAGGGCATGTGAGACTGGCTGATGTCGCCAAGGCGGCAGGCGTATCGCAGGGCACGGCATCGAACGTATTCAGCCGTCCAGACGTGGTTCGGGAGGAGGTTCGCGAGCGGGTGCTCAATGTCGCACGCGAGCTCGGTTATGGTGGGCCTGATGTCAAGGGCAGGCTGCTCAGGGCAGGGCGGGTGAACGCGATCGGCGTCGCCGCCGTCGAACCGCTTACCTATTTCTTCGACGATCCCTGGGCGCGTTCGCTGATGACCGCGATCGGTGAAGTTTGCGATGCCAGCGGCACAGGCATTGCCGTCGTATCGGCGATGAACGAGGAGCGGCTTGCCTGGAACATCAACAGCGCGCTCGTCGACGGCTTCATCCTGCTGTGCGTGGAAGGCGGAGAGAGGCTCGTGGAACTCACCCGTCAGCGCCAGCTGCCGTTCATCGCGCTGGCGCTCGGTATCGAGGATGAGACGATCCCGGCGATCGGCATCGACAATGTCGCGGGCGGAGCTGCGGCTGCGCGGCATCTGCTGGAGCTCGGGCACCGGAATATCGCGATCCTATCGATCGGCGATGTCGATGGCCTTGTCGGGCTGGTGGCGCCCGCGCGTGTCGATCCTGAAATGGAAGCGACCCCGCGTGACCGCATGCATGGCTACTGGCAGGCGTTAGCGGAATACGGCATTCCGCGCGACGCCGTTCCGATCCAGGGAACGTTGCATGACAGACCGAGCACCATCACGGCCATGGAAGCCCTGTTCTCCTCTGCCAATCCACCGACGGCCATTCTGGCGATGTCGGACAAGGTTGCGCTGTTTGCCATGCAGTGGCTCGCCGAGCGCGGGCTAAAAGTGCCGGAGGACGTATCCATTATCGGCTTCGACGGTGTGCCGGAAGCCGCAACCTCGCTGCCGCGCCTGACCACTGTCGCGCAGCCCTTTGCCGAAATCGCACGGCGCTCGGTGACGGCGATCCTCGAAAATGCGCTGCCGGAAGATCATGAGGCGCTCGATCTCGAACTTGTCGTAAGAGACAGTACGGCGGCGCCAAGGCTGCGGTAAGCTCGATAAATAAAAAGGCCGGGTCGATGCCCGGCCTTTTCCTTCATGGCGTTAGGCTTATTCAGCCGCGAAGGGCGGCAGGCGCAGCACGTTGGTGTCGTTGCCAACCTTGCGTTTGCTTTCCGGTCTTTCGATCGCGGTCAGGCGTTCCTCCAGCGAGTCGATGTCGCTGCGGTTCTCGCGGGCGACGCGGGTGAGATCTTCGCTCGACATCGGCAGATCCTCCTTGTCCTTCTTGCCGACCAAGCGGCCGAAGATCCAGCCGAGCAGGCGGGAAAGATCGTCCATGATCAGGAAGAAGGAGGGCACGACGACGAGCGAGAGCACCGTCGAGACGATAATGCCGCCGATCACCGCGATCGCCATCGGCGCGCGGAACGAGCCGCCTTCGCCGACGCCGAGCGCGGAAGGCAGCATGCCGGCCGACATGGCGATCGAGGTCATGATGATCGGCCGGGCGCGCTTGCGGCCGGCTTCGACCATGGCCTCGACACGAGCCATGCCCTGGTGGCGCATCTCGATCGCGAAATCGACGAGCAGGATGGCGTTCTTCGTGACGATACCCATCAGCATCAGAATGCCGATCATGACGGGCATCGACAGCGGATTGCTGGTGACGATCAGGCCCGCCGCCACGCCACCGATGGCGAGCGGCAGCGAGAACAGGATGGTGAAGGGCTGGATTACGTCCTTGAAGAGCAGGATCAGCACCGTCAGCACCAAGAGGAGGCCCATCAGCATGGCGTTAACGAAGCTCTGCTGCATCTCCGTCTGCACCTTGGTATCGCCGCTTTCGGCAAGATGCACCGTGGCCGGGATCTTGGCCTCGTTGACGATCTGGCGGAAGCGGGCCGAAGCCGTGTCGAGCGCCACGCCCTGTGGCAGGTCGGAGCCGATCGAGACGACGCGGTAGCGGTTGTTGCGCTTGATCGAGCTGACGCCTTCCGAATAGTCGATATTGGCGACGCTTGCGAGCGGAACGGTGCCGCCGCGGGCGGTCTGGATCTTCAATGCCCGGATGGCCGCGAGATCACGGCGCATGTCGAGTGCGGCCTGAACCCGGATCGGGATCTGGCGATCGTCGAGCGAGATCTTGGCAAGGGCTGCGTCCACATCGCCGATGGTGGCGACACGGATCGTCTCGGAGATCTGCTGCGGCGTGATGCCGAGGCGGGCGGCTTCGTCCTTGCGCGGGTAGACCTGCAATTCCGGACGGGGCAGCGCGCCGTCGGCGCTGACATTCGCCAGCAGCGGATCGGCACGCAGCTTGGATTCCAGAATGCCGACCGCATCATTCAGGTCCTTCTCGTTCTTGGAGAGGAAGTTGAAGGACAGGTCGCGTTCGCCGCGGTCGTTGAGCTTGAGGATATGGACGTCGGGAATGTCGCGCAGCTTGGCGAAGACTTCCTTTTCGATATCCCATTGCGGACGTTCGCGGCCGTGGACTTCCACCTTCGGCAGCATCGGGCCGATGACGGGAATATGGCCGAGCACATCGTTGACCACCTTCTTGACCAGCGACTGGTCGAGCTTGTGGAGCGCAAGCGTGATCGTCGCACGGCGCAGTTCGAGATCGCCCTTCGGCGATGCGCCGCCGAGAACGAAGACGCTTTCGACGCCGTTGATGTCCTTGACCCTGTCATAGATCGCATCGGTCGTCTTCTCGGTGTCGTCGAGCCGGGCATTGGGCGGCAGTTCGACGGAGAGAACGATGCGCGAGGCGTCTTCCGGCGGCAGGAAGCTGCCGGGAACCTGCATCAGCAGGAAGACAGAACCGATCAGGAAACCGATCGCCGCAAGCAGCGTCGCGTAACGCGTGTACCAGTGCCCGGTCGTGCCCCGCACCAGGCGCGTATAGCCCTTCATCAGCAGGCCGTCATTGTCGTGATGGTCTTCCATGCCGTCTTCGGCACGCATCAAATAGGCGGCCATCATCGGGGTGATGAGGCGCGCCACCATCAGTGAGAAGAAAACAGAGAAGGCGACGGTCAGGCCGAACTGGATGAAGTACTGGCCCGGAATGCCCGGCATGAAGGAAACCGGCACGAAGACCGCGATGATGGTGAAGGTGGTGGCGATGACGGCAAGGCCGATTTCATCAGCCGCCTCGATCGCCGCCCGATAGGGCGTCTTGCCCATCTTGATATGGCGGGCGATGTTTTCGATTTCTACGATCGCATCGTCGACGAGAATACCCGTCGCAAGCGTCAAGGCCAGGAAGCTGACAAGGTTCAGCGAGAAGCCCATCATGTCCATGACCCAGAAGGTCGGGATGGCGGAGAGCGGTAGCGCGATTGCAGAGATCAGGGTCGCACGCCAGTTCCTGAGAAACAGAAGGACGACGATGATGGCGAGGAGAGCACCTTCGAGCAGCGTATGGATGGCGGCTTCGTAGTTGCCGTAGGTGAAATAGACCGAATCGTCGATCAGCTCGATCTTTACGTTCGGGTTTTCGCCCCGCACCTTGTCGAGGCTCTGCGCCACGGTTTCGGCGACGCTGACTTCGCTGGCGCCCTTCGAGCGGAAGACGCCGAAGGTAACGACAGGCGTATCATTGAAGCGCGAGAAGGATTTCGGCTCCTCGTAGGTGTCCTTGATGACGCCGAGATCGGACAGCTTGACGAAGCGACCGTTCGGCAGAGCAATCGTCGTGTCGGCAAGCTCGGCGACGTTGCGGGCATCGCCGAGAACGCGGATCGCCTGCTCGCTGCCGGCCACCTGGCCGCGGCCGGAGCCGAGATCGACATTGGTGCCGCGCAGCTGCTGATTCACGCTCGCGGCAGTGATGCCATATGCATCGAGCTTGCCGGGGGTGAGTTCGATGCGCACTTCGCGCTCTGCGCCACCGTAGCGGTCGACGCGGCCGATGCCGGACTGGCCCTGCAGTGAACGCTTGATCGTGTCGTCAACGAACCAGGAGAGTTCCTCCAGCGACAGGTCTGGCGAGGATACGGCGAAAGTCTGGATCGCCTGGCCTTCAACATCGACCTTGGAGACAATCGGTTCTTCGATGTTTGCCGGCAGATCGCTGCGGATACGGTCGATCGCGTCCTTGGTGTCCTGCACGGCCTGTTCGGTCGGCACTTCCATACGGAACATGACGTTGGTCTGCGAGCTGCCGTCGGTCACCGTCGACTGGATCTCGTCGATGCCGGTGATCGAGGCGACCGCGTCTTCGATCTCCTTCGTCACCTGCATTTCGAGTTCGGCAGGCGAGGCGCCACTCTGCGTCACGCTGATCGAAACCAGCGGCACGTCGATGTTGGGAAAGCGGGTGATCGGCAGCGAGTTGAAGGACTGCATGCCGATGAACACCAGCAGGCAGAAGGCCAGGAGCGGCGCGATCGGATTTCGAATGGACCAGGCTGAAAAATTCATCGGATGGTCTCTTTAGTTGGAAGCCGGAGGCTGTTCACGCACCGGAGTGATATGGTCACCGTCGCGGACATAAGCGCCCGCCTTGGCCACGACCTCGTCGCCGGTCTTCAATCCATTGACGATCTCGACATAGGCACCGTCCTGGATGCCGGTCTCGACCTTGGCGTATTTCACCACGCCATCCTCGACCCTGCGGGCGGAGGAGCCTTCGTTGCTGGTGAGCACTGCCGTCAGGGGAAGCGATACGCCCTCCGTCTCGCGAACGATGATCTCGGCGCTGCCATACATGCCGGAACGCGCCTTGCTGTCATCGTCGATAGAGATATGGACGAGGCCGAGGCGGGTGACCGGATCGACGGTCGGCGACACCAGGCGCACGGCGCCGGAAAGCTTCTCGCGGCTGCCGGAAAGCGAAATCGTCGCCTTCTGGCCGGCCATGATCCTGACGATGTCGCTTTCGGCGACTTCGGCGACAAGTTCGACGTCGCCGTCGCGGATGACGGTGAATAGCGGATCGCCGTTGCCGGCGGCAATAGCGCCGACCTTGGCGTTCTTGGCTGAAATGATGCCCGCGACCGGTGTCTTCACATCGGTGCGCGCCAGTTTCAGGTCCGCGTCGGCGATCTGGCTGTCGAAGACCTTGAGATCGGCTTCGGCGACCTCGATCGCCTGCTCGGCGGAGGAGACGCGGGCATTGGCGGCGGCGGCAGTTGCATCGGCCTGCTCGACCTGGGCGGTCGAAACCGTACCCTTCTTGACCATTTCCTGGGCGCGGACCTGCTGCTGCCTTGCCTGCTCGGCATTGGCCTGAGCCTCGACGAGCTGGGCGCGTAGCTGGGCAAGGCTTGCCTCGCCCTTGGCTTTCGTCGCCATCATCTGGCTCTTCGTCAAGACCAGAGCGTCATCGTTCAGCGTCGCCAGCGTGCTTTCCGCCTGGACCTTGTCGCCGACATCGGCCTTCAGGGTGCGGATGGAGAGGCCTTCGACCTGCGGCTGGATATAGACTTCCTCGACGGGCTTGACCGTTCCCGTGCCGATGACACGGTCGACGAGGGTGCGGTTTACGGCCTTGGTGACAACGATTGCCGGCAGGTTCTGCAGAGCCTGGGCCTGCGGCTGGGTGGCCTTGGGTTCCTGCGCAAATACAGCCGAGGCCGCAAATGCAGCAACAAGAAAAGTGGAGGCGCGTAGTAATGCGTGCGGCTTCAGTGCCATGCGTCTTCGTCCAATCTCTTGACAGGATCGGCCGGACTCGCGTGTCGTCATGCAACTCGCGAACCGGGCAAATGCCGTCTTCCAAATCTCAGAGGTATTTACCCGCATCTCATCTGCCGGAACGCGTCATCCCTCTCCGGCAAATCCAGCTAGAACGTGGTATCGATTTGCTCCACGTGCAAGCCTGGCAGAAAATAATTCCCCATGAGATAATATTAATTACCATTGCGGGGCTCATCAATCACCTCAGGGTTATGTGAACATGACGATGATTGATCGGCTCTCATATGCTTCGACGTTTGACGCCTGATAAATGCGACAGTTGCAAGGCGATTTTTTTCATTGAGTGCAAAAAATAGAAACGCGCGGGAGATTCTCCCGCGCGCGTTGCATTTTGGTATCGCTATGCCGTTACTTGGCGGCGGCGTCAGTGATGTCGTGGGTCCAGGCGCCCGATGGCTCCTTGTTGATGATCTTCTGGTCGAGCAGGGCCTTCGCCGTACGATCATAGAGCGTGGTGTCGAGTTTGCCGGTGCCGTCACCGATCAGCTTGGCGACTTCGCCCATCATGCGCTTCTGGTGGTTTTCGTCCTGGCCGCCGGCGTCGACGACGATTCCGGCTGCTTCATCCGGGTTCTCCATGGCGTATTTCCAGCCCTTCATCGAAGCGCGGACGAACTTGACCATCTTTTCCTTGAAGGCCGGATCCTTCAGCTTTTCTTCCGAAGCATAGAGACCGTCTTCCAACAGGTCGTTGCCCATGGCGGTGTAGTTGAAGACGGTGAGATCTTCCGGCTTCAGGCCGGCATCGATTGCCTGCCAGTATTCATTATAGGTCATGACGGAAATGCAGTCGGCCTGCTTCTGCAGCAGCGGCTGAACGTCGAAGCTCTGCTTGAGTACCGTCACACCGTCAGGGCCGCCATCGGTCTTGAGGCCGAGCTTGCTCATCCAGGCGAAGAAAGGATATTCGTTGCCGAAGAACCAGACGCCGAGGGTATGGCCCTTGAAATCGGCTTCGGTCTTGACCGGGCCGTCCTTGCGGCAGATCATTTCCATGCCCGACTTCTGATAGGGCTGGGCGATGTTGACCAGCGGAACGCCCTTTTCGCGAGCAACCAGCGCACCACCCATCCAGTCGACGATCACATCGGCGCCGCCGCCGGCGATCACCTGCTCGGGAGCGATATCGGGGCCGCCTGGCTTGATATCGACGTCGAGGCCTTCTTCTTCATAGTAGCCCTTGTCCTTGGCGACGTAGTAGCCGGCGAATTGCGACTGGGTGACCCACTTCAACTGGAGCGCCACCTTGTCGGCCGCCATCGCGTGGGCGGCGGCAAGCGACATAGCGCTCGCCATCATTGCAACCATTAATTTTTTCATTTTCTTGTTCCCTCTGAAGTTATGCCCAGGCCCTGGTGCGGGGCCGGGGCACGTCTAACCACCACGGATAGACGGATGCCAGAACGTCACCGCCCTCTCGGCAAGGGCGACGACACCATAGAAGATCGAGCCTGCAAGCGCCGCGACGGCGATCTCGGCCCAGACCATGTCGACATTCATGCGGCCGATCTCCGTGGAGATGCGGAAGCCCATGCCGACGATCGGCGTTCCGAAGAATTCCGCAACGATGGCACCAATCAGAGCCAGCGTCGAGTTGATCTTCAGTGCATTGAAAATGAAGGGCATTGCGGCGGGAAGCCTGAGCTTGACCAGCGTCTGCCAGTAGTTCGATGCATAGGTGCGCATCAGGTCGCGCTCCATGTTGCCGGAGGCGGCTAGCCCTGCAACGGTGTTCACCAGCATCGGGAAGAAGGTCATGATGATGACGACGGCCGCCTTCGACGGCCAGTCGAAGCCGAACCACATGACCATGATCGGTGCCACGCCGATCATCGGCAGGGCCGAAACCAAATTGCCGATCGGCAGCAAGCCGCGGCGCAGAAAGGCGAAACGGTCGGCAAGGATGGCGACGACGAAGCCGCTGACGCAGCCGATGGTGTAACCGATCAGAACGGCCTTGAAGATCGTTTGCCTGATATCTTCGCCGAGGATCGGCAGGGAGCCTATGATGCGTGCGCCAATCGCGGACGGCGGTGGCAGCAGCACGAAAGGGACACCCGCGCCGCGCGTGATTGTTTCCCAGATGATGAGGATCCAGGTGCCGAAGATTGCCGGGATCAGCAGCCGCAGCAGCCACTGGCCGGACGGTGTTGTCGGCTTGAGTTCCGAAAGCTCCGTCACGCAGCGCCAGGCAAGCAACCAGCAGGCGGCCAGCAGCAGGAAGAAGGAGGTGCCGGCGAAGCCTTCATTGCCCGAAAGTGTACCGAGCAGAAGCCATGCCGCACCATGAGCGCCGATGAAGAGGGCGGTTGCGACAAGCGATGTGGATAGGGGCGCGAAGGAGATCAGTGCTGCGACGATCGCAAGCAGTGCGATCAGGATGACAGTTCCTGCGGACGGAGGCTGTGTGGCACCGGCCCCAAAGACAGGCAGCATGACCATTGCGCCTGCCACGCAGAGGAGAGCGATCAGGCCCTGCCAGGAAAGCACGATTTGCTTCATACCGGCCTCCCGCCCATGGCGCGGTCGACGATCTTCGCGACGAGGCCAACGATGGCGACAAGGATTGCGGCAAGGACCGAGCCGGCGACCAGTGCTGCCCAGATATCGATCGTCTGGCTGTAATAGGAGCCGGCAAGCAGCTTGGAGCCAATGCCGGCGACCGCGCCGGTCGGCAGTTCGCCGACGATAGCGCCAACGAGGCTTGCGGCGATTGCCACCTTCATCGAGGTGAAGAGGAAGGGGATGGAGGCAGGCACGCGCAGCTTCCAGAAGGTTTGTGCGGCCGTGGCATTGTAGGTGCGCATCAGATCGAGATGCATGACCTCGGGCGAGCGCAGCCCCTTCACCATGCCGACCGTGACCGGGAAGAAGGAGAGGTAGGTGGAGATCAGCGCCTTCGGGATGAGGCCGGTAATATTGATCGAGCCGAGCACGACGATGACCATCGGTGCGATTGCCAGGATCGGCACGGTTTGGGATGCGATGATCCACGGCATCAGGCTGCGATCGAGCGCCTTGATATGGATGATGCCGACAGCGATCACGATGCCAAGCAGCGTACCGAGCGCAAAGCCGAGCGCGGTGGAAGAGAGGGTGACGCCTGCGTGGTAGACGAGGCTGCGATTGCTGGAGAGCTTTCGCAGGAAGGTGTTTTCGAAGACGTTCTGCGCCACCTGATGCGGCGCCGGCAGGATGGGCTTCGGCTGGGAGAGTGCCCTGCCGATGAATTCCGTCGTCGTCGAGGTGACGTTATTGCGCGCGTCCATATCGCGCTGGAACGGCGCGTTGAGGAAGACCGCGGCGACATACCAGACGGCGATCAGCACCAGCAGGATCGTGAGGACGGGGATGATCTTGTCCTTGAGGGTGTCGGGTTTCATGCGGCCTCCCTCGAAATTCCGCGTATGCGCTTACTCATAACTGTGCCCCGCCCTCAGCCCTTCGCGGACGCGGTGGGCGATTTCCAGGAATTCCGGTGTCTCGCGGATGTCGAGCGGTCGTTCCTTCGGCAGTGTCGAGTCGATAATATCGGTCACGCGGCCCGGGCGTGGCGACATGACGACGATCTTGGTGGAGAGGTAGACGGCTTCCGGAATGGAATGGGTGACGAAGCAGATCGTCTTGTTGGTGCGCGACCACAGTTTCAGAAGCGCCGCATTCAGGTGATCGCGGACGATTTCATCGAGGGCGCCGAAGGGTTCGTCCATCAAGAGCAGATCGGCGTCGAAGGCGAGCGCGCGGGCGATCGAGGCACGCTGCTGCATGCCGCCTGAGAGCTGCCAGGGAAATTTTTTCTCGAAGCCGGAGAGTTCGACGAGGTCGAGCGCCCCATCAATGCGCTTCTTCTGTTCGGGTTTCGAATAACCCATGATCTCCAGTGGCAGGGCGATGTTCTTCTCGATTGTGCGCCACGGATAAAGTGCCGGCGCCTGGAAGACATAGCCATAGGCACGGGCCTTGCGGGCCTCATCCGGTGTCATGCCGTTGATGGCGATGTCGCCGGAGGTCTTGCGCTCGAGATCGGCGATGACGCGCAGGAAAGTCGTCTTGCCGCAGCCGGAAGGGCCGATGAAGGAGACAAACTCGCCCCTGCGGATATCGAGATTGACATCAGCAAGCGCGTGCACCGCGCCGTCATTCGTCTGGTAGCTGAGACAGAGATCCTTGGCGGATACGACGGAGGGTGCTTGCATCAATAAACCAGTCTTGTTTTCGCCGCGCCGGCGCGATTTTCCATGATATCATTGCCGCCGGTCTTACCGACAGCACAGTCCTTGGAGGATGAGGATGGACGCAAAATCAAAGCCCACCTGCCACATTGTTCGCCCCAACCACACCTATGACGGCAAGCAGGGGCTCAGCTATTTCGAGGGTATTGCGGCCGAGACCGTGGGCGCGAAGGGCATCTGCATGCATCTTCTGACGATCCCGCCCGGTGTGCGCGCCAAGGCGCATCTGCATGAGGCGCATGAAACGGCGATCTACATGCTCTCCGGTGAGGCGCATACCTGGTATGGCGACCAGCTCGAGAACCACATTGTCGTGCATGCCGGCGAGCTTTTCTACATCCCGGCGGGCGTCCCGCATTTGCCGGCCAACTTGAGCAGCACGCCATGCACGGCGATCATTGCCCGCACCGATCCGAACGAGCAGGAAAGCGTGATCCTGCTGCCGGAGCTGGATGCGCTGGTGCCGGCGTGAGGCTATTTGCATAGCGGCAGCGGCCCCCACTTGATTGCGGCATCAGCCACGAACCCGATCGTATAGCCTTTAGGCCCTGATGTGATCTTGACGGTGTCGTCGTTGCTGCTCTCTTCGCCCTCCGCCTGGCAAGCGACCGTGGCGGTGAAGTCCTTGCCTTCGGTCTTCAGGACTTTCTTGATTTCGCAGTAAGAGGCCGCCGTGGTGATGCCCTCGGAAGTCAGCAGAAAGAAGTTGTCGGAACCTGTGCTTTCGCCGCTCTTGGCGTAGGCGCAGCCATCCTTGTTGCCGTAGCTKCCCTTGATGGGCAGCGTGTCGGCATTCGCCGCGGTGGAAAGCGCGGCCAGGGAAACGATCGTCAGAAGCAGATGGCCGCGCATGTGTGTCACACGCCGCTCGCCGGGATGCCCGTGCGTTCGACCTTGCGCGGCGCGGTGATCTCCTTCCAGGTCGACAGCGCCTTGCTGACGGCGGTGACCGGCTCGCGCTTGACGAATTCGCCATGGCCGGAGCGGGTTTTGACAGTCCCTTCCTCGATCGCCACGACGCCACGTGTCAGGGTATAGCGCGGCAGGCCGGTGACTTCCTTGCCTTCGAAGACGTTGTAATCGATCGCCGACTGCTGGCTCTTCGACGTAATGGTCTTGGAGCGCTTCGGATCCCAGACGACGAGATCGGCATCGGCGCCGACGAGGATCGCGCCCTTCTTCGGGTAGATGTTGAGGATCTTGGCAATGTTGGTCGAGGTGACGGCGACGAATTCGTTCATCGTCAGGCGACCCGTATTGACGCCATAGGTCCAGAGCATCGGCATGCGGTCTTCGAGGCCGCCGGTGCCGTTCGGGATCTTGGTGAAATCGCCAACGCCGAATCGCTTCTGCGCCGTGGTGAAGGCGCAATGGTCGGTCGCCACGACCTGCAGCGAACCGGAGGCAAGGCCGGCCCAGAGGCTGTCCTGATGCTGCTTGTTGCGGAAGGGCGGGGACATGACGCGGCGGGCGGCATGATCCCAATCCTTGTCGAAATATTCTGACTCGTCGAGGGTCAGGTGCTGGATCAGCGGCTCGCCATAGGCGCGGATGCCCTTCTGACGGGCGCGGCGGATCGCTTCATGCGCCTGTTCGCAAGAGGTGTGGACGATATAGACAGGGCAGCCGGCCATGTCGGCGATCATGATGGCGCGGTTGGTTGCCTCGCCCTCGACTTCGGCCGGGCGCGAATAGGCATGCGCCTCGGGGCCGTTATTGCCTTCGGACAGCAGCTTGGCGGAAAGGGAGGCGACGACATCGCCGTTTTCGGCATGGACGAGCGGCAGAGCGCCAAGCTCGGCGCAACGCTGGAAGGAGGCGAACATCTCGTCGTCATTCACCATCAGCGCGCCCTTGTAGGCCATGAAGTGCTTGAAGGTGTTGATGCCCTTGTCCTCAACGATCGTCTTCATTTCGTTGAAGACCTGCTCGCCCCACCAGGTGATTGCCATGTGGAAGGAATAGTCGCAATTGGCGCGGGTCGACTTGTTGTCCCACATGGTCAGCGCCTCGAGCAGCGACTGGCCGGGCGAGGGAAGGGCGAAATCGACGACCATGGTCGTGCCGCCGGAAAGGGCAGCGCGCGTGCCGCTCTCGAAATCGTCGGAGGAATAGGTGCCCATGAAGGGCATTTCCAGATGGGTATGCGGATCGATGCCGCCGGGCATGATGTAGCAGCCTGTCGCGTCGAGCGTTTCGGTGCCCGAAAGGTTCTGCCCAATCTCGACGATCTTGCCGCCGTCGATCTTGACGTCAGCCTTATAGGTGAGGTCGGCGGTGACGATGGTGCCGTTCTTGATGACTGTGCTCATTCTCCGAACTCCCTGTCGCTGCGCGGTGCCTGCGCAAGCTGGTTATCCAATGACTGGCGGTAGCGGATGCAGCCGCGCATAAATTGAGGCCAATCGGGCACGATCTGACCGCCGGTCGGCGTATCAGGCAGAAGCGTCCACAGATCGGGATGATGCCAACAGAGTTCATGGCCGGACGTATCGCGGTGAATGCGGATCGCGCGGCGCATGGATCGTGCCGCCAACAACAGATCACCGTGGCTCATGCCGTCCAGATCTGCGTCCGGATCCGTGATCACGACACTATCTCCGCCGTCTCGACCACCGCATGGAACAGCACATCGGCGCCCGCCGTTGCCCATTCCTTGGAAATGTCTTCCGCTTCGTTGTGCGAGAGACCACCGACGCAGGGGCACATGACCATGGTGGCAGGGGCGACCTTGGCGGCCCAGCAGGCGTCATGGCCGGCGCCGGAGATGATGTTCATGTGGCTGTAGCCGAGGCGGTCGGCGGCGGAGCGGACCGAGGTGACGAGTTTCTCGTCGAAGGTGACGGGCTCGAAATGGCCAATCGCCTCGATGGAACAGCCCACACCCAGTGCATCGCAGATCTTGGGCGCTTCGACCTCGATCTTTGCCCGCATGCGGTCGAGCTTGGCCTTGTCGGGCGAGCGGATGTCGACGGTGAAGACGACCTTGCCCGGCAGCACGTTGCGGGAATTAGGCGAGAAGAAGACCTGGCCGACGCCGCCGACGGCGCCTGGCTGTTCGCCCATGGCGACACCCTGGACCATTTCCAGAATGCGCGACATCGCAAGGCCGGCATTGACGCGCATGTTCATCGGAGTTGAGCCGGTATGGGCTTCCTTGCCGGTCAGCGTGAATTCCAGCCACCACAGGCCCTGACAGTGGGTAACGACGCCGATCTGCTTGTTTTCGGCTTCGAGGATCGGGCCCTGCTCGATGTGATATTCGAAATAGGCGTGCATCTTGCGGGCGCCGACTTCCTCGTCGCCGACCCAGCCGATGCGCTTCAGCTCGTCACCGAAGAGATTGCCTTCGGGATCCTTGCGATTGTAGGCGAAGTCCAGGCTGTGCGCGCCGGCGAAGACGCCGGAGGCCAGCATGGCAGGCGCGAAGCGGGCGCCTTCCTCGTTGGTCCAGTTGGTGACGACAATGGGGTGCTTGGTCTTGATGCCGAGGTCGTTCATGGTTCTGACGACTTCGAGGGCGCCGAGCACGCCGAGCACGCCGTCATATTTGCCGCCGGTCGGCTGGGTATCGAGATGCGAGCCGACATAGACGGGAAGGGCGTTCGGATCGGTGCCGGGGCGGGTCGCGAACATCGTGCCCATCTTGTCGACGCCGAGCGTCATGCCGGCGTCTTCGCACCATGTCTTGAAGAGGTTGCGGCCCTCGGCATCGGAATCCGTCAGCGTCTGGCGGTTGTTGCCGCCGGCAATTCCCGGGCCGATCTTCGCCATGTCCATGAGACTGTCCCAGAGACGGTCCCCATTGACGCGCATATTTTCGCCTGGCGCTGCCACCATACTGAAAGTCCTCACCTGTTTTGCGGCAGTCATGCAATGTACATGCCCGCCTTGTTCCCGTGGTCAAATTCCGCTGCCGCTTCTTGTTCTGTCAGCGCCGGAAAATCGCCAGTTGCCTTTGTTTTTTATCTGGCGGATAATTTGACCGATTGGTAAACATTACAACTTCCATCGCTGCGCTCAAGACGAAAATCACGAAAAATACAGACAAAAATGCGGGCAATTGCGCATTAAAGCGGCAGGAGGGCCGTTCTTCAAATCTTGAGCGAAGGAGTTGAATTTCAAGGGGAAAAGAGCGAATGGCCATACCGAGAGCGGCGAAGACACTTCGGCGGACACGCATCCAGGAGGAGAAGGAAGAGCAGATCCTGGAAGCGGCTCTGGATGTGTTTTCGGTCAGCGGCTTCCGCGGCTCGACCATCGACCAGATCGCCGAAGTGGCCGGCATGTCGAAGCCGAACCTGCTCTATTATTTCCGCACCAAGGAAGCCATGCACCGGGCGCTGATCGACCGGGTGCTCTTCAACTGGCTGGAGCCGCTGAGGGCCTTCGATGCGGAAGGCGATCCGGAAGCGGAGATCCGCAGCTATATCCGCCGCAAGCTGGAGATGGCGCGCGATTTCCCCCGCGAGAGCCGGCTATTCGCCAACGAGATGTTGCAAGGCGCGCCGCACGTTCTCGACATGCTGAAAGGACCGCTGAAAGAGCTGGTCGACGAAAAGGCGGCCGTGATCCGCACCTGGATCAAAAGCGGCAAGATCGCCCGCTGCGACCCCTATCACCTCATCTTCTCGATCTGGTCGACGACGCAGCACTATGCCGATTTCGACGTGCAGGTTCGCGCCGTGCTTGGCGAAGAGCATTCCGGCGACGGGCGCTTCGAGGACGCGGCGCGCTTCCTG
Source organism: Rhizobium sp. 01T444 (assembly GCF_056398305.1). Taxonomy (NCBI): domain Bacteria; kingdom Pseudomonadati; phylum Pseudomonadota; class Alphaproteobacteria; order Hyphomicrobiales; family Rhizobiaceae; genus Rhizobium; species Rhizobium sp. 01T444. The sequence goes on from NZ_JBFTPD010000002.1 coordinate 245,992, forward strand.
GAGCAGCTTTTCATCGGCGGGTTGCGGCCGGATCGGTCGGGCGCCTGAGGCGTCGCTTCAAAGAGTTAGAGCGTCCTGCACGGACGTGCCAAGCGGGCAAGAATGTCCGTTACCCTCCTCGGTCGGGCGCGCTTCTCAATCCGGTTTCTTCTGTCTAGCCCATCATTGCTGGAAGCCGGGCGGCGAGCGTGTCGATCGCCAGTCTGACCTTCGGCACCATGACCGGCGAGCGCAGCCAGATAGCGTGAGCATCGAAGATATTGGCTTCCTCGTGTTTCAGGACTTGGACGAGACGGGCTGCAGCAACGTTCTCGCGTACCAGCCAGCAAGGCAGCCAGGCAAGGCCGCGGCCGGCAAGCGCTGCGTCCGAGATCGCCGCGAGGTCATCGAGCCGCAGCCGCGAGCGTGGCAGGATCTGCCGCCATGGATCATCTGGCGCGGGGAAGATCCAGCTCCTTTCATAGTCGCCTCGTCTGTAGACGATGCCTTGATGCTGCGGAATATCCGCGATCGTCTGCGGTACGCCGTGCCTTTCGAGATAGGCGGGAGATGCACAGACGGTCATCCGCTGACGAGCGACGGCGCGGGCCATCAGGTCGGGATGGTCTTTCAGTTGCCCGTTGCGGATGGCAAGATCGAAACCATCCTCCAGGAGGTCGACGATACGATCGTTGAACGAGAGATCGAGTTCGAGTTCGGGATGCTCATCGAGCAGATTTTCCAGGATTGGTGCGATGCAGAGGCGACCGAAGAGCACGGGCATGGAGATACGCAGCCGGCCACGCACGCTATGCCGGCCTGACTCCAGCATGGCCTCGCCGAGGCGGATTTCTTCGACCGCACGCAAGCAGCGCTCGTAGAAAAAGCGACCTTCCTCTGTCAGGCTTTGCATGCGCGTGGTGCGGTTGAAGAGGCGTACGCCGAGGCGCTGCTCCAGCCGCGCGATGGTCTTGCCGACGGCGGAACGCGTCAGATGCAGCCGCACGGCGGCGGCCGAAAAACCGCCTGCCTCAACAGTCTCGACAAAGATCGAGATGCCTTTCAGTTGCTCCATATTGTTTCCTCAGTGGAACCAGTCTGGCGAATTAATATCACAACTGGTGCAGAATTTTCAACGATATGGTCTCGCTCCCTACAATGAATAAGGAGCGAGACGATGCAGACGACACGGCAATGGCAGATCGACAGGGTCGGTCCGGACCAGAAACTGACGATCGGCGAAGGCAGGCTGGAGCCGGTTTCCAGCAACAAGATGCTGGTGCGGACACAGGCGGTTTCGCTGAATTTTCGCGACAGGCTGGTGATGGAAAACGGCATGGGATTGCCACTGCATTTTCCCTTCGTGCCGGCCTCCGACATGGCGGGTGTCGTGGAAGCGGTCGGTCCCGAGGTCACTCGTTTCAAACCGGGCGACCGGGTTATCTCGACCTTCTCGCCCGACTGGATCGATAGTCGCAGCCTGGGCGATGCGCGCACGCCGCCTTACAAGACGCGCGGCGGCTTCTATCCCGGCGTTCTCTCGGATTATACCGTCCTGTCCGAGGAGTGGTATGCGCATTCACCGAAGACGCTCGATCCGGCCGAAGCAAGCACCTTGCCCTGCGCCGGACTGACCGCCTGGTTCGCGCTGATCGAATGCGGCAGATTGAAAGCAGGCGACAAGGTGCTGGTGCAAGGTACAGGCGGCGTGGCGCTCTTCGGCCTGCAGATCGCCAAGGCCCATGGCGCGGAGGTCTTCATCACCTCAGGCAGTGTAGATAAGCTGGAGCGCGCCGCCGCCCTGGGTGCCGATCATGCCATCAATCGCAATGAAGGAGATTGGGTGGAGCAGCTCTATTTGCTAACTGGCGATTATGGCGTCGACCATGTGTTGGAAATTGTCGGCGGTGCCCATCTCGGTCAGGCCCTGAAGGCTGTGGCGGTCAATGGCCGAATCTCCGTCATTGGGGTTCTCGACGGTTTCGAAGTGTCCGGCCCGGCCGGTCCTCTGCTGCTCAAGGCGCCCGTCGTACAAGGCATTGCCGTCGGCCATCGGCGCGCGCTGGAGGATCTGGTGCGGGCGGTCGATCAGACGGTGCTGAAACCCGTGATCGACAAGCGCTATGCCTTCGAGGAATTCCCTGCGGCGCTCGAGCATCTCTATCGCGGGCCATTCGGCAAAGTCGTGGTCGAGTTCTGAGTGAAGGACTTCCCTTCTCCCTTCTAGGGAGAAGGGGTTCGGATCAGGCGGCGGCGCTCGCATCGCTTTCGAAAGCAAGACCTTCATCGGCCCAGCCGGTGAGCCCGCCGATCATCAGCTTGACGGAGAGGCCGAGGCGGGAGAGGCGGAGGGCTGCCTTGTCGGCACCGTTGCAATGCGGGCCGGCGCAATAGACCACGAACAGCGTATCGGAAGGCCATTCCGACATGCGGTGCGCAGTCATCTTGCCGTGCGGCAGGTTGAGGGCGCCCGGCACATGCGACAGCGCAAAGAGTGCTGGCGAGCGGACGTCGAGCAGGACGAAATCGACCTTGCCCGATGTGAAGGCGGCGTTCACATCCGAGCAATCGGTCTCGAAGGTGAGCTTGCGGGCGAAGTGTTCGGCGGCGGTTTCGGGTGCTGCGGCGGGGATTTCGGAAACGGGACTAGGCATGATCTCTTCCTTTCTTGCCTTTGATTGCAGCCGATCATTGCCGATGATAGTGATGGACGAAATTGGCCATCATGACGGATAGCGTAAAGATCATGCCAAAATCGGATGCTCGCAAGACACGGGGACCGCACGTCGTAGCGCTTGCCTATGATGGGCTCTGCACTTTCGAATTCGGCATTGCCTACGAGGTCTTCGGCCTGTCGCGGCCGGAGATGGGCGAGGGCTGGTATCGCTTCTCGGTCGCCGGCATCGAGGCCGGTCCGCTGCGGGCGGCCGGCGGGTTGACGGTTGCGGTCGACAGAGGGCTGGAACTGCTTGACGAGGCGGATCTCATCATCGCGCCGGGATGGCGGACGATCGATGCGCCGGTGCCGGAAGCTTTGATTGCTGCCTTGCGTGCTGCCCATGAACGGGGAGCGCGGGTGATGTCGCTATGCTCGGGGGTCGCCGTGCTTGCCGCGGCAGGACTGCTCGCCGGGCGGCGGGCAACGACCCATTGGCGCTATGTCGCCTCGATTGCCGAACGTTACCCCGACATCGCGCTCGATGCCGACGTGCTCTACATGGACGAGGGCAGCATCCTGACGGCGGCGGGCAGTGCCGCAGGCATCGATCTCTGCCTGCATGTGGTGCGCGGTGACTTCGGCCCGGATGCGGCCAACAGCGTGGCGCGTCGTCTCGTCGTTCCGCCGCATCGCGAAGGCGGACAGGCGCAGTTCATTGCGGCCCCCGTGCCGGAGGAACGCGAGGGCATTCGTCTCGGACCATTGATCGAATGGATGCGGGAGCGTCTGGCTGAGGAGCAGCCGATCAGCCTGCTTGCCGGCAAGGCCGGCATGAGCATGCGCACCTTCCAGCGTCGCTTCGAGGCGACGACAGGCGACAGTGTCGGCGAATGGCTGCTGAAGGAACGGTTGCGGCAGGCGCGCGATCTTCTGGAGAAGGAGCTTGCCGTGTCGCTCGACGATATCGCCATCGCCAGCGGGTTTGGCACGTTGGCGACCATGCGCCATCATTTCCGCCGGCGGCTCGGAACGAGTCCGAGCGCGTATCGGAAATCATTCGGGCTTTGAGAATAAACGGATAAAGAAAAAGCCGCCTTGGGCGGCTTTTTTATCAGGCTTTTCGGAGATTTTACTCCGCAGCCTGGCGCGCCATCGGGTTGTTCGGGTGGGTCGTCCAGTTGGCGTAGTTCGGATCGACCACCTTGCCGGTGCGCTTATCGAGGGCGCCAGCTGGAAGCTGCTCCATGGTGATGCAGTTTTCGACCGGGCAGACGCTGACGCAGAGATTGCAGCCGACACATTCCTCGTCCATCACCTCGAAATGGCGAACGCCGTCGACGAAGTTGGTGATTGCCTGGTGCGAGGTGTCCTCGCAGGCGATGTAGCAGCGGCCGCATTTGATGCAGGCGTCCTGATCGATCTTGGCCTTCGCTATGTAGTTGAGGTTGAGGTACTGCCAGTCGGTGACGTTGGGCACGGCGCGGCCGGTGATGTCGTCGAGGGTCTTGTGGCCCTTTTCGTCCATCCAGTCGGAAAGGCCCGTGATCATTTCCTGCACGATCTTGAAGCCGTAGGTCATGGCCGCCGTGCAGACCTGGACGTTGCCGGCGCCGAGGACGAGGAATTCGGCAGCGTCCCGCCAGGTGGTGATGCCGCCGATGCCCGAGATCGGCAGGCCGTAGGTTTCCGGGTCGCGAGCGATTTCGGCGACCATGTTGAGCGCGATCGGTTTCACCGCAGGGCCGCAATAGCCGCCGTGACTGCCCTTGCCCCCAACGGTCGGGTTTGGCGCGAAATTGTCGAGATCGACCGAGACGATCGAGTTGATCGTGTTGATCAGCGAGACGGCGTCCGTGCCGCCGGCTTTAGCCGCTCGGGCAGGGCGGCGGATATCGGTGATGTTGGGCGTCAGCTTGGTGATGACGGGCATGCGCGTGTACTGCTTGCACCAGCGCACGACCATTTCGATATATTCCGGCACCTGGCCGACAGCCGAACCCATGCCGCGTTCGGACATGCCGTGCGGACAGCCGAAGTTCAGTTCGATACCGTCTGCTTCGGTCTCTTCCACCAGCGGCAGGATCGCCTTCCAGGCCTGTTCCTCGCAGGGCACCATGATCGAGGCGATGAGCGCCCGGTCGGGCCAATTCATCTTGACCTGCTTCATTTCGCGCAGGTTGGTCTGCAGGTCGCGGTCGGTGATGAGCTCGATATTGTTGAGGCCGAGCAGGCGACGGTCGGCACCCCAGATCGCGCCGTAGCGCGGACCATTGACGTTGACGACAGGCGGGCCTTCTTCACCTAGCGTCTTCCAGACGACGCCGCCCCAGCCGGCCTTGAAGGCGCGCTCGACATTGTAGGCCTTGTCGGTCGGCGGTGCGGAGGCGAGCCAGAAGGGGTTCGGGGACTTGATGCCGACGAAATTATTGCGGAGATCAGCCATTGTTCATTCTCCCCTTCAGGCGACGGCGACAGCCGGAGCGGCTGCGGCGGACAGGGTACGGTGAATGGATTCGGCCGCATCGCGGCCATGGGCGACGGCAGAGACGGTGAGGTCTTCACCACCGAAGACGCAGTCGCCGCCAGCCCAGACGCCATCAACCGATGTGCGGCCTTCGGCATCAACTGCGATGCGGCCGGATTCCATCCGCAGCGCGCCGAGACCTGAGGTCTCGAATGTCTGGCCGATTGCCTTGAAGATCTGGTCGGTGGCGATCACGCCGGTCTCACCGGTGCCCGAAAGGCGGCCATCGATGATAGCGGTATATTCCACCTCGATTGCCGCCACCTTGCCATCCTGCGAGAGGATGGATTTCGGCGCTAGCCAGTGGCGAATGATGACGCCCTTTGATGTCGCGAGATCCTGCTCGAATTCCGAGGCGTTCATATGTTCCTTGCCGCGGCGGTAGCAGATGGTCACTTCCTCGGCGCCGAGAAGCTTTGCCTGCACGGCGGCATCGATTGCCGTCATGCCGCCGCCGAGAACGACGACGCGGCGGCCAATGGCGATCTCGCCCTTGTCGCCGGCCTGGCGCAGGGCGGCAATGAAATCGACTGCATCATCGACACCAGGCAGGTTTTCATTGTCGACGCGCAATGCGTTGACGCCGGCAAGGCCGAGGCCGAGGAAGACGGCATCGTACTGGCCCTGCAGGTCGGAGAGCGAGAAATCGCGGCCGAGCTGCTGGTCGTGCTTCACCTCGATGCCGCCGATCGAGAGGACGTAGTCGACCTCTTTCTGCGCGAAGTCATCGACCGTCTTGTAGGTGGCGATGCCATATTCGTTGAGGCCACCGGATTTCGGCTTGGTGTCGTAGATCACCACATCATGGCCTTTGACGGCGAGGCGGTGGGCTGCCGCAAGGCCAGCGGGACCGGCGCCGACGACGGCGATCTTCTTGCCGGTCGGTTCCGCACGCCGATAGAACTGCTTGTCGGCGGCCATTGCCGCATCCGTCGCATAGCGCTGCAGGCGGCCGATCTCGACAGGGCGCTCTTCGGCCGTGTTGCGCACACAGGCCTGTTCGCAGAGCTCTTCGGTGGGACAGACGCGGGCGCACATGCCGCCAAGGATGTTCTGGTCGAAGATCGTCTTCGCCGAGCCGATCGGATTGCCGGTCGAAATCTGGCGGATGAAGAGCGGAATATCGATGGAGGTGGGACAGGCCGTCATGCACGGCGCGTCATAGCAGAAATAACAGCGGTCGGCGGCGACCAGCGCTTCGTGGTTGTCGAGGCGCGGATGAAGATCGGAAAAATTAGCCTCGTACTCGGCGGACGAAAGCCGGCCAGCACGAATCCCAGTTTCCAGGCGTTCCATTGAAGTTCCCTCTTTATTGGTAACGACTAGTGAGGGAATCGTAACTCAGGTTCAAAAATTTATCAAACGGTAAAATTTTGGCAATTTTCTTTCGTCTGCGTCATGTAAGTAATTGATTTTGTTTGTCATGATAATTCTTTAGGCAGGCTCTGCCTTCCGATTGGGTGGATCTGAGTGGCAACCCAGTTCGGGTGTCCGAGAAAAAATTGACAAAAGGCCAAATTTTTTTCGAACCGGGGGAACCAAAGTTAATGAGCGTAGTTAATGCGATATCCGGATGATGACCGCATCGACCCAACATGCGCGCCCCCAACCCATCATTCGGACGAACTCACGGTCCCCTCCCGGTGAGTGGAGACAGCCGGTGCGCCGCCCTCGCACCGGCTGTTTTTCCGTTAGGTCCCAACAATTTCAGCAAGCAGGCATTCCGGCAAAACGTGCAGCGGTAAAACGTCTCAAGTGCGTTTCAGGATTTCGAATTCCGTTTCCGGAACGGTCAGGTGATATTCAATGCGGCCGGGTACGAGCGTCAATTCGGCCTTGCCGTTGACGGAGGAGGGCACGACACGCTCCAGCACCGTGCGGCCGAAGCTGTTTTCGCTGAATTCGTGCACATCGGCACTGTTCGGAAGCACTTCCACCCAGGCGAGTTCGATTGCCCGGCGGCCGGCGATCTTTGCCTCCCGGCAATTCAGCGTGACCGATGTCGCCCCGCTGGCGATTGCGCCATAGGAGGCGGAATTGACGATCAGTTCATGTAGCGCCAGACCGACATGCACGGCGGCGTTTGGTGTCAGATGGGCGTTGATGCCAAAGATCGGCATGGAGCCTGATGTTTCCGGCCAGTAGGGGGCGAACTGCTTTCCGGCGAGCTCGAACAGAAAGGCACCGCGCCAGCTGGAATCGGTGATCAGATCCTGCGAGTTGGAGAGCGACTGAAGACGGCCGCGGAATTTCATCAGGAAAGCATCGAGAGAAATGGTGTTGCGCGCGGTCTGCGTGGCGATACCCTGGATGATGGCAAGCAGGTTCTTGGAGCGGTGGGAAAGCTCGCGCAGCAGCGATTTCAGCACCTTTTCGCGATGCCGGCTTTCGGTAATCTCCGAGATGACGGAGAGCAGGCCGTAATTGCCGTGCGCGCCGGTGCGTTGAACGTTCAGTTCGAATGTCCTGACTTCGCCGTCGATTGCAACATCGACCTCGGCATTGCTGGAGGCGCCGGTCTCAAGCACCATCCGCTTCATCGCGGCAAGGGATTTGCCGTGTGCTTCGCCAAACAGCGAACCGTCATCACCACCGGCGACAAAACGCTTCTGGAAATAGGGGAGAAGGTTTTCGGCATAGATTATTGCAAGGCCCGCATCCTGATACAGGATAGAGATAGCGGCGCTGGCGAGCGCGCGCTCCATAATGGCCGCCTTGCCTTCGGTGGTGAAAGGCGTTCCGGACAGTGGTCCAGTCGTATTCACTCGGCCGCCTTTCCTCAGTCCCTTCGAAGATACGGAGGGATGTTACCCCTCCCGACAAAACTGCCGGTCATTCTAAAAGCAAGCGCTGCAAAAACCGTTAAAGCCGCCAATACGCTCCGGCAGAGCCGGAACGCATCGCTACCGGAATGGTTCCGGCGCGGCTGAAATTCATGTTTCAGGCCGCCACACGGGTCGTTTCATTGAAGAAAAGCGCCTGACTGATCAAAGCCTTGACCATGTCGGGGTTGAAGGGCTTGGTCACCAGGAAGGTGGGCTCCGGCCGCTCCCCAGTCAGCAATCTCTCGGGGAAGGCGGTGATGAAGATGACGGGCACACTCGATGTCTTCAGGATATCGTTGACGGCATCGATGCCCGAGCTGCCGTCGGCAAGCTGGATATCGGCCAGAACCATGCTTGGTTTGGTCTTGTTATAGAGTGCCACGGCTTCCGTATGGGTGCGGGCGATGCCGGTAACGCGGTGGCCGAGGCTCTCGACCATCTGCTCGATATCCATGGCGATCAGCGGTTCGTCCTCGATGATCATGATATCGGTGGCCACCTGGCGCGAGATCTCGTGCGAAGCCTTGTCGAGGAGCTCCATGGTTTCGTCATCGCTGATTTCGAGAATGTCGGCGATCTCGGAGACACGAAAATTCTCGACGGAGGCGAGCAGGAAAGCCTGCCGGGCGAGGGGCGAAACCTTCGAGAGGTTCAGCGTCGCGCGCTGTTCCCAGGCATAGGGAGAGGATGGTTCGGGAATCTCGACCGCAGTGGAACCAAACAGTTGCGTGAACAGTTTGTAGAGTGCGACGCGGTCATTCGCGGTATCCGGGAATATGGAGAGATCGGCGATGATCGCTTCCAGGACGGCGGCGACGTAAGCATCGCCAGAAGTCTGAGTGCCGGTAAGCGCGCGGGAATAGCGACGCAGATAAGGAAGGTGCGGCGCAATTCGAGTTGAAAGTGTCATTAAAAACTCCCGTCTACAGGCCATGAATAGCTGCAATGATCTGAAAACGCGGTCTTGATAAAAAAGTTCCTGATGGAAGGAACTTTTTTTGCAGCGCCGCATTATCCTAGCCGACAAATGAAGGGCGTCACGTTTTGACCCATGTGAGCGGAATGGATCTATTGCATCAAGGGTTTGAAAGAACCGGCTTGATCGATTGGATATACGTTCCATTTATCTTTCACAGCAGACTTTGCCTTTCATCCCGAGACAACAGGCAAGAAGTGATCAGTTGATGACGACAGCAAAGACAGAAGCACCGGACGAGCGCCAGCTGGAGTTGCGGGCGAGCGACATACTGGATCCGAACAATCAGATCGGCGTCAGGCTGCGGTCGCTCTATGCCGCCGCGCAGGAGGAAGCTATTCCCGACCGCTTTCTCGATCTGCTGGAAAAGCTCGACCAGGCCGAATTGATGGCTTCCGCCAAGATGGCCGAATAGGAATACCCGCATGGAAAAAGCGCAACCGAGCTTCAAGCGCGAACTCCTGGCGGCACTGCCAAGCCTTCGCGCTTTCGCCATATCCCTGATCGGCCGGCACGATCGCGCCGACGACCTGGTTCAAGACACCATCATGAAGGCCTGGGCCAAGCAGGACCATTTCGAGATGGGCACCAACATGAAGGCCTGGCTCTTCACGATCCTGCGCAACGAGCTCTACAGCCAGATGCGCAAGAGCGGGCGTGAGGTGCAGGACAGCGACGGTTTGTTTACCGAATCCATGGCGACACATCCGGCCCAATACGGCGCACTCGACCTGCAGGACTTCAAGAAGGCGCTGGACCAGCTGCCGCCGGACCAGCGCGAAGCGATCATCCTCGTCGGCGCATCGGGCTTCTCTTACGAGGAAGCGGCGGAAATCTGCGGCTGCGCCGTCGGTACCATCAAAAGCCGTGTGAACCGCGCACGCCAGCGTCTGCAGGATCTCCTGCAGATATCAGGCGAGGCGGATTTCGGCCCGGATGCCACGTCGGCGCCGCTGACATCGAAGGCCTTTGCCTTCTGATCAATTTGTTTCCGTGGGAGGAAGGAAGGCCGGTTGCCCTACGGGGCGCCGGCTTTTTATTTGGCGTCCCGGTCACCTGCCTGCCTGAGCTGGTCGCCGAAAAACCGGGCACCACAGCGTCGATGCGATCACTCGCTGGAATGCAGTATCCCGCGCCCAAGGATTTGGGCGCGGGATATATTTGCGACAAAAGCAATGTCGGGAAAGTGAAAGGTGCTGCGGAACGTCAGTCGTCCCGCTTCGAACCCACGAGATTGGCGGCGACAAGAGCGGCCACTATGCCTGCAGTCAATAGCGGCTGGGAGCGGACAAGGCCGAGGCCGACGGTTGCCAGGGATTCAAGTGCGGCGCGACGTTCGCGGGCGCGGCGGGCTTCCTGGCGATTCATGATTGCCATGACGACGAAGACGATGATCGCGATCAGCAATGCGCAGGCCGCCAGGAAAAGCGAAGCGCCGATCGGCCCATAGATGCCTGCCAGCCAGATCGCCCCAGCGGTCACGCCAAGCGCATAGGCGGTCAGCAGAAAAAGCAACGCAACGGCGATGAAGATGCCGTTGCGCTTGGTGCGTTCCACTGTGCGGTGAACGCTGGTGCCTATGAGCAGGCTCAGGATCGGGTAGAGCATCGAGCCTCCTAGCGGCGGGCGAGCATGGCGATAAGCAGGCCGAAGGCGGCAGCGGCACCGACTGTTGCCAGCGGGTGACGGCGGACCGTATTGCGCACTTCGCTTGCGCCGCGCAGGTAACTCTGCTGCAGTTCGTTCAGCAGATCCTCGCTGCGGCCGAGGATGTCCTCGTAGCTTGTGGATGCCTGCGAGCGCAGCTTTTCACCCTGATGGCGGGAGGTCTTGCCGAGAACATGCGTCAGTTCGGCGAGCTCTTCGCGCAGGGCTTCGATCTGATCCTCGATACTGGCTTCGAGATTGTGGAGCGCGCCGTTGCGGCGGCTGCGGCTGGATTGGAAGAGGGAATAGGCCATGACTGTCTCCATAGCTGGGCGCGGACAAGCACCGCCCGGTTTCACACAGGGTCAGCGCCATCAATGGCACGGAAGAGAGCGCCCGGCTTTGACCCAAATCATTGCGGACAACGCATTTGGGGTGGAAAGGTTCCTCAGTTGGCGGGGAGCGCGCTGTGCGCCAGCACGAAGGGCGTGCCGTCGACTGGCACCTGATTGACGCGCAACGGGCAGCCGAAGACGGATTGCATGGTTTCGTCCGTCAATACCTCACACACATTGCCAGCGGCTGCCAGCCGGCCGGATCTCATCAATACGATCCTGTCGGCGAAGAGGGCCGTCAGGTTGAGATCGTGCATGACAGCGATCACCCCGCCGCCGCGCTCGCAGAAATTACGCGCCAGCGTCATGATCGTCAGCTGGTGGCTGATGTCGAGACTGGAGACCGGCTCGTCGAGCAGCAGCCAGCAGGGTTTGCCGTCAACGACCGGCTCGGCGATCTGGCAGAGCACGCGGGCAAGCTGAACGCGCTGCTGCTCGCCGCCCGAGAGCTCCTGGTAGAAGCGCCCTTCGAAGCCGGTGAGATCGACGGCGGCTAGCGCCTTTGCGGCCGTCTCATCGGCCTGATCGGCGTGAAGGTTGAGGCCGGAGGTCAGACCCATGCGGACGATTTCACGCACGGTGAAGGGAAAGGAGATGCTGCTTGCCTGTGGCAGGACCCCGCGAATGGAGGCAAGCTGCCACGGCTTCTGTGTGTGCACTTCTTCGCCGTTGAGGCGCACGGAACCTTCATAGGCAAGCTCGCCGGAGACGGCTTTCATCGTCGTCGTCTTGCCGGAGCCGTTCGGGCCGGCAATGGCGGTCAGTTCGCCCGCCTTCGCAGTGAAGGCAACATCGCGCACGATGGTCTTGCCGGAGAGGCGCACGCTGACGCCGGAAACTTCGATCATCGAAACAAACTCAAAGGGCGAGGCGCGAGCGCTGCCGCAACAGGATCCAGAGGAAGAAGGGCCCGCCGACTGCCGCCGTGATGATGCCGATCGGCAGTTCGGCCGGTGCTACGATGGTGCGGGCGAGTACATCGGCAAAGATCAGCAGCGAGCCGCCAAGCAGGGCCGAGGCCGGCAGGAGGAAGCGATGGTCCGGGCCGATCACCATGCGCAATATATGCGGCACGACGATGCCGACGAAGCCGATGCCGCCGCTGACGGCGACGGAAGCGCCGGTTGCGGCCGCAACGGTGACGATGGCGATATTCTTCAGCTGCTGGACCGGCACGCCCATGTGAAAGGCCGCGGCCTCGCCGAGCGTGATGGCGTTCAAGCCACGCGCCATGAAGGGCAGGGCGACGAAGGAGAGAAGGATAATCGGGCCGGCTGCTAATATCTTGACCCAGGTGGCGCCGGCAAGCGAGCCCATGCCCCAGAAGGTGAGGTCACGCAGCTGCTGGTCGTTCGCCATGTAGATCAGCACGCCTGTCAGCGCCCCGGCCAAGGCTCCGAGCGCGATCCCGGCGAGCAGCATGGTGGCGACGGAAGTCTGGCCGTTGCTGGTGGCGACCCGGTAGAGCAGCACCGTGGTGGCAAGGCCACCGGCAAAGGCTGCAAGCGGCAGGGCATAGATGCCGAGCGCCAGATAAAATGGAGCGGCGATGGTGCCGCCGAGCACGATCATCACGACGGCGCCGAGGCCTGCGCCCGAGGAGACGCCGACAAGGCCGGGGTCGGCCAGCGGGTTGCGGAACAGGCCCTGCATGACGGCGCCGGAGACGGCGAGCGATCCGCCGATCAGGAAGCCAAGGATGGCACGGGGCAGGCGGATATCGAAGATGATGATCCGATCACGGGCGCTGAGCGCCGTTTCGGAGCCCGCCATGTTTCTGATGACATCGAGGATGGAGGCGTCCGACGCCCCCGTCGTGATGGAGAAGAGCAGGGCGAAGACGGAAGCCACGACAAGGAAGGCGATGCCCAGCAGAGCGAGCTCGGTCCTATCCCCCGTCTGCCGGGGTCTGCGGAATGCCGCCGAGAAGGATCGCCTGTTTTCCATCATGGCTTCCGAAACGGCCATCGTCAGCCCCCGTAGATCGCCGCGTTGAGTTCGCGAACAGCACTTGCCGTGCGCGGACCGAAGCCCAGGAGATGCAGGCCATCCATGCGGATGATCGCCTTGTTTTCACCGGCAGGCGTCAGCGCGATCGAGGGCTGTGCCAGCAGATCCTCGTTTTTGGTGCCGGCACCATCGCCGCGGTTCATCATCAGGATCACGTCCGGCTTGGCGCTGATGATCGCCTCGTCGGTGAGCGGCTTGTAGCCAGGGAATTCGCCGACCGCATTGATGGCGCCGGCAAGCTTGATGACGCCGTCTGCGGCGGTGCCGGTGCCCGACGCCATGATACGGCCGTTCTGGGCGCTGAGGATGAAGAGAACGCGCTTGCGCTCGGCCTCGGGGCGCTTTTCAGCATCGGCGACGGCGGCATCGATGTCGGCGCCGACCTTTTCCTTAAGCGCCTTCGCCTTGTCCGGCACGTTCAGCAGCGTACCGACGCGATCAATCTTGGCGATGATACCGTCGCGCGTATAGGCATTCGGAACGGTTTCGAAGGGCACGCTGGCATTCTTCAGGACGTTCAGCGCTTCCTGCGGTCCGGAGCCCTCGACGGCGATGATCGCCGTCGGGTTCATGGCAAGAATGCCTTCCGGCGAAAGGGCGCGCATGTAGCCGACATCAGGCAGCTTCAGGGCGGCTTCGGGAAACATGCTCGTGGTATCGCGGGCGATCAGCCTGTTTTCTTCTCCAAGCGCGTAGATGATCTCGGTGACGTCGCCGCCGACCGAAACCAGCCGCGAGGTGTCGAGCTTCTTTTCCTCAGCGTGCGCGGCGCGGACGAAAGCATAGTTCTCGCCGGCTGGTGCTGCCGGGATCAGCGGCAGGGCCATGACGGCCGCCGTCAGGGCCAGCTCCCAGAGGCGGATCCGGCGCAGGTTTCTAAGCATCTTCATCGTTGCGATCCTTATGCGGCGACGCTTGTGGCCCGCGGCAGGTTTTCCATGATGTCACGCCATCCGGCATTCTCGTCGGAGCCTTCCTTCCGCTTGCCGAAGAACTGGATGATCATGTTGCCGTTGGCGTCATAGGCTTCGAGCGAGGTAACGTGGCCGTCCTTGGTCGGCTTGCGTACGGCCCAGGTCTCGGCAATGTGGTCCTGGCGCAGATGCAGATGGAAGGTTTCGTCGAGGATGTTGATCCACGGACCCATCGGCTGGACGTTGAAGATCGGGCCGGAATGGATCTGCACGATGCCGTTATTGGCAACGAAGCACATGATCGGCAGGCCTGATTTGACGGAGGCATGCATCATCTCTGCCGTCGCCGTATTGTCGAGCTTCCAGGCATAGTCGTCGCCAACCGTGCGCACGGCGGCCTGGCGGCCGATCTTCAGGCGCTTCAGCATGCCGAAGAATTCATGCGTGTCGGTCATCTTGCTCCAGTTGTCGCGCAGCTCTTCGCGACTGACATCGCCGTCTTCGTCAACATCCGGGGAAGCCTCCGCTTCGACGAGTTCCTGGCCCTGGTCATCGAGCTTCAGCTCGGCGACGATGCGATGGTAGGCCTCGACATTGGATGCCGGGCGCAGGTGGATCTTGTGGACGGCGTTGCCCGTCTTGTCGAAATACTGGAGGCTGAGGCGCTCGGTGTCGCCGTCCTTCTTGGTGACGGCAAAGGCGTGGACCCAGCGGCTTGGAAAGACGCGCAGATCGATGTTTTCGCCGAGTACGATGGCGTTGTGCTCGCCGACCTTGATGTTTTCGTAGACACCGATCTTCTCGTGTACGGCGCTTTCGTTGCGCGACAGGGCCATGACTTCACCGAGATCGGCGACACGTTCGAGCAGCTTGACGGCGCTGGCATCGATTCTGATAGCACTGACGCCGACTTCGGCGGCGACGAGGGCCGCCTCGGAAATCTTGAGCTGCGCGGCAATATCGCGCTCGCGCATCTTCGGATTTTCAGCGCGGAATGCGCGGATTTCGGATGGTGCCGGTCTGGTCTGCTCGGTCATGTTCTACCCTGCTATTGAGCTTATTTGTTGAGAATGAGTTTGCCCTGACGGGTGATCTTCAGGCGGTAGATCACGCCGTCGTGCCGAATCATGATCTCGTTTGAGCCGGCAAAAAGATCGCCGCTTTCGAGAACGCGGATCTCGGCCACCGCAGGTCCGTTCCGCGGCGGTGCGAGCTTAAAGGTATCTGGCTTTTCAACCATCATTTCGGTTGGCTTATTCCGTGATTGCGGGGGTGAAGGCCCCGGTTCCGGTTACAATTAACTTGACTCTCATACTCATAGTTTTTTAAAGACGCAATAATTGAAGACAAAAGCAGTCAAGTTTTTGATCCTGCTGTTTTGAAGCCGCTGGACGGCGGTCAATTTGCTTATGGAGAGGCGATGATGACGGGTCGGTTTGCTGCGTTTGGGGCTAGTGTGCTGTTTTCGGTGTCGGGTATTGCACAGGCCTATGCGCAGGATGCAACTGCAGCCGCCAAACTTGACGTCGAGCTCAATGCGCTGGCGCCCTCGCAGAAGGGCTGCATGATGACCTTCGTTGCCGAGAACAATCTGCAGACACCGATCAACAAGATCTCCTTCGAACTCGCCTTCTTCAACGACAAGAATGCCGTCGACCGTATCACCGTGCTCGATTTCCGCGATCTGCCGCAGGGCAAGAAGCGCGTGCGCCAGTTCGATATGCCGAACGTCAAGTGCGAGACGGTCACGCGCATCCTCATCAACGACACGCCTGTTTGTGACGGGCCGGCGGCGGGGGGAATGCATGAAGGGTCTGGTGACCCGCTCGCAGATCTCAGTTCCTTTCGAAGGTTAAGACGAAAGCCGGGATGAAGCCCGGCGCGCATGTTCCAGGCTGTCCGAGGCGTCAAATGGCAATTTCAGCGAAGTCCAGATCGAGACAGGTGCTCATCGAGGAGGCGAGCGCTGACGAGAGCCTGAACGACAACACTCCTGGCATGCATCCTGGCCACGAGCTTTCCGATCTGCGCAATGCGCAGCGCCAGCCGGCCGGCGAACAGGTCATCCATTATGCGCGTTTCGCGCAGATCTCGTCTTTCCCGGATCATCCGGAAACCACAGCGGCATCTTCCGTCACACCGCCGCCGATGGATGCGACGGTGGAGAAGCAGGAGGACGAGAAGGCACCGGTACGGCGCCGGCTGACGGTCACCTGCATCTGCTCGCTGATCTTTCACGCGGCACTGGTGGTCGTGCTGATCGTTGCCTTTGCGAAGGCGCCCGAGGAGGCGATTGAAGAAGCCGGCCAGGCGATGAGCGTCGTCATGTATGGCGATTCCGACGTCGACCAGACGGCGGCCGGCGAAACGGAAACGACTGTGCAGCAGGAAATCATTCCGGAAGAGGTGCAGCCCGACACGATCCAGCCTACGGAGACGGCGGAGGTTCGACCGGAAGCCGTGCAGCCGACCGAGGTCGTGCCTGTCGAGACGCAGGATCCCATCCAGCAGGCGCCGGCGCCGGAAGTGACGCGTGTTTCGGCTGAGACGGCTGCGGCTGTCGAGCCCGAGATTCTGGTGTCCGAAGTGCCGGCGGAAGAGTCTGTCGCGCAACCGATGTCGACGGTCGTTCCCGAACAGCAGCAGGTGCCGGTCGATACGGTCCCGCCTGAGGTGCTGCCCACCGAAGTACAGCAGACTGCGGTCCAGCCGACCGAAGTGCAGCCTGCAGAGACTCGGCCGGAAGTCGCGGAGACGCCGCAAGAGGTCAAGCCCGTCGAAACCGCGGAAGTACAGCCGGAGCCGGAGCAGCCCGAGGAGGTTGTCACGCCGACGCCGAAGCCCAAAGCGGAAACGCAGGAAAAGCCTAAGCCGGTCGAGAAGAAGCGTCCGCCGCAGAAGGCGGCAGGCAGGGAAGGCGAGCAGCAGCAGAATTCTCAGCGCGGTGTTGCTGAAGGCGATCCGTCAGCCCAGTCCGACCGTAATTCGCAAGCTGCCAGCAACAATAACGGGGTCGGCACAGCCGCTCGCGCCAATTACGGGGGAAAGGTTCGCGCCCGCATCCGGCGTGCGCTTCGCGAGCCTCGCGGCGTCGATGGGACGGCGGGAGTGACGTTGACCATCGGCGGTAGCGGTAATCTTGTCTCTGCCGTCATTTATAGAAGTTCGGGCGTTCCGGAGATCGATCAGGCGGCTACCGAGGCTGTGCGGCGCGCATCGCCTTTCAGCCCGCCGCCGGGAGGGCAGTCCGTGAGTTTCAAGCAGGAAATTCAGGTCGGCAGGAATTAAATATGATAAAAATAATCAACTTTATACTTTACTCTAAAAATCAAGTTTAATAAGGTCCGTTCGCACACGCAGGAATCGTGTGACGATCAACGAGCGAACGGGTGGTAAATGGCTCGAAAGGCGAAGAAGGGGGCGAACCGGGAGATCCGTGTTCAGGCCGATCAGGAGACGAAAGAGATCTCCTCGGGCCGCTCCAAGCTGGATGGCCGCAGTTTCCTCTATGTCGGCGGTCGTGATTGCCAGGTGGCGCATCTTCGCCAGATCGCCAGCAATTTCGGCGCCGAGCTCATCCACCATGATGGCGGCCTTCGCGAAGCCGTTTCCCGCATCGATACGTTGCTTCCCTCGGTCGACTGTGTCTTCTGCCCCATCGACTGTATCAGCCACGATGCCTGCCTGCGTGTGAAGACCGGCTGCAAGAAGTTCAGCAAGGCCTTCATCCCGCTACGCAATGGCAGCAAGTCCAGCCTGGAGCGTGCGCTGCAGACGATGAACGAACGAGACAACTCCCGATGAATGATGGGCGCCCTGACGGGTTTACAATGATCGGCCTGCATAAGCTCGCCGCTCACGGTGGCGACGGCCTGGTGCCGGAGCTTTACGAGGTTTTCCTAGAAAATGCTGCGCGCCAGCGCAGCTATCCCAATGTGGTACTGTTTCCCGCCTGGGAGGCGCGCATGCCCGGCGAAGCTGCTACAAAACCCATTGGCGCGGACGCTGTTGATGGCAATAATATCGTCGCCTTTCCGCGTTATGCGGAGCGGGCGGACAAGAAAAAGGCGTGAGGAGTTTTCCATGTATATCGCGATGAACCGCTTCAAGGTGGCCGCCGGCGCCGAGGGCGATTTCGAGAGTGTCTGGCGCAATCGCGATTCCAGCCTTTCCGAAGTTCCGGGCTTCGTCGAGTTTCGGCTGCTGCGCGGCAAGGCCAATGCGGAGGAGGGCTATACGATGTTTTCCTCCCACACGCTCTGGCGTAGCGAAGAGGATTTTCTGAACTGGACGAAGTCGGAGAATTTCCGCGCCGCGCATCGCAATGCAGGCGACAACAAGGGCCTGTATAAGGGCCCGCCGGTATTCGAAGGCTTCAACGTCGTTGACGGCATATGAGCGGCGATCCCGATCGTATTGAAGTCCTGCCGGTCCTGCCGTCGCTCGATATCGCGGCGACGCTCGCCTTCTATCGCGATCAGCTCGGCTTTGCCAAAATCGTGCACCAGACGCCGGATTATCTGATCCTCAGGCGCGGCGAGATGGAGCTGCATTTCTGGCTGACGGATGATCGAAGCCTGCCGGAAAAGACATCCGTCTACCTGCGCGGCGGCGGCATTGCCGCCCTTCATGCGGAATACCGTACGAAGGGCGTTTCACGCCTGTCGGATATGGAAGTGCGGCCTTGGAACATGGAGGAATTCTATATCCATGATCCGCACGGCAATCTCCTGCGCTTTGGCCGCATACCGCAGCCATAGAGTTTAACTCTTGACGCGGAAGAAGGCGCTCGCCGAAACTGCCAGCCAGCCCAGCATCATCGCCCAGCCGCCTGTCGGCGCGGCATAGGGAAAGAGGCTGGAGCCGGTAAAGCGCAGGGTGACAAGATCGCCCGCAAAGAGCAACGTCCCCACAATCATCAGCAAACCGGCCAGCCAGGCGCTTTTGATTTTGCCGGCACCCAGCGCCAGTGCCAGCAGGGCAGGGGCGTGAGCGAGACACATGGCAGAGGCCGAGGCGGCGAGATTGGCCTCACCGCCGCCGTGAGCAGCAAGGGCGGCAAGGGCCACGCCCGCAAGGCCAAACAGGCCGGCGAAAAGATAGAGCACCGGTTCCAGACGCGCGTTCAGGCTCATGACTATTCCTTGTTCTGCATGTGATGGGCGAGGCGCTCGACCGGCGCCCAGATGAGGTCGCGCAATGCCTGGCTGGCGATGGTCTCGTCCATCGCCTGGCGGAAGCAGATCAGCCATTCGTCGCGTTCGACGGGCCCGATCTCGGCGACGAAATGACGGCTGCGCAGACGGGGATGGCCGCGCTTGTCGGTATAGAGCGGCGGACCGCCCAGATAGCCGGTCATGTATTCGTAGAATTTCTCTTCGCTACCTTCGAGGCTTGGCGGATGCACGGCGCGCACGTTTTTCGCCTCCGGCAGTGTATCCATTAGTTCGTAGAAACGATGCGTCAGCGCCCGGACGACAGGATCACCGCCGATCGCCTCGTATAAAGTTGTCACCTGTGAAGTTGCCTGCTCCGGCACGAAACCATCCCTTAGTACCCGCCCCAGAGCGTCGGTGTCCCCTCCGCCACTCCGGATTTTTGTTCCAGCATCGGATTGTCCGAAAACCGTTTCACACCTTTCGGTCCGATGCTCTAGATGCACCCGATCAAAAAGGATCGCAACTGTCATCAAAACAGCGCGGCATTTCGCGCATAATCCCTGTGGGGCAGGGTTCCCAGCCGATTCTTCTTGACAAAACCGTCCGGACGGTATCTTTGTAAATCCATGTCAAACGCTCATCATCGCAAGAAACAACCCGTGCTCGTGCGCCAGCAGTTGCTGGAGGTCGCCGCGCGTCTTGCTGGTGAGAGTGGCATGAGCGCTGTCACGCTCGATGCGGTCTCGGCTGCATCAGGCGTCAGCAAGGGAGGACTGCTGCATCACTTCCCCACGAAGAATGCGCTCCTGGACGCCCTGTTCGAGAGCCTGCTGGAGAAGTTCGACGCCGATATAGACGAGCTGATGCGCGCCGATCCGCTGCCGCAGGGCCGTTTCTCGCGCGCCTATCTGCAGGCGGTGTCCGGGCTGAAGGATCGCCCCGACGATTCCAGAAGCTGGACGCAGGTGACGATCGCGCTTCTCGCCGAACCCCGGCTGCGCCTCCGATGGCGCCAATGGGTGGCGGCAAGAGCCGAGGAATATATCGGCACCGACTCGGCGCTCGACACTCTGATCGTGCGTTTTGCCGCCGACGGTCTGTGGTTCGCAGATACGTTGGAAAGCCATGATATCAGTGGCGCTCTGAGGCGAGAGCTGATCGCCCGCCTCATCGAGCTGACCCACAAGTAGATTAAGAAGGAATACCGCCATGAACCCGGCTGCCGTCTATGGGCTGCTCGTTGCAGCCATCGTGCTTGAAGTTATAGGCACGACAGCACTTCAGCTCTCCCAGCAGTTTACCCGCCTCGGGCCGACGGTGCTTGTCGTCGCCTGCTATGGGGCTGCCTTCTACTGCCTGTCGCTGACGCTGAAGCATATTCCTGTTGGAATCGCCTATGCGATTTGGAGCGCTTTGGGAATCGTGCTGATTTCCTCCGTCGGCCTCATCTTTTTCAAGCAGCGGCTGGATACGCCCGCCATCATCGGCCTCGGCCTGATCATCTCTGGCGTCGTCGTCGTCAACCTGTTTTCCAAGTCCATTTCCCATTGATGTGACAAGGGATTTTTCCCGGTCGTGAAACCGGGAAAAATCCTCTTTGTCAAAATACCGACAAAGGTCTATGTCTTCCTCTGACGCGGAGGAGGGACTGCTTTGGCTGGCCATCTTTCCAAAGCGCTTTGAATCCCACCTTCCTGCTTGCCAAAAATCCAAAGGTTCTAGAGGAGCATAGCCATGGCCATTCGCACCGTCGTATGGGGAGAGAACATCCATGAGACAACCAATGAGATCG
This sequence comes from Rhizobium sp. 01T444, assembly GCF_056398305.1. Lineage (NCBI taxonomy): Bacteria > Pseudomonadati > Pseudomonadota > Alphaproteobacteria > Hyphomicrobiales > Rhizobiaceae > Rhizobium > Rhizobium sp. 01T444. The sequence continues at coordinate 266,872 of NZ_JBFTPD010000002.1, forward strand.
TCCGGGGCATTTACCCCGAGGGCATGCACACCACGATCGCCAAGGCGCTGAACACCGATCCGGCTATTTCCGCGACCACGGCAACGCTGCAGGAGCCGGAACATGGCCTCAGCGAAGCCCGGCTTGCCGAGACCGACGTTCTGACCTGGTGGGGCCACAAGGACCATGGTGCCGTCTCCGATGCCGTCGTCGAGCGCGTCGCCAAGCGGGTTTGGGAAGGCATGGGCCTGCTCGTGCTGCATTCCGGCCATTTCTCGAAGATCTTCAAGCGCCTGATGGGCACGCCCTGTGCGCTGAAATGGCGCGAGGCGGGCGAGCGCGAGCGTCTGTGGACGATCAATCAGCGCCATCCGATCGCTGCTGGTCTCGGCGAGCATTTCGAGCTGGAAAACGAAGAAATGTACGGCGAGCAGTTCTCCGTGCCGGAGCCACTGGAAACGGTCTTCATCTCCTGGTTCCAGGGCGGCGAAGTCTTCCGGTCTGGCCTGACCTGGCGCCGTGGTGCCGGTAATATCTTCTATTTCCGTCCCGGCCACGAAACCTACCCGACCTATCACGATGCGAACGTGCAGAAGGTGCTGATCAACGGCGTGAAATGGGCCTATAACCCCGAGGGTGCGTTGACTGGTATCACCGACGCCCCAAATGTGCCGGTAGAGAAGGCACTGGAGCCGATCGTCGAACGCGGCCCGAGACTGCACCAGGCCGGCGAAGCCGGTTACCGCTGAGGAGCATTCATGCGACTACTCGTTCTTGGTACGGGCGTGATGGCGAAAAACCAGCTCGCCCATTTCGCGAATATGGACGGCGTGACCGTGGTCGGCGCCGTTGATACGGATTCCGACCGCCTTGCCGCATTCGCCGATAAGTTCAATATCGAGAAGCGGTTTCTGACGCTGGAGGAGGCGATCGCCTGGGGCGAGTTCGATGCGGCGACGAATATCACGCCTGACCGAATCCATTACCCGACCACCATGGCGCTGATCGCGGCCGGCAAGCATGTGCTGTGTGAGAAGCCGCTGGCGGAAAACTATCCCAAGGCGCTGGAGATGACGGAAGCGGCTGAGACCGCCGGCGTCATCAACATGGTCAATCTCACCTATCGCAACGTCGCACCGCTGCAGCGCGCCCGCGAGATGGTGCTGTCAGGCGAGCTCGGAACAATCAAGCATGTGGAGGCCTCCTATCTGCAGAGCTGGCTGGTGTCGCGGGCCTGGGGCGATTGGCGTACGGAATCGACCTGGCTGTGGAGGCTTTCCACCGGCCACGGTTCGAACGGCGTGCTCGGCGATGTCGGCATTCATATCCTCGACTTCGCGGCCTATGGCGCTGCGACCGATATCGATCATGTCTTCGCCCGGCTGAAGACCTTCAACAAAGTGCCGGGCGGCCAGATCGGCGAATATATGCTCGATGCCAATGACAGCTTCACCATGTCGGTTGATTTCGCCAATGGTGCCCTCGGCGTCATCCATGCCAGCCGCTGGGCGACCGGTCATCTGAACGAGCTGAAGCTGCGCATCTATGGCGAGAAGGGCAGCCTCGAGGTCATCCACCGTCCAAGCGGCTCCGAGCTGCATGGCTGCCTTGGCGAGGATGTGGAAACGGCGACCTGGAAGCCGGTCGACGTGCCGCCGGTTCCAACCAACTACCAGCGCTTTGCCGAGGCCGTGGCAACGGGCGTCCAGCACGACCCGAACTTCCGTCATGCGGCCAACCTGCAGAAGGTGCTCGACCTTGCCATGGTCACCGAGCGCGAACGCCGCGAGCTGAAAGTCTGATATTTATCAAACGGAACCGCCGTCACAATGTGCGGCGGTTCCTGCGGCATTTGATCGCAAAACCTGTACTTGAGCGGCGCGCGTGACTATCCATATCTAGGAAATGGTCAACGCGGTGATGTCGTGTCGGCTCCTGCGCGGAAGGCCATGCAATCTCCCAAGGCCCGCAATGGAACGCCCATGACAGACGGTATCGCCAACACCTCCCTTCCCGAACAATCAGTATCCACTCCCGAAACGCAGGGCTTCGCCACTGCCGGGATCGCTCCCATGGATCGCCCCAGCGCCATCACGCGCTTCTTCATGGGCATCGTCGCCTGGGCCGAAGGCCTGAATTTCAAACATGCCAAGCTCGGCAATCCGCCTGTTTATGACAACGCGGTGTTCCCGTGGGCGAAGGAGGTCGAGAAGGCCTGGCCTGAGATCCGCGCCGAGCTCGACCGCGTGCTGGTGCGCCAGAGCGAGCTGCCGAGCTTCCAGGAAATCTCCACTGATGTGCAGACCATTTCCAAGGACAATCGCTGGAAGACCTTCTTCCTCGTCGGTTTCGGCGTGAAGTCGGAGCAGAATATCCAAGCCTGCCCGGAAACCTGGAAGGCGGTGCAGAATATCCCGGGTCTGAAGACGGCGATGTTTTCGATCTTCGAGCCCGGCAAACATCTGCCGGCCCATCGCGGCCCCTATAATGGCGTGCTGCGCCTGCATCTCGGTATGATCGTGCCTGATGCGACCGATAAGCTCGCCATCCGCGTCAAGGACCAGATCTGCCACTGGCAGGAAGGCAAGGCGCTGATCTTCGACGACGCCTATGAGCATGAAGCCTGGAACCACACGGACAAGACGCGTGTCGTCCTGTTCATCGATTTCGTGAAGCCGCTGAAATTCCCGGCGCGGCTGATCAACTGGGCTCTGCTCAATCTTGCGATTTTCACGCCGTTCATCCGCGAAGGGCTCGATAATCACAAGGAGTGGGAAAAGAAGTTCTATGCCCAGGCGGAAGCGCTCAGGAATCGGGGGTAAGCGAGGGCCTCACTACTTGCTCTACGTCATCCTCGGCCTTGTGCCGAGGATCTGCCCACGTTGATGATAAAGGCTACGGCTTAGATCCTCGGGACAAGCCCTGACATGACGGAAGAGAGGGTCCGTAGCCGCGTCAAAAAAGCGAAGGCCCCGCTTTTGCGGGGCCTTTTTGCTTATTCAATGACCTGAACCACACGATGGGTCTGCGGCTCGACAATCACATGGCGGTCGTTGATGACGGTATAGGCATAGCGCGGATTATCCGGCACCGGGATCACCTGAACATCTGCGGGCAGCGGCTTGCCGACCACGATCGGCTGCTGCACCACCACTGCTGACGGGGGTGCCGGCTGCTGCTGGACGTAGGTTACGACCTCGCGCGGCGGCGGATCGACGACAGCACCGGCTACACCGCCTGCCACGCCGCCAATTGCAGCGCCCACGGGACCGCCGACAATGGCGCCGGTGATTGCGCCGCCGGCGGCACCCGTCACGGCTCCATCGGCCATCGCGTTCGTGGCCAGAGACGAGAGCGCAAGCGCGCTCGAGACAAGAATGATCTTGTACATTTTGCTTCTCCTTAGCTCTATGTCTTTGTTTTCACGCAATTCCGGACGCAAAACCGCTTCGCACTTTTGCTGGAATTGCTCGGTGTTTTCACGCAACACCGGACGCAAACCAATTCACATTTCTGCTGGAATTGCTTTGGTCTGCACTGGGGTAACGAGCCCATCAATGTCGATGTTCCGGCCGGAGAAGCGTTTCGGAGTCACGGTTTGGAAGCGCAGTTCACATAGTGTGAGGCGCGCTATTCCAGCCTACGGCGGAATAGCCAGGCGGCAGCACCAAGTGTCGCGCAGGCGATCAGCGCCAGCGGAATGGTCTGGTTCAGCACCTCGGCGGCCGGAATATCCTTCAGGAAGACGCCTTTGACGATGATGAGGAAATAGCGTAGCGGATTGACAATCGTCACGGGCTGCAGCCAGTCCGGCATGTTCTCGATCGGGGTTGCGAAACCCGAAAGCAGCATGGCCGGCACCATGAACAGGAAGGCTCCGAGGATCGCCTGCTGCTGCGTCATCGAGAGCGCCGAGATGAAGAGGCCGAGGCCTGCCACCGAACCCAGATAGAAGATCGAGCTGCCATAGAGCAGGAAGAGCGAGCCGCGTAAGGGCACGCCGAAGATGAAGATCGCCGCCAGCACATAAAGCGTCATGTGGAAGAGGCCGATCATCATTGGCGGAATGAGCTTGCCGATCAGGATTTCATGGACGCGCAGCGGCGAGACCATCAGCTGGTCGAAAGTGCCGAGTTCCCGTTCGCGGGCAATGGAGAGGGCTGTGACGATGAGGCCGATGAGCAAGGCGATGCTGGCGATCAGGTTCGGCACCATGAACCATTGATAGGTGAGGTTGGCGTTGAACCAGTTGCGCGGCACGGTCGCGACCGTCTTCGCCATGGCGCGCCGGCCTGCCGGCGTCTCAGTCGAAAGCGTCATGCCGATTTGGGTGAGATAGCCGGAGACGATCTGGGAAGCGTTGGAGCGGCGCCCGTCGAGGATGATCTGCAGATCAGCGGGGATACCGGCCTCGATGTTGCGGGAGAAATCCGGGCCGATCTCGATTGCGGCAATCACGGACTGGCCGTCGATCGCCTCGCGGATATCGGTCTGGTTATCGGTGGTCTTTATGCGCCGGAAGGTCGGGGAGCCCTGGATGCGCTGGATCAGTTCCTGCCCCCAATGACCGCTGTCGCGGTTCAGCACCATGACATCGACATTGCGCACTTCAAGCGTCGCCGCATAGGAAAAGACGAGGAGCTGCATGAGGGGCGGCACGATCAGCACGAAGCGTCCCTTGGGATCGCGCATCACGGCGAGCAGTTCCTTGACGATGAGGGCCTTCAGCCGGGTCCACCACATCTCAGCCGATCCTCTTTCTGGTGCTGCGGGCGGCGAGCACAAACATGATGCCGCCGATCGTGAGCATGACGGCGATGGAGCGGGCGAACATTGGCCAGATATCGCCTGCCAGGAACACCGTCTGCAGGCTGGGGATCAGATAGCGGGCCGGCACGATGATGGTGATCCACTGGATGATTGCGGGCATGGAATTGATCTCGAAGAGAAAGCCCGACAGCAGGAAGGCCGGCAGAAAGGCCGTGATCAGCGCGATCTGCGAGGCGAGGAACTGGTTCTTGGTTGCCGTGGAGATCAACAGGCCCTGGCCGAGCGCGGGGATCAGGAAGGCGGCTGACAGGGCATAGAGCGCTGCGACCGAGCCGCGGAACGGCACGCCGAAGAGGAATACGGCGAGCAGCACGCAGAGCGTCATCGAGGCGAGGCCGAGCAGGAAATAGGGAAGGATCTTGCCGGCAAGCAGCTCGGCAGATGTTACAGGTGTCGCCATCACCGCCTCCATCGTGCCGCGCTCCCATTCGCGGGCGACGACGAGAGAGGTGAGCAGCGTGCCGACCAGCGTCATGACGATGGCGATAGAGCCGGGGACGAGGAAGTTGCGGCTCGTGAGCTCCGGATTGAACCAGAAGCGCTGCTCGATGGAGATCGGCGGACCGGCGGCCACCGTCTCGGATTGCCGCTGCCGCTCCCAATTGGCGACGGTCCCTTGCGCATAGTTCTGCACGAAATTGGCGGTATTCGGGTCCGAACCGTCGACGAGAACCTGGATCTGCGGGTGGTTGCCGGCGGCATAGTCTGTCGTGAAATCGGCGGGGATGACGACGATGCCGCGCACATTGCCGAGAACGAGATCCTCTTCGAACATGCGCCGGTCGCGGCCAACAGTGACGGAGAAATAGCGGGAGGCCTGGAAGCTTGCCGCGAGGTCCTGCGTCAAGGGTGTGGCCTGTTCCAGCACGAGGCCGATGCGGGTGCGGGTCGTATCCAGCGACACGCCATAGCCGAAGAGGAAGAGCAGGATCAGCGGCAACACGAAGGCGATGAGAATGGTGCTGGGATCACGGATCGCCTGATAGCTTTCCTTGCGCACGAGGGCGACGAAGCGGCGGATGCGGGAAGAGGTGCTCACGCGGCTTCCCCTTCCGTTTCCGACTCCTGAACAAGGGCGATGAAGGCGTCCTCCATCGTCGGGTCCGGCTGCTCCCTGGTGGCGACACGCGCCTTCAGCTCATCGGGCGAGCCGAGCGCGATCGAGCGGCCGCGATAGATCAGCGAGATGCGGTCGCAATATTCGGCCTCGTCCATGAAATGCGTCGTCACGAGCACCGTGACGCCCTTTTCGACGAGTGCATTGATATGGGTCCAGAATTCGCGCCGCGTGATCGGATCGACGCCTGATGTGGGTTCGTCGAGGAAGAGGGCGCGCGGTTCATGCATAACGGCGCAGGCGAGCGCCAGCCGCTGTTTCAGGCCGAGCGGCAGGTCCTTGGCCGAATGGCGCGCGTGGCGGCCGAAATCGAATATATCGGTCATCAACTCGATGCGCTCGCGCCGGCGATTGCCGGAGAGGCCGTAGACGCCGGCGAAGAATTCGAGATTCTGCATGACGGTGAGATCGCCATAGAGCGAGAATTTCTGCGCCATGTAGCCGAGCTGGTTGCGCGCTTCGGCGGCATCCTTGCGCAGGTCGAAGCCGGCAACACGGCCTTCGCCCTCCGTCGGCTTCAACAGGCCGCAGAGCATCTTGAAAGTGGTGGACTTGCCCGCACCATTCGGGCCGAGCAGGCCGAAGATCTCGCCGCGGCTTATATCGAAGGTGATCTTGTCGGCAGCGGTGAAATCTCCGAAGCGCTTGGTCAGGCCATGCGCCTCGATGACGGGACGATCACCCATCTCGCTTGGCGCCGCTTGCGCTTCGGCGAGTTTCGAGCGCCCGCCGGGGCCACCGCCGAGCATATCGATGAAGGCATCCTCGAAGCGGGGAGGGGTGGGCGCGAGCTTTGCTTCACCGCCGGCACCGCCGATATCAGGCGTCTCATCCTTGCCGGTGACGAGGCGGATGGCATCGCCTTGGATGACGCCATCGATGACACCCTTTGTCTGCAGCAGTTCGGCCAGCACCTGCCGCCTGCGGCCCGTCACGCCCGATACCTTGAAGACGCGGTCTTCCACGCGGCCGGTCAGGTCATGCGGCTTGCCGGAAAAGAGCAGCTTGCCCTGATTGAGCAGCAGAACGTGATCACAGGCCTCTGCCTCATCCAGATAGGCGGTCGACCAGAGCACGCCGATGCCTTCCTGCGTCAGGTTCTCGACCATCTTCCAGAGGTCGCGCCGCGAGATCGGATCGACGCCGACGCCCGGTTCATCGAGCAGCAGCAGGCGCGGCTTCTTCAGCAGTGCGCAGGCAAGGCCGAGCTTCTGTTTCATGCCGCCCGAGAGCTTACCGGCAAGCCGCGTCGTGAAGCGCTTGAGATCGGTGAAGGTCAGCAGTTCCTCGAAGGAGGCTGCGCGTTCGGCCTTTGGGAGGCCGCGCAGATCGGCGTAGAGATCGAGATTTTCCTGAACCGACAGATCCTCATAGAGGCCGAAGCGCTGCGGCATGTAGCCGATCGAGGCCTGGATGGCGGCCGGGTTCTTCTGCGTATCGAAGCCCAGCACCTCCACCGTGCCGCTATCGGGCATCATCAGGCCGGTCATCAGTCGGATCAGCGTCGTCTTGCCGGCGCCGTCGGGGCCGACGAGGCCGGTGATCGCGCCGCCCTTCACCTCGCCGGAGACGGCATCGAGTGCCGGCGGGCCATCGCTGAAGCGCTTGGTTACATCGGCAAGCCGCACCAGCGCTTCATCCTTTGGGGCGGGAGACGCGCTCATTGTGCGGCCAGCGAGGGAAAGCGCACGGTGACCGGCATGCCCTGGCGCAGGTCCGGGCCGGGCTTGTCGATGACGATGCGCAGGCGATAGACGAGATCGGTGCGAAGCTCCGGCGTCTCGACCGATTTCGGCGTGAATTCGGCGACCGGCGAAATGAAGCCGATCGTGCCTTCATAGGGCTTGTCGGCTCGAGTATCGGAGGTGACCTCGACCTTCATGCCGGGATGCAGGCGGCCGAGATCGCCTTCCGCCACATAGCTGCGCACCCAGACCGGCTGCGTGAGGGAGAGGACATAGACCGTATCAGCCGGCGAAACGATGGCGCCGGGTTCCCGCACGCGCGACAGGATGACACCGTCATTCGGCGCGCGCAGTTCGGTATCAGCAAGCGAGATGCGGGCGGAGACCAGTGCAGATTGCGCGGCCTTCAATTGCGCCTCGGCATTGGCAATGTCTTCCACGCGGCTGCCCTCCTGCAGGAGTTTCAGCGCTTCATTGGCGGAATCCGCACGTGCTGCCGCCATCGAACGATTGGCGGTCGCCTGATCGAGGTTCGCCTCCGATATCGTGCCCTGAGGGCGGAGCTGGCGGGCGCGGTCATAGGCGATATTGGCATTGCGCAGCGCAGCCAGGCTTTCATCATAGGAGGCTTGCGCCTGGGCGATCTCCGTCGGGCGCGGACCGGCCTTCAGCTTGTCGAGCGTCGCCTGCAGGGCGGCGACATTGGCTTGCGCCGAGGCGACAGCCGCTTCGAAAGGTGCGACGTCGAGCTTGCCGAGCACATCGCCGCTCTTGATCATGTCGCCCTCATCGACGGCGAGCGAGGCAAGCCGGCCATCGACGCGGAAACCGAGAGAGACCTGGCGGATATCGACATTGCCATAGAGCGCGAATTCCTTGGTGCGTTCCGGCAGCCAGCCGAGCTTCTGGGGCAGGCCGTACCACCAGGCGGCAGCGCCCGCCGCAACGAGAATGAGGATGGCAAGGGGGAGGATCCGTCTCATCTTGTATTTCCTTTCGCCTGACGCAGCTGGCCGACAAGCTCCGCAACGAGGTTACGCAGGGTCTGGAGTTGTTCTGACCCGACCGACTGCCACTCCATCTGGGCGAGAACGGCCGCATGGGCGACGCGGAAGACCATGATGTTGCCGACGAAGGCGAGGGTGCGCAGCCGCACATGCTCGCTGGCCGGGTCTTCCTGCAGGATGGTGCCGATCATGCGGCGCGCCATTTCGATCATCGGGCGCATGAGGCCCTGATAGACACGGGCGAAGGCCTCGGTCGGCTCCATCTGCTCGCGGATGATGAAGCGCGCCCAGGGCTCGGACTCCTTGCTGACGAAAAGGCTGACCATGGTCGCGCCCATCTCCGTCAGCAGGCGTCGCGCATCCTCTTCGCTCAGTGTCCGACCCGCAGCCTCGAGCGCCATGAAATGGGCGCCGATCTGCTGGCGCAGGGAGCCGACATGGCGGTCGATGCGCGAGACCAGATATTCTGCCGTCGCGACATAGAGGCCTTCCTTGCCGCCGAAATAATAGGGAATGGCCTGAAGGTTGACGCCGGCGGCTTCGCTGAGCTGGCGCGTCGAGGTGCCGTCGAAGCCATAGCGGCCGAAGACATCGAGCGCCGCGGACAGGAGCTTTTCCCGGGTGATTTCGGCGCGGTTCGGTTGGTTTTGTTCATCAGTCATGTCTCATGTATAGCCCCAACGAAAGTTTCAGTCAATCGAATGAATGTTTATCTTGCTCGGCCCGTCCTGATATGTATGAGGGTTGCGGGCGCGAACCGTCAGTATATTTACGTTTACTGCCGGCGCATTTACCGTTTCGTACTTCCGTAAAGGCTAATATTCTGGCTGAATGGGCTGATGAGAAACCGGCCCGTCATGCCAAGCGCTGCAAGACATGCCTGGAGAGCGCTCCTCGCGAGCGCGGCTCTTGCTCTTCCTGTGACCATGGCTTGCGCTGACGATATTGCACCCGGAAAAGGCGATCGCATTCAGAACGAGGTCGTGAAACCATCGCCGCATGACGGACAACTGACGGCGCCGCATATGAGCGCGGTCTGGTGGCTGCGGATCAGCCGAGAGCCACCGCAGGCCGATCAGCCTGATCATTCAAAGCAGGTTTTCGTGCGCAGCGACGACCAGCCCTAATCCCGGCCAACCTCGGCCGAAGCGCTGCGCGTCCATTCTCAGGCACGAAGGACGCCTTCTGAGCCTAGACATCGGGCTTTCCGAAGGCCGATTCCGGTTTACGGGCCGGTGCCGCAGGGCTCGTTTCCGGCCGATGGGGGCTCGGGTCTCTTTTGCGGCGTTGAGCCCGGCCGATGAGGCGCAGGGCCAGCGCTGTCGGCAAGATCCTCGCGATGAAGGCGGCGAGCTTCGAGGAGATGCCTGGAATGACGAGGCAGCGGCCGGACTTGAAGCCGCGCCATGCCTGCTCGGCCACATAATCGGCATCGAGCTTGGGTAGGACCTTGAAGAGGGCGGCCCGGTCGGCGCCGGATTTTTCCAGAAAGTCGGTCGAGACAGGGCCGGGGGCGACGCAGGTTACCGTCACACCGAAGCGGCGGACTTCCTCATGCAGGGCGGTCGAGAAGGCGCGCACGAAATTCTTGCTGGCGTAATAGAAGGCCATGTAGGGGCCTGGCGTGAAACCGGCGACGGAGCCGAGATTGATGACGCCGCCGCTGCGGCGCGCCACCATGCCCGGCAGGAAGCGAAGGGTCATGTCGGCGAGCGCGCGGATGTTGACGTCGATGATCCCAAGCTGATCCTCGGCGGGCAGGGAGGTTGCCGCGCCGCGCAGCCCATAACCGGCGCTGTTAACCAGAACGCTGCAGGTCAATCCATTTTCGGCGAGATAGGATTCCAGCCGGGCGGATGCATCCGCAGAGGCGAGGTCGAGTTCAATCGTGAAGGCTTCGCCGCCCGCCTGTTTGATCTCGGCTGCGGCGGCCGCAAGGCCTTCGGCGGAGCGCGCCACGAGCACGGTGATATTGCCCTCGCGCGCGGCGACTTTGGCAATGGCCCGCCCGATACCGCGGGATGCACCGAGAACGACGACAGCCAAGCGCTGCTCGGCGCTTTCGCTCATGGGGCAATTCCTGCAATCGATATGCCGGCGGGCTTTTCCGCCTGCGGCAACCCCCTGACCTCGTCGGTGACCTCGCCGTTCAGGATCTTTTCGAACCGCTCCAATGCCCGGGCGATGCTGGCGCCATCCATGACGCGGTGGTCGTAGTGGATGCGCACGGTGACAGAGCCGTCAGCATCGATCGGACCATAGTTCAGCAGCGTGGTGAGCGGCGTCAGGGGGTTCAAGGATTCGGCGCCGAGGCCGGAATAGACAGAGAACTGGAACGTGCCGAAATAGTGCCCACGCCGTTTTGCCAGGTTGAGCCCGAGCCACATCATGGACCAGCGGAGCAGGGCAGGCGCCCGGGCAAGTTTGAGCGAACGCCGGAAGTCCTTGATCTCGCCAATCGGCAGCGAGCGGGCGTCGCGGATCAGTTTTTCCAGCTCGGGAATGGGGCGCTGTTCCGGTCCCTTTATCTTGCTCAGGAGGACGATCCGCTCGCCCTCATGCTCGCGCTCATGGGCGATGGAGGCCACGCTTTCGGGATATTCGTAGAGCTGATGAATCGGGAATTTGATATAGGCGCGCCGGAGATCCGGGGTCTCCTTCGAAAGCAGCGCATAGCCTTTCAGGAACAGCACGGTCCATGACGGGCGCGGATCGCAGGCGCTTCGGGCATCCAGCAGCGGGCGGATATTCATCTGCCGCTGCACGGTGACGCGCGGGATGCCGATCGAAAATCGCATGAGATCTCCGACAAGCCGCCTTGCGGGCGAAAGCCTGATTGTCCGTCCCCTCATCGTGCCCTCCTCCTAGAGCCTTTCCGTTTTTCCTCGAAACACGGAAATGCTCTATCTCCTTGTTTTCACGCAATTGCGGACGCAAAACCGCTGCACACTTTGCTGGAATTGCTCTAATAGAGATAAGGGATGATCCGCTTCGTTCTGTCCATATAGGCGCGGTACTCGGGACCAAAAACCTCCATCATCATACGCTCTTCCTTGTCCACCCGCAGGAAGAACAGCACGGCAAAGCCGATAAGGCCTGCGAGACCCGCCACCCAGTTCGACAGGAGGAAAGCCTGGGCAAGGCCCATCAGCATGAAGGAAGTGTACATGGGGTGGCGCACCAGCGCGTAGGGACCTGATGATATCAGCTCGTGCTTCTGGCGGATTTCCAGCGTGATGGACCAGTTTCGTCCCAGCTGCTTGTGGGTTCTGCGAAAGACCCACATGGCGAGCGCGAAGATGGCGGCCCCAAGCACGACCGCCCACAGGTGGGCAGGGTAGTCGGCAGCTTTCGGGATGCCTGTCGCTACGTAAAATCCGGGCACGATCGCAAGCCCCGCGAGAGCCGCCGCAAGGGCTATCTTCTCCGAGACGCTCCGCTGGCTGCTGACGACGGGCACGCGTTTGCCGCGGCGCTCAAATGGATATCGAATGACGTACCATGCGATAATTCCGAGGACCCAGACGATCTCGCCAATGGTGTGAACTGACAAGTTCAAATCGGCACCAGAACCTTTCCACGATCCGTTTTCCGGGATCGCCCTGCTTTTCTATCAACCCGTATTCATCTCCCGCAGATTTGTAATGAATTGCTGCGGGCGAAGCCAGATGCCGGGCGTCTTATACCCCATATGCTTGGCGATATCGGCCACGAAGGCATTGCAATTGTAGACGGTCGCTTCCCAGAGACGGCTGCGTGCCTGGAGCTTGCGAATATAGGCGACCGTGTCGTCATATTCGGCATCCGTCAGCATCACGCGCCAGCTTGCCGAGCGGTACTGCTCTTCGAGGTCGCCATCCGTTGGGCCTGTCGTGGCGGGGACGGGAATGAAGTGGCCGATGACATAGGGCGCGGCATCTTCCGAAGCCGGGGCAAGTCCCGCAACATCGGGATTGATCATTCTTCCGTTTTTGTCGGCGCTGCCGAAGACGACATAGGTGTGACCGTAGGTCAGCGCATAACGCGAGCGGAATTCGATGAAACGCCGTCCTGCCTGGTCTTGAGTCGTGCCCGGTTTCTTCAGGTCACGGGCATCGGATGTAAAACGTGGCTGGGGGGCTTTGTCTTCTGACTGACACGATGATACCACAACCGCCAAAATGGCGATCAAGCACAAGCGGCTTTTTCCAAGCGCCATCAACACGCTCCATGTGCAGGCTCCTGCGAATGCAGGCCTGATGATGCCAGCTGATGCGCCGTTCCTGCGTCCTGAATGGCAGGCGGGATCAATCCTGGCCGTTTTAGGATGTTAGAGAGAGGAAGGGCCTATCGAGCCCTTCCTAAGTTCATGCGAATTTTACTTGTAGACGGCCGTTGCCGCAGGCGGTGGAGCTTTCCCCTTGCCTTTACCAATCGACCCGCAGGCACTCAGATTGGCCACCGCAAGCGTTGCTAGGATCACGAATAAAATTCTGCTCATTAAGTCCTCTCCTCATCCTGGTGCAGGCCTGAAAGAGCTGCACCTCAAAGTTTGACGATAATCGGCACCTTGGACAGTGCGGGAGTGATGCAATGTGCAACGAATCTACATTAGCAGATACTTACCGGTGTGGCCAACCCCGTAATTTCACATGGTAAACGGCACTGAAGCGCGCCGCGATCTTTCAGATCCGTTTGCCACGTTTCAGGCTTTTGTTTTCGCATGTCGTTATCGCAAAACCGCGGCACACTTTTGCGCGACATGCTTTAAATGACGACCACACGCGTTCCCACCCGGGTGCGGGAATAGAGGTCGACGATGTTTGCATTGGTCAGGCGAATGCAGCCGTTCGACACTGCATGACCGATCGACCAGGGCGCATTGGTTCCGTGCAGCCGGAAGAGCGTGTCCTGGCCGCCCTGGTAGAGGTAAAGGGCGGCAGCCCCCAGCGGGTTGTCCGGTCCTCCCGGCACGCCATCGGCATACTGGGCGAGCCGCGGCTTGCGCGCGATCATGTCGTCGGTGGGCTTCCACGAGGGCCACTCCGCCTTGCGGCCGATCGTGGCTTCGCCCTTGAAGCTTAAGCCTTCCTCGCCAACGGCGACGCCATAGCGCGTGGCAACGCCGCCGTCCTCGACGAAAAAGAGATAGCGTGCGCCCGTGTCGACGACGATGGTGCCGGGCGGCTCGCCTCCGTCATAGGCCACTTCCTGCCGGCGATAGCGGGGATCGGCATCCGGATCCCTTCCCAAAACCCGGTAGCCCAGCGGCGGGCCATCCGATGTCGTACTGCATCCATGAAGCATCAGTGCCAGGCTGCCCAATACGAGGCCCCGGCGCGTGACTGCTGCCCTTTCGTTCATTTCCACCTACCCTCGTCAGCTTCGATGTTTTCCGGTCAGCAGCGGGCTCATTTCCGGCCCATTCGCTTCTGTGGAATTGCGTATCTGGCAGGCGGACAAGCTTYGCAACTTGTAATAGTATGCATTTTGATCATTCACGAATCTCCTTGCCTTGGCCACTCGTTTTGCAAGAGTATTAGAATACGGGAATGGAAGGAAGCGATGAAACTTTGCCTGGAAGGAAAAGTCGCGATCGTGACGGGTGGGGGCTCCGGTATCGGGGCTGCCGTGTCCCGGCAGCTCGCCAACGAGGGTGCCGAGGTCGTCGTTGCCGATCTCAATGAGGATGCTGCACACAAGACTGCCGCGGAAATTACTTCGGACGGCGGGCGCGCCCGCGCCTTTGTCGTCGATGTGACCGATTTCGAGGCCGTGCAGAGGCTTGTCCATTTTGCCGTCGAGGAATGTGGCGGTCTCAATCTCGCCGTCAATAATGCCGGGGTCGATGGCGTGCGGGCAGCGGTCGCAGACTATCCGCTCGACGATTGGCACAGATTGATGAACGTCAATCTGAACAGCGTTTTCTACTGCATGAAATGCGAGATCGGCGCGATGCTGAAATCGGGCGGGGGGGCAATCGTGAACATGTCGTCGGCCCTTGGGGCCGTCGGCTTKCCGACCGCGGCCGCCTATACCACAGCCAAGCACGGCGTTGTCGGACTGACGAAGGTCGCCGCAATAGAATATGCACGATATGGAATCCGGGTAAACGCTGTCGGTCCCGGCTGGATCGACACGCCACTCCTGTCGGAGCATCTGGAAGCAGCGAGCACAAGGCGGATGGCGGCGCTGCAGCCAATGTGCCGGCGAGGGACACCGGACGAGGTCGCCAATCTCGTCAGCTTCCTGCTGTCCGAGCAGGCGAGCTTCATTACAGGCGCTCATTACCTGGTGGATGGGGCCTATACTGCTCACTAGAGTAACCAGGAAAGGCTCTAGATGTGAGCTTTCGGGAGGTTGTCCGTTCATAGCCCGGCAAAGGTTTGCGGGAATTACCCAAGCTTGCCAGTTCGGCAGCTTACCCTAGATTGAAGTTGCGCGGGCTTCTCGCGACCGATGTACATGCCGTTGTTCTCAACACAAAGGGCTTCCATCATGTCGGACAAATCGAAGAAGGGCATCGATCGCCGCGATCTCCTGATCGCATCCATTGCCACGGTCGGCGCGTCGGCTGCCCTGGCCGTCAGCACCGGTGCTGCGAATGGCCAGGACGCAGCGAAACCCGCTGCCAATCCAGCCTCGGGAACGGTCTATACCGGCGATGTCATCCAGGGGAAAAAGGTCGTCAGCGCGCTCGACGTCGACGACCTGGAGCCCGGGCAGAAGCACCTCCTGTATTTTCAGGGTGCGCAGATGCCCACGGGGCAGCACTGGTACGTGTCGGTGACGGTCGCCAAGGGGGCAAAGCCGGGCAAGCGCGGCATCCTGACCAGCGGTGTGCATGGCGATGAAATGAGCAATATTCACACGGTCCAGACCGTGATGAACCAGCTCGATCCGGCGCAGATGTCGGGCACGGTCATGGCGGTCACCGACGTGGCACGCCCGGCCCTTGAAAGCATGCAGCGCAGGTGGCCCAATCAGGGCAGGGGCGTAGATCTGATCGATATGAACAGGGAATGGCCGGGGAACGAGAACGGTGCCTCCGCGCCCAGCCGGCATGCCGGGCTGCTGTTCAACCGGCTGCTGCGGCCGAACGCCGACTTCGCGATCGACTTCCACACCGGAACAACCGGGTTCGAAGTCACCGCATTCAATATTGGCGGCATGGATGTGCCCGAGGTCAAGGCCATGGTGGAGCTCTATCCCGTCGGCCAGATCTTCGACAACCATGTCTATCCCGGTGTCCTGCACAACGCGTTCATGGATGAGGGCATCCCCTCCTTTACGCCGGAGATCGGCGCAGCCCGCGTTCTGGACATCGAGATGATCGCGCTGTTCGTGGAAGGCACGATGAACGTCCTCAAGCATCACGGCATCGTTGCCGGGCCGATGGGCCGGACAGGCAAGGACGTGAATGTCTTCGTCGGCAACAGTGCATTCCCGATCCTGGCAACCCAGGGCGGGATCGTCGAGCATCTGGTCAAGCTCAACGACAAGGTCGAACCCGGACAGAAGGTGGCCATCCAGCGCAACAGCTTCGGCGAAGTGGTCGCGGAATATACGAGCGCCGTGGCCGGAGAGATAACGGGCCAGCGCAGTGATGCAATGTCCGAGCCCGGCAACCCCCTGGTCTTCATCCTCTTCCACAAGGCGGCGCTGGAGGGCGCTGAGGCCTATCCCGAGTAATCCGCGGTCACGCGGCGATCCGGCACCATTCCAGCATTGCGCTACGGCCTGTCTTTGCTGATCCGTTCGCCGCTTGCGCTTTTTTTCTCGCGGTATGCATGGCGTAACCGCGGTCGGCGGGCGATGGCGTTATCGCTAGCGGCGCTTCCGCTTTATGCGGGGCGGCATAGGGGAAGTGATATCAGGAGCCTGATTGAGGACACACGATTCCTGCCGGTTCCTAGCTGAAAAGACCTTGCCAATCCTGCCGACCGTGCAGGACGCGAACAATCAGAATGCCGTGCTCCCGGATTGTGTAGGCAATCATGTGTGCCTGATAGGGATGAAGCCGCATGGGCGGGTTCAGTTCCCGGCGCTCCCGGGCCATTTGCGGATTATCGGCAAGCAATTCGAACGTGCCGAACAACTCGTCCACATATCGCTCGGACTGCGCGACGCCGAACTGTTCGGCGCCGAGAACGTAGATATCGATTATATCCCGATCCGCTTCAAAGGTTGTGCGGTATTTCATGCCCGGCTGGCGGCCAACCGTTCACGCGCAGCCTGGAGAATATCTTCCTTCGTGCGGTCGCTGACGCCACTGTCCAAACCTTCGGTAACAAGCCGCTGCAGCTCTGCCAGCTTGTCCGATCGCTCCTGATCGCGCCGGATCAGATCACGGACATAATCGCTTGCGTTGCTGTAGCGCCCCGTCCTGGTCTGGGCTTCCACCCACTCCTTCATCGGGTCGGGAAGGGAAACATTCATGGTTGCCATATCAATCACCTCACTTGGATAGAATGGCATATTTTGGCAAGGATTGCCAATATTTGAAAGATGGCAACCGGCGATGCGTGCAGCCCTCCAGCATCGGCCCCAAAATCGTCCTTTGTGCATCCGAATGGACGGGCGGCGCTCACCCAATGGTCAGGTCGAGCGCAGAAACCGCACGATCAAAGAGATGCCTGCCAATCAAAATCGGTTATCGGATGCTTCCAAAGCAAACAAATTCGCCGGGATGATCAACTTATCCGTTTACTTGGGTCGGAATTGCGCAGAATATTAGCAAATGGGAGGATAAGCCTTCGGCCCCACTCTCGATACATTGCGCCCGACGGCTTTCCTCCCTTGGTTTCAAGGGAGGACCAATCATGAGGCGGGTATTGTTCTACGCGGCATCAGCCGCGATACTATCGCTCGGTGTCTCGCATGCATTTGCGCAGTCGGGCGGCGTCGAGAAAGCGGTTGGCGGCTACAACTTCGAGGAAGCCGCAAAAGAGGCCCCCGGCACGAAGGATTTCCATTCGGCTGACGGTCATCTGACCTTCGCGATCGTAACGCATACGGCAGGCAACGGCTTCTTTGACCCTGTCTATGTCGGCGCGACCGTCGCCGGCAATATGATCGGTGCCAAGATATTGCTGCTCGGTTCAGAATCGCCGGTGGACGACCCCGCCCGCGAGCTCGAGATCCTGAACCAGATCATTCAGGACCCGACGATCGACGGCATCATCATGACGACGCCGCAGGTCGGCGCCTATAACGACATCGTCAAGGCTGCCGAGGCGGCCGGCATCCCGATCGCGACGACCAACTCGTTCGACGGCAACATTCTGCACCGGAGCGCGATCAGCCACACCGGCCAGGATGCGTCGGCGGCGGCAATCGGCGGCGAGGCGCTTGCAAATTGCGTGCTTGCCAGTGGCGCGACCAGCGGCTCGATCGTGCTGCCGTCCTCCACGGCGATGGGCAATATCGAGGTGAACAACCGTGTCACCGCCGCCTTCAATGCCATCGTCAAGACGTTGAAGGACGCCGGCAAGCTCGATGCCTTCAAGGTTGACGCCGGTCCGGAGAATGTCGGCATCGACACGAACCCGAACGACCCCGTCAATGCACTTGTTTCGCTCTTCGAGTCCCGCGGCGACGTGGTCGGCGCCTTCACAGCCAACAACGTCTTTACGCCGCCGCTCGTCAAGGCGGTTGCCCAGATGGGGAAGACCGGCAAGTTGTGCGCTTATGGTTTCGATCTCGGCCCGGCACAGCAGGAAGGCATCGCAGCGGGGAATCTGACCGGCTCGCTCGGCCAGCAGCCCTTCCTGCAGGGCTTCTGGCCTGTCATGCAGCTCTATCTCCAGATCGATCGCGGTATCGCAGCTGCCAATCTCGACACGCGTGCCCAGCTCGTGACGAAGGAAACGGTCGCCAACGTCGGCAAGCGCTTCGAGAACTGACTGCCGTTCGAAACGTCTGAAATCAAGGCGGGAGGGTGCGAGCCGTCCCGCCACGTCAAAGCAAGGATCGGTCGGTAGAACTCATTCGGTAGAAACTCATGGAGCCCGCCACGACGACATCGCTCGGCCGTGCGCCGCCCCAGCTCGTCGGCGGCTGGGAGGCGGGGCTCCTCATGTTTCTTGCGCTGCTCTACTTCGGCGGGGCCATCGTCAATCCGGCCTTCTTCGGATCGACAGAGGCCCTTCACGCGCTTCTGCGCGATACGTCCCGTGTGGGGATCATCGCGGTCGGGATGACTTTCGTCATCGTCAACAGGGATCTCGATCTTTCGGTCGGTTCGACCTACGGTCTGATCGCCGTCGTCTTCGCCAGGCTTTTTTCCCCGAGCTTTCTCGATTTCGGCATGATCCAGTCGGCGATCCTCTGCGTGCTCTTGGGCACAGCGATCGGCCTGATCAACGGCGTGCTCGTCACGGTCCTGAAAGTGCCGGCCTTCATCGCGACGCTGACGATCCTCTTCATCGGTCGCGGCTTCGTGCTGGCGCTGACGCACGGTCAGGCAATCTATTATTCCGACAAGGCGAAAGACCATCCGCTGTTCTTCCACCTGGGAGAGACGAATATCCTCGGCTTCAACAACCAGATCGCGATCTTCTTCCTCATCGCCATGGTGGGGGCCCTTGTGCTTGCCAAGACCCGCTGGGGCTATGAGACTTTCGCCACCGGCGGAAACGAGCAGGCGGCGGTCTATGCCGGCATTCGCACACGCTGGGTGCGCATTCGCGCCTATCTGCTCTCCTCGCTTTGCGCGACCCTTGCAGCTCTCCTGTCGGCCGCGCAGGATAAGGGTGTCACCCCTCTCTATGGTGTCAGCTGGGAACTCACCGTTATCGCATCCGTCGTCATCGGCGGCGCATCGATCCTGGGCGGGCGCGGGCGCGTCATCGGGTCTTGCCTGGGTGCTGCGGTCGTCGTGCTGATCGACAAGGTGCTGCGCGAGGGATGGCCGATCACGCGCATCGTCGTGATCGACGGTGAAAGCATCGCAGTCGGCGCCAAGTTCACCCTGCCGGCCGGCGCCGTGCTGGTTTTCCTGGGTCTTCTTCTCGTCATCGCCGTGCTGATCGAGCCCTTCCTTATCCGGCGCCAGGTTGCGGCCCGGCTATGGGCATGGCTGCGCCGCCGGCCGCCCCCGCCGGCCTATGAGATGGGCGGCGTGGCGATCGAAGGTGTCCAGACCAAGGGGGCGATGGCGGCCGACATGGCGCTGTCTGCCACCGGGCTCGGCAAGTTTCTCGCCCGCCGCGACGCACTGGCCATCATCCTGACCGTCGTGTTGTGGCTGACGGGCCTCGCGCTCAGGCCGGATTACTGGTGGAACCTGCCCAATACCTTTGCCATCCTGCTCAATTACACGGAACTGGCCCTCATCACGGTCGGGCTCACCTATGTCATCGCAGCCGGCGATATCGATCTCTCCGTCGGCGCGGTGCTTGCCCTTGCCGGCAGCACGGCGGCCTATTTCCTGAAGGTGCTCGGCGCCGACCCGCTCACTGCCGTGGCGATGGGCCTGTTTGCAGGGACGTGTGCCGGCGCCGTCAACGCCATGGTCGTCGTCGGCTTCAAACTGCCTGCCTTCATCGCCACGCTCGGCATGTTCTACATTGCCCGGGGGCTCGCCGCCTGGTTCGTCGCGGGACAACAGCTGACCGGCTGGCCCGAGGGCTATAACCTGCTCGGGCGCAAGGTGAATGACGTTCTCCTGCATTTCGGCCTTGCGCTGCCGCCGGGGATCATTCGCTCGGTCGCCGAGGTCGTCAGCGTCCAGACGATCTGGATGTTTTTCATCGCCGTGATCGCCGGTATCGTGCTTGCCTATACGCCGTTCGGGCTGAAGGTCTGTGCGGCCGGCGGCAACGTGCGCGCCGCAGCCTATGCCGGTATCAACACCAACCGCGTGCGCTTCATCTCGCTCATGCTGTCGGCGCTCTGCGCAACCATGGCCGGGATCATCAATGTCGCCTACTTCCGCAGCTTCAACCCGGTCGCCGGCCAGTTTCGCGAGCTCGATGCGATCGCTTCCGTCATCATCGGCGGCGGATCGATCTTCGGCGGTTACGGCACGATGATCGGTTCGCTTGCGGGTGCCGCTGTCATCACGCTCGTCCGCGCACTGCTTCAACTCAACGTCCAGGGGTTCAGCATGCCGCAGCACTGGATCAACGTCTTTATCGGCGTCATCCTCATCGTCGCGGTGCTGATCGATATATGGGTGCGCCAGGCCAATATTTTCGGACGCCTGCGAGCCCGGCTGAGAAGAGGGGCGTCAACAGGGGACAGCAGTCATGGCTGAGGCGACACCATCCGCGCCGATCGTGGAAATGCGGGGCATCGAAAAAGCCTTCGGGGCCGTGCAGGCGCTTCGCAAGGTTGATCTGACGCTTTATCCCGGTGAGATTCTCGGCCTGGTCGGCGACAATTCCGCCGGCAAATCGACGCTCATGAAGATCCTGACCGGTGCTTACCAGCGCGATGCGGGTGATATCCTCGTTGCCGGGCAACCGGTGCGGTTCAAGAGCCCGCACGAGAGCCGCGGCGTCGGCATCGAGATGATCTACCAGGATTTCGCGCTCTGCGGCAACATGGATGTCGGCCAGAACATCTTCCTTGGCCGCTGGCCGCTCAAAGGCCCTTTCGTTAACAGGCGGAAGATGTATGCGGAAGCCGACAGCGTGCTGAAGCGGCTCAAGGTCGACGTGAACTCCGTCTATCAGAAGGTCGAAAGTCTGTCGGGCGGCCGACAGCAATCCGTCGCGATCGCCCGCGCAATCTCGTTCGAGCCGCGCGTCGTGATCCTCGACGAGCCGACCGCCAACCTTTCCGTGATGGCGACGGAACGGCTGCTCGAAACCATGCTGGAACTGAAGAGACAGGGCGTCGCCCAGATCATCATCTCACACCGCCTGGTCGATATTTTTGCCGTGGGCGATCGCGTCATGGTCCTCAAGCGCGGCGAATATGTCGGCGATCGTTACATCAGGAATACCGACGAGCATGAAGTGCTGGAGATCATCGTTTCCGGCACGCGAGAGAGCGCGCGGACAGCCGACGAGGCGAGAAAGATCTGATCGCTCGACCGCTCCGCTTGCGCCAGAGCGGACATTGCGGCCCTCAGCTGATCTCAGCGCATTTCGACAGGATATCGTCGACGACGGAGGCGAGCGGCCGGGTGGCGTCGATGGTCGTCGCATTCCCGGGAATGTCTTCCTTCGTCGCATGCAGGCGCAGGACCAGGTCCCGTTCGGCCGGTTTTCCGCCAAATTCGTCTTCGGCCCTGCCGGCGAGCCGGTTCTTCAGCGTGTCCGGATCGACATCGAGAACGAAGACCCCGTCAAACAGATCGATGAAGCGATGGAAATTCCGCGAGCCGCCGCAGAAGAAGGAGATCGGGTGGCTTTTATCGACCGCGAGCGACCTGACTTTGTCGACATGCCAGAGATGGTGCCTCTGCACAAAGGCCACATCGTTCTGCTCATGCCGAGAACCATCCAGCGGTTCACCCGTATGGGGATCGCCTCGATAGGCAAGCTCGCGGTCACCATGAATGACGTGATAACCGCGCCGCTGCAATTCGGTGGCGACCGAGGTCTTGCCGGTTCCGGAAACGCCTTCGATCAAATAGTTCCTGACGCCCATTTCGCTCTCGTTCGGTGAACCGCAGACCTTATGGCGCGGAATTGTAACGGATTTCCGACGCGCGATTCCAAGAGCTTGCATGAACCGGAAGCCCGGCAGCGCCGCGCATTCATCCAGCGCTGCTTAAGCGCGTTCAATGCAGGATCGATGCCTTCGCCTTGCGGTCGACCAATGCTTCCACCGTGCCGATGAGGCGTGCTGCGCGCCTCAGGATTTCGACGCCCGCATCGTTGATCGCGATGTCGTAGCTCATCCGGTCCATGCACCCGGCAATCTCCATCAGCTTCTCGCCGAGATCGCCGTGGCGCAGCCGGTCGGCCGAGCGCGAGAGCCGGCGCAGGCATTCCGCATATCTCGACGCGAGAACGAGCCTGTCGGTGATCGGGTTGCCTTCCGGAGCGGATGGAGACTGTGACGCCTTCTGTCGCATTCCGCCCTCCCTTATTCCAGCATGGTGCAGACCGGCTTGCGGGTCTGCCTTCTCATGGCGAAATCCCGCCGGCTGCCATCCAGGGCCTTCAAGGCAGAAAGGATGTCCTGGTAGCGGATGGAGCAGGCGACACCCGGAGGATGGCGCAACTCGGGACAGGATTCGACCGCGTGAAGGTCGGATGCCCAGGAGGCGAGGATCGCGCGCTTCTCTTCGGTCGTCATCGTGTCCGAGACAACCACTTCGTCCGGATGGGAAAAGTGCCGATGGGGATGCAGGATATGCGACGCCGAAATGGCGTCGAGGACATTGGCCGGGCCGGCTGTCGTCTTGCCTTCGATTGTCATGTTGGATCTCCTAAAAACTTTCGACGGTTGAGGAAAATCTCCAGGCGGATAAGAGATTGTTTCGCTGTTTTCGGCGTTCAAGTGGGCCGCTGCCGAACGTTCAAAAAAATTTTCGAAGCCTCTTGAAAGGCAAAAAAAGCCAAACCAAATCGATATTCGCCGGCAGCCCAAAGGGGGCCGGAAGCCGGGGACGCAGTTTCCGACGCGTCTCCTTTCCAACTCGCTTTACGGAGGATTTGGTCATGAGAAACGAATTCGACTTCGCACCCTTCTACCGCTCGAGCATCGGCTTCGACCGTGTGTTCAACCTTCTGAACAATCCGCAGCGTCTGCAGGCCATCGACACATGGCCGCCCTACGATATCGTCAAGTCCGGCGAGGACGACTACCGCATCCAGATGGCGGTCGCAGGTTTCGCCGACAGCGACCTCGACATCACCCAGGAACGCAACGTGCTGATCGTGAAGGGTCAGAAGGCGGAGGAGAAGCAGGGCGACTACCTGCATCGCGGCATTGCCGGCCGCTCCTTCGAACGGCGCTTTGAACTTGCCGATCATGTTCGGGTCGAGAATGCGTCGCTGACGAACGGCCTTCTGACGATCGAGCTGAAGCGCGAGATCCCTGAAGCGATGAAGCCGCGCAAGATCGCGATCGGCAGCGCCGAGGGTTCCGAGGCGCCGATGCAGATGATCGAGGGCGAAAAGAACGTCGCTTGATCGGAGGGGAGGGAGGAGCCGGCGCCACCGACGGCGCCGGCTTTTGAACGACATGAAGACCATCGATGTCCGAAAACCGCAGCCATTCGACGCCCGCGATCTTTCCGCGTGCCAGCCCGTTTTCGACACGCTTCTGAAAGAGGCGGGCGTCGATAAGGCTTCCGAAGAAGCCGCGCGCATTGCCGCAATCACCGTCGAGCTTTATCGGCAAGGCGTGCGCGACCCGGAGCATCTGCGTATCATAGTGGAAGCCGCGCGGGGGCTCTTTAACCGCGCGGTATAGTGCCTTCGGCGTGCAGCTTTCCGAAAATCCTGACGAGCGCCTCCAGATCGTCTGCCGACAGGCTTGCCAGTTCCGGCGGCGGCCGATGATAGGCCGCCAGCAATTCGGTCTTCGTTTCAGTCCCCTTTTCGGTTGCCCGCACGAGCTTCACACGTCGATCGCTGGGCGAGGGAATGCGATCGGCCAGGCCGGATCGCTCCAGCCGGTCTACCAGCCATGTTGCGGTCGAGGGATCGCAGCCCCATTCGCGCGCCAATGCCCCGATCGGCTTGCCGTCCGCGCCGAGCGAGAAAAGGGCGCGGGAATCGTTCGGCGTCAGCCCATATTTCTGCTGCGCAGCCAGACGCTGCGGCGCCGAACCCATCAGAAAGTTGAACATCAAGCGCCAGGCCTCATCGGCAAGGTTGGGCGCATCGCGAGGGGGTGTCATGTCTCGGCTCCGGTGCTGCTATCTTGACATATTTTGAGTCATCAAATATTTTTGTCAATCAAAGTAATAAACCTCCATTTGCAGCCTGGCTTTGCCGGGAGCGGACCTGTCGTGTCCCAAACATAGGAGAAACGCATGAGCACGCATATCCCGGTTCTGATTATCGGCGGCGGCCTGAACGGCCTCACGGCCGCTGCACTCCTTGCCCATCAGGGTGTCGGCTGCATGGTGGTGGAGCGTCATGCTGGCACCTCGATCCAGTATAAGTTCACCGGCATCTCGCCGCGCAGCATGGAGATATTCCGCAGTCTCGGGCTGGAGACGGAAATCCGCGCCAAACGCACCGGCGACCAGCAGGGCGGCGGTATTGCACGGGCAAGAAACCTTGCCGATCCGGATATTCGATGGAGCGATGCTGCATGGCCTGACGCCAGGCCCTACAGTCCCACACAGCCCGCGACCTGCGACCAGCATGTGCTGGAACCGATCCTGCGCAATTACGCGGAGAGGGCCGGCGCGGACATTCGCTTCAATACCGAGTTTTCATCCCTGGAGCAGGACCCCGCCTCGGTTCGTGCTGTCATCCGCAATCGCGAAACCGGAGAGGAGGAAACTGTTGTCGCCGACTATCTGATCGCCGCTGACGGCGCCAATGGCACGCTGCGCGAAAAGCTCGGTATCGACCGGAAGGGCCCAGGCGTGTTGCAGCACTGGATGAGCATCATCTTCGACACGGACCTGTCTCCCGAGATCGATGGCAGGCCGCTCACCTCCTGCTTCGTCAGCGATCTCAACGCCACCATCACGCCGCGTCCAGGCGGGCGTTGGCTGCTGGCGTTGCAATATTTTCCGGAAAGGGGCGAGCGACCGGAGGACTTCGACCGCGACCGTTGCCGGGAACTCGTCGAAAAAGCGGCCGGCCGATCCGGCGTCCAGGCGGAGTTGGTCGATGCGCGGTCCTGGGAGATGGCGGCGTTCGTTGCAGACCGTTTCTGTGCGGGCCGCTGCTTCCTGATCGGCGACGCTGCGCACCTCATGCCACCGACCGGCGCATTCGGGGGAAATTCGGGCATCCACGATGCGCACAACCTGGCCTGGAAGCTCGCGATGGTCGTTCGCGGCGAGGCGGATGCCAGCCTGCTCGACAGCTACGACGCGGAGCGCCGGCCGGTGATCGCCGCAACGCTGGCGCAGGCGCTCGCCCGTCTGCAGCAATGGTTCAAGGACCCTGCGGGGCGGT
Source organism: Rhizobium sp. 01T444 (assembly GCF_056398305.1). NCBI lineage: Bacteria > Pseudomonadati > Pseudomonadota > Alphaproteobacteria > Hyphomicrobiales > Rhizobiaceae > Rhizobium > Rhizobium sp. 01T444. The sequence continues at coordinate 292,517 of NZ_JBFTPD010000002.1, forward strand.
TGCCGCCTGCCGTCGCCATCGTGGATGACTACGATGTCGTGTTCGGACAGCGCTACGACGCCGGCGCATTGGTGTTCGAGGCTGCCGCTCGCGACCGGTCATTCGAACCGGTCGCGGAACTCGCCGGCGTTCCCGGCACCCGCGCGCCGCATCTCGTCATCGAGCGTGAAGGCGAAAGGCTCTCGACGCTGGATCTGTTCGGACGCGGTTTCGTGTTGCTGGCAAACGATGCGAACTGGCGCGCTGCGGCGGATCGCTTGCGCAAGGACGGCGGCATCCCGCTCGCTTGCCATGTCTTCGGCGCGCACGGCGATCTCGGCGACCCGGAAGAACGCTGGCCTCACGCTTATGGCGTGGGCGATGGCGGCGCCGTGATGGTTCGCCCCGACGGCTTCGTTGCGTGGCGTGCGCCAAGCGCGGAGATCGACATCGAAGGCCGGCTTGTCCAAGTTCTGGATGGGATCGGTATGCGTGTCGACCACCTCGAGGGCGTGTGTCGATGACCTGCTGAACTCAATTGCTCAACGTCCGTCGTCGCCCAGCATGTGATCCGCCAGCCTGTAACAGTGGCTCGCCTGATAGGCGTTCCGGCCACGGTTCATGTGCGTCAGGTTGAATGCCCGGATAGCCTGCAACGCAAGGGGTGTGGCGAGAAATTTGCCGATTGAGGAGAAGCCGCGGACCTTGACGCCGAAAATGTCCTCGCCCCTGGGAAAGAAATAGCTGACGTCATCAGGCATCATGACACAGGACCCGAGGAAATCCTCGTCCACCTGGCCGTGATCGAGCGAGTGGTCGGTGGTGAAATCGGAAAGATGCACCAGGAAGAGCGCGCGGATGTCCTCATCATCAGCATAGAGCGAGAAGAGCTCCATCCAGCTCGCATTGACGCGAACGAGGGCTTTGCCCGGTGTCGACGGCAGACAGGAAACCGACCAGTAGTCCCGCTCCGTCCGGCGCGGGATCGGAATGCAGTCGCTCCCGTAGCGCCTGACAATGTCCAGAACCGCTTGTGCCTGCGGCCGGCGCAGCAGCTTCTCAAACCTGGGGACGTACTTGAGACGCAATTCCAGGGACTCCGAGCGCTCGTCGGCATCGTGCAGGATCGTCTCACCGTGCATCCAATCGCGCTGCTGCTCAAGGTCGAGGAACCGGCGCAGACCGGCGGTGTTTTGGCGGCGCCCCGCGCTCACGTCATGTACCATTGAAGCAATCCCAGGCTCCGCTTCTGGACAGCTCTTCACCTTGTCGCGGCGACAGAGCTTTACGAATGTTTCCCTCTAGCAGCATATATCCATCATTTGCTGCGGGAGAACTACGGCCCCTATGCCGAGACACTTGTCGGACCTGCCGCTCAAGCGAAGCCGCAGACAGCCAGAAGCGGGTGTGGAACCACTCTATCTCTTTGTTTTTACGCAATTCCGGACGCAACACCGCTATGCACTTTTGCTGGAATTGCTCTAACCAGACAGGGTTCGAAAACTGTGATCGACAGGCCGGTTTCCCGAACCCATCGGTGGATCAGCTCTCAATGGAAATCAGCAGCTACTAATAGCCACCGATATTGCCGCGAACGGGACCAATCCCCAGTGGAGTTGCGTAGGTCGTGTTGTCGCCGCCGGTGCCGGTGGTCGCGCACCCTGAAAGGCTCAGAAGCGCGATCGTTACCGCGGCCAAAAGGTATTTTACAGGCATGACATTGTCCCCCTTATCAGTCACCGCGCAGGCCTTCAGGGCCAGAGCACGAGTATTCCCCAAACCATCGGCATCGGCAACTGCGGCGAGTACCTATTCGACGCAATTGCCTCAAGATATCGGGGCTGGGAATAAGCCCGTTCACTCTCGGCCCGATGGGCCTCTTCGGAAGGCGTGGAACGAATTCATTTCCAAGCTGGGGCCTGCCCGGTGGCGGTATTGAAGCCGTGGACGACGGCGTTTAGCGCCTGACAATCGTTTTTGATCGTGCACCCGGGACGGTCGAGCTATACCGGCGGATCGCGGCGCTTTCAGGAGCGTGCCCTAATTTTCAGCAGCGTACCCTGGGTTGAAGCCGTGCGGGACTTCGCGACCGCTGTGCATGCCATTGTTCGATATCCTCGTTTCCGGCACGCGAGAGCGCGCTGACCGCTGATGAGGCGAGAAGGGGCCTGACTGGCCGGCTATTCCGCCATCCACTTCGCCTTGGAGGCGTCGAACCCTGTCTCGCAGCGCGATTCTATCTGCCAACCGTTTTCCGAATAGGTCTGGCGACGTTCGAAACAGTCCACGTCGCCTTCTCTCCAGCGGGGGTCGAGCCACGGGTCGCGACCCGTCCTTCGGACCCCCGCCGGGGAGAAGGGAACGCCACTTCACCCTACGCGGAAAATCTCATGCCACATATGACCGCACACGAGCCGCCGCGCGACTGGCTCGCCATGCTCAAGACGAATGACAAAGGCAATCCCCATCCGGGACTCACGCTCAATTGGACCGTGATGCTGGAACACCATCCCGACGCGCGCGGAATGCTCGCCCTTGATGAATTCAGCGGCCAGACGATGTTGCTTGCCCGCCCGCCGTGGGATTTGCGCCAGGGCGACTGGAAGCCTCGTCCCGTCGGCAACAATGACCTTGCCGAAGCGGTGGAATGGCTGGAAGGCTTTGGCCTGACGCCGAAGGTTTTCAACATCAATCCAGTTATCGACAAGGTCGCCAGCCGGCATCCCTATCACCCCGTGAAAGGGTGGCTGTCATCGCTGCCGGCGTGGGATGGAATGCGGCGCGTCGATACTTTCCTGACCTGTTATCTCGGCGCCGAGGACACGCGCCTGAACCGCGCCTTCGCGCGCAAATGGCTCTCAGCGCTGGCCAGACGCGTGTTTCAGCCAGGGTGCCAGTTCGACCACGTGCTGACCCTGCAGGGCAGGCAAGGCCTCGGAAAATCATCCTTCGGCCGGGCTCTCGTTCCGATCGAGGAATGGGTGACCGACGGCGTCACGGTGGGCGATGGCGCGCGCGAAGCGATAGAGAACACGCGTGGGCGATGGCTTGTCGAGCTTGCGGAGCTTGCCGGCAGGTCGAACCGGGAGATCGAGGCGATCAGGAAGTTCATCACGGTTCGCACGGATACCGCGCGCGGGGCGTATAAGCAGAGGGTCGACGACGTGCCGCGCCAGTTCGTGTTCTACGCCACGACGAACGCCGACGAGTTTCTGACGGATACGACGGGCAATCGCCGCTGGTGGCCGGTCAAGCCGACGGCGATCGATATTGCGGCAATCCGGGCTGATCGCGCGCAGGTCTGGGCCGAAGTCATGACGATCTACGAGCGCGAGCCGCTGTGGCTGGATGACCCGGCATTGCGGGCCGATCTTGAAGCCCTGCACCAGGGCCTGATGGATTTTGGCCCCACCTACGAGATCATCCGCGACCTGATCCCCGATGGCGACATGATGGTGCCGTGCGCGGACGTGCGCAAGCTGCTGACGGGCGGAAGCGAGGATGCCAGCCGGTTGCCGGCAGGCTGGCGCGCCAATCTGCAGAGGGCGCTTGTCGGGCTGGGGTTCGAACCTCAGGCGGTGGTTTCCAATCGCGGGCGGGAAGCTGTGCGTGTCTATGTTCGCGGCGATGTGAGCAGCAGGCACTGGTCGAGATGGGTGGATGGACGGATTGAATTCGAGCACGGCCGGCGAGGGCGGGAACGGGTCTTCTGAAGTGTGCGAGCGTAACGCCTCGCAGACGCTGGCCTTCCGGCGGCTCTGTCGTGCCGGCCGACCTACAGATTTGCTTACGGCGCTTACGATTGCACACATAAACTTCGTAGGCGCGTTTCTCCAATGGTTTCAATGATTTATTGCTTCGCTTACGGACTTACGGAGATAATTGCGAAACACAGGTGCGGAGACAGACCGGTATTCCAGGACTGTCGGCTGTCCGCATGAGAGTTGGAGACATGCCGAAATATCGTAAGTTCGTAAGCGTAATTGTTAAGATACTGATTTTGCTTTTGGATCTTGCTTACGAAATTTGCGGATGAATGGCAGCGCTTACGAAATTCAGGCGTCAAGCCGTCGTTGTCGCGAAAGCGAAGGTTCAGTGAAGTACGGCGATAGCGGTAATCCCGGCCTCGTCTGCAGCGCGAATAATCGCCGCTCTCAATTCCCAAGGGACAGCGTTGCCGTGCACGACATCAAGACAGGTCTTGATCGCCGCAAGAAATTCCTCCTCGCAGTGGCGGTGCCGCCTGCGCCTGGGCCGGAAAGCACGCTGGCCTGTCGATGGCGACAGGTGTCACCCGGTACTGCCGGGTGACAGATCGTCCTGATGACGTTGGGTGACGGCCGCGGTCCGGTCGATGTCGTCAAGACCTGATGAACGAGAGCAGGTCGGGGTTGAGGACATCCGCATGTGTGGTCAGCATGCCATGGGGGTAGCCCGGATAGGTCTTCAGCGACCCGTTCTTGAGCAGGTCGACCGCACGCGGTACGGAACTTGCGAAGGGGACGACTTGATCGGCCTCGCCATGCATCACCAGCACCGGCACGGTGATCTTCTTGAGGTCTTCGGTATAATCTTCCAGCCAAGAGTCGACAGTCGCGTAGTGAGCCAGGGCACCACCGGCCATGCCCTGGCGCCACCAGTTCGCAATGATCGCCTCCGAAGGCTCGGCCCCGTCGAGGTTGTAACCGTAGAACGGGTTCTCAGGGACGAACCGGAAGAACTGCGACCGGTTGCCCAGCACACCCGCGCGGATCGCTTCGAACCACTCCGGCGGCTGACCGGACGGGTTGTCTTCGCTCCGGTACATGTTCGGCGTCAGGGAAGCGACCAGTACCGCCTTTGCGACCCGCTCCGGGTGGCGGGCGACATAGCGAGCTACCTCACCGCCACCCGTGGAGTGGCCGATGTGGATCGCGTCGCGCAGGTTGAGGTGCTCGGTCAGGGCCGCGAGGTCAGCAACCCAGTGGTCCATGTCGTTGCCGGTGCCGGGCTGGTCGGACCGGCCGTGGCCGCGCCGGTCGTGGGCGATCACCCGGTAGCCGTGGTGAAGGAAGAAGGTCATCTGGGCGTCCCAGTCGTCCGCCGACAGCGGCCAGCCGTGGCTGAAAACGATCGGCTGGCCTGAGCCCCAGTCCTTGTAGAAGATGTTTATGCCGTCAGTGGTAGTGATTGTAGGCATCGAGTCTCTCCATCTGCGCTGTTAAACATTCCTTTGAAGGTCAAAATAATCAATTAGAGCCATTCATCCACGCGCTACTGCAATAATCAACGCAAGATTGCCACGCATGCCTCATCTTTCTTTTCGACGTGCAGGCGAAATACTCCGGTGAGGCGCGTTCGATTATATCCCGAAATTGCGACGTTAATTAAATCCCCCTTCTATCGAAGACAAATACCTTGTACGTTCGAGCTATGCCTTAAAGGTATAGCGAGGACCCGATGGAACTGAGGCATTTGCGCTATTTTGTTGCTGTTGCGGAGGAGGGAAGCTTACTGACCGCAGCAGAGCGGCGGCTTCACACGTCCCAGCCCTCACTCAGCAGGCAAATTCGCGATCTGGAAACCGAAGTCGGTGTAAAGCTGCTGGAACGGCAGTCGCGCGGCGTGACGCTCACCGCCGCCGGTAAAGTGTTTCTTGATCACGCGCGGCTGGCCTTATTGCAAGTCGAGGCGGCTGCGGAAGGGGCCCGGCGGGCAGAACGGCCGGAAAAGCAGTCGTTCACTATCGGTTTTCTCGCAGGGCAAGAGATTGTGTGGCTACCCCATGCATTGCGTATTATTCGTGAGGAAGCGCCGGAGGTTGAAATCATATTGTCCAGTCAGTCTTCCCCGGACCTTGCTCTGGCACTGATGCGAGGCAAGCTGGACGTCGCTTTCCTTCGCCCCGAGACGCTGAGTGTTGGTGTGTCCTTCAAGTTTTTAGCCAAGGAGCCACTGATCGCCGTGCTGCCGGCGGACCATCGCTTGACGTCGCGCAAAAAGATCCAGCCGCAGGACCTTGCCCGCGAAACTTACGTCAGTGCGGCTAAAATTTCTCCCGTATTGCAATCCGTGATCCAGGATTACGCGTCGAACGTTGGGATCACGCTGAAGGCAGAGTACGAAGGTGACGGTCTACCATCAGCAATGTCGCTCGTCGTGTCTACAGGTGGAATAACGCTTATTCCGCTTTATGCGCAAAATATGCTGACGCCAAATGTCGTTGCTAGAGCACTTGAGGGTGTGCCTCCGACAATTGATCTCACCTTAGGATATAACGATTCAAATTCCTCACCCTTGCTCCGCCGATTTTTGTCTCGTTCTGATGAACTGGTCGCCAACGTCCAAAATCAGAGCATCATCCGCTATGCTGAAGTTCCATAATAGGGACCCCTTTACAAAGAAAAGCAGGCCCCCCCTTGCGGCAGCCGTGAAGAGTAGCGTCGCGGCGTTCACATCCTCGCCCCCGTGTAACCATAATCCATGTGTGGCGAACGCCCCTGTGATGTTGGGTGCTGCAGAATGCTTTCCCTGTTTTGCGACAAATCACTTTAAGCGGGCCGTCTGTGCGACATGCGCCCTGAAAGGCAAGGAGGCCTGTAAGGGGCGCTCGATCCCGATGGACAGGCTCGACAGGCTGGTGACGGAGCGCATCGTCGATCAGCTTCTCACAGCCGAACGGATCGGTCGCCTCCTGGGCGGTCTGATGGATCGGCAGGCAAAGGGGCGGTTTCCCGCTCCGTGGCTTCCGCACGCGCCGCATTCTATCTGGTCAAGAAACGGCCGGCTCAGTGCAATATGGCGATGGCGGTAATCCCGGCCTCGCCTGCGGCGCGAATAATCGCCGCTCGTAGCTCCTCGGGCTCAGCGTTGCCCTTCACGACATCGATACAGATCTTGATCGCCGCAAGAAATTCCTCCCCGTCATCGCAGGGGAATTCCTTCATGAGCGCATTGGCTGCTCCAATAGCCGTGCGGACGGACAGGAGCCTATCCGGATCGTGAAACATCAGGATCACGGGATCGAATTCGATTGGGGTGTCCCATTCCACTACACAATACTCCCGATGGGATGGCGTAGTGTTAACGAAGCAAGAGGCGTGCCAGGGGCGGTCGGGGGATGGCAACGCACTCGGCAAGACCGAAGGCGATAGAAGCCACGGTTCGCCGGCTTACGCCCTTTGCAAGCCTGCCTTATGGGCGCCTGCTGATGAATTGGACGCTTTTGCCGGAAGTGAAAGAGTCGGCGGGCGATTGAATCCGGCGCTCACAACTGCGACTAGCAGACGCTCGCCAACAGCTTTTGCAAAAGCCATTCCATGAAGTCACCCGCTTTCGTCAGACGGGTCGGTCGGGCTACGCACCCACACTGTCCAGCGTTTGCCGAAAGCGTCAGATATGTTGTTCGGAATGATCTGTTTGGGGAGTCTCTCATTAGGCGTCGTATGTGTTGGAGATCCCAACCCGGAATCTGGAAGTGACAGGTCATCTGTGGGTCGATCCAGGTAAGTTACTGCCTTTAAGCTCACTTCAAATCATGTAAAGCAGAAACGCTGAGCCCAAAAAAGCTATTAGCACGCCGAAAGTCGCGCGAACGTACCTATTGCCGATGGTTTTGAATAAATCGGTTACGATCCAGCGCCATACATACCAAACGATGACTAGCGCGATCGGGGCGGCAAGCACGACAATTGCGAACTTGTTGTAGCCAGAGAAGGCAAAGCGTATTGCCGCGCATGCCGTCGCAGCCCACACCAACATGAACGCATCTAGCGCCATATTAAACACCGTTTCGAACGCACGGACAGACCAGTCGACATTGAAGGCGAAATTGATACCCGTGGCGAAGCATACCGCCGCTGCGAGTATGATTAATAGGCTCGGGTCCGAAAGAGCCGTCAGCTTTTCGGTAAGGGGAGCGCCAGTCACGCGCTCGCAAGCCAATGCAACTACCCAAAGCACGACGCACACAAGAAGCGGTGGCCAGAGGCGTCCAAGCGGGGATGCTGCTGGAGACTTCGAAGATTCATTCATGATCAACAATCCTTTTAGTGAATGTCGTTGCTATTAAATCTTGCAAGTAAAAAGGTCGTATCGATATTCGGTCAAACACTACCGGACGCTTCCAGTATCTGCGGCCTCGCTCATGCGCGAAAGCTATAAACGGCCTTCTCGATATGAGCCTTGGGATCAGCAGGTTCGGAGCCGTTGACAGACTGTGGCATGGTAGTAACACGCATCCGGCCGACAATATCGCCTCCGATTCGACGAGCCGCTCGAGACATTGTTTGGCGGTCACGCTGCCGTACTTTCTTCGCTTGCATCGTTTGAATTTCCCCTTATAGTTGCAGTTCAATGAAGATATTCTGGCTCGTTATCGTATCCATTGTGATCATCATCGTGCCGGTGCTGGCGGTGTTCCAACCCGTCGGCATTGACTGGCCCGGTCGCTGGTGTGCAGCAGGTGAAATTCCGGGTCGCTGCTTGAGGGACTGGCTCGCAAGCTATTCTGGGTGGGCCGCAGCGGTTGGCGCCCTGGCCGCCGCCCTTATGACGCTCGATCCGCTCAGGGAGCAAGTTCGCGAGGCGAGACGCCAATCGGATTTCTTGGTCGGCGACGCGCAGCCCGAGTTCGTGCTTTTGCGAAATCGCAAAACAAAACGGGTAACACTTCAGGCTAACAACTGGAACCGAAGAACAGTGATGATCGAGGAAGTCACTTGTTTACATCCACAAGATGCAAAGGTGTTCAAGTTTGCCGAACGTATCAAAAGGCAATCTTGGGAAGAAGTCGCTGCCCCAAAACCTTGGGAGAACTATCGTATGAAAGGGTGGATCGATCGGACAGAACCCGCTCCAAGCCGCACTTTCAACGTGGTTCTTGAGCGGGGCGGTAAGGTTGACCAGTCAATTGCTGCAAATGGTGACAAGATCACTGTTCGCGTCAGATATCGTGTCGTCGGCCAAATTCATGAACGAACCTCCGCTGTAGCTACGGCTCTGGAAATCACCGACGAATCCGATGAGGAACCGTGATCGCGGGTCTACGACGGCCGGGCAAGCGATCGTTGCCTGCATAGCACGGCAGTCCTAGCCGCCCTGACCAAACTGGGGCGACCAGTTGCAAAGGAAGCCGTGGCCGACAGTGTCGACCACGTTCCAGAGCGGCTCGATGCTATGGAGCAAGCACGAAGTTCACCAGCCGTCCAGGGACAACGATTTCCTTCAGCACCGTCTTCCCCGTCAACCTCGAGCGAACGTCAGGATCTTCCGCAGCCAGTCTGACGAGTTCATCAGCGGCGAGCGTCGAGGGAGCCTGAATCCTGCCACGCAGCTTGCCGTTCACCTGAACGACAAATTCGCGGATATCATCGTCGGCGAGGGTGGGGTCGTATGTCGGCCAGGGTTCATGCGACAGACTTTCCGGATGCCCCAGCATTCTCCAGAGTTCCTCGGCAATGTGCGGCGCGAACGGTGCCAGCAGCAGAACGAAGGATTCGACCGCCGACCGTGGCTTGATGTCCAGCCCCGTCAATGCGTTTGACAGCTCCATCAGCTTTGAGATCGCCGTGTTGAAACGCAGGGCCTCGATGTCATCGCCGACAGCCTTGATCGTCTTGTGAAGAACGCGCGCGATCTCCGGGGACGGCTTCGCATCGATAATTTTGCTCGACAACATGCCATCCTCTCCAATTGCGATCCGCCATACGCGATGGAGGAAGCGGCTGACCCCGGCCACGCCGGACATTTGCCACGGCTTGGCAACGTCCAATGGCCCCATGAAGAGTTCATACAGACGCATGGCGTCTGCGCCGTATCGTTCGACCACCTCGTCAGGATTGACGACATTGAACTTCGACTTCGACATCTTCTCGACCTGGCGCTCGACCTCGATTTCTCCGACATGCCAGCGACCGTCGCGCTCGGCCGCGTCCTCGGGTCGATAGTACCTCCCAGTCGCATCCTTGTAGCTGAAAGCCAGGATCATTCCCTGGTTGAACAGCTTGCGGAACGGCTCTTTGGACGTCACGACGCCGATGTCGAACAGGACTTTGTGCCAGAAGCGCGCGTACAGCAGATGCAGCACCGCATGCTCGGCTCCTCCCACGTACAGATCCACGGGCAGCCAGTATTTCTCCTTCTCGGGATCGATCGGCGCGGTCACGTTCCAGGGATCGGCAAAACGCAGGTAATACCAGCACGATCCCGCCCATTGCGGCATCGTGTTGGTTTCCCGCAGAGCTTCCATGCCGGACTTCGGATCGGTCGTCCGAACCCAATCGTCCGCCCGTGCCAGCGGCGGCTCCCCGTCCGGCGTTGGCCTGTACTCGTCCAGTTCAGGAGGCAGCAGTGGCAGGGCGTCCTCTGGCAGGGGCACGACACTGCCGTCGGCGGCATGCAGGATAGGAAAGGGTTCTCCCCAGTATCTTTGCCGCGAGAACAGCCAGTCGCGCAGCTTGTATTCGACGCGCCCCACACCAACGCCCTGCTCGGTCATCCATGAGATCGCTGCCGTTCTCGCCGCTTTCGTCTCCATGCCATCCATGAACCCGGAGTTGACCATCAAGCCTTCCCCAGTCTGCGCAGCGGGCGGCACATCGCCGGAGGGGGAGCCAAATGCCGACACGACTTCGACGATCGGCAGCCCGAACTCCTGCGCGAAATCGCGGTCGCGGTCGTCATGAGCGGGAACGGCCATGATTGCTCCGGTGCCGTAGCTCATCAGTGCGTAGTCAGCGGCCCATACCGGAATCCGCGATCCATTCGCCGGATTGATCGCATAGGCTCCGGTGAATACTCCGCTTTTCGACTGGGATTGCGACTTCTCTATCGCGCTCATTGCCGCCGCGCGGGCGCGGTAGGCGTCGACTTCTCCGCGTTGGCCGACGGTGGCAATGGCATCGATAGCAGGGTGCTCAGGGGACAGGACCAAGAAGGTAGCGCCGAAGATCGTTTCCGGACGCGTGGTGTAAACCGTCAGGGAGCTCTCTCTATCCTCGACGTCGAAAGTCAGTTCAGCGCCTTCCGATCTGCCAATCCAGTTGCGCTGCATCGCCTTGATGCCTTCCGGCCAGTCCAGCTCGTCCAGATCCGCGAGCAGGCGGTCGGCATAGGCGGTGATTTTCAGCATCCACTGACGCATCGTGCGACGTTCCACCGGGTCTCCGGTTTCCACGTAGCGGCCGTCCTTCACTTCCTCGTTGGCGAGGACCGTACCTTGTGCCGGGCACCAGTTGACGGCAACTTCTGCCTGGTAGGCCAAGCCAGCCTTGTACATTTGCAGGAAGATCCATTGCGTCCATCGTACGAACTCGGGATCGGTGGTCGAAATCTCCCGACTCCAATCGTAGGAAAAGCCCAGACGCTGGACCTGCTTCCTGAAATTCGAGATGTTGCTCCGCGTGGTGATCGCTGGATGGACGCCTGTCCGCACTGCGTATCGCTCGGCGGGCAGCCCGTAGGCATCCCAGCCCATGGGATGCAGGACATTGAAGCCCATCATGCGCTTGTACCGAGCCACGACGTCGGTCGCGGTATAGCCTTCCGGATGACCTACATGCAGGCCGTCGCCGGACGGATAGGGAAACATGTCCAGGACATAATATTTCGGACGGCTTTGGTCGTCCTCGGTCCTGAACGTCTGGTTTTCCTCCCAGTATCGTTGCCATCGCGGCTCGATCGTCTTGGGGTCATATGGCATTGCGACTTCCCTTCTGTCTCGAAATCCGACCGAAGAGGAATGGCAACAAAAAACCCGCCTCTTCGGCGGGTTGCTGCATCTTTGAAACGCAAGCGCGTGCTAACCCACCATCGGAATGATGGCGAGTAGGAGCTTTGAATTGGTGCGCGCGGGGTTCATGCCTTTTTTGATGACACGGAACCGCTTTCCTGTCCAGACGCCGGCAGCGCGGTCAGTTTGACAATGTGCCAATGGACTATGCCGAGCGTGTTCCTCACGAGCTCTGTGTCTTCGGTATGGACATTTGAAAAATGGCGCACCCGACAGGATTCGAACCTGTGACCTTTGGAATCGGAATCCAACACTCTATCCAGCTGAGCTACGGGTGCATCCCTGACGATGTGACTCGTCGTCCGATGACGTGGTTCTTAGCCTAGCTTTGGCTCTGCTTCAATCGCGAAGTTCACGGAAATTCTGGGACTTGGCTTTTAAAGCGATTTCCGGCCAAGCTGTTGCCGAAATGAAAACTCCGCCGGTCCTTTCGGGCGGCGGAGTTTCCTTGTCGAGCTATCGGTCGATCGGACCTGCATGGCGCCGGGGCCGACCTTCGCCGTTTCCTGCGGACCCAGCGCTGCTGTCGGCTCGTCCATGATCAGGATGCGGGCGTTGAACAGGATGGCGCGGGCAATGGCGACGGACTGGCGCTGGCCGCCTGACAGTGCCTTGACCGGCTCCTTGAAGCGCTTAAAGTTCAGGTTCAGGCGGCCCATCACTTCGTCCCCGACGGTGCAACGGCCCGCAACGCGGTCCTGACGATCGCATCGCCGAACTCCGGCGAGACCGGGCGATGGCCGACCAGCAGCCGGAAGAAGACCGGTCCGTAGATCATGTCGAGCAGCGCCTCCATATCAAGCGGCGGAACGATCTCTCCCCGAGCCAGCGCCCCCTCCAGGATGACGCGACCCGCGTTGCGGCTCGACAGGATCACCTGATTGCGGAAGGCCTTGGTGAATTCGCTTTCCGGGTCGGCGGCAGCGAGTGCCATGGTGATCTGCCGCCCGCGCGTGCTCGCAAAGGCAGTCACCAGTCCGCTCATCTGCGCGCCGAGAGCCGCCTGCGCCGTGCCCCCTCCGACCTCCGCTTCCGGTAGCCGGTTGACCAGAAGGGCGGCCATCGCCAGTTCCTGCGCGTTGGCCCAGGAACGGTAGATCGTCGGCTTGCCGACACCGGACCGCGCCGCCACGGCTTCGATCGTCATGCGGCCAAAACCTTCGGCCATCAGGATTTCATGGGCGGCCTCCAAGGCACGCCTCTGCGCAGCAGCGCTTGGCGGCCGCCCTCGTTTCTTCGGTGTTGCGTTATTCTCTTGACTCATATCTTTACGATACGTAACGTTAATATAAGAACCAGTCAAGGAGGGTCATCCATGCCGAGTTTTGCCCGAAAAGTGAGCTCCTACTTCATCGTCAAGGATGCGGCGCGGGCCATCGACTTCTACAAGGAGGCTTTCGGCGCCACGGAAGTCTTCCGCATGACCGATCCTTCGGACGGGCGGATCGGCCATGCCGAGCTGCGTTTCGGAGAGACGCTGATGATGTTGGCAGACGAGTATCCGGACTTCGGCGCCCTGTCTCCCGATACCGTCGGAGGCTCTCCGGTGACCTTCCACATGGACACGGTGTCGACCGACGCAGCACTGGCGCAGGCGCTGTCGGCCGGGGCGACGATGTTGCGCCCGGCTACCGACCAGAGTTTTGGCGAGCGGGTGGCGCAGGTGCTTGATCCCTTCGGTTATCGCTGGATGCTGTCGCAAACCATCGAGCAGGTCACGCCTGAGGAGATGCAGCGCCGCTGGAACGAGGACATGTCGGCGTGAGTGCCGCAGCCCTTGAAGCGCTAGAGGAGGCTGAGCGCGCCTTCAACGCGGCGATGGTTTCCAACGATCCCGTCAAGATCGCCGCCTGCATCACGAAGGACTGGGTGCTGGTGACGCCTGAGCGTGGCCCAATCCCTGCACAGGCTATTCTTTCGGCGATCGGATCCGGTGTCCTGAGCCATGACACGATGACCAAGACGACGCATCACGTCCATCTGCTCGGCAATGTCGCCACGGTTACCGGTCGCGGGCAGAACACGGGAATGTTCCGTGGCGAACCGATATCAGCCGACGAATGGATCACCGACGTCTATCACCGGGAGGGCAACAGGTGGCGGTGCGTACTGACCCACCTCTCCCCGGCCAGGAGCGGTGCCTAGCGTCCCTTGCGGCGGATGCCGCCTGTCTCACTGATCCACGAAGAGGTCATGCGCGACGCCCGCAGCCCTTTCTTAGAGCCACGTAATCCATAAAAACTCCGCCGGCCTTGCGGGCGGCGGAGTGTGATTGTCGCAGCGCTGGTCGCCTTGCGGCGGTCAGACCTGCATGGCGCCAGGGCCGGGGATGGCCTTGGGGGGCACCTTGCCGAGGATGATCATGCCGAGGACTTCGTCCTTGGTGACATCTTCGGTGCGGGCGTGGCCGACGACCTGGCCGTTTTTCATCACCGAGACACGGTCCGCGAGGTCGAAGACGTCGTGGATGTCGTGGCTGATCAGGAAGATGCCGATGCCTTCCTTCTTCAGCTGCTTGATGAGCTCGCCCACCTGCGCCGTTTCCTGCGGACCAAGGGCTGCCGTCGGCTCGTCCATGATCAGGATGCGGGCGTTGAACAGGATGGCGCGGGCAATGGCGACGGACTGGCGCTGGCCGCCGGAGAGTGCCTTGACCGGCTCCTTGAAGCGCTTGAAGTTGGGGTTCAGGCGGCCCATCACCTCGCGGGCGGAATGTTCCATCGCGACGTCGTCGAGCGTGCCCCAGCGGGTCTTCAGCTCGCGGCCGAGATAGAGGTTGGCGGCGGCGTCGACATTATCGGCGACGGCCAGCGTCTGGTAGATCGTCTCGATGCCGAACTTCTTGGCATCGCGCGGATTGCGGATGTCGGCCGGTTCGCCATTGATCAGGATCTCGCCCGAGTCACGCTTGTAGGCGCCGGAGAGGATCTTGATCAGCGTCGACTTGCCGGCGCCGTTATGGCCGAGAAGGGCCACGACTTCGCCGGGATAGAGGTCGACCGAGGCATTGTCGACCGCGTGGATACCGCCGAAGGAGATCGAGATATTCTTCAGTTCGACAAGGGGAGTGCGTTGTTCAGCCATGGTTCGTACTCCTCTTACTTCGCACGGGAGCGATAGACAGTGTCGAGCCAGACGGCAATGACGAGCACCGCGCCGACGACGACGTTCTGGATGGGCGTATCGACATTTGCGAGACCCATGCCTGACTGGAGCGACTGCATGACGAGCGCGCCGAGCATGGCGCCGGCAATCGTGCCGGTACCGCCTGCCAGAGACGTGCCGCCGATGACGGCTGCTGCGATCGTATAGAGTTCGTAGGTCGTGCCCTGCGAATTGGCGGCGGCGTTGAGGCGTGCCGTGGAGATCGCGGCGGCCACCGCTGCGAGGAAGCCCATCAGCGCGAAGATGCGCACCGTGACCCAGCGGGTCTTGATGCCGGCGAGTTCTGCCGCTTCCGGGTTGCCGCCGATCGCGAAGACGTAGCGGCCGAAGCGCAGGCGCGTGGCGATGAAGGTCATCACGATGCCGACGAGGATGGCGATCAGCACCGGCACGGCGATGCCGTAGGGGATCATCAGGCCGGTTTCCGGCATGGTGATGTTATTGGCTTCGGCATAGCGCTTGGCGATGGCCGGCGGCCAGTAATAGATCGTGGAGACCCAGATGGCGCCGAGCACCATGGCACAGCCGAGCACGCCGAGGACATATTCGGCCCAGAGCGGACGGCGCGGGAAGTTGAAGCGCCGGCGCTGGTGACGCGAGCCGATGATGGAAATGACGATCAGCACGCAGGCAGCCGCACCGATGATCCAGCTCCAGGTGGCGCCGATTGCGCCTTCGGCGCCGCCGCCCATGATGCGGAAGGTGGTGTCGAGGGGGGCGACCGTCTGGCCGCTCGTGACATACCAGGCAAGGCCGCGCCAGGCGAGGAAGCCGCCGAGGGTGACGATGAAGGAGGGAACGCCCATGAAGGCGATGATGACGCCCTGGAACAGGCCGATCGCCGAGCCGACGATGAGGCCGCAGATCAGCGTGATGACCCAGGTGAAGGAATTGTCGAAGCCCAGATATTGCGGCAGGAACTTCGCCTGGACCACACCCATGATCATGGCGACGAAGCCAAGGATCGAGCCGATCGACAGGTCGATGTTTCTGGTGACGATGACCAGCACCATGCCGGTCGCCAGAACCGCGATTTCGGTCGTCTGGACGGAGAGGTTCCAGAGGTTTCTGGGCGTGAGGAACAGGCCGCCGGTATAGAAGTGGAAGCCGACCCAGATGACCAGCAATGCGCCGATCATGCCGAGAAGGCGGGTGTCTATTTCCGTTGCCCTGAGGAAGCGCGTGAAGGGGCCTTCAACTGCCGTGCGCGGGCCGGAGGAGGTCGATTGGGTGATGTCTGCCATGGGTTTGCCGTTTCCCCCATTTGTTTGGGCGCAGGCCTGCTCCTGAKAGGAATAGCTGGCCGATGACCGCCTGTTCTTGTTGTGACCACCGGGACGCTTCCGAAAATAGCCGATCACAACGGCACTATTCTGGCAGGGAATCAAAGCATCCGCGATGTGCGCGAGAACGGAGAAGCACCACTGAGCGGGCTTCATCCGCATCCGGCGCCGCAGCGGATGGCCGCTGCGGCGCCGGTATTTCAGATCGTCAGGCGAGGATTAGTCGCAAGCCTTGACGGAGCCGGCCTTGACGCCCTGGCAAGCTTCAGCCTTGGAGATCCAGCCGGCGTCGATGACGACGTTCAGGTTGTCCTTGGTGATGGCGAGCGGGGTCAGGAAGATGGACTGCATCTTCACCTTCTTCGGGCCGCCTTCGAAGGTCTGCACACCTGCAACCTTGTCGAGGGCCGTGCCGCCGGCGAGATCGAGAGCGACTTCGGCAGCGCGCTTGCCGAGTTCGCGGCTGTCCTTCCAGACGGAAACCGTCTGCGTGCCGAGAGCGATGCGGTTGAGTGCTGCCTTGTCGGCGTCCTGGCCGGAAACCGGAACGGTGCCGGCGAGGCCCTGTGCGTCGAGAGCGGCGACGGCGCCACCGGCCGTACCGTCGTTGGAAGCAACGACAGCGTCAACCTTGTTGTTGTTGGCGGTCAGGAACTGCTCCATGTTGCGCTGAGCGTTCTGCGGCAGCCAGCCGTCGGTATAGGCTTCGCCGACATTCTTGATCTTGCCGGCGTCGATTGCAGCCTTCAGGACTTCCTGCTGACCTGCGAAGAGGAAGTCAGCGTTCGGGTCGGAAGACGAGCCCTTGATGAAGACGTAGTTGCCTTCCGGCTTTGCCTTGAAGACGCCCTGAGCCTGCAGGCGGCCGACTTCCTTGTTGTCGAAGGTGATGTAGAAGGCAGACGGGTTTTCGATCAGGCGGTCGTAACCGACGACCGGGATACCTTCGCTGGCGGCCTTTTCAACCGCCGGACCGATGGCGTCGGAGTCCTGAGCGAGAATGATGAGGGCGTTTGCGCCCTGGGAGATCAGCGACTCAACGTCGGTGAGCTGCTTTGCAGCCGAAGACTGTGCGTCAGCGGAAATGTACTTTGCGCCCTTGGCTTCCAGAGCCTTCTTGATGGCGGCTTCGTCCGTCTTCCAGCGTTCTTCCTGGAAGTTGGACCAGGAAACGCCAACGACGAGGTCGGCAGCCATGGCAGCCGACTGCAGCGAAACGAGAATGGCAGCACCTGCCATCAGCTTATAAATAGACTTCATAATGTCCTCCCGAGTGAATTGCAGCCGGCCCAGCCTCTGCTCCTCCGGCCACCGCGAAAGCCTGTCCAGAAAGGTTCGGATTTTTTTCTCGACAGTCGAGAAATTTAGTGTCAGAGATTTTTTCAACTGTCAACACCGCACTACCGGCTTAATTTCCTTTGACTGGAGGGGCTGGAGATGCTGTGGCAAACCAAGGGCGGAACGAACGGGGAAGAGGCGGCGATAGATGCTGACCAAGTCGAGCACGGAGCTCGTACGGCAGAGAAACAGCGTGCTTGTGCTCGCCACTCTTCGCCGCCACGGGCCACTTGCTCACACTGAAATATCCGATTTCACGCGGCTTTCGTCCGCGACCGTTTCTGCGATCACGGCCGATCTCGAAAAGGCGCAGGTGATCGAAAAATCCGAGCACCAGGCAGCGAGCGGGCGAGGGCGCCCGCGCGTGCTTCTGCGCCAGCGCCGCGACTGCGGCTATCTCATCGTCGTCATCATCTCCTCGGACGCCGTGCAATATTCGCTCGTCGATTACTCGGGCAAGCTGATCGACCGTTTCAGCGAGGAAAGGTCGCATGATCCCGATGGGGCTGGCCGCTTCGTGAACGGGGTGCGGGCGGGGCTTGAGCGTATCCTGTCGCGCTCGCGGATCGAACGGGAGAAGGTGCTGCTCATTTCGATCAGCAGCAAGGGGCTGGTCAACTCATCCGAACCGGTTCTCGTCTGGTCGCCGATCTTCGGCAGCGACCAGATCGATTTCGAACTGGCGCTCAAGCCGGAATGGAAGGCGAAGGTCATTCTCGACAACGAGACGCTGCTGGTCGCTGCCGCCCTCGGCGCGCGTGAGGAGAATGTCAAAGGCGCGGATTTCCGCTCGCTGGCCGCCCTTTCGCTCGGCCACAGCATCGGGCTTGGGATCGTGCGGCGGACGACCCATGGCGGGCATGAAGTCTCCGCGCCCAATTTCGGGCATATGCTGCATATGGCCAATGGCGGGCTTTGCCGGTGCGGCACGCGCGGCTGCATCGAAGCCTATGCCGGTTTCTACGCGATCCTGCGCACCGCCTTCGAAGTGCCGCTCGATACGATCCCGGCAAAGTTCGTGCCAGTGGCCGAGCTCGACAAGATCGCGGCGCGGGCCCGGCAGGGCCATCGTATCTCGGGCTTTGCCTTCCGGCAGGCGGGGCTGGCACTCGGCAACGGGCTGTCGCGCATGCTGAGCCTGACGGAGCGCATGCCGATCGCGATCACCGGACCCGGCACGCGCTATTACGATCTGCTGCGGCAGGGGATCGAGGAGGGGCTCGGCCAATCTCATATGGTGCGCATGGAGGGCATGCCGGAACTCAGGGTCGTCGCGGACGAACAGATTCTCGTCTTCGAAGGACATCTGAACCGGGCGCTGGCCGTCATCGATGAGGATATCGTCGTGGCCGGTCTCCAGGGAACGGATTGAAACGCAGGATACTGCTTAAACGAGAAATGGCCGGGCAAGAGCCCGGCCATCTCATTATGGCGACCGTCGGGAGAGGGCGGTCAGCCGATCTTGATGAGCTTGCCTTCCTTGACCGACTGGACGGCGGCATCTGCGAGCGCGAGAGCAGCCAGGCCATCGGCGCCGGAGGGGGAAATCTTCGAGCCCTTTTCGATCGCGGCGATGAAGCTTGCGATCTCGTTGGCATAGGCTTCGGTGTAACGGGTCATGAAGAAGTCATGCAGCGGCGGGCGGGTATAGCCTTCGCCATTGGCGACTTCGATCGAGACCGGACGCTGGTTTTCGGCCGAAACGAGACCCTTGGAGCCGTGAGCCTCGATGCGCTGGTCGTAGCCATAGGTGGCGCGACGCGAGTTCGAGATCACGGCCTGCTTGCCGGATGCGGTCTGCAGGATGACGGAGACGCTGTCATAGTCACCGGCTTCGCCGATCGCCTTGTCAACGAGCACTGCGGCCGTTGCAAAAACGGAGACCGGCTCTTCGCCGAGCAGGAAGCGGGCCATGTCGAAATCGTGGATCGTCATGTCGCGGAAGATGCCGCCCGAACGCTTGATGTAATCGACCGGCGGGGCGCCGGGATCGCGCGAGGTGATCGTCACCATCTCGACATCGCCGATCTTGCCTTCGTCGATGACCTTGCGCACCGCCATGAAATGCGGGTCGAAGCGGCGGTTGAAGCCGACCATCAGCTTGGCGCCGGTTTCTTCCACGACCTTGATGCAGGCTTTTACGCGCGCAACGTCGAGATCAATCGGCTTTTCGCAGAAGATCGCCTTGCCTGCGCGGGCAAAGCGCTCGATCAGGTCGGCATGGGTGTCGGTCGGCGTGCAGATGACGACGGCGTCGATATCCTTGGCGGCCTCGATCGCTTCAATGGTGCGCACTTCGCAGCCATAGGCGGAAGCGATCGCTTCGGCAGCCTGCGGGAAGGCGTCGGCGACGGCCACGAGCTTTGCATTGGCATCGCCGCTGACGGCCTTTGCATGGACCTTGCCGATGCGGCCGGCGCCGAGAAGACCAAATCTCACTGTCATTACTGCCTCCCTATATTCGGAACAAATAAACCGAATTGATATAAGTTTGGAATTTTCATTCCATTTTCCAATCGCCGCGTCAAGTCCGCGGGCCTTTCACATTTGTGAAATCCATCCTAAAGACAAGTGACGTCATCACAACAGTGAGACGTGCGTCATCACAAGAGTGAGACGGCGTTATCACGACAATAGGACAGAGATGCAGCTGATCGATCCTAACCATCCGACCTATCGACACCTTTGGGTTCGTGTCCTCATCGTCGTGGTCTGTTTCGGATGGGCGATCTTCGAATTCATCGGCGGCGACCCCTTCTGGGGCGTGCTTGCGGGCGGCGCCGGCGCCTATTCCTTCTATATGCTGATCTGGACCTTCGATCCGAAGCCGCCGGAAACGGCAGCAGTTGTCACACCCGATGATGAGGACGGGGACAAGCCGGCAATAGAAGAAGAGAAGAAGGCCGAATAATTAAGGCGTGCCGCGATCTTTCGGATGCGCGGCACGCTTCAGGTCCTTGTTTTCACGCATATCGTGCTTGCAAAACCGCTGCACAGTTTTGCGTGACACGAGTTCTCCGGCCCTCCGATTCGGCGCGGAAGGCCCGCAGCTGGTCAGAGCGACAGCTCTTTGGCTTGTGCGTCGATCTTTTTGCAGGCATCCCCGAACGGATCGCGCATCGGCACCAATGGCGAAGCACCAAGGAGGAGAAGCGCTTTCAAGTGTTTCCAGCCGCCTTCCTCGCCCAGCACCGGCGCATAGGACGTCATCGTGGTGCGTTCCTCACCGTAGAGGCGCTTGTATTCCGCAAAATTGGAGAAGTCCTCGTGATTGCTCCCCAGGAGATGGAAGGTCTCGGCCGCGGCACCTTCGGCAAGGATGACTTCATGCGTGTCGAGCAGAACGGCATAGTACTCGATCGACATGTCGTCGGCCGGGGTGACCGGTGCAATGGTGGTACCGTTCACGAGATCGTTCACGCGGATCAGAACGCCGTTCAGATACAGCGCATGGTCCGGTGACAGGTAGAGATCGGAATGTGGTGTGCGGCTATCCAGCGCGTGGCGGGAAACCCGGATCGGCACGACGCCTTCATGCCAGCGTGCGCCGCTCTTCTTGAAGACCTGGCGGCCGACCCATTTGATGGGACGGGTGCTCCCGTCCGGAAGGGCAACGCGATCGCCGATGCGCAGATCCTCGACGGGCTTTTCACCGCAATCCGTGAGGATCGCCGTCCCGCGTAGGAAACACTGCGGGCCGCCGCCACCGCCACCGTTTCCGCCAGAGCCTCCGTGTCCACCGGAGCCGCCGTGTCCGCCAGAGCCTCCATGTCCACCGGAGCCGCCCCGCCCCCAAAGCCGCCCCAATGCATTCGCGGGAGAGGTGGAAATTGCCGTCGCCAATGCCGCAACGCCGGCAAGCCGGGCACCGGCCGCAGCGGCAACACCTAGAAAATGTCTGCGCGCGGTATTGCGTGGCAGCTTAGGATCTTGCGTGGATGACATGCTGGTGTCCTTCGATAACATTAACACCGGCCTATGTTACAAAAGGTTGTATCGCATTCAATTTCGCTAAATAGCGTTGAGGCCTAATGAAAAGGGAGTAGGCACGGTATGTTGGCGTGCCGAAATATGCTGTCGCCTGTACCAAAAAGCTGAGGAATTATCTGCTACTAAAACGCGAAATATTCAATCGGGCTGCTATCAGTACCGGTTGAGTTGTCAGAAAAAAGCAGTGTAGACAAGCCGCAAAGCGAGCCGGAAACGCCAGCCGTCCAAAGCCTGGAACGCGTCAGATCGTTCGACGGCGGACAGGGAAGCTTCAGCTGCGCGGCAGGCGGCGCATCGCCTCGTCGATCAGCAGGTTGGCGATCATCATGCGTCTGTTGGCATTGGCGCGGAAAGGCTCTGCGACACCATCAGGATGATTGGCCTTGGCGAAAGCGCGCCGTTTCTCGTTCAGCGTCTGTTGCGTATCGGCAGATGAAATCGACAGGTCCGCGGCAATCTCTTCCGGTGCAATGCGGGCGAGGTGATCGGGCATGATCGGTTCGGGCGCCAGCGGGGGAGGCGCCGCAATCGCCGGCTCGGGGCGGAGATTGTCGAAATAGGCTTGCCCGACCCGCTGCGAAGCAGCCGAAACACCCTCCATCACATCGAAGGCGAGGCCTGTCGGAAAGCCGGGAACGCGATGGGCGGCCGGCTCTTCCGCTTCCCCGGCGTCTTCCTCTTTCAACCGTTCGAGAACGGATTGGAATATCGATTGTCCGAACAGCATGCGCCTTCCTTTTCGAGCGGCGCATTAGACGGCGCCAAGTTGGCGCCGGGCTGGATTTCGATACACGATCCTGAGCCTGTCCCGGTCAGATTGAAGCATTCTGGTGGCCACAGTAAATCTTGGCGTGGTGCCGGCCTGGTGAAATCCCATGCCTGGCGAACTGTCCGCAATGTATTGTGTCCAGAGCCGGTCGCCACGACAGGGGCAGTATTTGTGGACAAGGAAATGGGGGCGCGTATGACAGCGTGGAAGCGGACAATACAATGGACCGATTGGGACGGAGACGGACTTGAGCGTCTTTCCATCCTCCACAATGATGAGGGT
The DNA here is from genome assembly GCF_056398305.1 of Rhizobium sp. 01T444. NCBI lineage: Bacteria > Pseudomonadati > Pseudomonadota > Alphaproteobacteria > Hyphomicrobiales > Rhizobiaceae > Rhizobium > Rhizobium sp. 01T444. The sequence goes on from NZ_JBFTPD010000002.1 coordinate 315,093, forward strand.
GTGCTTGCGGAAGGTGTGGTGACCGGACAGTTCGAAGCCGGCAAATATGATCTGACCTACCGGTTGGTGATCGACCCGCATTGGCGGGTGCGCGAAGTTGGGGTTCAGATCGCCAAGGGTCCAAGACTGCACATTCTGTCTGACGGCCGCGGTCGTTGGGTCAACGGGAATGGCTCGGAGATTTCCGATTTGGCCGGGTGCATCGATGTCGATATTGCAGCAACACCCTTCACCAACACCCTGCCAATCCGGCGGCTTGAACAAAGAATAGGTGTCGCCGAGGGCATCAATGCTGCCTATGTTTCCTTGCCGGACCTGATCGTCGAACCCGTCAAACAGCGCTATACCAAACTTGCCGAGAACCGTTTTCTCTATGAGGGCCTATCAACCGGATTTTCCGCTGAACTCGAGGTCGACGGCGACGGCATCGTGCTGGATTACCCGGGCGTTTTCAGAAGATTGTCGTAGCATGCGTGTCGTTCAGTCCGGGTATCTTGAAGGCCCCAGCCCTCAGCCTGCCGGATGCTCTCTTCCAGAATGAGATCGTAGAGCAGCCGGGCGCTCGGCGGCAGGGCGCGCTCGCGGACGGTGATCAGGCTGTAGGGCTTGACGTTGATCTCGAAATCGATCGGCAGGATGCGCACGTCGGAGGCGTTCGAGCTCTGAGAGGCGAGAAACTGGGCGACATCGACGGCGACGGGGGCAATGGCATCCGTCTCGCAGATGATCGCGCAAGTCAGCAGCAGCGAAGAGGTGTTAACGATGTTTTCCGGAAGCCGAACGGCGCGCGACAGGAAGATATCCTCTATCGTGCGGCGTAGCAGCGTGCCCGGCGGCTGGAACACCCAATCGTAATCCTTGATCTCCGACAGGCTGCTTGGGCTCTTCTTCTTTAAGAGGGGATGGCGGCTGCGCACGATCAGGCAGGCTTTCTCGACGCCGATCTCGCGGACCTCGAAAAGGCGCGGGTTGAGGTCATCGGGGATGSGGCTGATGATGAAGTCGTGGCGGGCGGCGAGAAGTTCGCGCGCCAGCACATTGCTGGTCTCGACCTGGATGTTGACCTCGATGCCGGGAAAGGTCTTGCGCACCGTGTTGATGGCGGGAACGACGAGGCTCATGGCGGGCGCGGTGACGGCGCCGATGAAGACCGAGCCGCCCTTGCCGCTCTTCAATTCGCCGATCTCGCGGCTTGCCTCACGCAGCTCCAGAAGGATCTTGCGCGCACGCCTGGCGAGAGCTTCGCCGAAGGTGGTCAGCACCACGCCGCGGGCAACCCGCTCATAGAGCGGAGTCTTCACAATCGACTCCATTTCGGACAGCATTCGGGAGGCCGCCGGCTGCGATATGTTCAGCACCTCTGCGGCAGCCGAAATCTGCCCGCTATCTTCGATTGCGACAATCATACGCAGGTGATTCAGCTTAAGTCCTGCACGTAGAAGGCCGTCATCGCCAAAATTGTCGCTGTTAATGTCGACATGTTCCAAAGAAAATGGCTCGGAGATAATCGTCATGGTTGCAGCCTCCCCACTGCGCTCCATCAAAAGTAATACTTTTTAACGATATACCAAATTTGTTATGCACATTACCAGTTATTCTATTTGACAGTTATAGGAATCCATACCAGTTTGCCGCCGTGTGCTGGTTGGCACTCAACACGTGTGAGATCGTGGAGGAGACCTACTTCGTTTCTCACCATCTGAAGTAACTATCCAATACGGAACCTGCCACAGTTTCGGGGCGGGCGATTTTTCGTCCGCTAATCTTTAACAAGGGAGAGAGAAATGAAATCCATTATCTCATTGATGGCTGCGGCTGCTTTCGGCGTCGCATCGTTCGTTATGCCGGCTATGGCGGCCGACAAGGGCCTGGTTGGCATCGCAATGCCGACGAAGGCTTCGGCTCGCTGGATCGACGACGGCAACAACATCGTCAAGCAGCTCCAGGCTGCCGGCTACCAGACCGACCTGCAGTATGCTGACGACGATATTCCGAACCAGCTTTCGCAGATCGAAAACATGGTCACGAAGGGCGCCAAGGTTCTCGTCGTCGCTTCGATCGACGGTACGACCCTTTCCGACGTTCTCCAGAAGGCTCATGACGCCGGCATCAAGGTCATCGCTTATGACCGCCTGATCCGCGACTCGGCCAATGTCGACTACTATGCCACGTTCGACAACTTCCAGGTTGGCGTTCTCCAGGCTGGCACGATCGTCGACAAGCTCGGCCTCAAGGACGGCAAGGGCCCGTTCAACATCGAACTCTTCGGCGGTTCGCCGGACGACAACAACGCCTTCTTCTTCTATGACGGCGCAATGTCTGTCCTGCAGCCCTACATCGACTCCGGCAAGCTCGTCGTGAAGTCCGGCCAGACCGGCATGGACAAGGTCGGCACGCTGCGTTGGGATCCGGCAACGGCCCAGGCCCGCATGGACAACCTGCTCTCGGCTAACTACACCGACGCCAAGGTTGACGCTGTCCTGTCTCCTTACGACGGTCTGTCGATCGGTATCCTCTCGTCGCTGAAGGGCGTCGGCTACGGTTCGGCTGGGCAGCCGCTGCCTGTCGTCACCGGCCAGGACTCGGAAATCCCGTCGATCAAGTCGATCATCGCTGGCGAACAGTATTCGTCGATCTTCAAGGATACCCGCGATCTGGCGAAGGTCACCGTTTCGATGGTTGATGCCGTCATGTCCGGCAAGGAGCCTGAAGTCAACGACACGAAGACCTACGACAACGGTGTCAAGGTCGTTCCGTCCTACCTGCTGAAGCCGGTCGCCGTGACCAAGGAGAACTACAAGGCAGTTCTCGTTGATGGCGGTTACTACAAGGAAGACCAGCTGAAGTAATATGAATGGCCGGAACCCGCGCGATTGCGGGTTCCGGTCTTCGATTCTATGATCGCCGGGTCATTTCTGGTCGCGGCGTTGGGTTTTTAGTCATGGAAAATACAATCCTCGAAATGCGGAACATCACCAAGACGTTCCCGGGCGTCAAGGCGCTCGAGAATGTGAACCTCAAGGTTCGTCAGGGTGAGATCCATGCATTGGTGGGCGAAAACGGGGCCGGCAAGTCGACCCTGATGAAGGTGCTCTCCGGCGTCTATCCGGCAGGAAGCTATGATGGCGACATCGTCTATGAAGGCGATGTGCGCAACTTCAGGGTCCTGAAGGATTCCGAAGAAATCGGTATCGTCATCATCCACCAGGAACTGGCGCTGGTACCTCAGCTTTCAATCGGCGAAAACATCTTCCTCGGTAATGAAAACGCCAAGAACGGCGTCATCAGCTGGGGCGATACATTCAATCGCACGAAGCAATTGCTCGCCAAGGTGGGCCTGGCGGAATCTCCGAACACGCTCGTCACCGACATCGGCGTCGGCAAGCAGCAGCTCGTCGAGATCGCCAAGGCATTGTCGAAGAGCGTCAAGCTGCTCATTCTCGACGAGCCTACCGCATCGCTGAACGAAAGCGATTCCGATGCGCTGCTCACCCTGCTGATGGAATTCCGCAAGCAGGGCATCACCTCGATCATCATTTCCCACAAGCTGAACGAGATCCGCAAGGTCGCCGACCAGATCACGGTCCTGCGCGACGGCATGACCGTCAAGACGCTCGACTGTCACAAGGACGAGATCAGCGAAGACATCATCATCAAGAACATGGTGGGCCGAGACCTCGCGGACCGTTATCCGCCGCGCTCCGTGCCGATCGGCGAGACGATCTTCGAAGTCAAAAACTGGAATGCCTTCCACCAGCAGCATCGCGACCGCCAGGTCCTGCACGACATCAACGTGAATGTCCGCAAGGGCGAGGTCGTCGGCATCGCGGGCCTGATGGGCGCCGGCCGCACCGAATTCGCCATGAGTGTCTTCGGCAAGTCCTATGGGCACAAGATCACCGGCGACGTCTTCGTCGACGGCAAGAAGGTCGATACGACGACGGTGCGCAAGGCGATCGACGCCGGTCTCGCCTATGTGACCGAAGACCGCAAACACCTTGGCCTCGTGCTGGGCGAAACAATCGTTCACAACACGACGCTTGCCAATCTGGAAGCGGTGTCGAATGCCACCGTTATCGACAGTGTCAGGGAATCGCGCGTCGCCTCCGACTATCGGTCGAAGCTGCGCATTCGTTCCTCCAGCATCTTCCAGGAAGCGGTCAACCTGTCGGGCGGCAACCAGCAAAAGGTCGTTCTGTCGAAATGGTTGTTCTCGGATCCCGAAGTGTTGATCCTGGACGAACCGACGCGCGGCATTGATGTTGGCGCCAAATATGAAATCTATACTATCATCAACCAGCTCGCGGCTGACGGTAAAGGCGTTCTGATGATTTCATCGGAAATGCCTGAGCTTCTTGGTACGTGCGACCGCATCTACGTCATGAACGAAGGACGTATCGTTGCGGAACTGCCGAAGGGAGAAGCGAGCCAGGAAACCATCATGCGCGCCATCATGCGCTCAGGAGAGAAGAAACAATGACGCCGATCAATCAACCCATCACCGAGCAAGGGCGTGTCGTCTCCATCGGCGAATTTGTTCGAGGCAACATCCGTGAATACGGCATGTTCATCGCGCTCATCGCGATCATGGTGTTCTTCCAGATCTCGACCGGCGGCGTTCTCTTCAGGCCGCTCAACCTGACGAACATCATCCTGCAGAACTCGTTCATCGTCGTCATGGCGCTGGGCATGCTGCTGGTGATCGTTGCCGGCCATATCGATCTTTCGGTCGGCTCCGTCGTCGGTTTCATCGGCGCCATCGCCGCCGTCATGACGGTGCAGTGGCATATGAACTATGTGCTCGCGACCGTTATTTGTCTGGCCGTGGGTGCGCTGGTCGGCGGCGTTCAGGGTTATTTCGTCGCCTATCACAAGATCCCGTCCTTCATCGTTACGCTCGCCGGCATGCTGGTCTTCCGCGGCCTGACACTGACCGTGATGACGGGAGCCGGAACGGGCACCAGCATCGGTCCGTTCCCTCCGGCCTTTCAGCTGATCAGCATCGGCTTCCTGCCCAACCTTTTCGATATGGGCGGCATCAACTCGACCTCGATCATCCTGACCGTCATCGGCGCCGTGACCCTCGTCTATCTGGCATGGCGCGCGCGCAAGTCGAACGAAAAGCACGGCAACGACGTCGAGCCTCTGGGCTTCTTCATTGCGCAGAACGGCATCGTCGCTCTCGCCATCCTGGCGCTCGGCTATCAGCTGTCGATCTACAAGGGCTTCCCGAACGTGCTCGTCATCATGCTGGTGCTGATCACGGCTTACGCTTTCATCACGCGTCGCACGACGATCGGCCGCCGTATCTACGCGATGGGCGGTAACGAGAAGGCAACGAAGCTCTCCGGTATCAACACCGAGCGGCTGACCTTCCTCACTTTCGCAAATATGGGTCTGCTTGCCGGTCTGGCTGGTCTGATCGTTGCGCTGCGTCTCAACTCGGCAACGGCGAAGGGCGGCTTCGGCCTCGAGCTCGACGTGATCGCGGCCTGCTTCATCGGCGGCGCATCGGCACAGGGCGGCGTGGGCAAGGTGACCGGCGCTGTCATCGGCGCTCTGATCATGGGTATCATGAACAACGGCATGTCGATCCACGGCCTTGGCACTGACTCCCAGCAGATGGTCAAGGGTGCAGTGCTTCTCGCTGCCGTCTTCTTCGACGTCTATAATAAGAACAAGGGCTGAGTTTAGGCTCAGCCCCCGCATCGCAGTCATATGAAAATTGAATTCCGGCTCCGGATGGAGCCGGAGCGGCGAAGCTTTGTCATCGCCAAACGAAAAGGATGAAGACCGTGCTTATTTCGCAGATCAAGGGCGCAAACGGAGAGATCATCGTCGCCGTGCGCGAACCGGGTGCCGCCGCCAAGGCCGTCAAGGGTGCTGTGAGCGTCTACGCTCTGGCGATGGAAGCCGCAGATAGTGGCAAGTCGCTCGTTTCCGTTATCGAGGCTCGCGGATATGGCGAACCCGTCGATCTTGAAAAGGCCTATGCCGAGGGACGCTTCCTGCCGCCGATCACCCATCCGGATGCCGCGCATCTGCACCTGACCGGTACGGGCCTGACGCATCTGGGCTCCGCCGCGACGCGCGATTCCATGCACAAGAAGACCTCCGAGGCGGCAGAGGAAACGCTGACCGACTCCATGAAGATGTTCAAGATGGGTCTTGAAGGCGGCAAGCCGGCTGCCGGCCAGAAGGGCGTGCAGCCCGAATGGTTCTACAAGGGCAATGGCTATGGCGCTGCTGCTCCGGGCGCCCCGCTTGTTTCGCCGTCCTTCGCGCTCGACGGCGGCGAAGAGCCTGAGATGGCCGGCATCTATGTCATCGCCAAGGACGGCACGCCGTTCCGTATCGGCTTTGCACTGTCGAACGAGTTTTCCGACCACGTCACCGAGCGGATCAACTATCTCTTCCTCGCCCATTCCAAGCTGCGTCCGGCAAGCTTCGGTCCGGAAATCCGCATCGGTGTGGCTCCAGAGGATATCCGTGGCACCTCGCGCATCAAGCGCGGCAACCAGGTAATCTTCGAGAAGCCGTTCCTGTCGGGCGAAGCGAACATGTCGCACACTTTCGTCAATCTGGAATATCACCATTTCAAATATGGCCTCTTCCGCGTGCCGGGTGATGTGCATGTACATATGTTCGGTACGGCGACGCTTTCCTTTGCCGATGGCATCAAGGCGGAAGAGGGCGATGTCTTTGAAATCGAGGTGGCCGAATTCGGCCTGCCGCTGCGCAACCCGCTGAAGGTTGCTGCCGAAGAAGAGATCGCCGTCAAGCAGCTCTGATTTCCAAGACCGGCCGCCATGCAAGCGGCCGGTCATTTGTCTAGAGGAGGCTCCAAGGCCCATGACCGTCCATCAGAATCTCATCGCCGGTGAATGGACCGGCACCAATGCCGCCGAGAATATCAATCCGTCCGACACGAACGAGGTCGTCGGCCTCTACGCTCAGGCGAGCGCCGAGGATGCCAAGGCTGCGATCGCTGCTGCCAAGGCCGCCTTTCCGGCCTGGTCGCGCTCCGGCATCTGGGAGCGCCACGTCATCCTGAAGAAGGCCGGCGACGAGATCATGGCACGCAAGGACGAGCTTGGTGCTCTGCTTGCCCGCGAGGAAGGCAAGACGCTTCCCGAAGCGATCGGCGAAACGATCCGCGCATCGCAGATCTTCGAATTCTTCGCAGGCGAAGCACTGCGCCTTGCCGGCGAGGTTGTTCCCTCGGTGCGTCCCAACATTGGCGTCGAGATCACTCGCGAGCCGCTCGGTGTCATCGGCATCATCACGCCCTGGAACTTCCCGATCGCCATCCCGGCCTGGAAGATCGCTCCGGCGCTTTGCTATGGCAACACTGTCGTCTTCAAGCCGGCGGATCTGGTTCCTGGCTGTTCCTGGGCGATTGCGGATATCCTGCACCGCGCGGGCCTGCCGAAGGGCGTCCTGAACCTCGTCATGGGCAAGGGCTCGGTCGTGGGGCAGGCCATGCTCGACAGCCCCGACATTGCCGGCATCACCTTTACCGGTTCGACAGGCACGGGCAGGCGCGTCGCCACCTCCTCCATCGAGCATAACCGCAAGTTCCAGCTGGAAATGGGCGGCAAGAACCCGATGGTCGTGCTCGACGACGCCGACCTGACCGTGGCCGTCGAGGCCGCTGCCAATTCCGGCTTCTTCTCCACCGGCCAGCGCTGCACGGCGTCGTCGCGGCTGATCGTCACCGAGGGCATCCACGACAAGTTCGTTGCAGCACTCACCGAAAAGCTGAAGACCGTCGTCGTCGACAATGCCATGAAGCCCGGCACCCATATCGGCCCTGTCGTCGATGCCCGCCAGCTTCAGACCGATACCGATTATATCAAGATCGGCAAGGAAGAGGGCGCCAAGCTTGCCTTCGGCGGCGAGCTCATCTCGCGCGAAACACCCGGCTTCTACCTGCAGCCGACGCTCTTTACCGAAGCGACCAACCAGATGCGCATCTCGCGCGAAGAGATATTCGGACCTGTCGTTTCCGTGATCCGCGTGAAGGATTACGAAGAGGCGCTGGCAACTGCCAACGACACGCCGTTCGGCCTGTCGGCGGGCATTGCCACGACGAGCCTCAAGCATGCGACGCATTTCAAGCGCAACTCCGAGGCCGGCATGGTGATGGTGAACCTGCCGACCGCCGGCGTTGATTTCCACGTTCCCTTCGGCGGCCGCAAGGGCTCGTCCTACGGCCCGCGCGAGCAGGGCAAGTACGCCGCCGAATTCTACACAACCGTCAAGACCGCCTACACGCTGGCTTGAGACGAAGTGCGATAACCCTGATCGTACGAGGCGATCAGGGGATATCCTGAAGGACAGAAATTATGAAGAAGAAAGCAGAATGGCCGCGCAAGCTGAGGTCGCAGGAATGGTACGGCGGCACGAGCCGCGACGTGATCTACCACCGCGGCTGGCTTAAGAACCAGGGATATCCGCACGACCTGTTCGACGGCCGCCCGGTCATCGGTATCCTTAATACCTGGTCGGATATGACGCCGTGCAACGGTCATCTGCGCGAGCTTGCCGAAAAGGTGAAGGCAGGTGTCTGGGAGGCCGGCGGCTTCCCGCTCGAGGTGCCGGTCTTCTCGGCATCCGAAAATACTTTCCGCCCGACCGCGATGATGTATCGCAACCTTGCCGCACTCGCCGTCGAAGAAGCGATCCGCGGCCAGCCGATGGACGGCTGCGTGCTGCTCGTCGGCTGCGACAAGACCACGCCGTCGCTGCTGATGGGCGCTGCCTCCGTCGACCTGCCATCGATCGTCGTCACCGGCGGTCCGATGCTGAACGGCTATTTCCGCGGCGAACGCGTCGGCTCCGGCACGCATCTCTGGAAGTTCTCCGAAATGGTGAAGGCCGGCGAGATGACGCAGGCCGAATTCCTCGAGGCCGAAGCGTCGATGAGCCGTTCGTCGGGCACCTGCAACACGATGGGCACGGCTTCCACCATGGCATCCATGGCTGAAGCGCTCGGCATGGCACTCTCCGGCAATGCCGCGATCCCGGGTGTCGATTCCCGCCGCAAGGTGATGGCGCAGCTGACCGGCCGCCGCATCGTGCAGATGGTCAAGGACGACCTGAAGCCTTCCGATATCATGACCAAGCAGGCCTTCGAAAACGCCATCCGCACCAATGCGGCCATCGGCGGTTCGACCAATGCCGTCATCCACCTGCTGGCCATGGCCGGCCGTGTCGGCGTCGACCTGACGCTCGACGATTGGGACCGCTGCGGCCGCGACGTTCCGACCATCGTCAACCTGATGCCGTCGGGCAAGTACCTCATGGAAGAGTTCTTCTATGCCGGCGGCTTGCCTGTCGTGCTGAAGCGTCTCGGCGAAGCCGGCCTGCTGCACAAGGATGCGGTGACGGTTTCGGGCGAGACCGTCTGGGATGAAGTCAAGGACGTCGTCAATTGGAACGAGGACGTCATTCTTCCGGCCGAAAAGGCGCTGACCTCATCGGGCGGCATTGTTGTGGTGCGCGGCAATCTCGCGCCTAAGGGCGCGGTGCTGAAGCCGTCTGCCGCCTCGCCGCACCTGATGGTGCACAAGGGCAGGGCGGTCGTCTTCGAGGACATCGACGACTACAAGGCCAAGATCAATGATGACAATCTCGACATCGACGAGACCTGCATCATGGTCATGAAGAACTGTGGTCCGAAGGGCTAYCCSGGCATGGCCGAAGTCGGCAACATGGGTCTGCCGCCCAAGGTGCTCAAGAAAGGCATTACCGACATGGTGCGCATTTCCGACGCCCGCATGTCCGGCACCGCCTACGGTACCGTCGTGCTGCATACCTCGCCGGAAGCCGCTGTCGGCGGCCCGCTTGCTGTCGTCAGAAATGGCGACATGATCGAGCTCGATGTGCCGAACCGTCGTCTGCATCTCGACATTTCCGAAGAGGAACTGGCGAAGCGTCTCGCCGAGTGGCAGCCGAATCATGATCTGCCGAAGTCCGGCTACGCCTTCCTGCATCAGCAGCATGTCGAAGGCGCCGACACCGGCGCCGACCTCGACTTCCTCAAGGGATGTCGTGGAAGTGCTGTCGGCAGGGACAGCCACTAACGGACGTATCGACCGTAGATTGATGGAAGGCGGGGTGAGAACCCCGCCTTTTAGCTGAAATGTTCGCAAATATCTGTCGCGAAACTCCGGCTCTTACGGGTGGTTTTGCGACAGAAATTTACGGGAAAGTTCGGTGCTGGCCGCCTTGTCTTGAAAGTCAGGAACTCCGCTAGAGGCTGAATGCGCGAAATGCCAACCRTCATTTTGACCGCGCAGCGCAATCGCCGATTTTGTCATCGACAATCGTCAGCCAAGGCCATCGCTGCAGGTACTGATTGCACTTATCCAGAAATAAGCCACGCTGAGGATTGAGAGGGTTCAGGCGCAGGATGCCATTCCACATGTCATCCAAGCCATCGGGCGCATAAAGGCTGCCGTCGCTAAGGCGAATACCGATCCTTGTGCAAAGGGTGAGGTAACGGTCGATGCCATCCTCCGCCTTTTGCAACGTCGGATATTCCGCCCCAAACTTGTCCTTGTACCAGAGATGGACCCGAGCTTGGTTCTTGATCTCCACCTTTACAGGTAGATCGGCGACGGCCTGCTGCACCCGGCGAATGACAGCGTCTTCGGCGTCCCATGACAGGTCGGAGTCGTCGAAGTAGAAGACGTCATAGTCCTTTATCCCGTGCTGAGGATCATAACCCGACTTTAGATTCCAAACCGTCTGCACGAGGCAGCCGGCGGTCAGAATGCCTTGAGGAATCCGGAGGAGGCCCAGCCGGCTTAGCAATTCGGCGTTTATCGGGTTCCGGCGGACAGACTCGATAAATTGCTGCTCGCTAAGCGACATAGCCTCTCCTATTGTCCAATAGCTTCCCCAAATCGGTTATCCCGAAAATCCCAACTGTTCGAAAGTCAGGGATTTTGCGGGGAGATAGAGACTTGACCGGCGGCACCGGATCGCCGGTCTGTGGAAGAAGGCGTTATGGAAGCCGATCGGGTGTCAACCGCTGGAGCGCAGGCGGTCTTCTTCCACCTCAAGCTGTTCGAAGAGCATACGGATCGCCGGCCATTTGCGGTGGAAGGCGGCGACGCAAGCCGGATCGAAATGCGTGCCGCTGCAGGCGATGATTTCCCGGTAGGCCTTGTCGATCGGCCATGCCTGCTTGTAGGGCCGCTCGGAGCAGAGCGCATCGAAGACATCGGCAACGGCGACGATGCGGGCCTCGATCGGTATCTGTTCGCCGGCAAGGCCCTGCGGGTAGCCGGTGCCGTCCCATTTTTCGTGGTGGCCGCCGATGATGGCGGTGGCGACGCGCGAAAGCTCGGCGGAACTGTTGCGCAGGATCGAAACGCCGATCGGCACATGCTCGCGCATCTTCTCGATCTCGTGCGGCTCCAGCTTGCCGGGTTTCTGCAGGATGGCGTCGGGAATGCCGATCTTGCCGATATCGTGCAGGGGCGCGGCGAGATAGATGTTGCGGCGCTGGATGCGGTCCATGCCGAGGCCTTCGGCAATCAGTTCGGCGATGTTGGCGACACGTTCGATGTGATCGCCGGTATTGCCGTCACGCGAGGCCATGGCCTGCGCCAGACACCAGACGATCTCCTGCTCGCGGATATCGGCTCGTTCGGTGGCACGGCGGAAAGCCTGATCGAGCGAGCGGGCACGGTCGACGAGGGCAAGCTGGGCGCTGCGCAGGGCGAGAAGATTGAGGATGCGAGCCTCGAGTTCCAGCGGATCGAAGGGTTTTGCCAGGAAGTCCGTGGCGCCGGCCTCCAGCGCTTCCAGACGCACGGAGCGTTCCGTCTGGGAGGTCACCATCACGATGGGTACGGTTTCATAGCCGCGCTGGCTGCGCAGGCGGTGGATCACGGTGATACCGTTGAGCTCGGGCATCATGTAATCGACCAGCACGAGATCGAATTCGACTGTTCTCGTGCGCTCGAGGGCTTCCAGCGGATTGGTGAAGCTTTCGATCTCGCAGCTGGCGAAGCGGCGGACGGCGGTTTCAAGGGCAAGCAGGCTGGATTTGCTGTCATCGATAATAAGAAGAGACATAAAACGACCTGCTGAAATCTCAAAACAGGCCGGCGCGCTGTGCGCCGGTGCCCACAAATGCGGGCCTTATGAGCGCACAGCTTCCGCCAGCCGGTTTAAGATCGGGTTAGCTCGAAGTAGAGAATTGGTTGCAACAGCAATTATTGCGTGTTTCGGCACGCAGAGAAGCCGCGGCAAATTGGCTGCTTTTGTCAGCTCTGGCTTTGGCTCTGCATCTGGTCGCTGTCCTCGACCTTTACGGTGACCGACAGTTTTTCACCTGGAGTGCCGATGCGCATGCCCGACACGGGAGCCGCATCGCGATAGCAGAGGCCGGAGGCCATGCGGACATAGCGGTCATCCGGGCAGATCTCGTTGGCAGGATCGAAGCCGACCCAGCCGAGGCCTGGAATATGCGCCTCGCCCCAGGCATGGGTGGCAGCCTGATCGACCTTTTCTTCCATCATCAGATAGCCGGAGACGTAGCGCGCCGGAATATCCAGGGCGCGCGCCGCGGTGACGAAGATATGGGCATGGTCCTGGCAGACGCCGGTCTTCCTCTCCAGCGCCTGTTCGGCAGTGGTTTCGGTGCTGCTGGTGCCGGGCTTGTATTCCACTGCCTCGTGGATCGCCGCCATCAACGCATGCATGCGGGCAAGATCGTTCTCACCGCTCACGCCCTTGGTCAGTTCCTTTACCAGTTTGCCTGCCTTGGTGAGCGGCGTATCGCGCAGGAAGAGCCAGAGCGGGCAGAAGCCGGTATGGGGGCCGGTCACGCCGTTGCGGTCTTCGGTCTCGATCTCGCCTTCGGCGACAATGCGCGTCACCTGCTGTTCGCCTTCCAGCGAGACGAGGTTCACATGGTTGCCGAACTGGTCGTCATATTCGACTTCCGGCTTGGCGCCTTCGACATGGAGGGACCAGTTGAGCACGGTCTGGCCGATCGCGGTCGGTGGTGTCAGGCGCAGCCGCTGCAGGGAAAACTGCGCCGGTTCGTCGTAGCGGTATTCGGTGAGGTGGCTGATCTTCAGTTTCATGATCTGACCCGCTTAAGCATAGAACCGGTAGCCATCGGAGATTTCGCTGCCGAGCTTGTTGTTTTGAGCGACGAAATCCTCGAGAAACTCATGCAGACCCTGATCCATGACATCCTTTATCTTCAATGTCTGCAGCGTGGCGCGAATGGCATCCGCCGTATCATGTGCGGCCAGCCGCTCGCCGTAATCCTTGGCGATGTAACCGAGGTTGCTGACGATCTTCTCGTAGCTATAGGCGAGCGAACGCGGCATCTGACCGTTCAGGATCAGGAAGTCGGCAATGTTCATGGCGCGGTATTCGCCGTCATAGGCCCAGCTATAGGAACGGTGGGCGGAGACCGAACGCAGGATCGACTCCCACTGAACGTTGTCGACCGAAGAGCCTACCTGCGAGATCGAGGGCAGCAGCACGTAATATTTCACGTCGAGGATGCGGCTCGTATTGTCCGCACGTTCGATGAAGGTGCCGATGCGGGCGAAATTATAGAGCTCGTTGCGCAGCATCGAACCATGGAAGGCGCCGCGGATGAGGCCGGCGCGATGCTTGATGACATCGATGACCTCGGGCAGTTCTGCTGCCTTCAGTTTTTTCGACAGCAGTTCCTTGAGATCGATCCAGCATTCGTTGGTCGCTTCCCAGGTCTCCCGCGTCAGCGCGGTGCGCACCATGCGGGCGTTGTTGCGGCCGAAATCAATGCAGGACATGACGCTCGACGCGTTCTGGCGGTCGCGCAACATGTAGTCGATGACATCAGGACCGGTCAGCTTCGAATGGGTCTCGTCATAGAGTTCGCGCACGCCGGCGCTTTGCAGCACGCCGTCCCAATTGTCATCACCGGCGTCGCTGCGCGTCAGCGACATGCGCAGGCCGGCATCCACGAGACGTGCAATATTCTCGGCGCGCTCGATATACCGGAACATCCAGTAGAGCCCGTTTGCAGTTCTTCCGAGCATCAGTCCTCCAATACCCAGGTGTCTTTGGTGCCGCCGCCCTGGCTGGAATTGACCACCAGCGAGCCTTGCTTCAGCGCCACGCGGGTGAGCCCCCCCGGAATGATCTGCACCTTGTCGGAGACCAGCACGTAAGGGCGCAGGTCGACATGGCGGGGTGCGATACCCTTGTTGACGAGGATCGGAACGGTGGACAGCGAAAGTGTGGGCTGGGCAATGTAATTGCTGGGCTTTGCCTTCAGCTTCTCGGCGAAATCGACGCGTTCCTTCTTGGAAGCGGTCGGGCCGACGAGCATGCCGTAGCCGCCGGAGCCGTGCACTTCCTTGACGACCAGTTCTTCCAGGTGCTCCAGCACATATTTCAGGCTTGATGCTTCCGAACAGCGCCAGGTCGGCACGTTCTCGAGGATCGGCTTGCGGCCCGTATAGAACTCGACGATCTCGGGCATGTAGGAATAGATCGCCTTGTCGTCGGAAATACCGGTGCCGGGTGCATTGGCGATGGTGATATTGCCGGAGCGGTAGACATCCATGATGCCGGGAATGCCGAGGGCCGATTCCGGGCGGAAGGTGAGGGGATCGAGGAAGTCGTCGTCGACCCGGCGATAGAGCACATCGATCGCCTCATAGCCTCGCGTCGTGCGCATCTTCACCTTGCCGTCGATGACGCGGAGATCCGAGCCTTCGACGAGCTCGACACCCATCGTGTCGGCGAGGAAGGAATGTTCATAATAGGCGGAATTATAGATACCGGGCGTCAGAACGGCGACGCGCGGCTTGCCCTTGCAGCCGGGAGGTGCCAGCGAAGCCAGGCTCTGGCGCAGGAGATAGGGATAGTCCTCGACTCGCTGCACCTTGTTCTCATGGAAGAGCTCCGGGAACATCTGCATCATGGTTTCCCGGTTTTCCAGCATGTAGCTGACGCCCGAGGGCGTGCGGGCATTATCCTCCAGCACATAGAACTGGTCCTCGCCGGTGCGCACGATATCCGTGCCGACGATATGAGTGTAGACGCCGCCGGGCGGCCGGAAGCCGATCATCTCGGGCAGGAATGCAACGTTCTTTTCGATCAGCTCGCGCGGGATGCGGCCTGCGCGAATGATTTCCTGCTTGTGGTAGATATCATCGAGGAAAGCGTTGAGCGCGATCACCCGCTGCTCGATACCCTGAGCGAGCTTTCGCCATTCGCGGGCGGAGATGATGCGCGGGATAATGTCGAAGGGGATGAGCTTTTCGGAACTGTCGGCGTGGCCGTAAACCGCGAAGGTGATGCCGGTTTTGCGGAAGATGTTTTCAGCGTCGCGGGACTTTGAAATCAGATGTGCCCGGTCTTGGCTGTTGTACCACTCAAAGTATTTTTCATATGGCGTACGGGGACTTTCGTCTCCGGTGATCATTTCATCAAATGCCAAAGGTGTGGCTCCCCTTTTTTCTTCATTTGAATACAACGCAAAAGGCAATGCAAGAACCATGCACAGTTCGCATGGAAGATTCATAAAATCTTCTGCAGTGCGAAAAACCGGTGAAAAACTGGGCATTTATCAAAATCTGGCGCGAGGCGGATTCCTGTCAATCCTGACGTCGCGCACAAAAGATGAGCAGGTGATTATTTCCTGCCCGGGCGACGGATCAAACTCTGCCCGTGCCGGTGACCGAAGGACGGCCAAAAGAAAAGGGCCGGATCGCTCCGGCCCTCACTGATATCACTAGCTTAAGCGCGTTCGCGACGCGGGCCGCCGCCATTGCGGCCCTTGCGGCGCAGACCGCCATTGCCCTCGCGGCGTTGTTCGCCCTGCGGCTGCTGGTCGCCGTGATTGCGCGGCGGGCGGCCATGGACGTGCTGCTTGTTACCGCGATGATGACCGGTTGCCTCAGCCGGCTGAGCCAGGCGCTGCTGCTGATTGCGGGCAGGGCGGAAATCCGAGGTCGAAACCAGATCATTGTCCGGGCCGTGATCCGGAGCCTGCTCATTGCGGCGCTGGCCACGGAAATCCTGATTGCGGTTGTTGTGCTGAGGGCGCGCGCGGCGCTCTTCGCCGGCGCGCACTTCAGTGACGTCGCCATCGTTACGCGGACGGCGGTCACCATGGCCGGCGGGACGGCCGCCATTGCGGGTTTCGCTGCGTCCGCCTTCACGACGGCCACCTTCGCGACGCTCGCCACCTTCACCACGGCCACCTTCACCACGACCACCTGGGCCGCGCTGCTGGTTCTGGCCACGGCCGCGATTGTTGCTACGGGGAGCGGCACGCATGTCAGCCGGCGGTTCGCCGCTGGCAACGGCAATGTCGATACCCATCAGCTTTTCGATGTCGCGCAGCAGGCGGGCTTCGTCGGGTGCGCAGAAGGCAATCGCAATGCCGTCGCGGCCGGCACGGGCCGTGCGGCCGATGCGGTGGACGTAGGCTTCCGCCACTTCCGGCAGGTCGTAGTTGAAGACGTGGCTGACGGCAGGGATATCGATGCCGCGAGCGGCGACGTCGGTTGCGATCAGCGTCTTGATGGCGCCGTCGCGGAAGCCCTTCAGCGCACGTTCGCGCTGGCCCTGGCTCTTGTTGCCATGGATGGAGGCGACGGAATAGCCGACCTGCTCCAGATGCTTGGCGAGCTTTTCAGCGCCGTGCTTGGTGCGCAGGAAGACGATGGCGCGGCCATCAGGGTTTTCGGTCAGCGACTTCTTCAAGAGAACCGTCTTGTCGTTCTTGCCGGGAACGAAGTGCACATACTGCTCGACCTTGTCGGCAGCCTTGCCCGGAGGCGTCACTTGGACCGTAACCGGATCGGTCAGGTAGTCGCCGGCGAGATCGGCAATCGCCTTCGGCATGGTTGCCGAGAAGAGCATGGTCTGGCGGCGCTTCGGCACCATCTTGGCGATCTTGCGCAGGTCATGCACGAAGCCGAGATCGAGCATCTGGTCGGCTTCATCGAGCACGAGGTAGCGCACAGCCGTCAGTGTAATGGCATTGCGGTTGCAGAGATCAAGCAGGCGGCCGGGAGTGGCAACGAGGATGTCGGAGCCGCGCTCGAGTTGAAGCTGCTGCTTGTTGATGGAGACACCGCCGACGACGACGTTGATGCGCAGCGGCGACTTGCGGATGAAATTTCTGAGACTGTCGGCGATCTGGTTCACCAGTTCGCGTGTCGGCGCCAGGATCAGCGTGCGGACGGAGCGGTTGTCGGGACGCTTTTCTTCCTTGAGCAGGCGCTCGATGAGCGGCAGGCCGAAGGCGGCCGTCTTGCCGGTGCCGGTCTGGGCAAGGCCGATCAGGTCACGGCCCTGAATGAGGAGTGGGATAGCCTGTTCCTGGATGGGCGTCGGCGTTTCGATGCCGAGCTGGAACAGAGTGGCGACGACCGGCTTGGAGACACCGAGCGATTCAAAATTGGTCAAGTCATAACCTTTTAGGGCGCGCCAAACGAAAACGCCGGATCGCCGAATGCGGTCCGGTGTTAATCTGGCGTCAAGAACCCCGCGTGAAATGGGAACTTGTAAGTTGGAAAAAGCTTCCAGCGCGTCTTGCCGCTCTTGGGTGCGGCATTATCAGAATGCGCTCTGTCCTTCTTCAGCGTCTATCGCAGTGGCACGCTCACGCGGCGGCCGGAAGGTGAAAGCTGAGCGCCATGTGGTCTATTTCCCACTGAAAGTCAAGGGGATCGGCCGACAATGACCTCAGAGGGCATGGAAAGGACGAAATTTCCCGAGGCCGTCTCGGTGCCGTTGACGAGAATGACGATGCGATGCTCGCCGGGATAGTAGCGCCGCGTCGTGATCGGCCGCATGGCGTGGCGGCGCTGCACGATATGGTCTTCGCCCGCTTCCAGCGTGACGGTCTTCCATTTGAAGACCTTGGGAGAGAGCGAGCCGTCGGCCTTCACATGGTGGATCGCGTAGTCGATCATCAGGGATTGCGCGATATCGCCGGCATTGCGCAGGCGGATCTCGAAATCCAGCCCTTCGCCGAAAAGCACTGCCGGGTTCGCGAGCAGCAAATTGCACTCCAGCGAAGCGGCCGCGCCGAAGCCGAAGTTGGCGAGCGCCCGGGCATGGCCCTTTTTCAGAAGGGTGCGGGAAGCATGTTTCAGCAGCCAGCGGCGCTCGGCAGAAGCGCCTTCGATATGCTCGGCGATGAAGGACGCGACGAGATCCGGATGATTCTTGGCGATATCGTTCAGGCTGTTTGCCACTGAACGGCGAACATAGTCTTCGGGATCGTCCATCAGCGCAGTCAGAATCGGCAGGATGGGAGAAGGGTCCTTGATCAACTGCGGCAGGCGCATCGCCCAGGGCAGGCGCGGGCGGGTGCCTTCGCTCGCCAGCCGGCGGACATGGTGGTTGGCGTCATCGACCCAGCGAGCGATCGTCGCCAGCGCTCGCTGTTGATCCTGATGGATGAACTGGCGGATGCCGAACTCCGCCGTGAAATGCGGCGTCAGCGCTTTCAGAAGGTCAAGACCGATATCGAAATCTCTGATGCCGCGCGCCGCGATGAACTGATTGATGGGCAGCAGCATCCAGCCCGTCAGCCCAATCTTGCCGGTGGTCGGCAGGCTTGCAGCGAGAATGGCTGCCGCCTCGGGGAAGTTTTCGGGCAGGGTCGCAAAGAGCGCGTCGCGGATCAGTGCTGCGCGCTCCATGAGCTCCAGCGATTCGATGCCATCAGTTGCAAGTGCGGTGAAGCGGTCGCGGTCGAAGGAGGGCGCGTTGGCGGCGATGATCTCAGCCATCGCGCGTACGAGCGCCGGGTGGAGAAGGTTCTTGAGTGGTTCCGGCATCACATTCCTCCCTCGGGTCATGCGATGCATGGCCCGATGCTGGTGGGAGGTCAAGCGGAGCCGGGAAAGCCCTCAGCGCCTGCAGACTTCAATGCGATAGGGCTGGCCCCAGCGATCGTAACGCCATTCGGGATGGCAGTAGCGCGGACCGTAATAGGCGGGATAGGCCGGATAGTAGGCATAAGGTCGTGGATAATAAGCATAGGGTCCAGGGTAAGCGGGACGCGAGGCGATCGCTCCACCCACAACGCCGCCGACGACACCACCGGCAAGGCCGCCCCAGAAGGCATTGCCGGAATGGGCGTTTGCAGTCCCGGCCGTTGCCAGCGAAGCGCCGGCAAATGTCAGTGCAATCAGGCCCGCCGCCATTGTCTTATGAAGAACGGACATGTCGAATTCCTTTCGTGGTAGGCTCGTCATTGAAGCCATTGCCAGAATCGGCGCCGATCGCGGCGCGCTGATGGTCGCGCAAGCCGCGTCGGGATTAAATTTTCTCCATGCTTGACCATTGCCGGGCCGGGATCCACCCTGTGGCCCGGTGGCGGGTTTCTTGGTGAATCTTCAAATCATTTCAGTTTCGTGCAAGCCTTTATTGTCACTCTGATTCATCAACTTCATGAGCCGGCTTGGAATTTTTGCCAGTGGAATTTTATGGTTAACAGCTTGTTAAAAGCCTTGGCGTTATAGTTGTTCTAGGAGATATTTCGTTCATTGCGGGAGTGAAGATTTTTTGAATTTTACCGGGGAACTCTTGGAGCTGGCCTGCCGCCGGATCGCTGATCTGGATACCCCGGCCTATGTCAAAAACAGCGAACTCCGCTATGTCGCCGTCAACGAGGCCTATGCCCGCTTCTTTGGTCGCGAGATTTCCGATTTCATCGGGCGGCGCAGCCGCGAACTCTTCGACCGGCCGGAAGAAGAGGAGCGCGAGGATCGCGAACGCCGTGCGCTGGTGTTCGGTACGGAAGAGAGCGCCATTTCATTCGATGCCGCAGGCCTCAGCCATGAGCGCGTGCTGATCGAGAGCTTTTCGCCTTCCCAGGACCGGGCCTATGTGCTCGGCATCTTCGATGCACGCGAACCGCGCCGCGCCATTCCTGAGGTGGCGGATACGATGGCGACCGATCTCGGCCGCATCCGCGAGGCGCTCGAAAATCTCGATCATCCGATCGGCATCTTTGCCGATGACGGCCGGCCGCTGATCGTCAATGCCGCCTATCGGAGTGGCAGCAAGTATGCGCCTGATGGCAGCAGGTATGCGCCAGACGGCAGCAAGTCTGCGCCTGGTGGCAGCAAGCCTGCGCCTGTGGGTGAGACCGCCTGGCATGAAAGTGTGCGGGAGCGCGATCTGCTGCGCACCATCATGGAGGATCTCCCGGTCGCCGCCTTCGTGCGAGACGAGGACCACCGGCTGGTCTATGCGAACCAATATTACGAGACCTTCACCGGCCATGCCCGCTCCAAGGTGCTCGGCCTGACCGAGCACGACATGTTCGGGCAGGAGGCGGGTGAGGCGATCTACCGGGAAAACCTGCGGGCGCTGAAAAACGGCGCGCTGATCGAGGTCGAGAGCTACCTGCCGAATACCGACGGCGAAATCTTCCAGGTGATCTCCCGTGTCAACCGGGTCGTAACACCTGATGGCAAGCACTATGTCGTCGGCTCCTTCTCCGACATCACGCCCCTGAAGGCGCGCGAGAAGGAACTGATCGAGGCGCGCAAGCATGAGGAAGTGCTGCATCAGGAAATCGAGAGCATCCTGCGCTCGCTTCCGGTCGGCGTGCTCATCCTCGACAACGACCACACCATTCTCTACGTCAATGATGAGTTCTACAGCATCTGGGAGCTGCCGCTCGACGACCGTTTCGATGGGCGGCCGTTCATCGATGTCATCAAGCGCAATTACGAACTCGGCCGCTATGGTGAGACGCAGACACCGGAAGAGATCTACGGATTTCGCAAGGGGCTTTTCGAGGCTGATAATCCGGAGCCGATCGAGCTTGACTGGGCCGCGGGCAAGTCGGTCATTTTCGACAGCCGGCGCATTTCCAGCAACCGTATCCTGCTGACCTATTCCGATATTTCCTCGGTGCGTGAGCGCGAGAGGGAAATCCACGAGGCTCGTGCGGCGCTGGAAAATCTCGGCGAAATGATGCGCGATGCGACGCATGCCATGCCGCAGGGGCTTGCGATCGTCCAGGACGGCCTGATCAAGCTTTCCAATGACGGGCTAGCCGAGGTGCTGCGCATTCCGGCCGAACTGACGGAAGTTGGCCGGGAATGGATCGATCTCTTCCACTTCTGCGCCAATCGCGGCGATTTCCACGACCAGGCGGTCGAAACGCTGGAGGGGTGGCGTGCCAATATCGCCGCGCGTCAGCCGATCTCCACTGTCTTCCACGTCGGCGGCGAGCGCTGGGTGAACATGGAAGCCACCATCAGCGAACGGCAGCACTGGGTGGCACTATTCACTGACGTTACCGAGCTCAAACGGCGCGAGGAGGAACTGACGCAGCTTCTGTCGCGCGCCGAGGCCGCAGACCGCGCCAAGTCGGAATTCCTTGCCAATATGAGCCATGAGATCCGCACGCCGATGAACGGCGTGCTCGGCATGGCGGAACTGCTTGCCAAGACCAATCTCGATACCCGCCAGAAGACCTTCGTCGACATCATCGTCAAGTCGGGCAATGCGCTGCTCACGATCATCAACGACATCCTTGATTTCTCGAAGATCGATGCCGGGCAGATGAAGCTGCGCAAGGCGGCCTTCGATCTGATCGAGGCTGTCGAGGATGTGGCGACGCTGCTTTCCTCGCCCGCAGCCGAGAAGGATATCGAGCTTCTGGTGCGCGCGGCACCCGATCTGCCTGCAGCCGTCATCGGCGATGCCGGGCGTTTCCGCCAGATCGTTACGAACCTCGTCGGCAATGCGGTGAAATTCACGGAGCGCGGCCATGTCTTCGTCGATATCGGCTCGGAGCAATCCGCCGGCGGCGAGATCATGATCAGCATCCGCATCGAGGATACCGGCATCGGCATTCCGCCCGAGAAGGTGGAAACGGTCTTCGACAAATTCTCGCAGGTCGATGCCTCATCGACCCGGCGGCATGAGGGCACGGGCCTAGGCCTGGCAATCACCGCCGGTCTCGTCGATCTCTTCGGCGGTTACATCGATGTTGAAAGCGAATGGGGCAAGGGCTCGGTCTTTACCGTCAAGCTGCCTTTCGCCGTTGCCGCCGCCCGCATCGAGCCGAAGCCTTTGCCGATCAACGTGCAGGGTGCGCGCATCCTCGTCGTCGACGACAATGAGGTCAATCGCCGGATCCTCACCGAACAGCTCGGCCTCTGGGGCTTTGACGGCGTTGCCGCAGAGGGTGGCGCCACGGGCTTTGCCATTCTGGAGGCTGCCACTGATCTCGGCATCAAGGTCGATGCCGTCGTGCTCGATTATCATATGCCCGACATGAACGGCGCCGAAGTCGCCCGCCGCCTTCGCGCTGATAGCCGTTTCGTGGAGCTGCCGATCATCTTCCTGACCTCGATGGATATTTCCGGAACGGAGAAGGAGTTTGCGGCGCTGAACGGCCATGCGCATCTGATGAAACCGGCGCGCGCCAACTTGTTGCGCAATACGGTCGTCGAGGTGGTGCGGGCAAGCCGCGTCAAACAGGCCTCCGAGGCCGAGATTGCGCGGCTGCAGAAAGAGATCGAGGTGCCGCCGCCGGCACCCGCACCTGCACCTGCTCCGCAAAGACGAGCTGCCGATTTCGTCGATGTGCTCGTCGCCGAGGATAATGAGGTCAACCAGATCGTCTTCACGCAGATCCTGCAGGGAACCGGGCTTTCCTTCCTCGTCGTCAACAACGGCGAGGAAGCGGTGGAGGCCTGGGAGCGTCATACTCCGCGGCTGATCATGATGGATGTCTCGATGCCCGTCATGAACGGCCATCAGGCGACCAGGCTGATCCGCGAGAGGGAACAGGGGCAGGGGCATCGCGTGCCCGTTATCGGTGTCACCGCGCATGCGCTGGAAAGCGACCGCGAGCTTTGCCTCGATGCCGGCATGGACGATTACATGTCCAAGCCGATCAGCCCGGAACTTCTGGAAGACAAGATTCGCCAGTGGCTTGGTGGTGGCGAATTGCAGCCGGGCCGCTCCGGCTACTGAGGCTTTACCCCGCAGAGCATTTCCCGCTTGCCGGCGAACCCCTTGCGACGCTCGACAATAAAGCCGGCGGCCGCGAGATTGCGGCGCACGAAACCCGCGGCGGCATAGGTCGCGAAACTTCCGCCAGCAGCAGTCTTTTCGCAGACGAGACGCATCAGTTCTTCCGACCACATATCGCTGTTGCGCGATGGGGCGAAGCCGTCGAGATACCAGGCGTCGAATCCGGGAGCGGCTTCAGAAACCCCATCGATCGCACGGCCGCAGACGACGCTGAGCCTCGTCTGCTCATCCAGATCGAGCGAGACGATGCCTTTGGGAATATCCGGCCAGATGGCGGCGAGCGCCTGCCGCTCGGCATCGATTTCCGGCCAATGTGCCAGCGCGCGGTCGATTTCCGCGCGGCGCATCGGATAGAGCTCGAAGGACATGAAATGCAGATGCTGTCCGGGCTGGCGGTAGAGTTTCCATTGCCGCCAGGTCTCGGAAAAATTCAGCCCGGTGCCGAAGCCGAGTTCGCCAATGAGAAACGTTGGGTGGCCGCTCCATCGATCAGGCAGGCCGTTTCCCGAGAGGAAGACGTGGCCGCATTCCAGCCTTCCATCGGTCTGGCAATAAAAATGGTCGCCAAAGGCGGTCGAATAGGGCATATCGCCGTCGCGCCATTCGAGGGGCTGCGGCTTGCCCGCGCCGATCTGATCGGGATTGATGTCTGTCATGGAAAAAGCCGATAATCCCGCCCCGGCCTCGGGTCAATCATCGATCGATCTCCTCATTGTCGGCGGCGGCATTATGGGCCTGTGGGCAGCCGTTCATGCCGAGCGCCGCGGCATAAAAACGGTGCTTGCCGACGCCAGGCATCTCGGCAGTGGCGCAAGCGGCGGACTGCTCGGCGCCCTGATGCCGCATATGCCGAATCGCTGGTCGGAAAAGAAGCAGTTCCAGTTCGATGCGCTGGTTTCGCTGGAGGCGGAAATTGCCGCTATCGAGGAGGCGACCGGGCTCTCGGCCGGCTATCGGCGCTCCGGCCGGCTCATCCCGCTGCCGAAGCCGCATCTGCGCGAGATCGCCCTTGGCCATTCCAAGGATGCGGAGGCTCACTGGAGAGCGGGAGAGCGGCGTTTCCATTGGCATGTGCTGGATAGACCACCCGGTGAAGGCTGGATCGATCCGGCCGCTGGCGAGAGCGGTTTCGTGCATGACACGCTTGCCGCTCGTGTCGCGCCACGCTCGCTGGTGGCAGCACTTGTCGCCTTTCTGGGCAACGCAGGGCATGTGCGGATGCTGGAGAATACGGAAATAGCAGAGCTCGATCCGGCGCGGGGAACGGCCTCGATCGACGGCGGGACGATCGCCTTCGGCCGCTGCATCCTCGCAGCGGGATATCGCTCGTTTCCCTTTCTGGAAAAACTGACGCCCGGGTTGCGGAAACCTCTCGGGCAAGCCGTGAAAGGGCAGGCGGCGCTGCTTGCCGCCGATATCGACCCCGCCTTGCCGACAATCTTCCGCGATGGGCTCTATGTCGTCGCGCATGAGGGCGGGCATGTGGCTGTCGGCAGCACCAGCGAGAACAGCTTTGCCGATCCGTTTTCCACCGATGAGCAACTCGACGCGCTGATCGAAGCCGCCCGCGACATGGTTCCTGTGCTGCGCGATGCGTCTGTCATCGAGCGCTGGGCCGGATTGCGTCCCAAGGCGATCGACCGCGATCCAATGGTCGGCGCGCATCCGGAGAATCACAATCTCATCGCCCTGACGGGTGGTTTCAAGGTCAGTTTCGGGCTCGCGCATCGGCTGGCGGAAGCGGCGATATGCATTGCAAGCGATGCAAATGCAGAATTTTTGTTGCCGGAAAGCTTTGCAATTTCAAACCACATCACAATCTCTTCACGTTAAACGTGAATTAGAGGCCGCTCCGCTTCGTTATTCTGTCATGCAAATCACCTATCTGCTTGCGCATCGACGGCGCGGGACGTGATCCTGCGCTCATTTCATCCGATGGAGGAAATCGCATGCGCTATGCCATTTGCTTCACGCCCCCCGCGAGCGATCCGCTCTCGCATGTGGCGGCCAATTGGCTTGGCCGCAACGTATTTTCAGGCGATATGGTCGAGCCCCCGGCAATCCGCGGCCTCGGGATCCATGAGATCGCCTTTCATACGGCAGTGCCGCGTCGCTATGGGTTTCACGGCGTGCTGAAGGCCCCTTTCCACCTCTCGCCCGAGGTTTCCGAATCGCAACTGCTGCGCGATCTGATGCGCTTTTGCGGGACGCTTTCGCCCTTCCAGATTCCGCGTCTGGAAGTTGCGCGCCTCGGCACGTTCTACAGCCTGTCACCGATCCGTCCTTGCGATCAGGTTCACTACCTCGCATCTGCTATCGTCCAGGAGTTCGACCGGTTTCGTGCGCCGCTCTCCGAGGCGGATATCGAGCGCAGCGATCCGGATGGACTGTCGGCCGCGCAATTCACGAACCTGCATCGCTGGGGTAATCCCTACGTGATGGACGAGTTCCGCTTTCATATGCCGGTCACAGGTCCGGTCAACGCGGTCGACATGCCGCGTATCGAGCAGGCACTGCGGTCACTGTTCGATCCGGTGCTTGCCGAACCGGTGACGGTCTCGAATGTCGCGCTGATGATCGAGGAGGGCACCGGCGGCCCGTTCCGTGTGCACTCGCTGCATCCGATGGGCAAGGTCAGCGCGCGCAAAATCGCCTGAGGCGCGCGCCTCGGGCCGAAGGCCAGTTACGCACTTTTACGGCTCGACATTCCGCTCACGGATGCTACCGTTTCACCTGTCTTTTCAAAAGGTGATTTGATGGTATCCGAGACCTATCCGCGCAATCTCATCGGCTACGGGCGCAATACGCCCGATCCGAAGTGGCCCGGCGAGGCACGCGTCGCAGTGCAGTTCGTCATCAATTACGAGGAGGGCGGCGAGAGCTCCATCCTCGACGGCGATCCGGCTTCGGAAAACCTGCTGTCTGAAATCGTCGGCGCGCAGCCCTGGCCGAACCAGCGCAATCTCAACATGGAGTCGATCTACGAATACGGCTCCCGCGCCGGCTTCTGGCGGCTCTGGCGTCTTTTCACCGATCTCAAGGTGCAGGCGACCGTCTATGGCGTGACGCTTGCCATGGCCCGCAATCCGGAAGCGGTGGCCGCCATGAAGGAAGCGGGCTGGGAGATTGCCAGCCACGGCTACCGCTGGCTGGAATACAAGGATTTCCCCGAGGATCTGGAGCGCAAGCACATTCTCGAAGCCGTGCGTCTGCATACCGAGCTGACGGGTGAGCGGCCCTATGGCCTGTATCAGGGCAAGCCCTCCGACAATACGCTGAAGCTGGTGCAGGAGGAGGGCGGGTTCCTTTATTCGTCGGACTCTTATGCAGACGATCTGCCCTATTGGGTGAAGGGCATCGACGAAAATCCCTTCCTCATCATTCCCTATACGCTCGAAACCAACGACATGCGCTTTGCCACGCCGCAGGGCTTCAATTCCGGTGACCAGTTCTTCACCTACCTCAAGGACGCCTTCGATACGCTCTACGAGGAAGGCAAGGAGGGGAGTCCGAAGATGATGTCGGTCGGTCTGCACTGCCGTCTCGTCGGCCGGCCGGGACGCGTGGCGTCGCTGAGGCGCTTCATGGAATATGTGCTGAAGCACGACAAGGTCTGGATCCCTCACCGTATCGAGATCGCGCGGCACTGGCATGCGAACCACAAGCCGGAAACAGTCTGATGATTTCGCGCAACGAATTTGTATCCCGTTTCGGCGGGGTGTTCGAGCATTCGCCCTTCATCGCCGAGCGGGCTTATGACGATGGCTTCGTCGGCGACAAGCTGACGGTGGATCGTGTGCACACGGAGCTCGTCGCCATTTTCCGCGCCGCGAGCAGGGAGGAGCGCCTCGGCGTCTTGCGTGCTCATCCCGATCTTGCCGGGCGGCTGGCGATATCGGGTGAGCTGACTGAAGACAGCAAAAAGGAACAGGCTGGTGCCGGGCTCGACCGGTTGAGCCCTGCCGAGCATGCGCGTTTCACCGAGCTCAATTCCGCCTATACGCAGAAATTCGGCTTTCCCTTCATCATCGCGGTGAAGGGGCTGAACAAGGACGATATCCTTGCCGCTTTCGAAAAGCGGATCGACAATACCAGCGACGAAGAATTCGTGACTGCGGCAGCGCAGGTCGAAAAGATCGCGTTGCTGCGCCTGACATCCATGCTTCCGGAGACCTGAATGACCGCTACGACCGATACCAGCCTGCCAGCTTTCGCCACGGGCGCCATCAATCTTGCCTCGGCCCGTCTCGGCGCCAAAGGTCTCTACGCCACGGACGAATTCTTCGCGCCGCTGGAGCGCATGCTGCAGGATGTGCCGGCAAGCTTCGATCCGGATCTCTATGACGATAACGGCAAGTACATGGACGGCTGGGAAAGCCGTCGCAAGCGCGTTCCCGGCCATGACTGGGCAATCGTGAAGCTCGCCATGCCGGGTCGCATCTTTGGCTTCGATGTCGATACCAGCTATTTCACCGGCAACTATCCGCCGCATTGCTCGATCGAGGCGGCCTTCGTCGAGAGCGGCGATCCGACTGACGCGACCGCATGGACGGAAATCCTGCCCAAATCGCCGCTCGGCTCCAGCGCCCACCACTTCTTCGAGAATGCCGACAAGGAGAAGATCTGGACGCATCTTCGCCTGCATATTTACCCGGACGGTGGCGTGGCGCGTCTGCGCGTCTATGGCTCGGCCTATTTCGATTGGTCTAAGGTCGGCGCGGGCGAGGAGATCGACCTTGCCTATATCTTCAATGGCGCGAAGTCGCTTGCCTGGTCGGATGCGCATTACGGCCATCCCGACAAGCTGCTCGGCCCCGGCCGCGGCCTCAACATGGGCGACGGCTGGGAAACCAAGCGTCGTCGCGGCCCGGGTCACGACTGGGCGATCATCCGCCTCGGTCATGCCGGCACGATCAAGCGCGTGATCGTCGACACCGCCTTCTACAAGGGCAATTTCCCCGACACTTGCGAACTGTTCGGCGCCTATCTGCCTGATCTCGGCGATACGCTCTCGGAGGCCGATATTGCCGCTTCGGAAAACTGGAAGCCGATCCTTCCGCGCAGCAAGCTGCAGATGGATCACATCCATGAATATGGCAGCGATACGATCGCCGATATCGGCCCCATCACGCATGTGCGCTACGCCATGCATCCGGATGGCGGCACGATGCGCCTCAGGCTCTATGGGGTGAAGGCTTGAGTTCTTTCCTCTTTCAGCCACGTCCCTTATATTCGCGGCATCAGGGTTGACGCCGCGATGAGACCGTCGGAAGTGCTGGAAAAGAACAGGCAGGCGATCCGCGAAGCGACCAAACGCTTCAACGCGGCGAACCCGCGTGTCTTCGGCTCCGTTGCCCGCGGTGAGGATCGGCCGGATAGCGATCTGGATATTCTGGTGGATGCGCTGCCAGGCAGCACATTGCTGACGCTTGGTGGTTTGCAGGATGCTTTGGAGCAGATGATGATTGGCACGTCGATCCACTTGCTGACCCCCGGCGATTTTCCTGAATCGATCCGGACCCGGGTTCTTTCCGAGGCCAAGCCCATATGAACGAGAGCCGTATCCCGTATCTTCTGGAGCGGATGCGCTCGGCGGCGGCCGATGCTCATGCAATGATCGCAGATGTCAGCAAGCAGCGGTTTCTTGAGGATATCATTTTGCAGCGTGCCGTCGGGATGAGCCTCCTGATGGCATCGGAGACGGCTGCTCAATTGATGAGGATCCATCCTGAATTCGCTGTCGAGCACCCCGAGTTTCCCTGGGGTGCGATGCGCGGCATGCGTAACCGCATTGCCGATGGCTATTTCGACATTGATCTGGAGAAGGTCTGGGCGACAGCCAAAGACGACGTGCCTGATCTGCTCGACAGGCTTGATCTTGTCCGCCACTGGCGTGCGCAAGGCGAGTAGTCCCAATGTCCCGCTTTATTGACGTCTCTCGCCTTACCAAATCTGCCTTCGCCCCGTTCGGTGACGTGATCGAAGCCGATCCCACAAGCATGCGGCTGATCAATGGCGGCAACACCGAGCGTTTCCATGCGCTTGCCACGCCTGAAGCTGCAGGCGAGGGCGCTCGTATCATCATCAATCTCTTCCGTGGCCAGCCGCGCGGTTTTCCCTACGAGCTCGGCATGATGGAACGGCATCCGTTCGGCAGCCAGAGCTTCTCGCCGATATCAGGCCGTCCCTTCCTCGTCGTCGTTTCGGAAGATGAGGGCGGTCGTCCCGGTCGTCCGCAGGCCTTTCTCGCGCGCGGCGATCAGGGCGTCAATTACAGGCGCAATGTCTGGCACCATCCGCTGATGGCGCTCGGTGAGCCGAGCGATTTTCTCGTTGTCGATCGTGACGGGCCGGGCAACAATCTGGAAGAATTCTTTTTCGACGAACCCTTCATCATCAAAGAGCCAGGCCTATGACCGGACTGACCACTCATGTTCTCGATACTGCGCTGGGCAAGCCGGCACAGGGGT
Source organism: Rhizobium sp. 01T444 (assembly GCF_056398305.1). Classification (NCBI taxonomy): domain Bacteria; kingdom Pseudomonadati; phylum Pseudomonadota; class Alphaproteobacteria; order Hyphomicrobiales; family Rhizobiaceae; genus Rhizobium; species Rhizobium sp. 01T444. Next base: position 344,624 of record NZ_JBFTPD010000002.1, read on the forward strand.
TGAGGATCGATCTCTTTCACATCGAGGGTGAGCTTCGCCACCTTATCAAGACGGTCGAGACCAATGCCGATGGTCGCGTCGATGGCGGACCGATCCTCACCGGCGAGAGCTTTCGTGCCGGCACCTACGAACTGCTCTTTCACGCCGGCGATTATCTGAGGGCAAATGGCACGCCTCTGCCGCATCCGGCCTTCCTCGATCTCGTGCCGATCCGCTTTGGCATTGCCGATATCGCGGCGCATTATCATGTGCCGCTGCTGATCTCGCCCTATGGCTATTCCACCTATCGCGGGAGCTGACATGCGCTTTGCCGCTATTGCCGATATCCATGGAAACTACCCCGCACTGGACGCTGTGCTGGCTGACATCGCTGCCCAAGGGATTACAGATATTGTCAATCTCGGCGATTGTTTCAGTGGCCCGCTGGAGGCGGGCAGGGTGGCCGACCGGCTGCTATCGCTCTCCATTCCGACCGTGCGCGGCAATCACGACCGCTATCTGATCGAAGGACCGCCGGAGGAGATGCATATCTCGGACGCTGCAGCCTATGCGCAGCTTGGTGCAGCCCATTTCGATTGGCTACGGTCGCTGCCGGTYGACCTGATCTACAGGGATGAGGTCTATCTCTGCCACGCGACGCCTAAGGATGACAACCTCTACTGGCTGGATATGGCCGTTGCCGACGGCAGCGTGGTGCTGCGGCCGCAGGCAGAGATCGAAGCGCTGGCGGAAGGTATCGAAAGCCCATTGATCCTGTGTGGTCACACGCATATTCCGCGCATGGCAGCACTTTCAGGCGGCCGTCTTATCGTCAATCCCGGCAGCGTCGGCGGCCCTGCCTATGACGATGACAAGCCCTATCCGCACAAGGTCGAAACCGGCCACGCGATGGCGAGCTATGCGGTGCTGGAAAAATCGGCCAGTGGATGGACGGCACAATTCCGCAATGTCCGATACGACAACATGGCGATGTCGGCACTGGCGGAAGCCAATGGACGCGCGGAGTGGGCATCCGCGCTCGCGACAGGCCGAATGCCGCCGCAATCTTACTGACGGCCGGCGATGATCGAGGAGTCGACATCCTTGATATCGCGTTTGCCGCACAGCGCCATGGTGACGTCCATTTCCTTACGGATGATCTCGAGCGCCAGCGTAACGCCGTCCTTGCCCATGGCGCCGAGGCCATAGAGGAAGGGGCGGCCGATATAGGTGCCGCGCGCCCCGAGTGCCACGGCCTTCAGCACATCCTGACCGGAGCGGATACCGCCATCCAGATGCACTTCGAGACGGTCGCCGACGGCATCGACGATCCGCGGCAGCATGCTGATCGTAGAGGGGGCGCCATCGAGTTGGCGGCCGCCATGATTGGAGACGATGATGGCGTCGACGCCGGTTTCGGCGGCCTGCCTCGCATCCTCGACATCGAGAATGCCCTTGATGATCAGCGGACCGCCCCATTGTTCCTTGATCCAGGCGACATCTTTCCACGATAGCTGCGGGTCGAATTGTTCATTCGCGAAGGTCGTGATCGAGGGAAGGTCGTCGAGGCCCTTGGCGTGGCCGAGGATGTTGCCGAAGCTGCGACGCTTCGTCTTCATCATCTCCATGCACCAGAAGGGGCGCGTCGCCATCTGCCAGATATGTTTCGGCGTGAATTTCGGCGGGGCCGAGAGACCGTTGCGCAGATCCTTGTGGCGCTGGCTGAGGATTTGCAGGTCGGCGGTCAGCACCAGCGCGGAGCATCTGGCTGCCTTGGCGCGGTTGATGAGGTCAAGCACGAAGCCCCTGTCACGCATGACATAGAGCTGGAACCAGAAGGGTTTCGTCGTGACGGAGGCGACATCCTCGATCGAGCAGATGCTCATGGTCGACAGCGTGAAGGGCACGCCGAATTCTTCCGCCGCGCGCGCCGCCAGCATTTCACCGTCGGCATGCTGCATGCCGGTCATGCCGGTGGGCGCAAGCGCCACCGGCATCGACACCTTCTGGCCGATCATCGTCGTCTCAAGCGTGCGGTTGGTCATGTCGACCAGCACCCGCTGGCGCAGCTTGATGTCCCGAAAGTCGGCTTCGTTGGCGGCGTAGGTCGATTCCGTCCAGGCGCCGGAATCCGCATAGTCGAAGAACATCTTCGGGACGCGGCGCTGAGCCATTTTCTTGAGATCGGCGATGGTCAGCGGCTTGGCCATGGATCGAACCTTCACATCTGGTGATGTGGTCGAATACCACGCTTTCTCTTTCTCTGGTATTTGATTTCAGAGGAGTTTTACCATCAAGCCATCGCCTTGCTAAAGCCCGCTTTTCATTGCGACGCCCGCCACATAAGTCTCCGCCACAGCGCGGTCGTCGCCCATGGTTTGCAGCAGGAACAGTTCCTCCGGAAGCGTCTTCACCACTTCCATCTTCAAAGCCATAGCAGGTGTCGCTGCGGCGTTGAGAACGACGAGGTCGGCATCCGTGCCAGGCTCCAGTGTGCCGATTTTGTCAACCAGCGACAGCGCCTCGGCATTGCCGAGCGTCATGTAGTAATAGCTGTCCAGCGGGTTCAGTCGTTCGCCGAGAAGCTGCTGGATTTTGTAGGCTTCGTCCATGGTCCGCAGCATGGAATAGCTCGAGCCCCCGCCGATATCCGTGGCGACACCGATGCGAACGGGCTTCTCACGGCGGGCGAGCGTCTTCAGCGGGAAGAGGCCGGAGCCGAGGAAGAGGTTGGATGTCGGGCAATGGACGGCGACCGCGCCGCTCTCGCTCATGGCGTCGGCTTCACGCTCCGAAAGATGGATGGCGTGACCGAACAGGCTCTTCGGCCCGAGCAGGCCATAGCGGGCGTAGATATCGGTATAGTCGATCGCTTCCGGGTAGAGCTCGCAGGTGAATTTGATCTCGTCGTGGTTTTCCGACAGATGCGTCTGGATGTGCAGATCGGGGAATTCGCGGGCGAGTGTTGCCGTCGCCTCCATCTGGGCGGGCGTCGAGGTGATCGCGAAGCGCGGCGTGATGGCGACGTGGTTGCGGCCCCTGCCGTGCCAGTCGGCAATCACCTGCCGGGTCTCGTCGTAGCCCATCTCAGGCGTGTCGAGCAGGCCTTGCGGTGCGTTGCGGTCCATCATCACCTTGCCGCCGACCATGCACATGTTGCGGCGCATGGCCTCCGCGAAATAGGCATCGGCCGAAGTCTTATGAACAGAGCAATAGGCAACGGCCGTCGTCGTGCCGTGGCGGATCAGCTCGTCGTAGAAATGCGTCGCGATCCTCTGCGCATGGGCGCTTTCGACGAAGCGGCATTCCTCCGGGAATGTGTAGGTGTTCAGCCATTCCAGCAGATTTGCGGCATAGGAGGCAATGACCTGCATCTGCGGGAAATGCAGGTGCATGTCGATGAGGCCAGGCATGATCAGATGCGGACGGTGATCGATTTCGGAGACCTCGGCAGGTGCTTTGGCCTTGACATCAGCATAGGTGCCGACAGCGGCGATGATGCCATCCTCGATCAACAGACCGCCGTCTGTCTCGTAGAGATAGCTCTCGCTATCGGCGAGGCTGAGCGGGGCACGGCGAAAGGAGAGCAGGCGCCCGCGCAGGAGTATCGTGGTCATTCTTGTTTGCCTTCGACTGCGCTTTCGAACCAGGCGACGAGCAGCTTGCGCTCATCGGGGGTAATGTCGGTCACGTTACCCGGCGGCATGGCATGGCTGCGGCCGGCCTGTATATAGATTTCGCGCGCATGAGCGGCAATTTCCGCGTCATTTTCCAGAATCACACCATTCGGCGGTCGGGCGATGCCCTCATAGACCGGTTCCGCCGCATGGCACATGGAACAGCGCGTGCCGACCAGCTGCTTCACGGCGGGAAAATGCGGATCGCCGGCAAACTGCTGGAAGGCCGGGGCGACGGATGCGTTTTCGGTCTCGCCGGTTAAAAGCTTGGGAACCGTCGACAGCCACATGATGAGGATGAAGAGCACGACCGTGACGATCCAGGTCCAGGTCGGCCGGCCCTTGCGAGCATGGGTGGTGTTGAACCAGTGGCGGATCGTGACGCCCATCAGGAAGACGAGTGCTGCAATCACCCAGTTGAAGGTGGTGCCGAAAGCGAGCGGATAGTGGTTCGACAGCATGAAGAAGATGACGGGCAGCGTCAGGTAGTTGTTATGAAGCGAGCGCTGCTTGGCCATGTAGCCATATTTGGCATCCGGCGTGCGGCCGGCGATCAGGTCGGCGACGACGATCTTCTGGTTGGGAATGATGATCATGAAGACGTTGGCCGACATGATCGTGGCGGTGAAGGCGCCAAGATGCAGGAAGGCGGCGCGGCCGGTGAAGACCTGCGTGTAGCCCCAGCCCATGAAGACCAGCACGACATAGAGCACGGCCATCAGGCCCCAGGTGTTCTTGCCGAGCGGCGACTTGCAGAGCAGGTCGTAGATGATCCAGCCGCCGGCGAGTGATGCAAGCGAGATCAGGATCGCCACCGGCCTCGAGATATCGAGCACGTGGCGATCGATGAGGAACAGGTCAGCACCGCCGTAATAGACGATGCAGAGCATCAGGAAGCCGGAGAGCCAGGTGAAATAGCTCTCATATTTGAACCAGGTCAGGTGTTCCGGCATCTCAGCCGGCGCCACCAGATATTTCTGGATGTGGTAGAAGCCGCCGCCATGCACCTGCCATTCCTCGCCGTGAACACCGGCGGGCAGATGCGGGCGCTTCACCAGGCCGAGGTCGAGCGCGATGAAATAGAAGGACGACCCGATCCAGGCGATCGCGGTGACGACATGGAACCAGCGCGCCGCAAAGGCCAGCCACTCCCAGGCTATTGCATATTCATACATTCAGTTCCCCTGTTCTTCTTCCCGACTCGTGAGATTGCGAGAAATTCCGGCGCGAGGAAAGGGGGCACGTGGGGTTTCTCGCCGCAGCGGAGATTGCAGGAAGAGCTTGCCGGGTGCGGCATTTGTGCTAAGGCATCGCCGACGACGCTATTAAGGAGCCGCTGAAACATGCAGATCGAAGTCCCTTGCCCGAAGTGCCGCAACACGCGCATGAAGTTTCCGCGCCCGCAGCCGATCGACAGCGACATCATCACCTGTTTCAGCTGCAATTTCGAACTCGGCACCTATGGCTCGATCAAGAAAAAGATGGTGGCGATGCTGAACCGCGTCGCGGCTGCCGAACAGCAGCAGAAGAAGCACTAGTTTACGGCTTAAGCCGGTGCAGTTGCGCCGGCCGCGGCACGGGCCGTTCACAGGGTCCTTTAGCGACAGCCTGAAAGATCAGCCCGCTTCGATCAAAGCGTCTTTTCCGACCGGGCGTCCGTCGGCGTCGAGCAGCACCTTGAGCAGTGAAATCGCGCGCTGGCCGAKCGGGACTGGCTGGCCATCCCGCCGCAGCACGCCGCTGCCGGGGTCAAGCATGAAACGGCCGAAAGCATAGCGCTGCTCTTCCATCACAACACTTATATCCGCGCAATTTGAGGTGGCAATCTGGTTGATTGCTGTGCTGTCGGGCGGATGTGGCATTCGCATGCCTTAAAAAACATCAGATTTCTGCGACATTTTATCCACCGCGGGTGTTCCGATGTGGAGCAGCCGATTCCTTGAAATGTGAAGATCGGGTTACAGTTTTGAAACACAGGCCGCCGGGAAAGGGTGGAAACCGCTAAAGACCGGCGGCGCATTCATCGACGGAGAAGATGCCCATGCGCAGCATTCTGACATGCGTGATGATTGCATATGCGTCGTTCGCGGCAGCCCACGACGCCGGTACGGGGTGGAGTTACGACCCCTACTGTTGCAATGGAAATGCCGAAAACGGCGATTGCCAGATGATCCCGTCCAAGACTGTGGCCATAACGCCGGATGGCTATCGCGTGACGCTGAGGCCCGGCGATCACCGGCTGGTGACGCGGAGCCATGTCTTCCTGCTGCCGATGACCAGGGCGATGCATTCAGGCGATAGCGATTATCATATCTGCCTGTTCCCGAACGAAGATACCCCGCGATGTTTCTATGCGCCCGATATGGGTTACTGAGAGGATTTTAAGCCCTGTCGTCTTTGCGTGACATGTTCAGTCCTGCTCCACATCGAATTTCTGCAGCAGCCATTTCCGAAAATTCCTGATTTTCGGCACGTTTCGCCTGTTTTCCGGATAGGCGAGCCAATAGTCGCGTCCGTCATTGCCGGTCAGTTCGAAGGGTTGGTAAAGCCTGCCGGCGGCGACATCGTCTTGGAAATGGCCGGGATTGAGCATGGCGACACCGCCGCCGGCAATCGCGATGCTGGCATCGAGGATCTGGGTGCCGAATTCGCTTTTCGGATAGCGGGAAAGATCGGCATCCTTGACGCCGGCCGCGGAGAACCATTCTGCCCACCAGGAATCGCCGGCGCTGATCAGGAACAGTTTCAGAAGATCGGCGGGCTCGTGGATGCCGCCGATTTCGGCCGCGAGCTTGGGGCTCAGCATGGGGGAGTAGTCAAGTTTCATCAGCCGATGACTGATCAGGCCGGGCCAATCGCCGCGTCCCCAACGGATCGCCACGTCGGCAGCCTCTTTCTGGAAGTCGACGATCGTGCCTGAGGTGACGAGCCTGACGGCAATGTCCGGAAACTGCAGCTGGAAAGCGCCGATGTAACGCGAGAGCCATTGCTGGGCGAAGGTCGCCGTCGAATGGATCGTCAGCGTTTCCCCGGTCGTCTTGCGCATCGAGGCCATGGCTTCGATCAGAATGTTGAATGCTTCGGAGACCCTGGGGGCCAGATGTTTGCCTGCTTCTGTCAGCTCGATCTGGCGGGGCAAGCGCAGGAAGAGCGGCTCGCCGATATTCTCCTCCAGAAGCTTGATCTGGTAGCTGACGGCCGTCTGCGTCATGCCGAGCTCATCGCCGGCCCGGGTGAAACTGCCGAGCCGGGCCACGGCTTCGAAGACGCGCAGCGCATTCAGCGGGAACTGCTTCGACAGTTTCATGGATAAGTTCTCTTTATGGATGCAGACGGTTGTTCGATTGGAATTGCAGCATTTTTCCCGGCAAACTGCAATCATCTCATCAAACCATCAAGGTGATGTCATGGATTGCCAAGCTATCGAAGAGAGCCGTTCTCCTACAAGAGAGGCATTGTTCACCGTCATCGTTCGCCGGCTGGCCCGGGGGATTGGCAGCCGGAGGCCGCGGCTGGATATCGACGTCACACCCGATCGCATCAAGCGCGATCTCGGTTTCCTGGATGGACGCGACCCGCGCTACGAGGATGACCGGTCGCGGTAGGCGGCAAGTGCGGTCAGGATTTCGGCCGCTGTCATGGCGGCGATTACTTCGGGGCGTTTGTCCTTCACGAAGGAGCCGCCGATCGGCAAGGTAAGGCGCTCCAGCCAAGAGCGTTCGCCGCCGGCTTCGCGGGAAAGCCAGCTTGCAAAGGTCGCTCGTTTGGTCGCCGAGCCGATCATGCCGGTATAGGCGAGGTCGGTGCGGGCAAGTGCTTCACGGGCGATCAGGAAATCAAGGGCATGATCGTGGGTCAGGATGACGAGTGCTGCGCCGGCGGGCATGTCCTTCACCAATGCCTCGGGCATCGGCACCAACAGGCTCTTCGTCGAGACCGGAAGATTGGCGAGTTCATCCCGCCGGGTCTCGATGACGGTGATGGAAAGCGGTAGTGGCGCGAGCGCCGTTGCAAGGGCGCGACCAACATGGCCTGCGCCGAAGACATAGACTTCCGGCAGGCGTTCAGCTTCACTTTCCTGCTTTTTCCCCAGTTCGTCCCTGACGGCATCGGTCACACGGCGGAAATGCAGTTGGGTGCGGCCGCCGCAGCACTGGCCGATTTCCGGCCCGAGCGGAATGTCCATCACATCAGTGCCGCCGGTGCCGGCAAGCAATTCCCGGGCATTGGCGATGGCGATGAATTCGAATTGGCCGCCGCCAATGGTGCCCCAGAGGCTTGCTGCCGAGACCAGCATGAAGGTGCCTGCCTCGCGCGGTGTCGAACCCTGCGTGCCTGATATCTCGATCAGGACCGCTTCCGGCTGGACGGCCAGGAAGGCGCGGAAGTCGCTGCCGGGCACAAAACCGGAAAGGATTTCGCGCCGTGTCATGGCTACACCCTCTTCATCCTCTCGACCGCCATCAGCACGCGTTCAGGCGTTGCGGGCGCATCGAGATGGGGGCAGACGCGATAGTTGGCGACGCTGGCGACGGCCATGGAGAGCGCTTCCAGCACTGAAATCGCCAGCATGAAGGGCGGTTCGCCGACGGCCTTGGAGCGGCCGATGGTGGCTTCCGCATTCTCGGACCATTCGGCGAGCCGCACGTTGAAGATCTTCGGTCGGTCGGAAGCGAGCGGGATCTTGTAGGTGGAAGGCGCATGCGTGCGCAGGCGGCCCTTGTCATCCCACCAGAGCTCCTCGGTCGTCAGCCAGCCCATGCCCTGGACGAAGGCGCCTTCGACCTGGCCGATATCGATTGCCGGGTTCAGCGAGCGGCCGACATCGTGGAGAATGTCGGTGCGGTCGATCAGATATTCGCCGGTCAGCGTATCGATCGTGACCTCGGTGCAGGCGGCGCCATAGGCGAAATAGTAGAAGGGCGTGCCGCGGCCGGCCTGGCGATCCCAGTGGATCTTCGGCGTCTTGTAGAAGCCGGCGGCGGACAGCTGAACGCGAGCGAAGTAGGCCTGCTTTATGAAATCGGGGAAGGGGATTTCAATCTCGCCGACCCGCACGCGGTTCGGCAGGAAGACGATTTCCGAAACCGGAACCTCCCACTTTTCCGCCGCGAAGGCGACCAGCCGTTCTTTGAGCTGGCGGGCGGCATCATAGGCGGCCATGCCGTTCAGGTCCGAACCGGAAGAGGCGGCGGTCGCCGAAGTGTTCGGGACCTTGCCCGTCGTGGTCGCTGTGATCTTCACGCGGTCGATATCGACCTGGAAGCTGTCCGCCAGCACTTGCGCCACCTTGGTATAGAGGCCCTGGCCCATTTCAGTCCCGCCATGGTTCAGGTGGATCGAGCCATCCTGATAGATATGGACGAGGGCGCCGGCCTGGTTGAAGGCGGTCATGGTGAAGGAGATGCCGAATTTCACCGGCGTGAGCGCAATGCCCTTGCGGATATAGCGGCTATCGCGGTTGAAGGAGACGATGGTGTTGCGTCGGGCGCGGTAGTCGGCGCTGTCCTCCAGCTCCTCGACCACGCGCGCGATGATATTGTCCTCGACTTCCTGATGATAGGGCGTGGTCGTGCGCCCCGAGCCTGGCTGGCCGTAGAAATTCAGCTTGCGGATATCGAGCGGATCCTTGCCGACGGCATAGGCGATCTCTTCGATGAAGCGCTCGGCGCCGAGCATGCCCTGCGGGCCGCCGAAACCGCGGAAGGCGGTGTTGGAGACGGTATGCGTCTTCAGCGGCTGCGAGGTCAGATGCACATGCGGATAGAAATAGCTGGAATCGGCGTGGAAGAGCGCACGGTCGGTCACCGGGCCCGACAGGTCCGACGAGAAGCCGCAGCGCGCCGAATAGGTGGCGTCGACAGCGTGGATGCGGCCTTCGTCATCGAAGCCGAGTTCATAATCGACGCGGAAATCATGGCGTTTGCCGGTGGCGCTCATGTCCTCGTCGCGATCGGGGCGGAACTTGATGGCGCGCTTAAGCTTCTTGGCCGCGACCGCGGCGAGGGCTGCGAACTGGTTGCCCTGCGTCTCCTTGCCGCCAAAGCCGCCGCCCATGCGGCGCACATTCACGGTGACAGCATTCGAGGGAATATGCAGCACATGGCCGACGATATGCTGGATTTCGCTCGGATGCTGGGTCGAAGACCAGACGGTGACCTCGTCGTCCTCGCCTGGGATCGCCATGGCGATATGGCTTTCGAGGTAGAAATGCTCCTGACCGCCGATGCGCATACGGCCTGTCAGCCGGCGAGGGGCGTTTTCCATTTCGGTTTTCGCCTCACCGCGTTTCAGCGTCATCGGGGTGATCACAAGCGGGCTGCCGTTTTCGACGGCGCCGTCGATGTCGCTCCAGTGCGGCAAGTCGCGATATTCGATTTTTGCCATGCGGGCCGCACGACGAGCAGCCTCGCGGGTTTCGGCTATGACGGCGAAGATCGGCTGGCCGTGGAATTGAACCAGGGTTTCGGCAAGCAGCGGCTCGTCATGGCTGCCATTCGAGCTGACGTCGTTGATGCCGGGGATGTCCTTGCCGGTGAAGACCCAGACCACGCCGGGATGGGCCGCGACCTCCGACAGGTCCATCGAGATGATCTCGGCATGGGCGCGATCGGACATGCCGATAGCACCGTGCAGGAGATCGGCGGGTTCGGGAATATCGTCGATATAATCGGCACTTCCGGTGACATGCTTATGCGCTGAATCATGGCGCAAGGACACATGCATCTGGCCGTTGATGAGCTTGCGGTCTTCGAAGGTGGATTTGTCCATCAGGCAACCTCCTCGAACCGCTTCAGTTCGGCAGGTGCGCCGACGGTTTCGAGATAGAAGCGCGTCAGCAGGTTCTTGGCCGTCAACTGGCGGTATTCCGCCGTAGCGCGCCAGTCCGTCAGCGGCTGGAAATCGGCATCAAAGGCAGGGCGTGCGGCCTCTATGGTTGCTTCCGTCCAGGGTTTGCCGATCAACTCGGCTTCGACGCTGCGGGCGCGCTTCGGCGTTGCCGCCATGCCGCCGAAGGCGATGCGGATCTCGGTCACGCGCTCGGCCTCATTAAGCACCAGATAGAAGGCGCCGAGCACGGCGGTGATATCCTCGTCGCGGCGCTTGCTGATCTTGTAGACGGCGAATTTGGCGTCCGCGACCGGGTGGGGCACGAAGACGCTTTCGACGAATTCGCCCGGCCGGCGATCCTGCTTGCCATAGGCGATGAAGTAATCTTCCAGCGGCAGAGTACGGGCGCCTCCGGCCGAGCGCAGCGTCAGCTGCGCGCCAAGCGCAATCAGCGGCGGTGGGCTGTCGCCGATCGGCGAGCCATTGGCGATATTACCGCCGATCGTGCCCATGTTGCGCACCTGATCGCCGCCGATGCGGGTGATGAGGCGGGCAAAGGCGGGGATCTTCCGGGCGATGGTGTCGAGCGCGCGGGTATAGGTGACGCCGGCGCCGATCGCGATGCCATATTCACCTGCAGTGATCGTCTGAAGCTCCGCCAGATGATTGATGAAGACCACGGGATTCAGATGCTGCATCTGCTTGGTGACCCAGAGGCCGACATCTGTGGAGCCGGCAATGACGGTTGCGGTCGGCTCGGCCGCCAGCACCCGCGCAAGCGCATCGATGGAGCGCGGCACGATGAGGCGGCCTTCTTCTGACACAATCGAAATCGTATCGGATGCCTGCATGACCCAGAGGCGAGAGATGATTTCGGCACGGGTCTTTTCGAGCGGATCGAAGAGGGTGCTCGGCCGCTGCAGGCTCACCTGTTCGGCGGCCTTGACGATCGGCTCATAGCCGGTGCAGCGACAGAGATTGCCTTGCAGCGCCTTTTCGATCTCGGCACGGTCCGGCTTCTCGTTGGAGAGCCAGAGGCCGTAGAGAGACATGATGAAGCCCGGTGTGCAGAAGCCGCATTGCGAACCATGGCAATCGACCATGGCCTGCTGCACCGGATGCAGCGTGCCGTCCTTGGCTGCCAGATGCTCGATCGTCACCACATGGGTCGCGTGCAGCGAGCCGATGAAGCGGATGCAGGCATTGACGGATTCATAGAAAAGCTTGCCGTCGATCAGCCGGCCGACCAGCACGGTGCAGGCACCGCAATCGCCTTCGGCGCAGCCTTCCTTGGTGCCCGTCAGCCGCCGCTTCAGCCGGAGAAAATCGAGAAGAGTCTCCGTCGGCCGGACCTTACTCAAGGAAACGTCCTCGCCATTGAGGATGAAGCGGATGCTGTCGTTCATGATATTCCCGGTTGTTTTTCTTAAAATGGTTATGCCGCCGTCCAGCCCCCGTCAATCGAGATATGCGTACCGGTTACCTGCCGGGCTTCCTCGCTTGCAAGGTAAAACGCCAGCGTGCCGATCTCCTCGGCCTTGACGAATTCATGCGTCGGCTGCGCCTTGAGGATGACCTCGGTCTTGACCTGCTCCTCGGTCATGCCGCGCGCCTTGGCGGTATCGGGGATCTGCTTTTCGACCAGCGGGGTCAATACATAGCCGGGGCAGATGGCGTTTACCGTCACGCCGAATTCGGCAAGCTCCAGGGCAGCCGTCTTCGTCAGGCCTAATATACCATGCTTTGCCGCTACATAGGCAGATTTGAAGGGCGAGGCGACCAGGCCATGGGCCGAGGCAATATTGATGATGCGGCCATATTTCCTCGCCTTCATCAGCGGGATCGCAGCCCGCATCGTATGGAAGGAGCTGGAGAGATTGATGGCGATGATCTGGTCCCACTTCTCGATCGGGAAATCCTCGATCTTTTCAACATGCTGGATGCCGGCATTGTTGACGAGCACATCGACAGTTCCGAAGGTCTTGCCGGCAGTCTCGATCAGATCGGCAATCTCTGATGGCTTCGTCATGTCGGCCGGATGATAGAGTGCCTTCGCTTTCGACGATGATTCAAGGCGTTCGATTATCGCCTTGATTTCGTCGTCCTTTCCGAAGCCGTTGATGACGACGTTGTCGCCCCTGGCAGCAAAGGCAGTGGCGATCGCAAGCCCGATGCCGCTGGTGGAGCCGGTGACGACGATTGATCTGCTCATGCTTCTTCCTCCCTGACTGTGATATGCTGCATTGCAGCGTCAACGCGAGGTTATGCCCAAAGGCGGCGAGCTGGCAATCGGGAAGTGACTGAGGGGCGTGGCTGCCACTTACGCCCTTCCAAGCCAGGCGGACCTGCCCTATTGATTTGCCACGACAACAGCATGCAGCGGGAGGAATCGCATGGGTGGATATGTTCTGGCGGTCGATCAGGGAACGACCTCGACGCGGGCGATCGTCTTCGACGGCGACATGAAGATCGCCGGCATGGGCCAGAAGGAATTCACACAGATCTATCCGCGCTCCGGCTGGGTGGAGCACGATCCCGAGGAGATCTGGGATTCGGTCGTTTCCACGATCCACATGGCGCTGCGCGAAGCCAAGGTGACGGCCAAGGATATTGCCGCACTCGGCATCACCAACCAGCGTGAGACCGTCGCCGTCTGGGAGCGCGAAACCGGCAAGCCGATCCAGAACGCCATCGTCTGGCAGGACCGGCGCACGGCAAGCTATTGCGACAATCTCAAGCGGCAGGATCTCGAGCGCACCTTCACGAAGAAGACCGGCCTTATCCTCGATCCCTATTTCTCGGGAACGAAGCTCTCCTGGATGCTCGCCAATGTGAAGGGCGCAAGGGCGAGGGCAGCGCGGGGCGATCTCTGCTTCGGCACGATCGACACGTTCCTCATCTGGCGGCTGACTGGCGGCAAAAGCTTCGTGACCGACGCGACCAATGCATCGCGCACGCTGATGTTCAATATCGCGACCAATGAGTGGGACGAGGATCTGCTCGACATCCTGCGCGTGCCGGCCGCTATGCTGCCCGAGGTGAAGGATTGCGCCGATGATTTCGGCACCGTCGATCCGGAGCTGTTTGGTGCAGCCATCCCGATCCTCGGTGTTGCCGGCGACCAGCAGGCGGCGACGATCGGCCAGGCCTGCTTCGAGCCGGGCATGCTGAAATCGACCTATGGCACCGGTTGCTTCGCGCTGCTGAATACAGGCAGCGATATGGTGCGATCGAAGAACCGTCTGCTGACGACGATTGCCTATCGCCTTGATGGTGAGACGACCTATGCGCTGGAGGGCTCGATCTTCATTGCCGGGGCGGCGGTTCAGTGGTTGCGCGACGGCCTTGGCATCATCGACAGGGCATCCGAAACGAATGACCTCGCGGAGAAGGCTGATCCGACACAGGACGTCTATCTCGTGCCGGCCTTCACCGGCCTCGGCGCCCCGCATTGGGATGCCAAGGCACGCGGTGCGATCTACGGCCTGACCCGCAACAGCGGCCCGGCGGAGCTTTCCCGTGCCGCACTGGAAGCCGTTTGCTACCAGACACGCGACCTACTGGAGGCGATGCAGAAGGACTGGAAGAATGGCACCGACGACACGGTACTGCGCGTCGATGGCGGCATGGTCGCCTCGGACTGGACGATGCAGCGGCTTGCCGATCTGCTGGAAGCTCCCGTTGATCGTCCCGTCATCCTGGAAACGACGGCGCTCGGTGCTGCCTGGCTTGCCGGCAGCAGGGCTGGGGTGTGGCCGGACAGGAAGAAGTTCTCGGCGACCTGGAAGCGTGACCGGCGCTTCGAGCCCTCGATGGACGAGAAGACCCGTGCCGCTAAGCTCAAGGGTTGGAAGAATGCGGTGAAGCGGACGCTGAGCGAGCTTTGATTGCTCAGTTTGGCGAGCTCATATGAGCATACTGCTTGCGGTATTCCGCCGGCGTCACGCCGAGATGGCGCGTGAAGGCCCGGCGTAGCGTATCGTCATCGGCAAAGCCGCATGCGCTTGCCACCTGTTTCGGCGCGTGGCCGCTTTCGAGCAGGCGACGGGCAGCCGTGATACGAGTGAATTCGACCCAGCTTGCCGGTGTCATTCCGACCTCTTCGCGGAAAAGGCGGGCGAAATGGCGTGGGCTCAGTTCCATCCGGCGGGCCAGTTCCACCACACTGTGATCGGCAGCCGGATTGGCTGCGACCCAGCGCTGCACCTCCTGCAATGCCGAGCGTCCGGCGGGGGCGCCTTCACCTTTGCGGCTGAATTGCATCTGGCCGCCGGGGCGCTTGAAGAACATGACGAGCTGGGCGGCGGTGCGCATCGCCACATCGCGACCGAGATCCTCTTCGACGAGGGAGAGGGCAAGATCCAGTCCTGCAGTGACGCCAGCCGCTGTCCTCAATTCTCCATCGGCTACATGGATGGCATCTTCCTCGACAGTCACCGAAGGGTAGGCCTCCCTCAGCCTCTCGGTGACAGCCCAATGGGTCGTTACTCGCCGGCCGTCGAGCAATCCTGCAGCGGCGAGCAGAAATGCGCCGCTGCAGACTGAACCGTAGCGCGGGGCGCGCGGTGCGGTCTTGCCGAGCCAATCCAGCAGCCTTGCATCGGGTCTGATCTCAGCCGCGTTCGGGCAGCCGGCGACGAGAAGCGTATCCAGCGGACCGATCTCATCTTCGATCGTGTAATCGGCGACCAACCGCACACCGGAGGAGCTGCGGATATGGCCGTGGCTGCTGGCGATGACGATGGGTCGATAGGCTTCCGTGCCGCTTTGCAGATTAGCTTCGGCGAAGACGTCGAGCGGGCCGGAGACATCCAGAAGCTGGACGCCGGGAACGGCGAGGATGGCGATGTTCCTGGGTTTCATCTGATGGCCTCATGTCCGCATCGGAATGGTTTTGGCAGGAAATGACGGATAGCGTCTATTGCTGCCATCGTTGGCAGCTTTTACTCTCCCTGACATTCACCAGCAAGGAGAAAGACGATGACATTGACAATAGGCGATATCAGTATTCCCGACAGCAAGCTGGCACGCGACATTACCGAAGTTGTCAGGGACACGGAGTCGCCGCTGCTCTTCCACCACTCCAGCCGTGTCTTCTATTTTGGTGCGCTTGCGGGCAAGCGCCGCGGACTGCACTTCGATCCCGAACTGCTTTATGCCGGCGCCATGTTCCACGATATGGGGCTGACGCATCGGCACAGTTCGGAGCATGAGCGTTTCGAGGTCGATGGCGCCAATGCCGCCCGTGATTTCTTGAAGAGTTACGGTATCGCGCAGGCCGATATCGATACGGTCTGGACGGCGATTGCGCTGCACACGACGCCCGGCATTCCGCAGCACATGCATCCGGTCGTAGCCCTGGTGACGGCGGGTGTGGAAATGGACGTGCTCGGGATCGACTATCACGGCTTCCATGATTCCGACCGCGAGGCGGTGGTGCATGCCCATCCGCGCACGCGGCATTTCAAGGAGGATATCCTCCAGACTTTCTATGACGGCATCATGCACAAGCCGGAAACGACCTTCGGCAATGTGAAGGCGGATGTACTGGCTGATAAGGATCCGCATTTCCACGGAGGCAATTTCTGCAGCGTGATCCGCAATTCAGCCTGGATCGGTTAAGTCTCAGGCAGGCGGCGTCGATGCCGTCTGCCTCTTTCGTCTCCCAAATTAAAACAACTCTATTTTGTGGTGTGGAAAAATATACGCTTTAATGTAGAATTTCCTAAGGTATTGGCTTATACTCTTGCGCTGCATCTGTGGGGGATAATGCCATGAACAGCATACACCCAATAGCGACTGCACTTGTACTGTCTCTGCTGTCAGACATTGTTGGGCCGACTTTGCTCTATGCGCAGACGCGCGTGCAGGCGAAGTATTTCGCAGCCTTCACGATGGATGGGCGGCCTACGTCGCGGCCATATGCAAGTTGTCAGCGGGTTCAGATCCGCAGCAGGACATTATGGGCATGCCCCTTGTCCGCACTTCGTTCCGACACGGCCGAGCGCAACCGCAGTGGATCGGATATGGGCAGCATGAGCAATTCGAGTTCCTCTTCTGGATCGAGTGGCAATGGCGGTATGGGTGGATCGAACGATAATGGCAGCATGGGCGGACCGGGCGGCTCTATGGGCAACTGAAGAATGATGCGCGATGTTGGCCAATTTTGCTTATGGGGGTGAGCCGTCGGAATGAGCGAAAACTGGGCCGTCTGCATCGGCATCAACAGTTATGACAGTCTGAAGCCGCTCGATTGTGCCCGGCGGGATGCCGAGGCTGTGAATGACTTTTTCAAGGACACGCTCCATTTCAAGAACGTCTATTTCCTTGCCGAGGACGCACCGCCGCTAAAGGCGGATTTTGGGCAGACGCTGCATTCACGGCCGACATTCGGCAATCTTATGCGGTTCCTGCGCGTGCGCTTCGAACAACCGTTTCTGCAGCCGAGCGATAATCTCTGGTTCTTCTTCGCGGGTCATGGCCGGCGCGAGCGCGACCAGGACTATATCCTGCCGCTGGATGCGGATCCGGGCAATGTCGAGGAAACCGGCATACCCGTGAGATATGTCGTCGAAAGGCTGCGTAAAAGCGGCGCCGAAAACGTCGTTCTATTGCTCGATGCCTGTCGCAACGAAGGAGCGCGCGACGGTCAGGGTGTCGGTCTGGACAACCAGCGCGGCACGGTGACGATCTGCTCCTGCAGTCCCACCGAATTTTCCTACGAGATCGATGACCTGGGGCACGGAGCGTTCACTTACGGGTTGATCGAAGGGCTGCGGCTGCATGGAGAGCAGAACTGCGCAACCGTCGAGCGGCTGGATGCCTATCTTCAGACGCGTGTGCCGGAAATATGCCGGCTGCACGGCAAGCCGCGGCAGACGCCGTGCACTTTTGCCGAACCCCTGTCCAAACGGCATTTCATTCTGTTGCCGGACATTGCCCTGCCGGAAGACCTGGAGCCGCTCAAACTGGAGGCGCTGGAGGCGGAGGCCAATGACGATCTGGCGCTTGCCGAGCAGCTCTGGTGGCGGATCAACGCGGTCGAGCCTACGGACGCGCAATCGAGAGCTGCCATCAGGCGTATCGCGCTGAAGTTCGAACATCTGGCGGCACAGCCAAAGAAGCCCGAGCCGCCGGCGCCAGATCCCCCTACACCTCCGCTGCCGCCGGACGATCAGACTGTGAAGACCTCACGGCGCAGGCTGGTGATTGGTGCGGCCGCCGGGGCTGCCGCGCTTGCTGTTGGCGGGGGCCTTCTGGTTCTGCCTCGGCTGATGAAGCCGCGATTTCCCGTGCTTCGGGAAGAGATGCTGCAGATTGAAACGGTGGATAGCGAGGGCAGGCCGCAGCCGACGGCCTGGCAGCAGGCAAATTGTTTCGATCAGCCGCTTGGTGGCGATAACGCCATCGAATTCAGCATGATACCGGCCGGCGAATTCACCATGGGATCGCCCGACGGAGAATTGTTGCGCAGCGACGACGAGGGACCTATGTTCGTCAAGGTCGGACATTTCGCGATCAGCCGAACGACGATTACGCAGGCACAGTGGCGCAGTGTCGTGCTGGCGCGACCCAGCACGATCCGCTGGGCGATGCCGGTCGATCCATCCTCCTTCAAGGGGGACGACCTGCCGGTAGAGACGATCACCTGGCAGCATGCGTGGGAATTCTGCGCACGGCTTTCGGCATGGACCGGCCACACCTACCGTCTGCCGAGCCAGGCCGAATGGGAATATGCGTGCCGGGCGCGTACGACGACACCCTTTCATTTTGGACAGACCCTGACGCCGAAGCTCGCCAATTATTGCGGCACGGGTGGCGCGGTCTGCGGGGTGAGCGACGGAAGAGACATCTCCGACCTCGCCTATGATGGAAATGTTTATCCTGATGGCGCCTATGGCAGCGGCCCTGCCGGCATCTTCATCGGCCAGACAAAACCGGTACGGTCCTACCCGACGAACCGCTTTGGTCTCTTCGAGATGCATGGCAACGTCTGGGAATATTGCAGCGACAACTGGAGCGACCGGCTCGAGGACATTCCGGATAATGGCAGTCCCTATGTGGGCGGCCGGATGGACCTTCATGTGCTTCGCGGCGGTTCATGGTCGCACAATCCGGCCATTTGCCGGTCGGCTTACAGGGATCGCGTGAATGAAACCTCCCGAGGCTGGTCCGGACGGATCGGTTTCAGGATCGTTTGTGAAGTCTGAGTGCAAAGGGAGCTGAATTACGATGGACAGGCAGATCCAGGTTATTACCGACGCCGAACCCCTTGTTGCGAGCGGCGCAAGGGGCAGCGAAGACGTGGGCGGCGGTTTCGGCGCTCGCTCTGATGGCGGGCTCTTCCGGACGATCACGCTCAGTGCCGATGGGTTGCGCGATCAGGTTTCCAATCTCGTCGAGGTCGTCCAGTATGTCTTTAGCCATACGTTGGAGAAGCCCGATCTTTCACTCGATCAGATCGAGCTTTCTGTGGAAATCAGTTCGGAAGGGCAGATCAGTATTCTCGGCACTGGAGGCAAGGCCGGCGGCCGAGGCGCGATCAAGCTTGTCTTCAAGCGTCCTCCCCAGCCGGTCGCCAAAATTGCGGTTGCGGCAGGAGAGGGGCATGCAGGAGCCGAAGCCGTGGTCAGCAAACCGCAATAGCTGCCGACGAGGCTCGGGTTCCCGTCATTTCTTCAGCCAGGGTGTCGCCGTGCTCCAGAAGATCACGTTGGCGCCGAGATAGTCCTGGGCGAAGGCGGTGAACTCTTCCTTGGTGAAAGGCTTCTTGGTCGCCGGGTTCTTGTAGGTCAGCGTCGGTTCCTGCACGGCGAGGCCGACATAGGAGAGCTTGCCCTTGTACTTGTTGAAGAAGGGGTAAGAGTTCTTCATCTGCGCCTTGCGGTTCGGCACGATATCGGGGCCGCCGAGGCCGACATTGTTCTTGGCGGCGTAATCGAAGAGACGGCCCATGTAATTGTGGTCGTTCTCCCATTCGCAGGGCCAAAAGTTCACATATTGCACGACCAGTGACTTTTCGAAGGCCTTGCGGGCGAACGCAAGGTTCTTCATCTCGGCGGAGAAATAGGCGTCGCACGAGAAACCCTTCGGCTCATGCTTGGGATCGAGATCGATAGAAGTTTCCGGCAGGTTGATGCCGTAGACCTCGCCGTCGAACTTTTCGGCAAGCGCCTTCAGCAGCGCCTGGTACCGTTCGCGAACGGCGGGGTTCCACTGCTGGGCGACCCAGCCGGAACCGACGGGCTTGTTCTCGCCGGGATTGTCGAATTGCGGGGTCAGGCCACCGTCATATTCCGGTTCGGTCAGCATGTAGTCCGGTATGTTGCGCGCCTTCGGATCAAAAAAGCGGTCCTGCACCTGGATAAACATCTTCTTGTTGAGGCTTTTGGCAATGGCCAGGTCCTGCTCGATTGCCGAAAAATCATACTGGCCCTTCGCCGTTTCCAGGCTCTTCCAATTATAGACGACCTGTACGCCACTGATATCGGGCCGGGCGAGCCTCGCCTTTGCGGCGGCGAGGTCGCCGGAGCCCATATAGAGGAAGTTTTCCGGGGCGGGGGCGGCATGGGCAGCCTGCGTCGACAACACGAGGGTGGCAAGCGCAACGAGAAGTCTCTGAGATTTGTTCATGGGTTCTCGAATGGAAAGGTGATGGAAAGCGCGCAGAGCTCTCTGGATCAAATTGGGCAACTCAATGGCGGCGATTGCAGAGCCCTTGTGGATAGTTAACCGCGCTGCATTCATCAGATTTACCAATTTTCCCATTCGTAATTTTTTGATGCGGCCTGTCGGCCAAACGGTTACTCCTTCGTCATTCGGAAAGAGGAGCTACCGATGCTTTACGCAATCCTTTGCTACGCCAATGAGGAAACCGTCTTCGCCTGGACCGAGGAGGAAGAGGCTGCCGTCATGGGAAATCTCCATGCCGTGATCGAGCCGCTCGCCGCTGCCGGCAAGCTCGGCCCGACCGGCCGGCTGATGCCGACGACGACGGCAACGACTGTGCGCAAGGGCAGGGACGAGGCCTTCGTTGTCGATGGTCCGTTTGCTGAAACGAAGGAGGCGCTTCTCGGCTTCTATACGGTTGATTTCGAAACGCTGGATGAGGCGATCGGCTTCACGAAACAGCTTTCGGCGGTCAATCCTGGTTCCACCTCTTACGAAATTCGGCCGTTCTACACATTCCGGCCGGGAGATACAGCATCATGACAGACATTGCCTGGATCGACCTCGCGCTTGCCTCGGCCCGGCCGAAGGCGCTCGGTGCGCTGCTGCGCTACTTCCGCAATCTCGATACGGCGGAGGAAGCGTTTCAGGAGGCGTGCCTGAGGGCGATCCGGACATGGCCGGAAAAGGGGCCGCCGCGCGATCCGACCGCGTGGCTGATCTTCGTCGGCCGCAACAGCGGCATCGATGCGGTGCGCAAGCGGGCGAAGATCCAGGCGCTGCCGGACGAGGACCAGATTTCAGATAAAGAGGACGCTGAAAGCGACATCGCCGACCGGCTGGACGATTCCCATTATCGCGACGATATCCTGCGATTGCTTTTCATCTGCTGCCATCCGGACCTGCCGGCCACCCAGCAGATCGCGCTGGCCCTGCGCATCGTCTCCGGCCTGTCGGTGACGCAGATTGCCCGTGCCTTCCTCGTCTCCGAAAGCGCCATGGAGCAGCGCATCACTCGAGCCAAGGCGCGGGTGGCAAAGGCTGGCGTGCCGTTCGAGACGCCCAGCCCGCAGGAGAGGGCCGAGCGACTGATAATCGTCAGCACGATGATCTATCTGATCTTCAATGAGGGCTACAGCCAGGCTGATCCGGAGCAGGAGGCGGCAGCCTTTAGCGATGAGGCGATCCGGCTGGCGCGGCTGATACTGCATATCTTCCCCGCCGAACCGGAACTGATGGGGCTGCTTTCCCTGATGCTGCTGCAGATTTCCCGCCGGCAGGCGCGCTTCAGTGCCGAAGACGAGATCGTGCTGCTCGAGGATCAGGACCGCTCGCTCTGGAACCAGCCGTTCATCAACGAGGCGTTGGCGCTGCTCGACAAGGCGCTGCGTCACCGCAAGCCTGGTCCCTATCAGTTACAGGCGGCAATCGCTGCCGTTCATTCCCGTGCCAAACGCGCCGAGGATACCGACTGGGTGGAAATCGATCTGCTTTATCGTGCGCTCGAACGTGTCCAGCCATCACCTGTCGTGACACTGAACCGCGCTGTCGTCATTTCCAAACTTCATGGCCCGCAGGCGGCGCTCGACCTCATGGAGCCGCTCGGCGAAAAGCTCGACGGTTACTTCTATTATCACGGCCTGCACGGCAATCTCTTGAAACAGCTCGGCCGCATCGCCCAGGCACGGATCGCCTTCGACCGCGCGATTGCACTTGCCCATTCGGCTGCGGAAGCGGCCCATATCCGCCGGCAGATCGACAAGATGCAGGAAGAGGCGGGGCGGTCGGTGGTAAAGTAAGCCGTGTGTCCATGGGATACCGCGTCTTGCGACTCTCAGTGAATGGGCATCGAAATCATCGATACCCGGGTGTCGTCCGCCTGACGCGGCTATCAACTTTATCGAACGATCCATTCCAGAATTTCCGTTTGCTCCAAGCCCTGCCGGACCTTATCTCAGGGGCAAGTCAAACAGGATGCCGACCATGGAATTGGGCCTTTATACATTCGCAGACGTCAATCCCAACCCGTCCCGCAGCAAGGGAGAGGAGGGGGCCGAGCGGATCAAGCATCTGATCGAAGAGATCGAGCTTGCCGATCAGGTCGGGCTCGATGTCTTCGGGCTCGGCGAACATCATCGGCCTGATTATGTGGCCTCGGCGCCGGTGGTTGCGCTGGCGGCGGCTGCTGCGAAGACGAAGAACATTCGCCTCAGCAGCGCCGTCACGGTTCTTTCCTCCGACGATCCGGTGCGGGTGTTCCAGCAATTTGCGACGCTCGACCTGATCTCCAATGGCCGTGCTGAAATCATGGCGGGGCGCGGCTCCTTCATCGAATCCTTCCCGCTCTTCGGCTACAATCTCGAAGATTACGACCAGCTCTTCGAGGAGAAGCTCGATCTTCTTCTGGCCCTGCGCGATAACGAGGTCGTCAACTGGAAAGGCGAGCTTCGTGCGCCGATCCAGGGACGCGGCGTCTACCCGCGACCGCTGCAGGATCCGTTGCCGCTGTGGATCGCGGTGGGCGGTACGCCGCAATCCGTTGCCCGCGCGGGCGCTCTCGGCCTGCCGGTGGCGCTTGCCATCATCGGCGGCGAATATCCGCGCTTTGCGCCATTGTTGGATCTCTATCGGGAAGCTGCTCGCCGGGCAGGGCAGGATGCGGCGAAGCTGAAGACCAGCATCAACGTGCATGGTTTCATTGCCGATACGACTGAGGCTGCAGCAGACCAGTTTTACGGCCCGCAGGCCGAAGTGATGAACCGCATCGGCCGCGAGCGCGGATGGGGTCCGACGAGCCGGGCGCAGTTCGACATGTCACGCGGCCCGACCGGCAATCTCTTCCTCGGCGATCCCGAACTCGTGGCCGAGAAGATCATTGCCGCACACAAGGTTTTCCGCAACGACCGTTTCCTGCTGCAGATGGCGATCGGCCTGATGCCGCATGACCAGATCA
Organism: Rhizobium sp. 01T444; assembly: GCF_056398305.1. Lineage (NCBI taxonomy): Bacteria > Pseudomonadati > Pseudomonadota > Alphaproteobacteria > Hyphomicrobiales > Rhizobiaceae > Rhizobium > Rhizobium sp. 01T444. The sequence continues at coordinate 367,733 of NZ_JBFTPD010000002.1, forward strand.
TGCGCGGGATCGAACTCTACGGTACAAAAGTGGCGCCGATCGTCAGAAAGGCATTGACTGAGGCTTCCGAAGGCGCGAAAGCCACGGCTTGACGCAGAGCCTGTCGCTCTCGGGTAAAATCCGGAACGGTCTATGGTTATCGAGAACGACGAAGAACTTACCAAGCTCAAGGATATCGGCCGCATCTGTGCCAATGCCATACAGGTGATGGCGGCGGCCATGGAGCCGGGCATGACGACGCTGGAACTCGACCAGATCGGCCGCAAGGTGCTGGAAGATTCCGGCGCGCGTTCCGCTCCGGAATTCTGCTACCAGTTTCCGGGCGCGACCTGTATCAGCGTCAACGAGGAAATCGCCCACGGCATTCCCGGGCCGCGGGTCATCCGACCGGGCGATCTCGTCAATATCGATGTTTCGGCGGAAAAGGACGGCTTCTTTGCCGATACCGGCGCCTCCTTCGCCGTGCCGCCGGTCAAATCGAGGATTGAGAGGCTCTGCCGGGACGGCAAGCGGGCGCTCTGGGTCGGTCTCAACCAGATCAAGGCTGGCGAGCCGCTGGCAAAGATCGGCAATGCCGTCGGCGCCTTCGCGCAGAAGAACCGCTATACGCTCGTCGCCAATCTTGCGAGCCACGGCGTCGGCCGCTCGCTGCATGAAGAGCCGGCCGAGCTTTCCACCTGGCCGGATCCCTCCGAACGGCGCATGATGACGGAAGGCCTCGTCTTTACCGTCGAGCCTTTCCTGTCGCTCGGCGCAACATGGGCAGAAGGTGGAGATGACGCTTGGACGCTTTATGCCGATCCCAAGGCCCCGACGGTGCAGTATGAACATACCGTCGTTGCAACCCGCAACGGGCCGATTATTCTGACATTGGCGGCTTGAGGGGCAACGCCCTTCACTGTTGGAGGTCGAGATGGCTGTTGCCTTTACCAAGGAAGAAAGTGCCGAAACCGCAGCGGAAACGCTGCTGCCAGATCGCACGATTTCTCCTCATCCAAATCTCGTGACTGATGCAGGGCTAAAGGCGCTGGAACTGCAAGTGCAGGAAGCGCGGCAAGCCTATGAGGCTGCGAGCACGATCGAGGACGTCAATGAGCGGCGGCGGCAGGCAGCAAATCCGCTGCGTGATCTGCGTTATTTTGTCGAACGCGTCCGCACAGCCCAGCTCGTTCCTGCTCCGGCTTCGACTGAAATCGTTGCCTTCGGAAGCACTGTAACCTTCAGCCGTGACGATGGGCGGGTCCAGACATATCGCATCGTCGGAGAGGATGAAGCCGATCCGAAAACCGGGTCGATTTCCTATGTTTCGCCGGTTGCCCGTATTCTCATGGGCAAGGCCGTCGGCAATGTCGTTGCTGTCGGCGATCAGGAACTTGAGGTCATGAAGATTTCGTAGAGCGCCGCGCGCTTCATACGCGACGCTCATGTCTGCGTCAGGCGGCCTGCGGCAGGCGGGCGATGACCTTGATCTCAAAATCGAAGCCGGCTAGCCAGTTCACGCCGACGGCCGTCCAGTTCGGGTAGGGCGCCTCGCCGATTTCCTTCATTCTGATGCCCGAAATTACCGGCCACTGTGCCTCGGGATCGGTGTGGAAGGTCGTGACGTCGACGACGTCGTCGAACGTAGCGCCGGCAGCTTTCAGCACGGCTTTCAGATTATCGAAGGCAAGCTGTACCTGCTTTGCGAAATCGGGCTCGGGCGAACCGTCTTCGCGGCTGCCGACCTGGCCGGAGACGAAGAGAAGGTCACCGGAGCGGATTGCCGCCGAATAGCGGTTGATCTCATAGAGCGCCTGCCGGCCGGCGGGGAAAATCGCATTGCGCTTGGTCATTGTTTTACTCCTGTTCAGACAAAAGGATACCGATCGCCGAACTTGCGTTCGTCGAGAGAGGTGAGGCCTTTATGGGTGCGGGGTTGGCCCGTTACGCGGAGCCGCAATTGATATACGCTCCGTATGTGGATATATCATGAGATACGCCGCGTATGTCAATATGCATACGGGGCGTATGTGAGTTTTGGAGATGGTAATGGCCGCAAAAACCCGGGCACAGATGATGGAGAAGACGAGGGCGAAGCTTATCCATGCGGCCCGGAAGGCTTTCGCAGTCAAAGGCTATGCGGCAGCCTCCATGGACGACTTGACCGCCGATGTCGGTCTGACGCGCGGCGCGCTCTATCATAATTTCGGAGACAAAAAGGGCCTACTGCAGGCCGTCATCGACCAGATCGATGGCGAGATGGTGGAGCGGTTGCGCATCGAGCGCGATCGGGCGGAGACGAGCTGGCTCGGGCTATTGGCGGAATATACCGCCTATATCGAGATGTCGCTGGAGCCGGAAATCCAGCGCATCATGCTGCTCGACGGGCCGGCGGTGCTGGGAGATCCCTCGCAATGGCCGAGCCAGAATGCCTGCCTTCGCACGACGACGCAGACCATCCAGGCGCTGATCGATGAAGGCACGGTCAAGTCAGTCGATGCAGAGGCCGCCGCCCGCCTGCTCAATGGGGCGGCGCTCAATGCGGCACTCTGGATCGCCGCAGAGAATGATCCTCATCCTTATCTGGCAAAGGTCATCGAAGCGTTCCGATGCCTTGCGGGCGGTCTATTGAAAACCGAAAGCTGACGAGGGCGGCGATTTAGGCCGTCCTCGTCAGGTGAGATTACTCCTGCTGCGGGTCGGTCTTGCCGCCCTGCAGGATCTCCATGGCAGCGCGCTCCAATATGCCTGATATCCTGACGGCTTCGCTTGCCGACCAGGGATGGCGCATGCGTAGCGCTGAGCGCAGCAGCTGGCGTGCGGCATGTACGTTGCTGTGGTCGCGGCCGAACTCATCGTCCTCATGATCGCGGCGGTGCTGGCTGCGGCCACCGCCACCTCTGCCATGGCCACCCTGCGGCTGGTCTGGGTCGAACATGCGGTTGACGAAGGCCATGCCCTCGGCAACGCGCTCCAGCTTGGCAAGCGTCTCGTCGATCGCTGCGCGGTTATCTTCCACCTTCTGGCGGCCGGTCTCGGTGATCTTGTAGAGCTTCTTTGCGCCGTCGTTTTCGACTTCGGCCAGTCCGGTTTCTTCCAGATAGGTCAGTGCCGGATAGATGACGCCTGGGCTCGGCACGTAAAGGCCGCCGGAGCGCTCTTCCAGCGTCTTGATCAGCTCATAGCCGTGGCTGGGACGCTCTTCCAGAAGCGCCAGCAGAATCGTCTGCAGTTCGCCTGCGGAAAACCTGCGGCCCATTCCCATACGCATCGCCTCACCGACGAAACCACCTCGAAAACCTCTCACGACATGCTCCTTTATATCTGATGTATCGCTCACTATGTCGTAAAACATATATCGTAAGATATGTCGTTCAAGAGGTGAGCGCGAAAAATCTGTTCGCGAAATTGAAGCACCCATCAGAATTACTCACTTGTGRCRSYAATGYTGCAGCGCGATAARCGMGCCATGTTGGCTCCGAATAACGACCGSCCGGTCRATCTCCTCACCACMGCGCTTGCAGGCGCCGTCGCCATGGCGGCGGCCATGGGTTTCGGGCGCTTTTCCTTCACGCCGATCCTGCCCGGCATGATGGTCGGCGTGCCGCTTTCGGCCGCCGATGCGGGCTTCATCGCTTCCGCCAATTTCGTCGGTTATCTCGTCGGCGCTGTTCTTGCCGCCTATGGCTGGGCGGCGGGGCGCGAGCGGTTGGTGGCGCTTCTCTCGTTGCTTGCGACCGCAATCCTGCTGGCCGCCATGGCGGCGACGGATTCAGTCTTGCTCTTTGCCATCATCCGCTTCCTGGCGGGCGTGGCGAGCGCCTTCACGCTGGTCTTCAGTTCGGCAATCGTGCTGAGCCATGGTGCTGCTGCAGGCAATGATCACGTTCAGGCGACGCATTTTGGCGGGCCGGGGGCGGGGATTGCGATTTCATCCGTCATGGTGCTTGCGCTCGGCTACGTTTTCGACGACGCGGCCGGCGGCTGGCGCGCGGACTGGATCGGTGGAGCGCTCTTCTGCCTGGTCAGCCTCGTTATCGTCTGGTCATTGCTGCCAAAGGCACTGGTGCACAATGGGCAGGTGAAGGAGCCGGCGCTAATCTGGAGCCGGCCGATGGTGCTGCTGACTCTGTCCTATGGCTTGTTCGGCTTCGGCTATGTCATTACCGCCACGTTCCTCGTCGCCATCGCCCGCGCGAGCGCGTCCGGGCCGATCGTCGAGTTCCTCTGCTGGTTCATCGCGGGGCTGATGGCGACGGTCGCGCTGTTCATCTGGAAGCCTTTCGTGCGCTTGCTCGGTCTTGGCGGCGTCTATGTCGCGGCGCTCATCATCGAGGCTATCGGCGTGCTCGCAACGGTCGAACTGCCGCATTCGGTGGCACCATTGATCGGTGGCGCGCTGTTCGGCGCCACTTTCCTTGCCATCACCGCCTATGGATTGCAGATCGGCCGCCGGCTCTCACCGGAAAGCCCGCGCCGCATCCTGGCGCTGATGACGGCGGCTTTCGGTGTCGGCCAGATTATCGGCCCAGTCGTTGCTGGGTGGATCGCCGAGGCAACCGGAAATTTCGTGCTGCCGACCATTATTGCTGCCATCGTGCTGGTTTTCTGCGCACTACTCGTCATGCCTGTGATGAAGAAAATCCCTTAAGTGGTTACAAGTGCGTAACAATGGGCTGAACCCATTGCCGCTTTCTTCGAACTGCCTTAATTTCCGGGCAATCAGTGGTTCGCCACTCTTCCGTGACTCCAGTTCAGGAAAGCAAATCCTCCCGTGTTCCATTCCTTCTTTCCCCAGCCAAAGGCGTTCTTTACTTCGCTCGTAGTCTGGACGTTGGCCGCAATTTTCGGCTGGTATTTCTTCGCCGCCGGTCTTGGTGCTTCCCTTGGTTTTGCGCCGGTTCCTGAAGAGCAGCAACCGATCGATCTCTCGTTCTTTCTGCTGCCGGAAAATCTCTGGTTTTACGGCTACTTCCTTTTAGCCGCGCTGATCTTTTGCGGTGCCTGGCATTTGAAGGCACTCAGCCATCCGTGGAAGATGTGGTCCATCTGGGGCTCGGCGCTGATTATCTTCGTGACCTATTTTGGCGTGCAGATCACAGTCGTCATCAACAACTGGCGCCGGCCGTTCGGTGATCTGCTGGTTAATGCGCTCAATAAGAAGCCGGGTATCACAGTCGAAAACTTCTACGACTTGTTTCTGATCTTCGCGCAAATCGCGTTCCTCAGCATGCTCGTGTCGATCCTGACCGACTTTTTCACTAGCCACTACATCTTCCGCTGGCGGACGGCGATGAACAATTTCTACATGGCCAATTGGGAAAAGCTTCGCCACATCGAAGGCGCATCCCAGCGCGTGCAGGAAGATACGATGCGCTTTTCCAGCACCCTGGAAGGTCTCGGCATTAACCTGATCAATTCGGTGATGACGCTGGTCGTCTTCCTGCCGATCATGTTGGCGCTCTCACATTACGTGACGAGCCTGCCGATACTCGGCGAAGTGCCGAACTCTCTTTTCTGGCTTGCTATCTTCTGGTCGGCCTTCGGTACCGTCCTGCTGGCTGTCGCGGGTATCAAGCTGCCTGGCCTGAACTTCAAGAACCAGCGTGTGGAGGCCGCCTACCGCAAGGAATTGGTCTACGGCGAGGATCATGCCGACCGAGCGCAGCCACCAACGGTTCAGGAACTGTTCTCAAGGGTGCGGAAAAACTATTTTACGCTCTATTTCCACTACATGTATTTCAATATCGCCCGCTCGTTTTATCTGCAGGCGGACAATCTCTTTGTCTACTTCTTCATGACGCCGACTCTTGTTGCGGGCGCCATCACCTACGGCATCTTCCAACAGATCTCGACCGCTTTCGGCCAGGTCAGCAATTCCTTTCAATATCTCGTCAATTCCTGGACGACGATCATCGAACTGCTTTCCATCCACAAGCGTCTCAGGGCCTTCGAGGCGGCAATCGACAACGAGCCGCTGCCTGATATCGACCAGCGCTACCTGGAGCGCGAGGCCGGTGTCGTCCACGTCGACGGCTGATCACAAGAGTAAGGGCCACCGCTTCGGTGGCCCTTTTCTTTTGGGGATCCGACGAGGATCGTCAGTTCGAGCGCGTACAGCCCGTATTTTTCCGGTCCATATCAATCAATGCCTCCAGAATATGGTCGGCGACGGCCCTGTTGCCTTCCCTGAGGGCAATATCGTAGGCCGCCAAACAATGATCGAGCAGCGGTGTAGCCACCGGCGCTTCCTCGGGAAGTGGAAAGACAATGCCGCCGTAAAGAGACGGAATGCCGTTCTTGTCGCGGAAGCATCGCCCAAATGCCATGACCTGGTGGAAGGAGCCGTTGGCGCGACGTACGCGGTAGCTCTGTTGCTCTGGCTCCTGCGTCAGGATTGTATCATGGATGATCTTGGCTGCGGCCGGCTGATCCTCCGGATGGATACGGGCGACATAGGCTTCGAGTGGAAGGCCACTTGCCGTTTCGGCGAAATCAAGTCCGAACATTTCAGCGACCGCTCCGTCGCCATAGAGGAGGTTCGCAACGATATCCCAAGTGAAAAAGCCAGTTTCACAGGCGGGAAATTCGTCCTTGTCAACCAGGCACTCCGGGTTCTCAATAAATGTCATGACGTTACCTCCCATGCTTGCCACGCATTTGTGAGGTAATGCTTATCGAAGTGCAGGCTCGATGCAGTCAATAGGTGCAGGTGGTTTTTGATATCCAACAGTTTGAGCGGTAAGTGCGCCTTACAACCCGGAGGTCTCCTGCAGCTTGCCGCGGGCCTCGATCATGGGGATCGCTTCGGAATAGCTGACGCAGGCAACATCTGATCTGTGGCAAACGTCGCTGACCAGCCTGTCGAGCGCGCGCCAATAGGCGCCGCCGTTCATTTCCACGAAGTGGAAGCCGAGCTGCAGGGGAATGCGGCTACCGGTATATTGCTTGTCGAAGGCTTCCTTAAAGGCGGCATAGGCACGCTCTTCGAAAGCGGCGCTGTCAGCTGCATCCTCCTCGCCCTTGGAGTGGCGAACGAAGAGATTGTAATCCATGCCGATGATTGGCTTTTCGCCAGGGCCTTCGGGAATGAGCGGCAGGCCGAAGCGGATGACGCCGTCTTCCTCGACGGGCATGGCCGGCCCCCTGGTGACGAGGCTTGCATCATAGGTAAAACCGGCCTTCTTCTCGGCGGCGATCATGTCCGCGCCGCCGCCGGTCGAAAGGTAAGGGGCGCGAAACCCCTTGATGCCGTGATCGACGAGATCCTGCCAGCCGGCTGGCTCTTCCAGGCCGACGCTTTTCCAGGCGTTCTTCAACGTTTGTTTGAAGGTCGCATATTCGGCTGACCAGTCCGCCTCGCCCCATTGCCGGCCATCGAAATGGCCGCAGGCATGGCTGGAAATATCATGGCCCTCGAGGTGAGCGTGCCAGATATTGCCGAGGCGTTCACGGATTTCGTCGTCGCTCTGTGCGAAGCCGACATTGGATTTTCCACGTTTCTGATGAGGGGCCTGGTAAGCCTGCTTGGCTTCCTGGTTCATCAGAAAGGTGCAGGAGAGGAAATAGGTGAAATGTGCGCCGTTCTTGGCTGCCATCTCGCGGCTCTTCTGCCAGAGCGCATTGTCGTGCGCGCCGTCAAAGGAGATGATGACAAGCTGTTTCGGCTTGTCGGCGGCGTCCGCAACAGCAGGAAAAATCGAGGAGAGAGCGAGGGACGCAGAAAAAATAAGACGAAACATGGGCACCGCGACAATTTGCATTGCGGTTTTCCTGTTACAGAAATGCGGCGAAGCTGCGGTCTTGCTGGCATTTTTCGCCGTCTGCCGGTAATTCATGGCTGACCGTCAAAATAGGAAAACCAGATCATCATGGCTCTGCTCGTCCTCAGCCTCATTCTCTTCCTCGGCCTGCATCTGATCCGTGTCGTCGTTCCGGGCTTCCGGCAGGCGATCATTGACAGGGTGGGCAAGCCCGCCTGGATCGCCTTCCACTCGATTGCCAGCATTCTGACGCTGATCTTCGTGATCTATGCCTTTGGCGTTGCTCGCAGCGAGCCGATCGGCATGCTTTACAATCCACCCATGGGTATGGCGCATCTCACCGTCACCCTGATGCTGATTGCAGTGATCTGTCTCGTCGCCGGTTTCCTGCCTGCCGGTTATATCAAGACGAAGACGAAACATCCGATCGTTCTGTCGGTGAAGATCTGGGCGTTGGCCCATCTTCTGTCGAATGGCGAGGCCTATTCGGTGCTGCTCTTTGCTGCATTCCTTGCCTGGGGCGTGGTGGTGCGCATTTCGCTGAAGCGGCGCCAGCGCCGCGGCGAGATCATGCTGCCGATCTTCGTTTCGGCCAAATATGACATCTATGCCGTCATCATCGGCGTGGTCGTCTGGGCGCTGATGATCTGGCGTGTTCACGAATGGCTGATCGGTGTCGCGCCGCTGCCGATGCTTGCTTCGTGACGATTCTGCGATATCCCCCTTACAACTGCTGCAAAATGGAGTAGAAGGCCCGACAATGTGCGTTTTGCATTGTATATGGGTATCCGCGGCCGGAGACGAGAATGGCATTCAACGACGATAGCTTCATTCGTGAAGTCAATGAGGAACTGCGTTCCGACCAGATGAAGGGCGCGGTGCGCCGGTTTGGACGCTATATCATTGCCATTGCCGTTCTCATCGTGCTCGGAACCATCGGCAAGGTCGCCTACGAATATTGGGACAATACCCGTTCCTCCGGCGCCGGCGACCAGTTCCTGGCGGCGATGAAGCTTGCCGACGAGAACAAGACTGACGAGGCGCTCGCCGCTCTCGACAAGCTGGAGAAGGAAGGCCACGGTGCTTACCCGGTCCTGGCGCGCATGCGCGCCGCGACCGTCCAGTCGCAGAAGGGCGACAATGCCGGTGCGATCGCGTCCTTCCAGACCATCGCCAAGGATAAGTCCGTTCCTGCTGCCGTGCAGGATGCCGCCAAGATGCGCGCCGGCTGGCTGCTGATCGAAAACGGCGCCTATGAGCAGGTTTCTGCCGCCGTCGAGGAAATGGCCGTTCCGGGCAATGCCTTTCGCCACTCGGCGCGCGAGGCGCTCGGTCTTGCAGCCTACAAGGCCGGCAACATGGCGCAGGCGCGCCAGTGGTTCCAGTCGATCGTCGACGATGTGGACAGCCCGCGCGGTGTTGCCAATCGTGCCCATATGATGCTTGATCTCATCACCGCATCCGGCAAGGCGCCCGCCGCGCAGGGCTGAGCTTAAGGGAAAATAATGAGTTTTACGGTCGCCATCGTCGGACGCCCGAATGTCGGCAAGTCGACGCTTTTCAACCGGCTGGTCGGGAAGAAGCTTGCGCTTGTCGATGATACGCCGGGCGTGACCCGCGACCGCCGTCCGGGTGAAGCGCGGCTAATCGACCTGCGTTTTACAATTGTCGATACTGCAGGCCTCGAAGAGATGACGGATGAGAGCCTGCAGGGCCGCATGCGCCAGCAGACGGAGACGGCAATCGACGAGGCTGATCTATCGCTCTTCGTCGTCGATGCTAAAACAGGTCTGACGCCGGTCGATACGGCGCTCGGCGAGATGCTGCGCCGTCGCGGCAAGCCGGTCGTGCTCGTTGCCAACAAGTCTGAGGCGCGCGGTTCCGACAGCGGTTTCTACGATGCCTATTCGCTGGGGCTTGGCGAACCCGTGCCGATTTCGGCCGAACATGGGCAGGGCATGCTCGATCTGCGCGACGCCATCGTTGCCGCGCTCGGCGAGGATGTCGCTTATCCGTCGAAGGACGATGTTGCCGTCACCGACGTCGATCTGCCGCAGCCGACCGGTGAAGAGGGCGAAGAAGACGAAGAGCCCGCCTATGACGACACCAAGCCGCTGCGCGTGGCAATTGTCGGTCGTCCGAATGCCGGCAAGTCGACGCTGATCAACCGCTTCCTCGGCGAAGACCGGCTGCTGACCGGACCGGAAGCCGGCATTACGCGCGATTCCATCTCGGTGGAATGGGACTGGCGTGGCCGCACCATCAAGATGTTCGACACGGCCGGCATGCGCCGCAAGGCCAAGGTGATCGAGAAGCTGGAAAAGCTTTCCGTTGCCGATGGGCTGCGCGCCATCCGCTTTGCCGAGACCGTCGTCATCGTCTTCGACGCGACGATCCCCTTCGAGAAGCAGGATCTGCATATCGTCGATCTCGTGCTGCGCGAAGGCCGCGCGGCCGTGCTCGCTTTCAACAAGTGGGATATGATCGAGGATCGCCAGGCCGTGCTTGCCGACCTGCGCGAAAAGACCGACCGGCTGCTGCCGCAAGCGCGCGGCATCCGCGCCGTGCCGATCTCCGGCCAGACCGGCTGGGGCCTCGACAAGCTCATGCAGGCGATCATCGATACGGACCGTGTCTGGAACAAGCGCATCTCCACCGCCAAGCTCAATCGCTGGCTGGAGCAGCAGCAGGTCCAGCATCCGCCACCGGCCGTTTCCGGTCGCCGCATCAAGCTCAAATATATGACGCAGGTAAAGGCGCGCCCGCCGGCCTTCATGGTGTCCTGTACCCGGTCGGATGCCCTGCCGGAATCCTATACGCGCTATCTGATCAACGGGTTGCGGGCGGATTTCGATATGCCGAGCGTACCGATCCGGATCCATTACCGGTCGCCGGACAATCCCTTCGAGGGCAAGAAGAGGCGGACTTAGTCCGCTTCTTGTTGTCGCCTTACCGCTTGGGCCAGAGTGGGTCTTCCGGACGCGCCGGTAGACCTCAAGACGTGCTCTTATTCAGCGCTTCCCGCAGCGCGACGATCTCCGCCTGCAGCCGGGCAAGCTGATCCGCGCCGCGGCCGCTTGCGTCGATGATGCAACCCGGCACGGTCTCAGCTCTTTCCTTCAGCCGCTTGCCTTCCTCCGTCAGGCGCAGCACGACGACGCGCTCGTCCTGCCTGCTGCGTTCGCGGCGGATGTAGCCTGCCGTTTCCAGGCGCTTGAGGAGAGGGGTCAGCGTGCTCGATTCCAGGAAGAGCTTTTCACCGAGGCCGCCGACGGTCTGGCCGTCTTCTTCCCAAAGGGAAACCATCGCCAGATATTGCGGATAGGTGAGACCGAGTTCGTCCAGCAGAGGCTTGTAGACGCGGTTAAAGGCGTGGCTTGCGGTATAGACGGCAAAGCAGATGAAACTGTCGAGTTTCAGTTGGTTCGACATGGCACGATCTCCAAAACCGCTGGATATTATATCGCGCGATAAATAATCGTAACCGCTTTTAATGCATGGCAGCTATGTAATAATTTCTATCGTGCGATAATTAGTCGTGTGCGATATAAATCTCGTGTTCAGGACGAACGCAACAAACCCGAAGAGGACACGACAATGTCGACGATCAAGACCGCAGTTTCCGCAGCAGCAATCCTGGCAGCTTCCGCCATTGGAGCGTTTGCCGATCCGGTACTGGAACCGACAACGCAGAAATTCATCGATAGCCTGGCCGGCTCCAAGCCGATCTACACGTTCTCGCCTGCCGATGCCCGCAACATTCTCGCCGGTGCCCAGAAGGGCGACGTGAAGAAGTTGGCGGCTCAGGAAGAGGATAAGGTGATCAAGGTCGGCCCGACGGGCAGTGTCAAGCTGCGCGTCGTTCGCCCTGAGGGCGCTAAGGGCACATTGCCTGTGATTATGTATTTCCATGGCGGCGGCTGGGTATTGGGCGATGCCGATACACATGACAGGCTGGTGCGCGAAATTGCCAATGGCGCGAAAGCCGCTGTCGTCTTTGTCGACTATGATCGTTCGCCGGAAGCGCGTTACCCGATCGCCATCGAACAGGCTTATGCCGCCACCAAATATGTCGCCGATCATGCCAAGGAATTCCACGTGGATGCAAGCCGTCTTGCCGTTGCCGGCGATAGCGTCGGAGGCAATATGGCGGCTGTCGTGACGCTGCTTGCCAAGGAACGTGGCGGTCCTGCTATCGACCAGCAGGTGCTGTTCTACCCTGTCACCGACGCTAATTTCGACACTGGCTCCTACAACCAGTTCGCCAATGGCCCGTGGCTGACCAGGGAGGCCATGAAGTGGTTCTGGAACGCTTACCTGCCGGACGAAGCCAAGCGCAAGGATCCGACCGCTTCGCCGCTGCAGGCCTCACTCGAGCAGCTGAACGGCCTGCCGCCGGCCCTCATCATCACAGATGAAAACGACGTGCTGCGCGATGAAGGCGAAGCCTATGGCCGCAAGCTCACTCAGGCCGGCGTGAAGGTCACATCGATCCGCTACAACGGCACGATCCACGATTTCGTGCTCTTGAATGCGATTGCCGAAACGCCGGCCGTGCGTGGCGCCATCTCCGTCGCCAACGATACGCTGCGCGCCGCCCTTCACAAGTAAGGGTCAATCAGCTGAAGAGAGAGACCCGGCGGTATCGCCGGGCTTTCTGCTTCTTGGAAGGGATTTGGTGGCATATTGCCACGCCTTCTTCCATTTCGGCGTGATGACGCCGTTGGCGGCGCGGATATTGTTGATGAATTGCAGCGTTGCCGCTTCCCAGGAATATTGCAGGGCAAGCTCGCGTGCCTTCTCCCGCGAGCTGGAGAGGGCAGCAATGCAGGCAGCCTGCAGGTTCTCGTCCAGCGCGCCGACAAGGCTTTCTTCGCCGATGATATCCAGCGGGCCGGTAACGGGATAGGCCGCGACCGGGACGCCTGATGCGAGCGCCTCCAGAATGGTGTTGCCGAACGTATCCGTCAGCGACGGGAAGACGAAGACATCGGCCTGCGCATAGGCATTTGCCAGTTCTTCGCCGAATTTCACGCCGGTGAAATGCACATCCGGATAGCGTTCTTCGAGTTCGGCGCGTGCGGGGCCGTCGCCGACCACCACTTTCGAGCCGGGCAGATCGAGATCCAGAAAGGCCGGCAGGTTCTTTTCCAATGCCACGCGGCCGACTGTCATGAAAATCGGCCGGGGAAGGCCAAAGGGCTTTTCCTCCTGCGGCATCGGATGAAATTGCGTGGCATCGATGCCGCGGCTCCAGGGCATCAGGTTCTTGAGCCCCTTGGCAGCCAGTTCGCGGGCAAGGCTGGGCGTCGCCACCATGCAGCCGGCGCCGCCATTATGGAACCAGCGCACGAAGGCGTAGAGCCAGCTCTCGGGGATCGGCAGGCGAGCCGACACATATTCCGGAAAGCGGGTGTGGTAGCTGGTGGAAAAGGGCATGCGCTTGCGGATGCACCACCGCCGCGCCGACAGGCCGAGCGGGCCTTCCGTCGCGATGTGGACGTAGGAAGGATTGTGCTTTTCGATCTCGCGGGCGACGCGGCGGTACCAGGCGATCGACAGGCGGATCTCAGGGTATGTGGGGCAGGGGATGCTGGCGAAACGCTCGGGCGTCACCATCGAGACTTCGACGCCCATCCTGGCCAGTTCGCGATTGGTGTTTTCGATCGAGCGGACGACGCCATTGACCTGCGGATGCCAGGCATCGGTGACGATCACAAGCCGCTCCGGCACAGCCCCAGCGGCACTAGCCCAGCTTTCGCCGCTATACGAATTTGACGGACGTTGCAGCATGTTTCCATTTCCATCAGCGTCGCTTAGTTTTGGCAACGCACAACCCCTGGCGGGGTTTCCGGAATGGCGATTCCCGCATTCTTATTTTGGCGGAAGTGCATGATGGAAATATTACAGCCCTGTACGAGTATTTACAGGAACTTGCGGCAGCCGGGGCCAGCAATTATGTCGGCGATGAATGGCCGAAAGGCGTTTGCGCCTTGAAAAGGAACGGCGCCGACGGGGAAGTCGGCGCCGCAGTAAAACTTAGGCTGCAGCCGAAGCGAAACCGGAAGTCGGGACTTCCGAGATCGTCTTCAGAACCTGCGAAGCGATCTGGTAGGGGTCGCCCTGGGAGTTCGGGCGGCGATCTTCGAGGTAGCCCTTGTAGTCGTTCTTGACGAAGGAATGCGGAACACGGATCGAGGCGCCACGGTCAGCAACGCCGTAGGAGAACTTGTTCCACGGAGCCGTCTCGTGCTTGCCGGTCAGACGCTTGTCGTTGTCGGGGCCGTAAACGTTGATGTGGTCCATCAGGTTCTTGTCGAACTGCGCCATCAGCGCTTCGAAATAGGCCTTGCCGCCGACTTCGCGCATGAACTTGGTCGAGAAGTTGCAATGCATGCCCGAACCGTTCCAGTCGGTGTCGCCGAGCGGCTTGCAGTGATACTCGATGTCGATGCCGTATTTTTCGGTCAGGCGCTGCAGGAGGTAGCGCGCCATCCAGATCTGGTCGGCGGCCTTCTTGGAGCCCTTGCCGAAAATCTGGAATTCCCACTGGCCCTTGGCCACTTCGGCGTTGATGCCTTCGTGGTTGATGCCGGCAGCGAGGCAGAGGTCGAGGTGCTCTTCAACGATTTCGCGGGCAACCGAACCGACATTCGAGTAGCCGACGCCGGTGTAGTAAGGACCCTGCGGAGCCGGGTAGCCGCTCTCGGGGAAGCCGAGCGGACGGCCGTTTTCGTAGAAGAAATATTCCTGCTCGAAGCCGAACCAGGCATCTTCGTCGTCGAGGATGGTCGCACGAGCGTTGCTTGCATGCGGTGTCACGCCATCCGGCATCATGACTTCGCACATGACGAGCACACCGTTGGTGCGGGCCGGATCGGGATAGATGGCAACCGGCTTCAGCACGCAGTCAGAGCTGCGGCCTTCAGCCTGCATCGTCGACGAACCATCGAAGCCCCAGAGCGGGAGCTGTTCGAGCGTCGGGAAACTATCGAATTCCTTGATCTGCGTCTTGCCACGCAGGTTCGGTACCGGGGTGTACCCATCGAGCCAAATATACTCGAGCTTATACTTTGTCATCGCGACTCTCTCTGCTGCGAACTTGAGCAAATCCTGAGGCAGTAGACGCAAGGGTGCGCTCTCCCGCCAGGGGATGCCTCTTGTGAAGCACGTAGCGTGCCAGATCGGGCGGTCGACATAAAAAATTTACGAATCATCCCGCGATCGCAATTTCGGAGCGGACGCGGCAGGGAGGCGGATGGAGCCGGTATGTGGCTATCCCGCCTAGAGATGAGCATTTTCCGCGTTGGAACCAGATGAAAATTCTGGCGTTGAGGCTGACGGATTAAGTTTTAAACAAATCAGCGCAAGCTTAATCAGGAAATGCTGCATCGATCGTTTATAATTGCAACATTGCTGTTATTTTGTGCAATTTGCATAAACTATGTGCATTGTGCTATTATACAGACCGTGAATGTTGATAGGCCGAACTGAAGAAAGGCTATCTCATGGCAATCGGTTTCCATCGTGAATCCGCGACAATCTACCAGTTTCCCGTCAAGGCCGTTCAGGCACAGAACCGCTTCGAGCGCTTTCGCATGATGGAGCGGGAGGCCGCTGATGTGTGTGACGCTGCGCTCGACAGCTGCTGGTATCACGACGAAGCCGTTCGCGCCGACGACAAGAAGCCCAATTCCTGATCTGACGATCGATGATGAATGACCGCTTAGGCGGGGGCCGGCCTGCGCGTGGCCGCGCGATAAGCGACATGCGCAGGCTTCATCATTATATCAGAGGCCGAGCTTTTCCTTCGGCACGAGTGCGCCATGTTCGCTGACCACGCGGGCGGCGATTTTAGCCCCGAAGCGAGCGGCTGCCGGGGCGTCCCGGTTTTCCAGATAATGAGCAAGGAATGCGCCGTTGAAACTGTCGCCCGCGCTCGTCGTGTCGACGACCTTTTTGACCTTTTCCGCCGGCACGTAAGCTTTCTCGTTGGCGAAGCTCAGCGTTGCACCTTCGGCGCCGTTCTTGACGACGACATGCGAGGCACCAAGCGCAAGATAGCGCGCAATGGTGGCGTCGATGGAAGCGTCTCCGAAATGGGCGGCCTCATCATCGAAGCTCGGCATGACCAGCGAGGAGGAGCGTGCGCCTTCATTGATTGTGATGTGCATCACGTCGTAGCTCGACCATAGGCGCGGGCGAATGTTGGGATCGAAGACGACGAATTTGCCGATGGCCTTAGCACGGCGGATTTCCGCGAGCAGCGTCTCGGCATCGTCTTGGGAGAGGATGGCAAGCGTGATGCCGGAGAAATAGACGACATCGGCACTTTCCACTGCTTCGCGCAGGCGGTCGGGATCGGTCGCGAGGCTGCGGGCGGCCGAACTGTCGCGCCAGTAGCTGAAGGAGCGCTCGCCGTTCCTCAGATTGATCATGTAAAGGCCGGGCGTCTTGCCCTTGATACGGCGGATGAGATCCGTGCCGATGCCGGCCTTGCCCATGAAGGCGACCATCTCGTCGGACATCGGATCATCGCCGAGCGCGGTGAAGTAATCGACCGACCAGGCGGGGGGCAGGCAGGCGCGGGCATACCATGCGGTGTTGAAAGTATCGCCGGCAAAGCCTTTCCGCAGCAGGCCTTCACCCGCCTGCGAGAGCTCCACCATGCATTCGCCGATCGACAGAAACCGTCCGCTCAAGCCATCCTCCCGGATTTTTTCTGCTCTTGCGGATACGCGAAGAGGCGGGATGAGACAAGTCAACGAAAGCGGAAAGTCCATCGCCCCGATGCCGGGGCGATGGGGAATTCAGGTCAGGGCCTGTCCATATGATAGCAGGCAGCCGTCTGGCCGGGACGAACCAGTTCCGTCGGCGGCATCTCGGTGCGGCAGATATCCGTCGCCTTCCAGCAGCGGGGCGAAAAGACGCAGCCCTTCGGCGGATTGAGCGGCGAGGGCGGGTCCCCCTGCAGGCGGATGCGGCTGCGCAGGCGCGCAAGTTTAGGATCCGGGATCGGAGCCGCCGAGAAGAGCGCCTGCGTGTAGGGATGGGCCGGGTGTTCGAAGACCGTCGCGCAATCACCGGCTTCCACGACCTTGCCAAGATAGAGCACCAGCACGTCATCCGAGATCAGACGTACGACCGAGAGGTCGTGGCTGATGAAGATCAGCGTCAGGCCGAACTCCTTGCGCAGCTTGCGAAGCAGCGTGATGACCTGGCCCTGGATCGACACGTCGAGAGCGGAGACCGGTTCGTCGCAGATGATGAGCTTCGGCCGGGTGACGACAGCGCGGGCGATGCCGATGCGCTGCGCCTGACCGCCCGAGAATTCGTGCGGATAACGGTTGATCATTTCCGGCACCAGACCGACGGCGGTCATGATCTCCCGCACGCGCTCAAGACGCTGAGACCTTGTCAGCTTCGGCTCGAAGACGGTGAGCGGCTCGGCAATGATATCGCCGACCGTCATGCGCGGATCGAGCGACGCGATCGGATCCTGGAAGATGATCTGCATGTCGCGGCGTGCGGCACGCATTTCCTCATCCGTCAGATCGAGCAGGTTGCGGCCCTGCCAGAGGATACGGCCCTTCTGCGCCTTCAGAAGACGCAGGATAGAGCGGCCGAGCGTCGACTTGCCGCAGCCGGATTCGCCGACAATGCCAAGCGTGCGGCCTTCGGCGAGATCGAAGCTGACATTGTTGACGGCCGTCAGCATCAGCGGCGGCTTGAAGAAGGATTTCGAGGGGATCTCGAACTGGGTTGTCAGGTTCTCGACCCTCAGAAGCGAGCGTTCAGCCATGGATCAGCAACTCCTCGCGGCGGGGGAAGGGATGGAAACAGGCGGCGCAATGATTTGCGCCCTGCTGTTGAAGCTGCGGCGGGCGGTCGATGCAATCGTCCTGGACCTGCGAACAGCGCGGCGAGAAATTGCAGCCCTTCGGCAGGTGCTGCAGGTTCGGCGGGCGGCCGGGAATGACGACGAGGTCGTCGACGTCCTGGTCCGGGCGCGGGATCGAAGCATGGAGCGCGGCCGTATAGGGGTGGGCCGGGTTTTCGAAGAGCTCATCGACCGGAGCTTCCTCGACGATGCGGCCGGCATACATGACGGCAACCCTATCCGCGAGACCGGCCACGACGCCGAGGTCGTGGGTGATCATCAGAAGCGCCGTGTTCATCTCGGCCGTCAGATCATTGAAGAGATCCAGGATCTGGGCCTGGATGGTCACGTCGAGCGCCGTGGTCGGCTCGTCGGCGATCAGCAGTTTCGGCTTGGTGAGCAGCGCCATGGCAATGACGATGCGCTGGCGCATGCCGCCCGAAAGCTCGTGCGGATAAAGATTGAAACGGCGTGTCGGATCGGGAATGCCGACGCGCTTCAACATCTCCAGAGCCGCGGCAGAGGCCGCCTTGGCGGTAAAGCCGCGATGAATCTCAAGCTGTTCCGTCAACTGCCGGGAAATCCGGAGCGACGGGTTCAGCGCCGTCATCGGGTCCTGGAAGACCATGGCCATATCCTTGCCGCGGACATGGTCGAGCTCGCGGGGTTTAAGCGCCAGCACGTCCTTGCCTTCGAGCAGAGCCTGACCGGTCGTTTTACCGTTCTTGGCGAGCAGGCCCATGATGCCGAGGAAGGTCTGGCTCTTGCCCGAACCGGATTCGCCGACGATGGCGATGCGCTCGCCGCGGCGCACCGTCAGGTTCATGTTGGAGACCGCCTTCACCTGCCCCTCGGGCGTTTCGAAGGTGATCGAATAGTCCTTCAGTTCGAGAAGGATATCGTTTTGTTTTTCTTTTTGATTTTCTGGGGTCATCCTATCGATCCTTCGGGTCGAACGCATCGCGCAGGCCGTCGCCGATGAAGAGCAGGCTCAACAGCAGAGCAACGAGGAAGCTTGCCGGGAAAATCAGCAGCCACGGCATGCTTTCCATGGCATCGGTACCTTCGGCAATCAGTGTGCCGAGCGAGGTCAGCGGTTCCTGAACGCCGAAACCGAGATAGGAGAGGAAGCTCTCGGTCGCGATGATCTCAGGCACGGTCAGGGCGGCGAAGATGACGACGGGGCCGACGAGGTTCGGGATGATGTGCTTGGTGATGATCTTGAAGGGCTTCTGACCCGAGGCGCGGGCAGCCTCCACGAATTCGCGGTGCTTGAGCGACAGGGTCTGGCCGCGCACGATGCGGGCCATGGTCAGCCATTCGAGCGCGCCGATCGCCGCAAAGAGCAGGTAGACGTTGCGGCCGAAGATGACCATCAGCAGGATGACGAAGAGGATGTAGGGGAGCGCATACATGATGTCGACGAAGCGCATCATGATGGAGTCCAGCCGGCCGCCAATATAGCCGGAGACCGCACCGTAGAGCACGCCGATGACGACGGAGACGAGGGTTGCCGTCAGCGCCACGGCCAGCGAAACGCGCGTGCCATAGAGCACGCGGGCGAGCAGGTCGCGGCCGTTCGGGTCGGTGCCGAAATAGTGGCCGCTTTCGAAGGAGGGCGGGGTGCGGAAGGCGGCCCAGTCCGGGTCTTCATAGTTGAAGGGGATGAAGTTCGGGCCGAGGAAGGCAGCGAGGATCAGCAGCACCAGCACGCCGATGGAGATGACTGCCGCCTTGTTGCGGGAGAGACGGCGCAGGGCGTCTTTCGTCAGCGAGCGACCTTCCGGAGCCAGGCCTTCCGCTTCCAGCAATTCGGCTGCGAGCAGCTCTCTTTTTGCAGGATTGAGGATCATCTGTTTCTCACTTTCGGGTCCAGCCAGGCATAGGCGATGTCGACCAGAAGGTTCAGGAACACGATCAGCACCATGTAGAAGATGACCGTACCGAGAACCATGCCGTAATCGCGGTTCAGCGCTGCGTTGACGAAATAGCGGCCGATGCCGGGCAATCCGAAGATGCTTTCGACAACCAGCGAGCCGGTGAGAAGGTAACTTGCCGCCGGGCCCAGATAGGAGACGACGGGCATCATGGCGGGCTTCAGCGCGTGGCGCATGACCGTCAGGCGCGGGCCGATGCCCTTTGCCTTGGCGGTGCGGATGAAGTTCTGGTTCATCACCTCGATCATCGAGCCGCGGGTGATGCGCGAGATGCGGCCGGCATGCGGCAACGCCAGAACGAAGATCGGCAAGACGAGGTATTTGGTCGAGCCGTCACCCCAGCCACCGACTGGAAACCACGCGAGGTGGATGCCGAAGACGAGCTGCATGATGGGCGCGATCAGGAAGTTCGGGAGAACGACGCCTACGAGAATAAGGGCACCCAGAATATAATCCGGTGCCTTGTTCTGATAGAGCGCCCCAAGACAGCCGACACCCACGCCGACGATGATGGCGATCAGGAAGGCAGCCGTACCGATGGTGAAGGTGTAGGGCAGGCCGATCATGATCTGCTGGGTGACGGTGAAGTCCTCGCTCGCGAAGGAGGGGCCGAGGTCACCTTTCAGCAGGTCGCCGACATAGATCAGGTACTGCTGAATGAGCGGCTTATCCAGATTGTAGTGGGCCGCAAGGTTTTTCAGGATCACCGGCGGCAATGGCCTTTCGCCATCGAAGGGGCCGCCGGGGGCAAGGCGCAAAACGAAAAAGCAAGCTGTGACGGCGATCCACAGAACGGGGATCGTCGACAGCAATCGACGGAGTGCATATTTGATCATGGGCGTGGAGCGGCTCTTCCCGGGAGAACCGGGAAGAGCCTTTCATCCTTATTCCTTGATGGACAGCCAGCGGGTGCGGTGGATGTCCTGAACGTTGTCGACGAAGCCCTCGATCTTGGGCGAGACGACGTTCTTGGAGACGTAGTAATAGATCGGAAGTGCGGCGGAATCGTCCAGCGCGAGCTGTTCGGCCTTCTTGAAGATTTCGGCGCGCTTCGTCAGATCGGTCTGAGCGTTGCCGTCCTTGATCAGCTTGTCATAGTCGGCATTCGACCAGCGGCCGTAGTTCATCTGAACGCCCGTGACGAGCAGGTTCAGGAAGTTGTCCGGATCGTTGTAGTCGGCGAGCCAGCCGGCACGTCCGATCTGCACTTCACCACGCTGCAGCTGGTCGTAGTGGACCTTCGTCTCAGCGTTGACGAGCTCAACATTCACGCCCAGCGGCTTCCACATGGAGGCGATCGCGACGGCGATACGCTTGTGGTTGTCGTTGGTGTTGTACTTGAGCTCGGTGGTCAGCGGATGATCCGGGCCGAAGCCGGCTTCCTTCAGCAGCTTCTTGGCTTCTTCAACCTTGTCCTTGTAAGGAAGGTCCTTCCAGGAAACGTAGGCCGGTTCGCCGTAATTTGCCGTGCCCGGCGGAACCCAGGAGTAAGCCGGCAGTTCGCCGGTGCCGAGGATCTGCGGGCCGATGACTTCGCGGTTGATCGCCATCGAGAGAGCCTGACGGACGCGCTTGTCGTTGAAGGGCGGCTTGGTCGAGTTGATGACGTAGTAGTAGAGGCCGGAGAAGGGGGCGACATGCGCCTGGCCCGGCAGGTTCTTCTTCATCCACTCGTACTGGTCGGTCGGGAAGTCGGTGAGGATGTCGAATTCGCCGGCGCGGTAGCGCTTCAGCGCGGCTTCCTGGTCTTCAAGCACGAAGAACTTCGCGCCGTCGATCTTCACATCCTTGGCACCGTAATACTGGTCGTTCTTGACGGTCGTGACGTGCGAACCGGGGACCCACTCGACCGGCTTGTACGGACCGTTGGTGACGATGTTGCCAATCTTGACCCAATCCTGACCTTTGGCCTCGACGACATGCTTCGGCAGCGGATAGGCCGTGTAGTGCATCAGGGCGTTGATGAAATAAGGGGTCGGGTTTTCAAGGGTGATCTCGAGCGTCTTGTCATCGATTGCCTTGACGCCGAGCTCGTTGAGATCGGTGATCTCGCCCTTATTGATCTTTTCTGCGTTCTTGACGGTGAACTGCAGATAGGCGTAGTCGGCCGCATTTTTCGGATCGATGAGGCGCTGGAAGGCGAACACAAAGTCGCCGGCCGTTACCGGTTGGCCATCGGACCACTTGATGCCATCACGGAGCTTGAAAGTGTAGACCTTGCCATCAGGGGAAATGGTCCAGCTTTCGGCCTGGCCGGGAACCGGGTTGTCCTTGGCGTCTTCGGTGACGAGGCCTTCGAAGATGTCGCCGGCAATACGGTTTTCCCAGTCGCCGGAGAGTTTTTGCGGATCCAGCGAGGTGGGGTCGCCACCATTATGGATATTCAGCGTGGCCGCGTGGGCCGAAAATGCGAGCAATGAGCCAACCATTGCAGACGCGAGAAATTTTTTCGTGAAAAAGGACATACTGGGTCCACCTTTCTAGGCTTTTCGCCTTTTCTTTAGTCATTTGTTCCCGATTTGACCTGTTACGTGCAGGTCAACGGCACCTTAACGCAAAGGTTTGGCGTTGCAACCCCTAAACCGGTGGGTAGCATTCGGGTGTGGACAAGCTTATAAGCGTCTCCCTTTTGTCTGATCGCGACCGTCCATCATTCAAGTCCAAATGCGCCATTGCGCTGTTGTTTTTTGCTTCGCCGCTTAAAGCGCGCCGCGATCTTTCAGATTCGCCTGCCACGCTTTAAGTCTTTGTTTTGCGCATGTCGTTATCGCAAAACCGCTGCACACTTTTGCGCGACATGCTTTAGTGTTGCGGGCGAAATGAAGCAGGAGGCGGTGGTCAATGGTGCTGCAGACAGGCGGGAATGCGGATTGGTGGCGCGGTGCGGTGATCTATCAGGTCTATCCGCGATCGTTTCAGGATACGAATGGCGACGGGCTCGGCGATCTCAAGGGGATAACCCGGCGCCTCTCCCATATCGCAAGCCTTGGCGTCGATGCCATCTGGCTCTCTCCCTTCTTCAAATCACCCATGGCCGACATGGGTTATGACGTCTCCGACTATTGTGACGTCGACCCGATTTTCGGCACGCTCGACGATTTCGATGCGATGATGGCAGAAGCTCACAGGCTCGGCATAAGGGTCATTATCGATCAGGTGATTTCTCATACATCAGACCGGCATCCGTGGTTTGTGGAAAGCCGTTCCAGCCGCACGAACGACAAGGCCGACTGGTATGTATGGGCCGACCCGAAGCCCGATGGGACAGCGCCGAACAACTGGCTGTCGATCTTCGGCGGGCCTGGCTGGGAATGGGACGGCGTGCGCCGGCAATATTACCAGCATAACTTCCTGACCTCGCAGCCCGACCTGAATTTTCACAGCACGCCGGTTCAGGATGCGCTGCTGCAGACGGTGAGGTTCTGGCTGGACCGCGGCGTGGACGGTTTTCGGCTGGATACGGTGAATTATTACTTCTGCGACAAGCAGTTCCGAGACAATCCGCCGCATGAGCCAGACCCGGATCAGCCCGGCCTCGATGCGCCCGACAGCAATCCCTATGGCATGCAGAACCACCTTTACGACAAGACGCAGCCGGAAAACCTTGAATTCCTCAAGCGCTTTCGGGCTTTGCTCGACCAGTATGAGGGGCGCACGACCGTCGGTGAAGTCGGTGACGGTGCGCGCTCGCTGAAGACTGTTGCGGCCTATACGACCGGCGGCGACAAGCTGCATATGTGCTACACCTTCGACCTGCTTGGTCCGGACTTCACGGCAGATCATATCCGCGGCTGTGTCGAGAGTTTCCAGCATATGGTGAAGGACGGCTGGGTCTGCTGGGCCTTCTCCAATCACGACGTCAACCGCCACGTCAGCCGTTTCGCGCTGACGGAAGAGGAGCGTCCGGTCATCGCCAAGCTGGCGATTTCCGTTCTGGCAGCACTTCGCGGTTCGATCTGCCTCTATCAGGGCGAGGAGCTGGGGCTGCCGGAGGCGGAGCTTGCCTTCGAAGACCTACGCGACCCCTATGGCATTCGCTTCTGGCCGGCCTTCAAGGGCCGCGACGGGTGCCGCACGCCGATGCCATGGGAAGCCGGCAAGGCGCATGCCGGTTTCACCAGCGCCGAGAAGAGCTGGCTGCCGGTGCCCTACGAACAGGCGGCGCTTTCCGTGGACACCCAGGAAAACAATGACAGTTCCGTGCTGCACCATTACCGGCGTACGCTGGAATTCCGGAAAACCTATCCGGCGCTCGTCGACGGCAGCATGGAATTCGTTGGCAGCAATCAGGATCTCCTCGCCTTCGTGCGCGAGAAGGGAGACGAGAAACTGCTCTTCGTCTTCAACCTGACGCGTGAGCCTGCGGAATTTCAACTTCCTGCCGGCATGGTGCTGGGCGCTCCATTGTCCATGCCCGGGTTCAAAGCCGTCGCCAGCATCAAGACAGTGCAGCTCGATGCGCTTGATGCCTTCTGCGCTCGTATCAGCTAACGCAGTCGTCAGCTGATCAGCGCGAAGCGATCGACGTCCACCATCCCCTTGTCCGAGATCTTCAAATGCGGGATCACGGGCAGGGGCAGAAATGCGACCTGCAGGAAGGGTTCTTCCAGCGTCGTGCCCAGCGCATAAGCCGCCTTGCGCAGATGGTGCAGCGTGTCGCGCACCGCCTCATAGGGTTCCAGGCTCATCAGGCCGGCGACCGGCAGGGCAATCTCGCCGGTGACCTTGCCGTCTTCGACGACGACGAAGCCGCCCTTGATCTCGCCGAGACGATTGGCCGCAAGCGCCATGTCATCCTCGCTGACGCCGACGACGCAGATATTGTGGCTATCGTGGCCGACTGTCGAGGCGATGGCGCCTTTCTTCAATCCAAAACCCTGGACGAAGCCGTTGGCGTGATTGCCGTTCTTGCCGTGACGCTCGATGACTGCGACCTTGATGATGTCATTGCCGAGATCAACGATGGTCTGGTTGCCCCTGGCCGGCAGGCGGTAGCGACGATGCTCGGTGATGATCTTGCCGGGCATGACGCCGATGACAGGCGTTTCGCCTTCCGAAACGGGTACGCCGAAGTGGGCCGCATTGACCGGCCGCGCCTTGACGCTGTCGAGGCCGACAGGCGAGACAGGCTTGCGGGTGGCAAAGAGCGCATCGGTGACGCGGCGGCCGGCCGAAAAGACCATCTCTGCCTTGCAATTCTCCAGGCTGTCGATAACGACGAGGTCTGCCTTCCAGCCGGGGGCAACGAGGCCGCGGTCACGCAGACCGAAGGCGCGGGCGGCGGAGATCGATGCGGCCCGGTAGATCGCCAGCGGCTCGACGCCAGCAGCGATCGCCGTGCGGATCATGTAGTCGAGATGGCCCTGCTCGGCGATGTCGAGCGGGTTGCGGTCATCGGTGCAGAGCGCGAGGTATGGCGAGAGGCGTTCGGTGATGATGGGCATCAGGGCGTACAGGTCCTTGGAGACGGAGCCCTCGCGCACGAGGATATGCATGCCCTTGCGGATTTTCTCCAGCGCTTCGACTGCACTCGTGCATTCATGCTCGGTGCGAATGCCGGTGGAGAGATAGCCGTTGAGATCGTTGCCTGAGAGCAGCGGTGCATGCCCATCGATATGGCCGCCCTGGAAAGCATCGAGCTTTGCCATGCAGACGGGATCCTTGTGGATCACACCGGGGAAATTCATGAATTCGGCAAGGCCGATGACCTTGGGATGGTCGCGATAGGGCAGGAGGCTTTCGACCGGCAGATCGGCGCCTGATGTTTCCAGATGCGTGGCCGGCACACAGGAGGAAAGCTGAACACGAATGTCCATGATCGTTTCGAGCGCTGAAGCGAGGAAGAACTCGATGCCTTCCTTACCAAGTACATTGGCGATCTCGTGGGGGTCGCAGATCACGGTCGTCACACCATAGGGCAGCACGCAGCGGTCGAACTCATGCGGTGTGACCAGCGAGGATTCGATGTGCAGATGTGTGTCGATGAAGCCTGGAACGACGATCTTGCCGGAGATATCGATCTCGGTCTCGCCGCTATAGGCGCCGCAGGTGCCGACAATACGCTCGCCACCGATGGCAATGTCCGATTGGATGAGTTCACCCGTCACGAGATCGAAGAAGCGTCCGCCTTTCAAGACGATATCGGCCGGTATGCGACCCACACCCTGATCGATGAGACGTTCGAGCTTGGCGGTCATGACTATCCTCGCGATACAATCGATTCCGCGAGTTATAGCGCATCTGTCTGCGGATTGGATGCCCGCAAACGAAACCGGACGCCAATGGCGCCCGGTCCCGTGTCTCATTCGTTTCGATTACTCGGCAGCAACGATCTTGCCGCCTTCCCACTTGTAGAGCGAGAAGCTCTGCGAGGTGAGGTCGCCGGTTTCGCCGTAGGTGAGCTTGCCGATGACGGTCGAGATCGGCTCACCGCCCTTCAGGGCAGCAGCAACGGCTTCCGCATCCTCGGCGCTACCGGCCTTTTCGATGCCAGCCTTCAGGACTTCAACGGCTGCATAGGCGTTGAGCGTGAAGGCTTCGGCCGGGATGTTCTTGGCGGCCAGTGCATCGGCAGCAGCCTTGGAGTCCGGGCTCTTGGTGGCGTCGGAGGCGTTGGTAAACAACGTGCCGGCTGCCGCATCCGTGCCGATCGACCAGAACTCGGTGTTGGAGAGGCCGTCGCCGCCGATGATCTGAGCGTTGACCGAGAGGTCATGCAACTGGCGGGCAAGCAGGCCGCCTTCCGGGTGGTAGCCGCCGAAATAGACGAGATCGACCTTCTCGGCCTTGATACGGGTCGTGAGTGCGGAGAAGTCCTTGTCGCCGGGCGTGATGGAGTCATTGATGACTTCGGTGACGCCGCCGGCGTTCAGCGTTGCCTTGAAGGCGTCGGCAAGGCCCTTACCGTAAGCGCCCTTGTCGTTGATAATGGCGACGCGCTTGTCCTTGAAGTGTTCCAGAGCATATTTGGCGGCGACTTCGGCCTGCTGGTCGTCACGGCCGCAGGTGCGCAGAACGTTGGTCAGGCCGCGCTTGGTGAGGTCAGGCGCGGTTGCCGTTGGCGTGACCATCAGCACGCCGTTTTCGGCCAGAACGTCGGAAACCGGGATTGCAACGCCGGAGGTGACCGGACCGACGACGAAGCGGATGCCGTCGGCGACAACCTTGTTTGCGGCGGAAACGCCCTGCTTCGGTTCGCCGGCGTCGTCTGCAAGCTCGAGCACGACCTTCTCACCGAGAATGCCGCCGCTCTTGTTGATTTCATCGACGGCGGTCTGCGCGCCGTTCTTTACCTGGTCACCATAGGCAGCCACCGGGCCGGTCAGCGGCGCGATGAGGCCGATGACGATATCCGCATGCGCGAGCGGCACAAATGCCAGCGAGGCGACGAGCGTCGCCGTCAGGGTCTTCAGGGTCATGTTCTCTCTCCTTGGGTAGGGTCGTCTTCGACCACCGGTTGCTTGCCGCGAAAGCCGTTTCTTTTGTCAGCGATCCCTTCGGGAGCGTGCCAAGGACGAGGAAAAGCTGCGCGATCAATGAGCCCCGCGGCCATATTTGGCTCGCGCGGCGCATGGCAAGATTTCTAGGAATTTCGGTGAGATTCCGCAAGATGATAACAAGATCAGGTTTGTTTTCGCCAAATCTGGAAAGATTGCGCCCGATTTTTTGATTTTTCAGTCCATTTCCCGCAATTTTCGGTCTGCCTTGTCTCGGCCCGCCAATGATCCTTGCGGTAATTCATATATTCAATCCAATTAATAATTGATTCTGAGAATCCCAGTATAACTGTCGTTCCTGTAGATATTGTTGCGGTGCAATAAAATATTCGATTTGTCGATATATGGATAGCGGGAACAGATATCTGGATGCTCAAGCGTATTGAAGCCAGGCAGGTGCGGACCGGAATGTTTATCGAGATGGTCGAGGGCATCTGGCACGATCCTCTTCTATCTCGGCGACGGTTCTTACTGCGACGCGAGAGCGATACGCTGAAGCTCAATGAGTGCGCGGATGCAGGTGTCGTGATCAACACCACCAAGGGCCTCGATGTCAGGAACACCTCACGCAAGATCGAGATCGACGTCAAGGGAGCGCGCGAGACCATTCAGAGATCCGTGGAGGTCCTGGAAGATGTCTTCGATCGGCTGCAGGGTGGAGATGGGATCACCGTCGATCAGGTCGAGCCGGTGATTTCCTCCGTTTCCAAATCGATGGATGACCACCCTGCCGTCTTCATGAGCGTCACCCGGCTGAAGTCCAAGGATGAAGTGACCTTTCTGCATTCCCTTTCGGTCAGTGCCTTGATGATCCTTTTCAGCCGCCATCTCGGACTGGATGAGGAAGTGGTGCAGACACTCGGCACGGCTGGGCTGTTGCACGACGTCGGCAAGCTCGAAATTCCGCTCGAAGTCCTCAACAAGGAAGGGCGCCTGAACGAAGACGAGATCCAGTTGATCCGTGATCATCCGGAAAAAGGGCATGCGATCCTGTCGCGTCAGGAGGGCATGTCGGAAATCGTTCTCGACGTTTGCCTCAATCATCATGAACGGATCGACGGCAAGGGTTATCCGCGCAGGCTGTCCCACGGCGAGATCAGCCTTCACGCACGTCTTGCCGCGATTTGCGATGTCTATGACGCCGTTACTTCGGTGCGCCCCTACAAGGCTCCGTGGAGCGCGAAGGAGGCGCTGAGCTGGATGCTTGCCAATGAAGGGCATTTCGACCGCCGGCTCGTCAAAAAATTTGCCCTCTGCCTGTCGATAGCCTCCGTTTCCTGAGCGTATCTGTCTCATCACACAAGGCTGCAGGGATCTGATCCGCCGCAGGCCGAATGTCTTCGTGATCCGTGGCTTCCCGAAAGCGCGCAGGATGAGGAAGCTGCTCTATTGATCAGCGAGCGCCTTTCCCAGGAAATCCGTGACCATGCTGGAAACCTGCTGGTGAATCGTTCCGCGATCCGCGCCAACACCATCCCCGCAGACGATGCTCTCCCCTGGCGCTTCCTTCTCGATCAGTTCGGCGGCGTCAGGTTTGCAGGACTGCATGAAGCTGAAATGCAGCGATCCGGGGATAAGGCTGTAGGTGGTGGTCGCTGGCGGTAGATAGCGGGCAAGGTAGCCGGAATCCTTGTTGGTGGCGGCTATGTCCGCCTCGGTTGCCGTCTCCGCATCGACATCCGCCGCAGCACCCAGCACCATGAGAGGGATATGGATTGCCGCAAGGCTCTCCGGTGTCAGCCCGCGGCCAGGTCCGAGGTCGAGCGTCACCGCGGCACGAATTCTTGCATCACCGAGATCGGCGGCCATCGCCGCGTTGGAAGCCGCATCGCGTCCGATGCCGAGCGCCTCGAATATCTTGCAATAGATCGCGCTGAATTCAGCCATGCAATTCTTCGTCACCTTGGCCGCGTCGAAGCGGCCGCCCGCCAGTTCGACGACCGTCCAGCCGCCGAGCGAATGGCCGATGGCGGCAATCCGATCGGATGCCACGCCGCCCGTCAGATCGGGATTGTCGAGCAGCGCATCGATCACGCGGCTGAGGTCGCCAGGGCGCTTCCACAGTTTAACGGCATCGGGCTTTCGCATGTCGAGTGTGGTCGTGCCGGGATGATCGGGTGCGGCGACGACATAGCCCGCGTCAACGAGGTCGGCCGCAAGCCAGGCGAGGTTGCGCCAGCTGCCGCCATAACCATGGGAGAGGACGACCAGCGGATGCGGGCCGGCCACGGGTTCGGCGTCCTTGATGACAGGTTGGCCGACGAAGGCCGGTGTTTCGCCGAGAAGGACGGGTGTGGCGTCAGACGCGGTCGGATACCAGATGCTGACATGCATTGAGCGATCGGCGTTTTTGCCGGGCAGGGTGGTTTGGCGGAACCCGGTTCCGGCATGTGCTGCTGATACCAGCAGCAGGAGCAGAGGGAGGACAAAGGCGAGTCTTGGCATCGGATCTCCATTGGGTTGATTTGCCCTGTCTGGAGGAAATCCCTGAGGCTGGAGACCGATAACGCGATCGAGGTCGCCGATATCAAAAGAAAGGGCGAGGCCGAAGCCTCGCCCTTGAATTCAATCGGGACTATCGAGCTCAGATGTTGTTCTGCAGGATCGTACGCAGCTTGCCGAAGAGTTCGTCGATGTGCTTCTTCTCGATGATCAGCGGCGGTGAGAGAGCGATGATGTCGCCTGTCGTGCGGATCAGCAGGCCGCTTTCGTAAGCCTTGAGGAAGGCCGTGAAGGCCCGCTTGGTCGGCTCACCGGCGATCGGGTCGAGTTCGATGGCGCCGATAAGGCCGGTGTTTCTGATGTCGATGACATTGGGGCAATCCTTCAGCGAATGCAGCGCATCGGCCCAGTAGTCGGAGAGTTCGGCTGCGCGGGTCAGCAGGCCTTCTTCCTTGTAGGTGTCGAGCGTTGCAAGAGCTGCGGCCGAGGCGATCGGGTTACCAGAATAGGTATAGCCGTGGAAGAACTCGATCATGTGCTCGGGGCCATTCATGAAGGCATCATGGATTTCCGAGGTCACGAAGACAGCGCCCATCGGGATGACGCCGTTGGTCAGGCCCTTGGCGGTGGTGATGATATCGGGCTTCACATCGTAGTACTGAGCAGCGAAGGGAGCGCCCAGACGGCCGAAGCCGGTGATGACTTCATCGAAGATCAGCAGGATGCCATGCTTGGTGCAGATCTCGCGCAGCTTCTGCAGATAGCCCTTCGGCGGAATGAGAACGCCGGTCGAACCCGCAACCGGTTCGACGATCACGGCGGCGACCGTGGATGCATCGTGCAGAGTGACGATGCGCTCGAGTTCGGTGGCGATATCGCCGCCATGCTCGGGTTCTCYGCGGGTGAAGTTGTTCTTGCCGGGCAGGTGGGTGTGCGGCATGTGGTCGACGCCGGTCAGCAGGGTGCCGAACATCTTGCGATTGGTGACGATGCCGCCGACCGAGATGCCGCCGAAGTTGACGCCGTGATAGCCACGCTCACGGCCGATCAGGCGGAAGCGTGAGCCGTTGCCCTTCACGCGGTGATAGGCGAGCGCCACCTTGAGCGCCGTTTCCACCGATTCAGAGCCGGAATTGGTGAAGAGGACGTGGTCCAATCCTTCCGGCGCGATGTCGACCAGGCGGTTGGCGAGCTCGAAAGCCTTGGGATGGCCGAGCTGAAAGGCCGGGGCGTAATCGAGTTCGCCGGCCTGTTCGCTGATCGCCTCGGTGATCTTCGGACGGCAATGTCCGGCATTCACGCACCAGAGGCCAGCCGTACCGTCCAGAACCTGACGCCCGTCATGGGTCTGGTAGTACATATCCTTGGCGCTCACGAAGAGGCGCGGTTCCTTCTTGAACTGACGGTTTGCGGTAAAGGGCATCCAAAAGGCGCGAAGGTCGTTTGGCGTTGCATTCAGGCGGTTGGACATGCTGTTCTCCTGGCCGTTGGGGAGGCCGTTCCCGTTCAAGGCTTGGCGCCGTTTATTTTTACTGCCCGGTCAAATTATCAGCGCCCGGCAAGGCGTCAAGCCGAAGAAGCGCCGCTGTCTGCCGTTGCCGGACACTTCGGGCGTCATCAATCCTTCGCCCGGCATTGCTACAAAAATCGATGGCCGCAATGGCCGAGGGCATTTCATTCATTTCCTTGAAATTCAACCATTTTTACCGGAGGTAGTCATGACGGACCGCCAGAAAACCAGACCGCGTCCCAATCCGCGGCGTGCATTTGCGCCGAGCTACGGCACCATTCTCGAAGAAGGCGTTCGTCGCCGTACCGTTCTCAAGGGCTTTATCGCCGCCATGGGTGCGGCTGCTTTTGCGCCGGCGCTCGAAGCAACGAGGGCAGAAGCTGCCGAGTCGACCCTTACTTTCCCCGAACTGAAGCGCGTGCGCGACACCGCCGACCATTGGCCTGATGGTTACGAGCGCCAGATCCTCATTCGCTGGGGCGACGCTCTCTTTACCGACAGCCCGGAATTCGATGTCGCCAAGCTGAATGGCAAGGCGGCCGAGCGCCAGTTTGGCTACAACAATGACTTCACGCAGTTCCTGCCGCTGCCGTGGGGCGAAAAGAGCTCCGATCACGGCCTGATGGTCGTCAGCCATGAATATGCGACGCCCTTTCTGATGTTCCCGGGCCTGACCGCGGACGATTACCGCGAGAAGATGACCGAGGATCAGATCCGCGCCGTCATGGCTGCTGTCGGCATATCCGTTTTCGAAGTGCGCAAGGATGGCAATCAGTGGCAGGTGGCTAAGGACGGCAAGTATAACCGCCGCATCCACATGAGCACGGAGATCGGCATTTCCGGCCCGGCTGCCGGCGACGACCGGCTCAAGACCAAGGCCGATCCGACCGGCACGGTTGTCTTCGGCACGATCTCGAACTGCAATGGCGGCATCACACCCTGGGGCACGATGCTCTCAGGCGAAGAAGGCGCGATGGACGTTTTTGCCGGCGACTATACCAAGTTGCCGAACCAGGAACTGGTCGAGCGCCAGGGCTGGGACGAGGATGAGAACGACATCTATTCCGTCAGCCGCGTCGAGCCGCGCTTCAAGTTCGAGGAAGAGCCGAACGAATGGATGCGTTTCGACTGGGTCGTCGAAATCGATCCCTTCGATCCGACGGCAAAGCCGGTCAAGCGCACGTCGCTCGGCCGCATGACGCATGAAGGCGCGCAATGTTGCGTCGCGCCTGACGGCCGCGTCGTGGTCTTCATGGGTGATGACGACGATTTCGAATATATCTACCGCTTCGTCACCCGCGATCCGTGGAACCCCAACGATCGCGCCGCCAACAAGGATCTGCTCGATCACGGCACGCTGTCTGTCGCCAAGTTCGAAAGCGACGGCACGATGCGCTGGATCCCGCTCGTTGCCGGCGAAGGCCCGCTGACGGCGGAAGCCGGCTTCAAGACGCAGGCAGACGTGGTTCTCGCCACCCGCACTGCCGCCGACCTTGTTGGTGCGACGCCGATGGACGGGCCGGAGGGCTTCATCCCGCATCCCGGCACCGGCAAGCTCTATGTGGCCATGACCGAAAACGAGGATCGCTTGCCGAAGGGCCAGGGGGACGACGAGAAGGAACAGGTCAACGTTGCCAATCCACGTGGCCCCAACCCGCATGGGCATCTGCTGGAGCTTGTAACGCCAGGCGGTCCTGACAAGCCCGATTACGCCGCTGAGAGCTTCAAGTGGGACGTCTTCGTGCTCTGCGGTGATCCGGCCAAGCCCGAAGACCAGGCGATGTTCCACCCGGCGACCACCTCGGCCGGCTGGTTCACCGACCCCGATAACCTTGCCGTGGATCCAGCAGGCCGCCTCTGGGTCACTACCGACGGTCCGCCGCCTGAGGGCATCGCCGATTCCGTCTATGTGATGGATACGGAAGGTTCGGGCCGCGCTTTGCCGAAGCTCATTTATATCGCGCCTGTCGGTTCGGAGACCTGCTCGCCGACCTTTACCTCGGACGGCTCCAGTGTCTTCCTCTCGGTCCAGCATCCGGGTGAATTGCGTATGGCCGATAACGAGGATGCGACCTCAATGGAAGATGCCGGCACCAGCTGGCCGGACTTCAAGCCGGGTGTGCCGGCGCGTCCGTCGCTCGTCGTGCTGACGCGCGCTAGCAACGGAGTGGTGGGCAGCTAACCTGTCGTTCTGACACAGACGGGACCGGCAATTCTTGCGAATTGCCGGTCCCAAAGGTTTTACGTGCTGAAAATCGTTAAGCGGCGCCCGCGGAAGCATTTCCCTGGAACGCTGCTCAGACTGACATCATGTCAGCGCTGACATCAGGCTGCAGACCTGCTCCGGTTCTGAGCCACGTAGATATCCTCCAGCGTCGCGAGGATCTTCATGACCGGCTCGGAGTTGCTGGAATAGTAGATCGTCTGTGCATCACGACGGGTCTTGACCAGCTTCTGAGCGCGCAATTTCGACAGATGCTGGGAGAGGGCCGACTGGCTCAGGCCGACCTGGGTGGCGAGAACGCCGACAGGCACTTCTCCCTTTACCAGGCTGGTGAGGATCAGCAAACGCTTGGGGTTGGCCATGGCCGATAATAAAGCTGCCGCCACATTGGTGTGCTCGGCCAAATCAGAGGTTTCCATATTTTTTCTTCCTAATGCGAAACGTACATCATCCGTACAGGCACAGGCCGTCAGACGGTTCTTTGACTGACGGCGAAAACTAGCAATTGGGCTCGAAGATTGTATATACCTAAATTTAAGGTATCAGGTATGCTATTTTAGATATGTTTGAACAAATGTGATCTAAGTCCTCAGCGGGTATGTCGAACTCGCAACGCATCAATAAGTCACCTGAAATCATATCAAAACCTTCGGAATCGACCCCACATATGCGCCAGGGACCCGCTTCAGGTGCCTTCAGCCTGGATGTCAGCGCTAACATGAGGTCCGGATGGCGCGCTACTAAATCTTGCACTGCGGCGTCAGCTTTTTCAGCGATGTGATCATTTGCCTCGGAGTGAATCACGAGATCGCTGCCGTCCAAAATGTAAGCACGGCCGAATCCGCCATTAAGGCTGGCCGATTGCGGGATGAGCCGGAAGAAACGGAAATCCGGGAAATCGATATAGAGTTTCGCCTTGGCGTGACGATTGAGGAAACGAGCGCGGATGCGCGCGTGGAGAGGCGTATCCCGCTCCACCTGTTCCGCACTGCATTGGGTCGTCAGGCGGGCATGGGCAAGCGGATCGCCCTTGCCGGGCTCGCCGGTCAGGAGCGAGGCCCTGGCATCGGCAGCGAGCGCTTTCGTGTGGGTCGAGAGCGCGGAAACGAGAATGACCGGCACGCCGTCTATGTCGGTGCCGAGGAGAACCCGGCTTGCGAAGGGAAAGCCGGTTTCGGGATCGAGAACGGCGAGGGCAGCATAGCGGGCGGAGCGCAAGAGAGTGCGCGCCAGCTTGCGGGCCTCGTCGTCGGTTTCGCGGAGCGTGGAGGACGGTTCTTTCATATCCGCGTTGTCGCAAAGCGGAGTGAAAGGATCAAGTCTAAAGCGTGTCGCGATCTCCAGGATTCGCTTGCCACGCTTTAGGTTTTTGTTTTCGCATGTCGTTACCGCAAAACCGCTGCACACTTTTGCGCGACATGCTTTATTCCTTCCGCTTGTGCCGTGTAAGGCCGGTGACGACATCCTGCGCCGAGATCGTGCCGACGATCTGCCCGTTGTCGACCACGCCGATACTGCCGGGCTGCCGGGAGAGGGCGTCGAGGATATCGACAAGCGGCGTCGTGGGGCGCGCAGTGGCGCTGACCGACATGCCGATTGCCGCATCGCCAAGCCCGGGCTGCATGATGTCAGAGGCCATCAGCATGTTGATCGGATTCATGTTCTGCACGAAGTCGGCGACATATTGATCGGCCGGGTTCTTGACGATCTCCTGTGGCGTTCCGCACTGGATGATGCGTCCGCCCTCCATGATGGCGATGCGATTGCCGATGCGGAAGGCCTCGTCGAGATCGTGGCTGACGAAGAGGATGGTCTTCTTCAGCCGCCGCTGGAATTCCAGCAACTCGTCCTGCAGGCGCGTACGGATCAGCGGATCGAGCGCGGAGAACGGCTCGTCCATAAGGAGGATTGGCGCGCCGGTGGCGAATGCACGGGCAAGGCCGACGCGCTGCTGCATGCCGCCGGAGAGCTCGTTGACCTTGCGGTCCGCCCATTTCGTCAGGTTGACGAGTTCGAGCTGCTCGCCGACCCGGCTCTTGCGCTCGGCTTCCCGCACGCCCGAGAGCTCAAGGCCGAAACCGACATTCTCGGCAACGGTGCGCCAGGGCATGAGGGCGAATTGCTGGAACACCATGGAGACCGTATGCGTGCGCAGGTCGCGCAGCGCCTTGGCACTGCATTTGTAGGGGTTTACCGGCCCCGTTGCCGTCGAAACGGCGACGTCGCCGCGCACGACCGGCGCAAGCCCATTGACGGCACGCAGGAGCGTCGACTTGCCGGAACCCGAAAGGCCCATCAGCACCAGGATTTCGCCTTCCTCGATGGTCAGCGAGGCATTGGCGACGCCGAGAACGAGGCCGGTCTCGGCGCCGATCTCGTCACGTGAGCGGCCCTGGTCGACCATGGCGAGCCCAATTTCCGGCCGGTCGCCGAAGATGATGTTGACGTCTCTGAAACTGACCGCGGTCATGCGCCGTCTCCTTCGCCTGCGGTGCGGAACATGCGGTCCAGAATGATTGCCAAGATGACGATACAGAAACCGGCCTCAAAACCCTTGGCGATGTTGACGGTATTTAAGGCACGCACGACCGGTACGCCGAGACCGGGAGCGCCAACGAGGGCGGCGATCACGACCATCGAGAGGGAGAGCATGATGGTCTGCGTCAGGCCGGCCATGATCTGCGGTGTTGCAAAGGGCAGCTCGACCTTGCGCAGAACCTGGATCGGCGTCGCGCCGAAGGCGACGGCGGCTTCGACGAGGGAAGGGGGCGTCGAGATAATGCCGAGGCGGGTAAGGCGGATGGGGGCGGGGATGGCGAAGATGACGGTTGCGATCAGGCCCGGCACCATGCCGAGGCCGAAAAGGATAAGTGCTGGAATCAGATAAACGAAGGTCGGAATGGTCTGCATGAGGTCCAGAACGGGCCGCATCGCGGCATAGATCCAGGCGCGGCGGGCAGCCGCAATGCCGAGCGGAATGCCGATCACCATGCTGACGAAGGTCGCGGCGAGTACGAGCGCCAGCGTTTCCGTCGTCTCCTTCCAATAGCCCTGGTTCATGATGAGCAGCAGCCCAAGACAGGTGAAGACCGCCACTGTTATCGATCGGCGCAGCCACCAGGCGAGGAGGCTGATGGCAAGGATGGCAATCAGCGGATTGGGCGTCTGCAGCACGAAAAGCAAGGCATTGATGACGTGGGACAGCAGCGCGGAGAGTTGGTTGAAGAACCATTCGCCGTTTGTCGTCAGCCAGTCAACGAAGGACTTGGCCCAGGGGCCAATGGGAATTTTAGCGTCGGTGATCCAATTCACGAGGCGCGCCTGTCTTTTAAGAACGAAGATCGGGATGAAAACGAAAACGGGGCGGCAGATCCGCCCCGTTCATTTCATCAGAGGCCGAGGCCGGACTTGACGGCTGCGAGGCCATCGCTGCTGCCATCGCGCGTCTTGACGCCGGCAAGCCAGGGATCAACCGTGGACGGATTGGCCTTCAGCCATTCGCCCGCTGCCTTTTCCGGATCTTCACCGTCGTTCAGGATCTTGTTCATGATCTCGTTCTCCATCTTCAGGGAGAACTTCAGATTATTGACCAGCGTCCCGACGTTCGGGCACTCATCGAGATAGCCGGCACGCACGTTGGTATAGACTTCGGCGCCGCCGAAATTCGGTCCGAACGTGTCGTCGCCACCCGACAGATAGGTCATCTTGAAGTTGGTGTTCATCGGATGCGGTTCCCAGCCGAGGAAGACGACGGGCTTGCCTTCCTTCTCGGCGCGGGCGACCTGCGCCAGCATGCCCTGCTCGGAGGATTCGACCAGTTCCATTTCCTTCATGCCGAAGGTGTTCTTGTCGATCATGTCGATGACGTGGCGGTTGCCGTCATTGCCGGGCTCGATACCGTAGATCTTGCCGTCGAGATCACTCTTGTGGGCAGCGATATCCTTGAAGTCCTTGATACCGAGTTCGGCGCCCTTGGCATTGGTTGCCAGCGTGTACTTGGCGCCGACGAGGTTCGGACCGTAAGATTCGACCGACTTGTCGTCGAGGTAGGGCTGGATATCTGCCTTCTGGGACTGCATCCAGTTGCCGAGGAACACGTCGATGTCCTTGTTCTTCATCGAGGTATAGGTGACCGGCAAGGAGAGAACCTTGATGTCGGTCTCATAACCAAGCTTCTTGAGGAGCAGGGAGGCGGTCGCCGTAGTCGACGTGACGTCCGTCCAGCCGATATCCGAAAGATGGACGGTGGAGCAGCTTTCAGGGTCTGCGGAGAAGGCGGCGGTCGCAACGGAGAGAGCTGCGACTGCAGTTGCGGTAATGAGTTTGAATGCGCTTGTTGTTTTCATTTTAGACTCCCAGTCTTACGTTCCCAAGCCAACCATCAATAGACCAGTTTTACAAGCGATCTCGGCGCGTTTGCGGCGTTCCGGACTATATGATTGCGACGCCTCAGCGTTTTTTGGGAAAGCTTGAATTTCAAGGCCTTTGGCGATTTCGCCACCAGGATTTCCTGTGATTATCGATTTGTCGGGGCTTTTCTTTGCGTTCTCCAGCTTTCAAGAAGCCAGATAAGGAGAATCCGATGGCAAAACTCTATTTCAACTACTCGACGATGAATGCCGGCAAGTCGACCATGCTGCTGCAGGCCTCCTACAATTACCAGGAGCGCGGCATGCGCACGGTTCTCTTGATCGCGGCCTTCGACGATCGGGTGGGGCGGGGCATCATCGGTTCGCGTATCGGGCTCGAAGCGGAGGCCATCCCCTTCGAAAGCGACAGCGATCTCTATGCGCTGGTCCGGAAACTCAGCAGCGAAGGACAGGCGATCTCCTGCGTCTTCGTCGATGAAGCGCATTTCATGACGCGCGATCATATCTGGCAGCTTGCCCGCGTCGTCGACAGGCTCGGCATTCCCGTGATGGTCTACGGCCTGAGAACGGATTTCCAGGGCAAGCTCTTCCCGGCCTCGCAGGAGCTGCTGGCGATTGCCGACGAGATGAGGGAGGTGCGTACCATCTGCCATTGCGGGCGCAAGGCCACCATGGTCGTGCGGCTCGATGCCGAGGGCAAGGTGCTGCACGAGGGCGCGCAGATCGATGTCGGGGGGAACGAGAAATATGTTTCGCTCTGCCGCCGCCATTGGGATGATGCAATGAACGGCGAATGGATTGCCGAGCCGGTCTGAACGGATCGACGCCTGTTTTCTTTAGCGCGGCAAGTGAATAGTCTGGAAGACGGAGATTCCATGGGAGTGCCCGGTGCGCAAGAGCCCGCCCTTCGATAGCCAGTATGATGCTGCCCGTGACCTTGCCGAGGCCATGGCCGGCGAAGCCGACTATTGCGCCGCCTGCATCACAAGTTTCGATGGTGACGAGTCGCGCTCATCCGACGAGATTTTCCTGGAGCAGAATGCGCGCTTCCAGGCCTTCTTAAACGACAGTGCCACGCTCGATGTGCTGCTTGCGGAACTCGTCTTCTCCCTGGACCGGCTGACGGCCAAGGTTTCGGCCGATCTCGACAGTTTTCGCGGGCTGACGCGGCGTGAAAAGATGGCCGGATGGTTTTCCCGACAGCGCATGTGGCGCATGCATAGCGCGCGGGTGCGCGAGGCGCCGGTCGTGGAACAACTGCTCGATCTTCTGACGAAATCCGATCTGCTGGCGACGCTGCTTAAAGGCGAGAGGCTGTCCCTTGTCGAGCGTCACAAGAGCGCCGAATTGAGCCTCATCGACATTGTCGAGCATCGGCGGCGGCTTGTTGACGAGATCGACATTGCGCGGATGCGGATGAAGGAGCTCAACGCCAAGGCATTGAACACGCAGGGGCGCATCGGCGTCTATGGCAACAAGGCGCACTGGGAGCAGATGGAGGCGGAGCGTCTGGCGTTGAAGGCGGAGGCCGAGCGCATTTCCGTCGAGGAACATGCGATGCGCGACGAGAGCCAGCGACGCGAACGCTTCATCGGCATGTTCCAGGCCTTCGTCGACAGGCTGAACGGCCGTGTCGCCGGCTGCAACGTGCTCATCCGCAAGCTTTCGGTCGATACCGAGGAGCGGCTTATCATCTATCAGGCACAGGTCGATACCGACCGTCCGGGCATGAAGGTGAGGATCAAGCCGGAGCTTTTCCCGAATATCGCCGCATCCATCGCGCTTTTCGAAAAGGGCATGCTGGTGCCTCAGGATCTGGTCCAGCGAAAGAGCCGTGCAGATCAGGAATTTGCCCGGAAATTTCCCGCCTATGCCGAGGAGCCCTCGGAGGCGCCGCTGATCGATGTGGTGCGAAAATCTCCGATGTTCGGCCTCGGATTCCTCCGTTCGCTGCGCTCCTGACGGGGCGGCGAGGGAAGGCGTATCCGATCTGTCGCGTCTGGCTCGCGCACCGTTTGGCCGAAATATCCTTGTCTGTTGTTGTACTTGGGCGATCGAGCGCATATGTGGATGGAAAGGATATCCCTGTTTTCGCCGCCTGACAGGAGACGACGATGCTCGACCGGATTGCCGGTTTTTTCAGACTGATCGGCCAGACGATCAGCCGCTGGGTTCGCCTTTTCGCTGCCTGGGCGATCTGGCCACTCATGGCCGCGCACGGATGGTATGCGCGGCGGACCTGGATGATCCGGCTGCCGATCATCGCGTTTCTCGCGCTTCTCGTCGTCCTCTACGGCTATTTCATCTGGCAGACGCAGGCCTGGTCGAATTTCAATACGAACTTCGTCGATCAATATCGCCTTTCGGATCGCAAGGTGCCGGCAGGACAGGAAATTCCGGCGGCCGACGGCACTGCCACCAAGACCTGCCAGCGCTCGGCGATCGTCGATGTCGCGGCCGATCTGACGGACTTCAACGTCAACCAGAATGCCTGGATATCGTCGATGGTGCTCTACAAGATGGGCCTGTTCGGCATGGACTGGGATCACACGCCCTTCCTCGACAACAAGGCATCCTTCCAGCGCGGCATCAACCAGGCGGTCCGGCGAACTTCGGCGGAGCTTGTCGACACGCTCGGGCGCGTGCGCGGCACGTCCGGCATCAACAACGATCTGCAGACCGCGCGCGGCAATCTGCAGTTCGATGAACACAGCTGGTATTTCGGGCTCGATCCCTTCGGACTGAAGACGCCGACGCCTGCCTATTATCGCACCGCCATCAAAGACTTGCGCAAGTTCAATACTGATCTCGCCGCCTGCAACGCAGTTTTCGACGGTCGCGCGGACAACCTGATGCAGTTCATCGACCGCATCGCCAACGATCTCGGCAGCACCTCCGACATGCTGGCGGAGCGCTCGGAAAACCATAATCGCGGCTGGTTCGACACGCGGGCGGACGATCGATTCTGGTTCGCCTACGGGCAGCTCTACGCTTATTACGCGATTCTGACGGCCGCACAGTCTGATTTCTCTCAGGTTGTGTCGGAGCGAAACCTCGGGGCGATCTGGGCCGGCACGACACGGCAATTCCAGGCAGCACTTCGCATCCAGCCGGCAATCATTTCCAACGGACGGGAGGATGGCTGGATCATGCCGAGCCATCTCGCCACGATGGGCTTTTATATGCTGAGAGTGCGATCGAACCTGGTTGAAATCCGCTCGGTGCTGGACCGTTAAGCCGGAGTGCCGCCGTCCTCGAAGCCAAGGATGCGCAGCTTCTCGACGAATTCATAGGTGATACCGACGATACCGCCGCCGCTGGCGTCGTCGCGGAACTTGCCGACGGAGCGCACCATCTTGTAGCCGCCGAGCCCGTTGTCGACGCGATAGACATAGTGGAAGCCGACCCGGTAGAGGCTTGCCTGCTCGAAGGTTTCGGCAATCAGCAGCCGGTCTTCCGCATGGATGCGCGACATGAGTTCGGTCAGGTTGACCGGACCTTCGCTGTAAGGAAGATCGAAGATCTGGTGTACGTCTTCGCTGGCGAAGAAATGCCCGGTCTCGAGGTTCATCCGCCAGAAGCCGAAGAGGCGGTAGGCAGCGAACATGGTCAGCGCTTCTGCATCGGTAATTCCGATGTGGGCACGGGATTGCAGCCGATGTTCGACGGCTGACTGTTCGAAACGAAGAGGCACGGTTTCCCCCTAATTCGGGATGGCGCGCTGATTCTCTTCTGATTCCTCAGTTGATCAGCTTCAATCGGATGGCTTTTGCTACCAACTGGGTGCGGTTGACGCAATCGAGTTTTTTAATTGCGTTGGTCATATAGGCATTTACCGTGTGATCCGAGAGCGCCAGGATCTGGCCGATCTCGATCGAGGTCTTGCCCTGCGCTGTCCATCGCACGACCTCAAGCTCGCGGGCCGAGAGCGCGCTATGGGGGCTCTCCTCATTGCGCTTGACGCTGTTGTAGGTATCGACGGCGTGGAGAACGATCATCGCGAGTTCGTTGATCTCGCTCTGGCCGAGGGATGCACGTTCGCCGCCAAACCAGAAGACGAGGCGCTGTCCATCGGCCGAATTGATCGGCATGGCAATGCCGGCGCTCATGCCGTGCTGCAGCATCAAGTTTCTGGTGCCGGCAGGGAAAGACTGGGCATGGCCGGGATCGTTAAGATGCCATACCTGCGGTACGGCTGATTCCCTCATGCGTGCGGCAAAGGGACAGGCGCGCAGCATATGCGCGCGATCGAAATCCCTGATGTAGGAAACCGGCAGCGAGCTCTCGATGATCAGCGGCTTGAGCAGCAAATCTTCTATCGTCGGCGCGTTCAGCAGGGTGGCGTGCTCAAAACCGAATGCCGCTGCCACCCTTCCAAGCGCTTGTGCGAACAGGCCGCGCGTGCGCGCCACTGCCAGTTCGCTCGATAGTAATGACTGCCTTTCAGAGGTAGTCATGTAAGACATTATATGCCCCCGCAAGTCCCTATGTTACCGCTATCAAATACATAAATCCGCCTGGATGCTAGCCCTAATTGACTTAGCACACGCTGATTAATTCATTTTGTGAAAAATTAACCAGATGAAAAACGCGCTTAAGTTGATTTTCGAGCTATACGGGTAGAAGGGCTGTGCCTTTTACCTCCTCCATGACCGCATAGGTGTGTGTTTCGCGTACGCCGGGGAGGGAAAGAATCACCTCCGAGAGGAATTGGCGATAAGCCTCCATCCCCGCCATGCGCGCCTTCACAAGATAGTCGAAGCCTCCTGCGACCATATGACATTCCATGACGTCGTCGCTGCGTTTTACTGCCGCAGCAAAGGCATCGAAAACGTCAGGCGTGGTACGGTCAAGTTTTACCTGTACGAAAACGAGGAGGTTGCGGCCGAGTTTTTCCGGCGAAAGGATTGCCATATAGCCCGTGATATAACCGTCTCGGGTTAGCCGCTTGACGCGCTCGGCAGTGGCCGTGGGAGACAGGTTGACGCGTTCGGCGAGCTCTATGTTGGAAAGTCGTCCTTCCTTCTGCAGCGCACGCAGAATCTTGCGATCGAGACGGTCGAGCTCTTTCATTTTTCGCGGCCTTTCAGGCGGTCGGTAGGCGAAGATCGTGTTGGTCGGCCTCAGTTTAGTGAAAAACACCACGAATGAACAGCTATGTTGCCGAAATCACGGAGAACACTTCATGCCGACCCAGATTTCCACGCCTTTTGCCCCGTTCAACGCTCCATTTGCCGGTGACGATGATCGCCTGCTGCATGGTTTCGCCGAAGGCTTGCGCTTTTCGGCCTCCCAGGATGTTGCGATCGACAAGCGTGCCGGGGGCATGATCGAGGCGATCCGCAGCAATTCGGGATCGATCGGCGGCGTGGAGGATTTCCTCAGGGAATACGGGCTTTCCACCAAGGAGGGTCTGGCGCTGATGGTGCTTGCCGAAGCGCTGCTACGCGTGCCCGACGCGTTGACGCAGGACAAGCTGATCGAGGACAAGCTGAAGGAAGGCGGCTGGAGCGAGCATGAGGGCAAGGCCGACAGCTGGTTTGTCTCGGCATCCGCCTGGGCGCTCGGCGTTTCAGCCCGCATCATCCGCCCCGGTGAGACGCCCGAGGGCGTGCTTCGCGGCCTTGTCAAACGCATGGGCCTGCCGACCGTTCGCAATGCCACCAAGCAGGCCATGCGCTTCCTTGGCCATCACTTCGTGCTCGGCGAAACCATCAAGGACGCTCTCAACCGCGCGGCCAAGAGCGAGGAGAAGGGCTATCGCCATTCCTTCGACATGCTGGGCGAGGGCGCACGGACGGCCGAAGATGCCAAACGTTATTGGCAATCCTACGCCATGGCGATCGAAGCGATCGGCGGCTGGATGGCGAAGAACGCCAAGGGCAAGGATTTGCCCGATC
This sequence comes from Rhizobium sp. 01T444, assembly GCF_056398305.1. Taxonomy (NCBI): domain Bacteria; kingdom Pseudomonadati; phylum Pseudomonadota; class Alphaproteobacteria; order Hyphomicrobiales; family Rhizobiaceae; genus Rhizobium; species Rhizobium sp. 01T444. The sequence continues at coordinate 411,234 of NZ_JBFTPD010000002.1, forward strand.
GCATGGGTATTTCCGTCAAGCTTTCGGCGCTGCATCCGCGCTATCTCGCCACTCACCGCGATCGCGTGATGAGGGAACTCGTGCCCGACCTCCTGAAGCTTGCGCAGATGGCTAAGGCACATCAGCTCAATTTCACCATCGATGCCGAAGAAGCCGACCGGCTGGAGCTTTCGCTCGACGTGATCGCCGCGGTCTTTTCCGATCCGTCGCTTGCCGGCTGGGATGGTTTTGGCCTTGCAATCCAGGCCTATCAGAAGCGCGCGGTCGCCGTGATCGATTATGTTGATGAACTCTGCGCAAAGCTTGGCCGCCGCATGATGGTGCGCCTCGTCAAGGGCGCCTACTGGGATACCGAGGTCAAGCGGGCGCAGGAACGCGGGCTTGACGATTATCCGGTCTGGACGCGCAAGCAGGCGACAGACCTTTCCTATCTCGCCTGCGCGCAGCACATGCTCGCCAAGCGGGCGCGTATTTTCCCGCAATTTGCCACCCATAATGCACTGACGGTTTCCACCATTCTGGAGCTTGCCGGCAATGATCGTTCCGGCTTCGAGTTCCAGCGCCTGCATGGTATGGGCGAGAGCCTCTACAATCATCTGCTTGATACCAACGACCGGATCGCCTGCCGGATCTATGCGCCTGTTGGAGGCTACCGCGATCTGCTCGCCTATCTTGTCCGCCGTCTTCTCGAAAACGGCGCCAATTCCTCCTTCGTTGCTATGGCCGGCGACAAGAATGTGCCGATCAAGGCATTGCTGGAGCGTCCGGCGGACAAATTGCAATTCGATGTCGGCGCCAGTGCGCGCAACAGCAGGATCCCGATGCCGCTGCAGCTTTACGGCAAGCGGAAGAACAGCGCCGGACTGGAATTCGGCCATCGGGCGACGCTTGAAAAGCTGATGGAGGCGATCCGGAAGGGGCTTCCCGCCATCGCGGCCGCGCCCCTCATTCCGGGCGTGGCTGCCAGCGCTTCGGAAGCGCCCGTCCTTTCACCGTCCGATCGCTCCAGGACCGTCGGCTCGGTTCGCAATGCCACCGTTGCCGATATCGACAAGGCCTTTGCCGTTGCCGCTAAAGGCTACAAAGCATGGTCGCGCCGTCCGGTCGAAGAACGTGCATCTGCGCTGGAGCGCATGGCCGACCTTATGGAAGAAAATCGCGACAGGCTGCTTGTGCTCCTGGCCGCAGAAGCCGGCAAGACGCTCGACGACGGCATTGCGGAAATACGCGAGGCGGTGGATTTCTGCCGCTATTACGCCAGCGAGGCGCGGCGGCTCTTCGGCACAGCGACCAAGATGCCGGGGCCGACTGGAGAGGATAATCGGTATCTATGGCGCGGCCGCGGGGTTTTTACCTGCATCTCGCCCTGGAACTTTCCGTTGGCGATCTTCCTTGGGCAGGTTTCGGCCGCACTCGTTTCCGGCAATGCCGTGCTTGCAAAGCCTGCACCGCAGACGCCGCTGATCGCCTATGAAGCAGTGAAGCTGTTCCACAAGGCCGGCGTGCCGGAAGATGCGCTGCTCTTCGTGCCTGGCGGTCCCGACGTCGGTGCCGCTATCACGGCGCATGCAGCGCTTGCCGGCGTTGCCTTCACCGGTTCGACGAAGACGGCATGGGCGATCAACCGAGCGCTTGCTGCCAAGGATGGGCCGATCGTGCCGCTGATCGCCGAAACCGGCGGTCTCAACGCCATGGTGGTCGATGCAACCGCGCTCGGCGAACAGGTGGCCGATGACGTGGTCCTCTCAGCCTTCCGCTCTGCCGGTCAGCGGTGCTCTGCACTTCGCCTGCTCTTCCTGCAGGAGGACGTGGCCGAGCACATGACGCAGATGATCGAAGGTGCTGCGCGCGAACTGCAGCTTGGCGATCCCGCATTGGAAACGACCGATGTCGGCCCGATCATCGACGAGAAGCAGAAGGCGATGTTGGAAGCCCATATCGCCGACATGCAGAAAACGCAGAAGGTTCGCTATGCCGGCAAGGCGCCTGATGGCGGAAGCTTCTTCGCGCCGCATATCATCGAGCTCGACAAGCCTGCGGCACTGACCAAGGAAGTCTTCGGGCCGGTGCTGCACATCGTGAGATGGAAGGCGAAGGAATTGCCCAGGGTGCTGCAGGATATCCAGGCCTCCGGCTACGGCCTGACGCTTGGCGTTCACAGCCGCATCGAATCCACGATCCGCACCGTCACCGATGCGCTCGATACTGGCAATGTCTATGTGAACCGTAACATGATCGGCGCCGTCGTCGGCACCCAGCCCTTCGGCGGCTCAGGTTTATCCGGCACCGGCTTCAAGGCCGGCGGGCCCGCCTATCTGCTGCGTTTTGCGCTGGAGCAGGTGATCTCGGTGAACACGGCTGCCGCAGGCGGCAATGCCAGCCTGATTGCGATGGGCGAATAAAGTAATAAGGCGGCGGCAAGTCCTCGGAATCCCGCTTGCTGCCGTTTAATCCAATTGCTAAGCGTATGGTCAGGTGCAACTAAGGCGATCTAATCGTGCGCTTTGCAGTTTCTTTTTTGGTGAAGTGCCTATCCTTCCGATCATTACTTATTTTGTTCCTTTTGAACTTGCCGATCGGAGCTACTGCCTCCGAAGCAGCCAAGCAGAAACAGGCGGGGCAACCCCCGATGGATTTCATTCTCGTGCACAGCCTCTCCTGTCTGGAAGACTGTCCTGAATGGATATCGGCGGAGGGGCGTATAACGTCAGATACGCCAGCGCGGTTGAGAAAATTTCTCAAGAAGATCGGCGACCGGAAAGTACCTGTCGTCCTCCGCTCGGAGGGCGGCGAAGTCGATGCCGCCTATGCGATGGGCCGGATGATCCGCAAGGCTGGTCTTGAAACGGCAGTCGGCGGGACGCAGCTTAAGGATTGCCCCGATGACGATAGGCGCTGCGCTGCTGCTATCGCAAAGGATGGCACTTCGCTCGGGGACACTTATTCGGATGGTGCGTTCTGCTATTCGGCGTGTCCTCTGGTGCTGGCTGGTGGCACGTCGCGCGCCTCGTCGCAGTGGGCCTATATCGGCATCCACCAGATCACGACCATCTATCAGAAGGTGCGTGTCTCTTACCGGATCGAATACAAAATGGTGAACGGTAAGAAGACGGAAGTCTCCCGCAAGGAGGTTGGACGAAAGCCAGCTGGGCAGCGCAGTTCCACCAAGCTGGGCAAGAAAGCCACCGCTGCCCTGACGGGCTATTTGAAAGAAATGGGCGTCAGTGGTGATCTGGTTGATCTGATGATGGCGACCACCCCTGCAAGCATCGCAGTCATACCGCCTGAAGACGCAGTTCGAATGGGTCTTCTCACGGGTGTGCTGACATTCAGTGAGTGGCCCGGTATGCCGCTCTGTACCAAAGACGCCGCGGCGAGCGCCGCCTGCTATCGCCATCCTGCGGCCGAGGTGGCTGTAGCGCCGGCGCCTGTGGCGGAGGCACCGGTGAAGCGTGCGACCGTATACACAAGCGGCGGTCTGCCTAAAACCCATCCTATGGACTTTCTCGTGATGTACGATGGCAATTGCCAGGACGAGTGTACGCAGTGGATTTCTGCGGATGGGGACATCACCCCGGATACGCCGGCTCAGCTGGACGCGGTCTTGAAGACGCTCGGAGAAAAAAAGCTGCCCGTCGTCTTTCAGTCCTATGGCGGCGACAGAGATGCTGCTTTCGCGATGGGGCGTATGATCCGCGCCGCAGGTCTCGATACGTCGATTGGTAGAACGCGCTTGCCGAATTGTCCGATGCAGGATCCGCGTTGCACTGCGAGTATGGCCAAAAACGGGCCGACCGAAGGTGAGGTCTTTGCCGGCGGTGCGTACTGCTTTTCGAGCTGCACGCTTGCCTTCATGGGCGGAGAGTTGCGGTTCGTCGGAAAGACTTCTGCTCTTGGCCTCAGCCAGCCGGCGATCGAGCTTACGGAGACCGAGCGCGGAAAATTCATTGCCTATTTCAGCGAGATGGGCATCAGTCCCGAGACATTCGACACGATGATGATAACGCCGTCATTCGGGAGAGACGATATATATCCACCTCAGGCGCTCAAGCTTGACATCATCGATGGTGTGATTCCCTACGATGAAGAGCCGGGCCTTCATCTCTGCGGACCGAACGCGAAGGAAAGCGTCCGGTGCCCCAGGAGATCCGGTGTGGAAACTGTTCCGGTTGCGGCCACGGTCAATTGATGCCGATATCCGAAAAGATGCGCCGCCGCGATACGGCACTTTTGCTTTGTGCGGCTCTCGTTCGCCGGATGTGTCCGGCTTGACGCCGCCTTACGCCTTGTCCTTCAAATCATTCTTCGAGGTCACGCTCATCAGCTTCTCGAGGAAGCCGAGCATGACTGCCGAGACGACAAAAGCGAGATGCATGAGGGTCAGCCACATGATCCTGCCGTCGGTATATTGATCGACGTTGAGGAAGACCTGCAGGAGGTGGATGGAGGAGATGGCGACGATCGAGGAGGCGACCTTGATCTTCAGGCTGCCGGAATCGAGCTTGCCGAGGAAGGAGACTTCGCCTTCCTTTTCGGCCTCGTCGAAACGGCTGACGAAATTCTCGTAGCCGGAGATCATCACCATGACGATGAGGCTTGCGACGAGTGCCGCATCGATAAGCCCGAGCATGGCGAGGATCATTTCCGCCTCGCCGAGCTCGAATACGCTTCCTGCGACCTTCAGGAACTTGAAGGCGAAAGATACGGCATAARCGGCCAACGCAAGCACAAGGCCGATATAGAAGACCACCAGCAGCCAGCGGCTGGAAAGAATGATGCGCTCGACCAGAAGTTCGAGTGATTTCATGGTCTACCCCGTAAATCTCAGAATCGTTGGCCCCTAATAAACAATGGAATAGGCGGACTGCAAGGCGCAGTACTATTCACAGGTTCGGGATATTTCGCTATCCGATTGAAATAAACGCCGAGTCCGTTGTGCTGAGAGAATGAGGACACGATCCATGGCTGCCATCAAATCCGATATCGAAATCGCACGCGCGGCGACGAAGAAGCCGATTTTCGAAATCGGCGCCACGCTTGGCATCCCCCCGGAACAGCTTGTTCCCTATGGTCACGACAAGGCTAAGATCAGTGCCGAGTTCATCGCCGCCCAAGAGGGCAAAAAGGACGGCAAGCTGATCCTTGTTACCGCCATCAACCCAACGCCGGCGGGCGAGGGCAAGACGACGACCACCGTCGGTCTCGGCGACGGGCTGAACCGCATAGGCAAGAAGGCGATCGTCTGCGTGCGCGAGGCCTCGCTTGGTCCCTGCTTCGGTGTGAAGGGCGGGGCGGCAGGTGGCGGATATGCCCAGGTCGTGCCGATGGAAGACATCAACCTGCATTTCACGGGCGATTTCCACGCGATCACCTCGGCACACAATCTGCTCGCGGCGATGATCGACAATCATATCTACTGGGGCAACGAAGAGAATATCGACCTGCGCCGTATCACATGGCGGCGGGTGATGGATATGAACGACCGGGCGCTACGCAGCATGGTGTCTTCACTCGGTGGGGTTTCCAACGGCTTTCCGCGGCAGAACGGCTTCGATATCACCGTCGCCTCTGAAGTGATGGCAATTCTCTGCCTTGCGACCGATCTCAGGGATTTGGAACGTCGCCTTGGCGATATCATCATCGGCTATCGCTTCGACAAGACGCCGGTTTATGCCCGCGATCTCAAGGCGGATGGGGCCATGGCCGTGCTCCTGAAAGACGCCATGCAGCCGAACCTCGTGCAGACCCTGGAGAACAATCCTGCCTTCGTTCACGGCGGTCCTTTCGCCAATATTGCTCACGGCTGCAATTCGGTGATTGCGACGAAGACCGCGCTGAAGCTCGGCGAATATGTCGTGACGGAAGCGGGCTTCGGGGCCGATCTCGGCGCAGAGAAATTCTTCAACATCAAGTGCCGAAAGGCAGGGTTGAAGCCGAGTGCTGCCGTGATCGTGGCGACAGTCCGGGCGCTGAAGATGAACGGCGGCGTGAAGAAGGACGATCTCGGCGCGGAGAATGTTCAGGCGCTGGTTCGCGGCTGCTCCAACCTTGGCCGCCATATCGCCAATGTGCGCCGGTTCGGCGTGCCTGTCGTCGTTGCGATCAACCATTTCACCTCGGATACGGATGCGGAAATCGCTGCCGTCAAAGATTTCGTCGCGCGTCACGGAGCGGAAGCCATCCTCTGCCGTCATTGGGCGGAAGGGTCTGAAGGCATCGAGGACCTCGCCTATAAGGTTGTGGAGCTTGCCGAATCCGGACAGGCGAAGTTCGAGCCGCTCTATGGCGACGACCTCCCGCTGCTCGAAAAGATCGAGATCGTCGCCTCGAAGATCTATCACGCCGGCGAGGTGACGGCTGACAAGGCTGTACGCGACCAGCTAGCAGCCTGGGAGGAACAGGGCTACGGTAACCTGCCGGTCTGCATGGCGAAGACGCAATATTCCTTCTCCACCGATCCGAACCTGCGCGGTGCGCCCGAGGGGCATATCGTAACGGTGCGCGAGGTGCGCTTGTCAGCCGGCGCCGGTTTCGTCGTGGTCATCACCGGCGAGATCATGACGATGCCCGGTCTGCCGAAGTCGCCGTCGGCGGAGCGGATTTACCTCAATGATCAGGGTTATATCGAAGGACTATTCTAGGCCGCCGCCACTTCACAAGCCGATTCAAGGCTTTCGCAACCGGATTCCGATCTCGCGATCAAACCGTTGATCTGTCTCGTATTTCAGTGACAGTAACGAAAGCCGCCCTTTCTCTCGATCACATCGAGATGGAAGTGGGTTTCGTGGGCAGCATCGCTCTCGGGATCGAGCACGGTGTTGAAATAGAGGCAGCCTGCGGCGCTGACGGTGCGCTGGAATGCCCCTGTCAGCGTCGAATCCTCGCGGCGCGAGCGGACGGCAACATCCTCACCCTTCTTGAAGCTGAAGCTTGCGATATCGATGGCATTGCCGCGGGCATGTTCGGAGATCTTGCCGGTGTCGGCGCCGTTGCGCAGGCGGCAAATGTAGGCGGAAGCCTGATTGATGGTGGTGATATCGCCGCTTTCCGGCAAGGCGACCGAGGCTGTGGGAATGACGCTTCCCTTCATCCATCGTGCGAGCGCCAGTGCCGTCGGGCAGCGTAGTGTGGCTTCAGGCTTCAGCGTGATGCCGGGCAGCGCTTGGGAGACGATGATCGGCTTGTCGATGCCGCAGCCGTTGCCGTCGTCGATGCGGGGTGTCTCGCGGAAGACGACGCCGAGGCTCTGCAATTCTCTAGTGCATTCGGCATGGTCCGCGTCGCTTTCCGGTTCGATGGTCAGATGCTGCTCTTCGAGCGTCTGTTCAGTCGGGGGCTTCGCCCGGTCTTCCGGTGTGGGAGAGGGTGGACCAAATTTTTCGCCGGCTGGCGCGGCCGGGGTCTCGCTCGGTTTGGGCTGCGGTGTCGGAACCTCGGAGGCGGCCGGCGGTGTTTCGGGGTTTTGCGCAGGCGCAGGTTCGGGCTGAGGCTTGGGAACCTGCTCTTCTTCCTGTTTCTTTTCTGGCTGAGGGGCCGCAGGCGCTTCGATTGCTGCTTCTGGCTTTGCCTGAGGGACCGGGCCGGTTCGCGGCAGTCTTGCGCCGGGGAGCAGGGCGAGTGCGGCCAGAATGACCGCCATCTTCCGAAATTCTCTCACACGTCGTTTCCCGTTGATCGAGCGGAGGGGAAACGCAAGAACGGCGAATTCGTTGCAATTGCGCAACGTTTCCTGAGATCCTTAAAACTTGACGTTATTATTCAACATAAATCGGCGGAATATATTGACAATAATACTCATGTTTTTTATGCGGCAAAAAGAAGGCGGAAATCTCCGCAGTCGTCCGCAAGCCTAGCCAGCCCCTCGAGCGTCTGAAACGCCACGACAGCCAGCCCGGTAATTTTCATTTGAGGGTAGGTTATGATCGTCCGGCATTGGCGCTCGGTTCTAATGGTCTGCACAGCAGCCGCACTTGTTCTTCCCGTTTCACAGTCTTTCGCTCAGAGCGCTCCGGCGACCACGCCGGCCACGAATGCCGAAGGCGCAACCGTTCTTCAGAAAATCGTCGTCAAGGGAAATCGTGCGGCCCCCGGCAGTGTTGCCGACACGCCGCTTGCAACCCAGATCGACAAGAAGGAACTGGAAAAGAAGCAGGTCACGAATTACGACGATATCGGCCGCAGCGTCGATGCAACCGTGAATTATTCGCGCGCCGATGCCGGTTTCAATCTGCGTGGCCTCTCCGGCCCGCGTATCCTGACGACGATCGATGGCATCCCGATCCCCTATGTTTCCAACAGTTCGCGTCAGGGCGCCTTTGCGACCAGCAACGCCAATGGCGGCGGCGATACTTTCGATTTCGACTCGCTCTCCTCTCTCGACATCGTGCGTGGAGCGGATTCGAGCAAGGGCGGTTCGGGCATGCTCGGCGGTGCCTTCGTTCTCAATACGCTCGAGCCGGAAGACCTGATCCCGGAAGATCGCGACTGGGGTGCGATCGTCAAGTCGACCTATGACAGCGAAGACCGCAGCATTGCCGGCTCCGCTGCTGCCGCCAAAAGGGTCGGCAACACGTCGATCCTTTTCCAGGGTGCCTATCGCAAGGGCCATGAGCGTGACAGCAAGGGCGACATCGACGTCTACGGCAAGCCGAGGACCGAGCCGGATCCGGCCGATTTCGACCAGCACAACCTGCTGTTCAAGGTGCGTCAGGATCTCGAAGGCGGCCATCGCATCGGTTTGACGGCTGAACGCTTCCGGCGCGACCTGAAGACCGATCTGCGGGACCTGCAGGGCACGCCTCCGATCCGCAGCTATCTCGTCGGTAACTATGACGGTCGGGAACTGCGCGACCGTGACCGTGTTTCACTGGATTATGATTACGAGGCGCAGTCTTCCGATGCATTCTTCAGCACTGCCAGAGCCACCCTCTACTGGCAGGATCTGAAAAAGGAATCCGGCAGCCAGGGCCGGACCGCAGCCAATGTCGTTTCTGGCCGCAATAACAGCGTAGAAAACGAAACCTGGGGCTTTAGCGGTACGGCGACGAAGGACTTTGAATATTCCGGCCTCAGCCACTCCGTTCGTGTCGGCCTCGACGTCGGGGTATCGAAATGGACGCAGTACAGTTCGGCGCTTTGCCCAACGCCGACAACCTGCCCGGCACTCAACAACCAGTCTGAAGTGCCCGATGTCGACAGCACGAACCTCGGCGTGACGTTCGAAGACAAGATCGAGATCGGCAATAGCGGCTTCGCGCTAACGCCCGGCTTCCGCTTCGATTGGTTCAACTACCGGCCGTCGACGGGTGGCGGTTTCGAGAGCAACCCGGCGCTTCCCCGCTTCGGTGCGGTTTATGATCGTACGGAAGCCGGCATGTCGCCGAAGTTGCTCGCGACCTACGATCTGACGCCTGATGTTCAGCTCTATGCCCAGCTTGCCGTCGGCTTCCGTGCCCCGACCGTCGATGAACTCTACAGCCGCTTCTACAACGCGACGCAGGGTTATGCGCAGCTTGGCAATCCAAACCTGGATCCGGAAATCGGCCGCGGCATTGAGATCGGCGCTAACTTCGATACTGGCGGTCTGCAGGGTCGCGTAGCGGCATTCCATACCCGGTATCAGAACTTCATCGAAACCGTGACGACAAGAGATCCCACCACCGGCTTCATGACGTTCGCCTACACGAACGTATCCTCGGCTTCCATCTCCGGTCTCGAAGCGAATGTGATCAAGACGTTCGACAACGGTATCAATCTTCATACCTCGCTTGCCTATACCTATGGCCGGAACGACGATACGCAGGAGCGGCTGCGCTCAGTCGCGCCGTTTAAGGCCATTGTCGGCGGCGGCTGGAGCAATGACGAATACGGCTTCGACCTCTCCTCCACGCTCTCGTCGCAGATGACCGGTAACGACAATGCTCTGACGTCGTTCGATGCGCCCGGCTACGGCATCGTCGATCTGACCGCATGGTGGACGCCAGAACAAGTCAAGGGTCTGCGTATCCAGGGCGGGATCTACAACATCTTCGATCAGGAGTATTACAACGCGCTCGCTGTTCGCGAGGTCAATCTGAGTGCAACCGCTTCGCAGCCGAAGGAATGGTATTCGGAGCCGGGCCGTACCTTCAAGATCTCCGTTACCAAGACCTTCTGATTGACAATTGCCTGTTCAAGGCTGGGGTAGGGGCGGCTTTCGGGCCGCCCTTTTTCGTGAGCCGATCGCCTCTTGCGCTTGGCTTCATCTCAGGCTAACAATTTCGCCCATGAAGAAGTCCTTGAACATTGCAGTTTGGTGGTGGGCTCGCTGAGGCGGCCTCGACCAATCGTGTCCAAAGACGACGAACGAGCCGCCCGAAACTTCGAGGCGGCTTTTTTGTTTCAAAGGCCGCCTTTCGTCCGGGCCCGATAACGGAGTGGAACTATGGTAACGATCCTGCGGGATGATGGTGCGGAAATCTACGAGACCAAGGGCGGCATCACCGTCACCCGGCAGAGGCGGGCCATCCCCTATGCCGATGCGGTGTCCTCCTATGTCGACAAGCTCGACGAGCGGCGCGGGGCGGTCTTCTCGTCGAACTACGAATATCCGGGCCGCTATACGCGTTGGGATACTGCCGTCGTCGATCCGCCGCTCGGTGTTTCCTCTTTCGGCCGCAATGTCTGGATCGAAGCCTATAACGAGCGCGGTGAGATCATCCTCGAGTTTATCGTCGAGCGGCTGAAGACTGTCAGCGAACTCGAACTCGGCGCATCGACCGCGCGCAGGCTAGACCTGACGGTGAAGATGCCGGACCGCGTCTTTACCGAAGAAGAGCGCTCGAAGATGCCGACGGTGTTTACGGTGCTTCGCGCCATCACCGATCTCTTCTATTCGCAGGCCGATGCCAGCATCGGCTTCTATGGCGCCTTCGGCTACGATCTCGCTTTCCAGTTCGATGCGATCAACTTGAAGCTGGGGCGTCCTTCCGACCAGCGAGACATGGTGCTCTACCTGCCGGACGAAATTCTCGTCGTCGACAACTACGCCGCCAAGGCGTGGGTCGATCGTTACGACTTCGCCAAGGACGGCAAGACGACGGAGGGCAAGGCGGGCGATATCGCTGCCGAGCCGTTTATCCGCACGGATGCCATTCCGCCGAAGAGCGATCACCGCCCGGGCGAATATGCCGAGCTCGTCGTCAAGGCGAAGGAGAGCTTCCGCAAGGGCGATCTTTTCGAAGTGGTGCCCGGCCAGAAGTTCATGGAGCGCTGCGAAAGCAAACCTTCGGACATTTCCAAGCGATTGAAGGCGATTAATCCGTCGCCCTATTCCTTCTTCATCAATCTCGGAAACCAGGAATATCTGGTCGGCGCCTCGCCGGAAATGTTTGTGCGTGTTTCCGGTCGCCGCATCGAGACCTGCCCGATCTCCGGCACGATCAAGCGTGGCGACGATCCGATTGCCGACAGCGAGCAGATCCTGAAGCTCCTGAATTCCAAGAAGGACGAATCCGAACTCACCATGTGCTCGGATGTCGATCGCAACGACAAGAGCCGCGTCTGCGAGCCGGGGTCGGTCAAGGTCATCGGCCGCCGGCAGATCGAAATGTATTCGCGTCTCATCCACACGGTCGACCATATCGAAGGTCGCCTGCGGGATGACATGGATGCCTTCGACGGCTTCCTCAGCCATGCATGGGCTGTCACCGTCACAGGCGCGCCGAAGCTCTGGGCCATGCGTTTTATCGAATCCCATGAGAAGAGCCCGCGCGCGTGGTATGGTGGGGCAATCGGCATGGTCGGCTTCAATGGCGACATGAATACCGGCCTGACGCTGCGCACCGTGCGCATCAAGGATGGCATTGCCGAAGTGCGCGCCGGCGCGACATTGCTGAACGACTCCATTCCCGAGGAAGAAGAAGCCGAAACCGAACTGAAGGCCTCTGCCATGCTTTCCGCAATCCGCGATGCCAAAACGGGCAATTCCGGCAAGACCCAGCGCGATGTCGCCTCCGTCGGCAAGGGCGTCAATATCCTGCTGATCGACCATGAAGACAGCTTCGTTCACACGCTGGCGAATTACTTCCGCCAGACGGGCGCCACGGTTTCGACCGTTCGTACGCCGGTGCCCGAGGAAGTTTTCGATCGGCTGAACCCGGATCTCGTCGTGCTGTCGCCTGGTCCCGGCAATCCTAAGGATTTCGACTGCAAGGCGACGATCAAGAAGGCGCGCGCGCGCAATCTGCCGATCTTCGGTGTTTGCCTCGGTCTGCAGGCGCTGGCGGAAGCCTACGGCGGCGAGCTTCGTCATCTGGCGCTGCCGATGCATGGCAAACCGTCACGCATCCGCGTACTGGAGCCGGGTATCGTGTTCTCCGGCCTTGCCAAGGAAGTGACGGTCGGTCGTTATCACTCGATCTTTGCCGACCCTTCGACGCTGCCGCGGGAGTTCATTATTACCGCGGAGAGCGAGGATGGCACCATCATGGGTATCGAGCATGCCAAGGAGCCGATCGCAGCGGTGCAGTTCCATCCGGAATCGATCATGACGCTCGGCGGCGATGCCGGCATGCGGATGATCGAGAATGTGGTGGCGCACCTTGCCCGCCGGGCCAAGACCAAGGCGGCCTGATGCCAAAGGTATAAGCAATAAAAAACCCGCCTGAATGGCGGGTTTTTTATGTGCGTTGGTTTGTTCGTCTATACGCGCCGCATGAGCCGGGCGACGATGGATACGACGAACAGCACCAGGAAGATGAAGAACAGGACCTGGGCGATCGAAGCGGATGCGCCGGCAATGCCGCCAAATCCAAGGACGCCTGCAATCAGGGCTACGACGAGAAATACCAGAGCATAGTACAGCATCGCGATCTCCTTTGTCGGTTGCTGGCAATATAACGGAAGCGTGAGCCGTTCGTTCCATTGTCGCTGCGACAATTGAATTGTGTGCTGATTTAAATCTGCTCAGCCGAATTGCAGATCGGTATTGAAGGAGCGGTCTCCATCGCGTGGCATGGGCGGTTCTGCTGCTGCCAGATAGGATCTCGCCGGGCCGGTCAGCACGAACCAGAGGCTGGCGCCGATCATGAAATAGGCGGCCGTCGGATCATCCGAGCGTGAGACGAAGGGAAGGCCGATGGCGGTGAAGAGGATGGCGAGCCGCACGGCCCATTCCGCCTCGCGTTTCATGAAAGCCCTGGTTCTCAGCTTCTTGTAGGCGGCGACGTTATAGCTGTCTGTCTTGCGACTGGACGTGAAGAGCATCCAGACCGAGGGGAGGGTCAGCATCACGAGACCGCCGTAACACAGAAGCAGGGCCGGTCCCGTGAGGAAGTGTCCGGCGGTAAAGAACAGAAAGCCTGTCACGGCAATGTTCCAGAGCGGCTCCAGCCGTTCCGGCGAAAGGCCGGTTCGGATATGCCAGGCCCGCAAGGAACTGGCCGCACCGTCGAGCAACGGTTGGTCGATGTAACGATTGATCCAATGCATGTCTGCGCGGTCCCCAATTGACTGCAGGGCCGTCAACACCATGCAATTGGGACGCTATCATGGCGCAAATGGGCAAAAGCGTGAGCCTGCGGCGTTTTGGTCAGCTTATGCGTTGCGCTTGACGACGCGCAGGTTCATTTCCGAGCGCAGCTTGAAGCCGAGTGCCTTGTAGAGCGTTATGGCTGAAGTGTTGGTGTAATAGGCATGAAGGAAGACGGTGTCCCCCCTGGCGGAAATTTCGCCGGCGACGAAGCGGAAGAGCAGGGTGCCGAGGCCTTGCCCCTGAAAATCAGGATGGGTGCAAAGTCCGCTGAGCTCGCCAAATCCGGGATGTCGCAGGCGCTGCCCGGCCATGGCGACAAGCCGGCCGTCGATCTTGACGCCCCAGAAGGTGCCAAGTTTTTGAGCACCAAGTGTGAAGGGCCCGGGTTTGGTCAGCATGGCGAGGGCCAGCATCTCATCCGCATCGTTGGGGGTCAGCGGCTGCAGCCGGCTGTCGGAAATACGCTCGTAAGGCCGCTCGGCGATCATCTGTACCAGCTTTCCCTCGGAGACGACCGTCAGTCCCTGCGGGATGGTGACGGGTCCGGCTTCGACAATCGCCATGACCTCATCAGCGGCGGGGAGGTTTTCGAGTGCTTCGAGGCTTTCGCGGCTATCATCGGCGGTCGCTGCGAAGGGGACGATCGAGGGCGGGTAGCGCATCGCGTATTCGCCGCCTTCGGCAAGCTCGGCATGCGCTGTTTGCAGCGCGTTCCAGATCGGTCGGTCGAGAATATGGCTCATGGTGTCTTCTCCTGTACGGCGCTACAGCATCGGCCCGAAAATCGGGACCGATTTTCGGAAAGCCTGATGTGTAGATTCAAAAAATTAGAGCGTCCTTTGTGCGTCCGAATGGACGCACGGCGATCTAACGCGGCGGATCAGCGGTGATTCGGCGAGCCCGTCCTCCATCGCGGCAAGCTGCTCGAGCAGCGGGCCGTCGAGATCCCGGCAGAGATCGGCAACGGCGGCTGCGATGAGCGGCCAGACCTGTTGCTTCGAATAGTCAACGAGTTCCTGTCCTTTTGGTGTCAGCGAAACGACTCTGCGCCGCTGATCTTCGGCAGATGGTTGCATACCAAGGAATCCCAGCCCCATGAGTTGGGAGGCGGTGCGCGTCGCGCCGGGCTGGGTGATGCCCACTGCCTGCGCCAATTCCCCGATGGTAAGCGGGCCGAGCCTGTCGATGGCGCCGAGGAAGGGATATTGCGCGGCCTGGATCGAGACGCCCAGTTCCTCGATCACCTGTTGCGTGTCGGCCTGCAGACGTTCGCCGATCCGGCGGAAGCGGCTGCCGAGGCAAAGGTAGCCCAGCGATTTCACGACATCTTCGACCAAGGCATGTTCTCTATTCTTGTTACATAACAAGTTATATAACTGCTTATGTATTTATCGTCAATTGCACAAGCGGGTTGGGGCCGTTCACATGGAGATGACGTCGCCTTTGTCCTGTCAAAACCTTTGACATTTTGGGCCTGATTGCCCATATCACCCGCATTGGCCGCCTGCGCGATTCCCGCGCGGGCGGTTTTGCGTTTCAATGGCTTAAATGCTGCAATTCATTCGCATCCGCAGGGGGATGATATGAACGAAGAAGGCAATCTCACGGTTCGGAAACTTGCGTTCTGGGGCATTCCCCTGTCGCTCGGCGTTCTAGGGCTCAAGATGGTCGCCTGGTGGGTGACGGGCTCCGTGGCGCTGCTCTCGGACGGGCTGGAATCCTTCGTCAATGTCGTGGCGGCCTTCATCGCCTTTTTCGTCATCCGCTACGCGCAGAAGCCCGCCGACCACGACCATCCCTTCGGCCACCATAAGGCGGAATATCTTTCCGCCGTCACCGAAGGGGTGATGATCGTCGTCGCCGCGCTGCTGATCGTGCAGGAGGCCGTGAACCATCTCGCAGATCCGCGCATGCTCGAGGCACCGGTGCTCGGTCTTTCGATCAACTTCGCGGCCGGTGTCATCAATGCCGTCTGGGCGCGGCTTTTGATCCGCACGGGGCGCAAGCATCGCTCTGCGGCACTGACGGCGGACGGGCAGCACATCATGTCGGATGTGGTCACTTCCGTCGGCGTTCTCGTCGGCCTGCTTCTGGCGCTTGCAACCGGCTATGCGATCTTCGATCCCATTCTCGCGATTCTCGTCGCGCTCAACATCCTCTATCAGGGCTGGAAGGTGATCTCGCAGTCGATCGGTGGGCTGATGGATCAGGCGGTCGAACCGCAGGAGGAAGAGGCGATCAAGCAGGCGATTGCCACCCATGCGGCAGGCTCGATCGGCGTGCATGACCTGAAGACGCGGCGCGCCGGGTCGGTGACCTTCGTCGATTTCCATCTCGTCGTGCCCGCCAAGATGACTGTGCGGGAAGCGCATGATATTTGCGATCGCCTTGAAGATGCCATTCGGGCCGCGCATTCGGGCTCGACAATTGCCATTCACGTGGAGCCGGAGGGCGAAAAGGCCCATGGCATCCGCGTCAAAGTGATCAAGGAGGCGTAATGCCCAATACAGACGTTTCCAGCCTTTCGATGCTGGGCCAGCAGACGGAAACCGCCAGGAGTCCCGAAGAGGCGGTTCTGGAAAAAGTGCCGTCCAATCATGCCGGAACCGACTATGTCGTGCGCTTCACCGCGCCGGAATTCACGTCGCTCTGCCCAATGACCGGACAGCCGGATTTCGCCCATATCGTCATCGATTACATTCCGAACGAATTCCTGGTGGAATCGAAGTCGCTGAAGCTCTTCCTGCATTCCTTCCGCAATCACGGCGCCTTTCACGAGGATTGCTCGATCTATATCGCCAAGCGGATCGTCGAGCTTCTCGATCCGAAATGGTTGCGCATCGGCGCGTACTGGTATCCGCGCGGCGGCATTCCAATCGACGTCTTCTGGCAGACAGGCAAGCCGCCGGAAGGTGTGTGGCTGCCGGATCAGGGCGTTGCGACCTATCGTGGGCGTGGGTGAGCCATGGTCGGGCGCAGCCCGAGCAATCGATGCACTGCTTTGTTCTTCGCAATTCCGGACGAAAAACCGCTTGGCACTTTTTCTGGAATTGCTCTGAATCGATTGTAACGGCGAACGCCCTAAGCTTAAGGCGAAGGGCCGGGAAACGGTGCGGCAATTGAAACCAACTGCCGCTCTTTCCTTACAGCTAAATCCTAGACATCTGTCGTGTCGTCGCCGGAGTCATCTGTAAAATCGTCGTTGTCGTCGTAATCGGCCTGCTGGATATTGTCGTTATTGTCGGCTTGGTTGTCGTCGGCCTTATTGTTGTCGCCGTAGTAATTGTTGATAACGGTTTCCTCGGTGGGCGCGCTCGCATTGCCGAAGGGATTGGCGCCGCCGAAAGGTGAACCCAAGCCGAGTGACGACATGTGGTTGCCGAAAATGCCACTGAGCGAATTGGCAAGCAGCATGCCGCCGGCAACGCCGGCTGCCGTGCCGAGGGCGCCGCGCAAGAAGCTGCCGCCGGCGGACGGTGCATAGGCCTGCTGGCTCCAGGGGCCTGACGGTTGCTGCGGCACCTGGCGGGTGTTGTCGTAGCCGCGTGGCTGCTCGTAACTGTCTCTCGGAGCGCCACCCCATGGGCCGGGAGCAGGCGCCGGTTGTTGCGTCTGCGTGTTGCCGAAGATGGAGCTCAGAAAGCCGCCTTGTTCGGCCCGGCGGTGATCGGTTTCGCCCGCTTCGAACTGCCGGACACGCTCTTCAAGCTCCTTGATGTGATTGGCGGCAGCTTCCAGGCCCTTTTCCTGCACGATGACGGCCTGCGCCAGATAGTAAGTGGCGGAGGGTTGCGCACGGGTCGCTTCTGATATCAGCGTTTCGGCTTCCGGATCGCGCGGCGTGGCGGCGGCGGTGCGCACGCGATCGAAGAGGGCGGTCAGCAATTGGCGTTCTTCCGGTGACATGTCCTGTCTCCTCTAAAGTTCTGCGGCTTTAACATTCGGCGGATGGGCCGCTAAGGCTGAGTTAGGAAGCGATTAGGGCATTTCAAAGCCTTGGCAACTTACATTTCAGTAAGCTCAGGCCTCCTTCAGCCAGATGCGCAGCGGCCCCAGAAGTTCGAAGCCCACGCGCAGCGCTTCGTCCAGCTCGTCGCCGCGTTCGTAACCGACAAGCGGTTCTCGCGGATAGAGCTCGGCCGCCTGCGCAATCAGCCCACGGCGGATGGTTTCACCGTGCCGGCCCTCGGCAAACAGGTTCGAATGGCCGACGACGCCGGCGTGGTGATTGAGGATGCCGCCCCCGACCGGTTGGCCGTGTTCGAAGCCGAGCAGAAAGGCGATTTCGGGATCGTGGAGTAGTGGTTCGGTAAAGATCTTCTGCGTTACCGGGCCGTTCGCCTTGCCCCATTCCGCCTCCCATCGCGCAAGGTCAGCAGCGCTTTCCACGCGCCGCCAGGTGATTGGGGACGTCGTTGAGACTGGCATGCGCATGCCGATCCATTCAGCTTCGAACAAGAGCTTGAAGCCGAGCGGCGCAAGATCGAGGGCCGCATAGCTGTCCTTTATCGCCCAGTCCCGTTTCTCGCTATTGATCAGCGTCGCGATCGTCTCCGTTTGTTCGCCGTCGGCCTCCGTCAGCGTTACGGCATCGGGATAGAAGGGCGGCGTGCCTCGACGATGAAACCAGAGTGTGGCCGTAAACTCACCGGGCGAGCTCAGCGCCTTGCAGACGGCATCGCACCAGAATGCATTGTTGCTGATGGCAGCACGCAGAAAGGAGGAGGTCATTTTGCGTTTCTCCCGGTCTTTTTAGAGGATGCGATGATATCGTCCGTTTGTCATAAGAATATCTTCACCGCTTCCTGCTTCCTCTTTTTCCCGCATTGTTTTACGCATTGAGTCGCACTATGTGCGAGGAAACGCATTAGACGTGAGAGAGGTTCGAATGAACGACGAAGAAGAACAGGACGACAAGACGAAGGAACTGCCGCTCGGCAAGGAAACGGAGGCGAACCTTTTCAAGTCGCGTTCGATCTTCATCTATGGGCCGATCACGCAGGAACTGGCGCAGAAGGTTAGCACCCAGCTCGTGGCGCTTTCAGCCGCCAATGACGAAGATATTCGTATCTATGTGAATTCGCCCGGCGGTCACGTCGAATCCGGCGATTCCATCCACGACATGATCAAGTTCATCAAGCCGAAGGTCTGGATGATCGGCACGGGTTGGGTTGCCTCGGCTGGTGCGCTTATCTATGCCGCGGCTCCGAAGGAACGTCGCATCTGCCTGCCGAACACCCGCTTCCTGCTGCACCAGCCGTCCGGCGGCACGCGCGGCATGGCTTCGGACATCGAGATCCAGGCACGCGAAATCATCAAGATGAACGAACGCCTCATCAAGATCTTCTCGAAGGCAACCGGCCAGTCGGAAGAAAAGATCGCCAAGGATATCGACCGCGATTACTGGCTCTCGGCTGAAGATGCCGTCGCCTATGGTCTCGTCTCTCGCGTCGTGACCTCGCAGAGCGAAATCTGATCTTTCGCCATCTAGCCTTTTGAATATACGCCCCGTCTGCCAGTCGCAGGCGGGGCGTTTCCATATCTACCGAGATAGCGCCGTGTAATATAGGGGATTGCCGCCCAAGCGAACATTTCCGCCGGCAATCCGGCTTGCGCGCCTCCCGCTTATGCGGCTCCATGCGCAATCTTCGCAGCCGGAGTCGCGCCATGCTCAAAGATTTTTCCGTCCAGAGCCTGTTCATGGGTCTTCTGACGGCTTTCGTCGGGTTTACCAGCTCCTTTGCGGTCGTGTTGCATGGATTGCAGGCGGTCGGCGCGACGGATGCGCAGGCAGCCTCAGGGCTGATGGCGTTGTCAATCTCGATGGGGCTTTGCGCCATCGTGCTCAGCGCCGTCACGCGTCTGCCGGTCAGCATCGCCTGGTCGACCCCGGGGGCAGCGCTGCTTGCCAGCATCGGCACGATCGACGGCGGCTTCAATGCGGCGGTCGGGGCTTTCATTCTTTGCGGTTTGCTCATCGTCATTGCCGGGCTGTTCAAGCCGCTCGGACGGGCGGTTGCCGCCATTCCGGCGCCGCTTGCCAATGCAATGCTGTCGGGCGTACTGCTCGGTCTCTGCTTTGCTCCCGTCAAGGCGATCGCCTTCAATCCGCTGCTCGGCCTGCCGATCATTCTGACCTGGATTGTGGTCGGCGCCTTCAAGCGGCTGTGGGCGGTGCCGGCAGCGCTGGTGGCCTTCGCGCTGGTGCTGGCGTTCGGCGTCGATATTCCCGAGGGGGCGTTTGCGTCACTCGAACAGTCGCTGGTGCCCGTTATCGACATCGTTCACCCGGTCTTCAATCTCGCCGGTTTCGTGTCGATTGCCCTGCCGCTCTTCATTGTGACGATGGCCTCGCAGAATATTCCCGGCATCGCGGTGCTGAAGGTCAATCACTATGATCCGATGCCGGGCCCGCTCTTTGCCGTGACCGGCGTCTTCTCGCTTCTGGCGGCGCCCTTCGGCGGGCATGCGGTCAACCTGGCGGCGATCACGGCAGCGATGTGCGCCGGGCAGGATGCGCATGCCGATCCTTCGCGGCGTTATTGGGCAGCGCTGATTTCGGGTGTCGGTTACGTCATTTTCGGCCTGCTTGCCGGGGCGGTGACCGCCTTTGTCGCGCTGGCGCCGCCGATTCTGATTGAGGCCGTTGCCGGTCTTGCACTGGTCGGCGCCTTCTCCGGTTCTGCCATGGCTGCCTTCCAGGCGCCGGAGTCACGTGAGGCGGCGGCTATCACCTTTCTTGTCACGGCTTCCGGCGTTTCCTTCGGTGGCATCTCCGGCGCCTTCTGGGGCCTGATTGCCGGCGGGCTGATGCTTGCGCTGTCCCGGATAGTGCAGGCGCGGAAAAAATAGGCGAGGGGTTGCCGGAATTTGCGGCGAAGGCTATAAGCGCGGTCATGAAGAGCACAAGCGCACGGATTTCCGACACGATTGCACGCAGCCGCACGGCCCTGCGTGACAATACGCGCGCCCTGACTTCGCTTCTTCTCCTCGGCCTTACGCGCGGTTGCCGGGTCCTTTGAGGAGCGCCCGGCGGCCGAAAGCCCGCCCGGCCATCGCTCCTCGCGACTCACTCTCAAAATTGACCAAACGACCGAGTAAAGGTCCGCATTTGCAGTCGCCAAGCCAGATATGATCGGCTAAGACGCGGGGCAAATGCCGGGACGAGGAGACAAGACAATGGATACGAACACCAGCCGATCCTCCGCAAGCGCTGCTTCCGCCAAGGGCATGCCCGACGCCGCCGTGAAGTACCGGCCTTATCCGCAGGTAAACATTCCCGACCGCACCTGGCCGACCAAGACCATCACCAAGGCGCCGATCTGGTGCTCCGTGGACCTGCGCGACGGCAATCAGGCGCTCGTCGATCCGATGGGCCATGATCGCAAGGCCCGCATGTTTCAGCTGCTGCTGGAAATGGGTTTCAAGGAAATCGAGATCGGTTTCCCCTCTGCCTCGCAGACAGATTTCGATTTTGCCCGCTGGTGCATTGAAGAGGGCAATGTGCCCGATGATGTCTCGCTGCAGGTGCTGGTGCAGTGCCGGCCTGAGCTGATCACGCGTACCTTCGAAGCGCTGGAAGGCGCCAACCGACCGATCGTGCATTTCTACAATTCGACCAGCGAATTGCAGCGCCGCGTTGTGTTCGCCAAGGATGTGCAGGGCATCAAGCAGATCGCCGTCGATGCCGCCAAGATGATCACAGACATGGCTGCCAAGGCCGGGGGCGGCTACCGTTTCGAATATTCGCCCGAGAGCTTTACCGGCACCGAGTTGGACGTGGCGCTGGAAATCTGCAACGCCGTCATCGACGTGGTGAAGCCGACGCCTGACAACAAGCTCATCATCAATCTGCCCTCGACCGTCGAAATGGCGACGCCGAACGTCTATGCCGACCAGATCGAATGGATGTGCCGCAATCTCGATAACAGAGAAAACCTGATCATCTCGCTGCATCCGCATAATGACCGCGGCACCGGCATTGCCGCCGCCGAGCTGGCGTTGCTGGCAGGCGCCGATCGCGTTGAAGGCACGCTCTTTGGCAATGGCGAGCGCACTGGCAATGTCGACGTCGTCACCATGGCACTCAACATGTTCACGCAGGGCGTCGATCCGGAAATCGACTGCTCGAACATCGAACGCATCAAGGAAGTGTTCGAATATTCGAACCAGATGGCGATTGCCGATCGTCACCCTTATGTCGGCGAACTGGTCTACACGGCCTTTTCCGGTTCGCATCAGGATGCGATCAACAAGGGCATGAAGGCGGCGCAGGTTGCCAACCATCCAGTCTGGGAAGTGCCTTACCTGCCGATCGACCCGCGTGACGTCGGCCGCTCCTACGAAGCGATCATCCGCATCAATTCGCAGTCGGGCAAAGGCGGCATCGCCTATATCCTGCAGCAGGATTACGGGCTCAACCTGCCGCGCAATCTGCAGGTCGAATTCCGCGAAGACATCCAGCGCATCACCGATGAAGAGGGCAAGGAGCTTCCTTCGAAGCGTATCCACGACCGCTTCATCGAGCGCTATGTGACCCAGCCGGGCGCCCGTCTCCGGTTCGTCGATCACCACACCTATCCCGATACAGAGCACAAGGGACAGCGGATCGTGGCGGCCGAGATTACCGACAATGGTGAGATCAAGCGTATCGAAGGCCGTGGCAACGGCCCGATTGATGGCTTCATCAATGCGCTGTCGCACTATCTCGGTATCGAGATGTCGGTCGAGGATTATTCGGAGCATTCGCTGCAGCACGGCTCGAATGCCGCCGCCATCTCCTATGTCGAGACGTCCTATCCGGGCGGCAAGCTCTTTGGTGCCGGCATCAACACCAATATCGTGGCGGCATCGCTCGAAGCGATCGTCTCGGCTGCCAACCGAGTGCTCGACGTGAAGGCCGGCAAGGCCTAACCATTCTGATCAGGCCGCGATCGCCTCGGAGTGGCGCGGCCTGACGATGCAATCGGCGAGCTCATCGAGCTCGCCCTGTGCTTGCGCGTGGTTTTGTCCCCATTGGCAGAGGGCGAGAAGGATCGGCTCCAACCCGAGGCCAAGTTCAGTCGCGGTATATTCTACGCGTGCGGGCACCTCTGCAAAGACTTCTCGGCGTACAAGGCCGTGCTCCTCCATCTCTCGCAATTGCTGGATCAGCACCTTCTGGGTAATCTCGGGCATCATGCGCTTGAGCTCTGAAAGCCGTTTCGGTCCTGAGAAGACATGATAGAGAATGACGGGTTTCCATCTCCCGGAAATGACCTTCAAGGCCCGTTCCACGGGGAGTTTCGGCAGTCTTTTCATGGGCTCGGCCATGGTCACCTCCTGGTGGGTATGGCACTGATATGTGTGTATTTTGAAGCGTAAATCGAGTGCTACAGGCTGCCTTACGCCATCAAAATCTGAGGTCTGCCATGAAAGCCGTTCAATTCACCCGCTTCGGTCCGCCTGAGGTTCTCGAAACTGTAGAGGTGCCGATCCCGAAGCCCAAAGGCGGCGAAGTGCTGGTGCGCGTCCATGCCGCCGGCGTCAATTTCTTCGAGGTTCTGATGCGGGCGGATCGCTATGCCGTGACGCCACCGCTGCCTGTCTTTCCCGGTGTGGAAGTGGCAGGCATCGTCGAAGAACTTGGGGCGGATGCAGATCCGTCGCTGCTTGGCGCGCGTGTCGCCGTGCCGCTCTTTGCAATCGCTCGTGGCTTCGGCGGTTATGCCGAATATGTGGCTATAGATGTTGGAGCGGCGGTGCGTTTGCCGGACGACCTTTCCTTTGCGGATGCGACGGCATTGATGGTGCAGGGCCTGACGGCTCTGCACATGGTGCGTCGTAGCCCGCCGAAGGGAAGGGTGGTGCTCGTCAACGCTGCTGGCGGTGGGGTCGGGTCTCTGTTGTTGCAGCTTGCTAGGCTCGAGGGGGCGAGCGTGGTCATTGCAGCAGCCGGCAGTGAGGCGAAGAGGCAGCTTGCACTCTCCCTCGGCGCCGATCTGGCGGTCGATTACACCGCCGAAGAGTGGACCGGCTCGGTCAGGACCGCGACCGGAGGGCAGGGTGCCGATGTCATTTACGAGACGGTCGGCGGCGATATCGCGAGGGCGTCTCTGGCTGCACTTGCTCCCGCCGGAGAAATGCTGTTTGCGGCCATGGGGCGGTTCTCGCTGGAGCTTTCAGAGATCGGCTCCATGCTGGATATGAACCAGTCGCTGAAGGGCTTTTCACTCTTGCCGCTGATTGCGGCTGACAAATGGAAGGGCGATCTCGCTGCTCTCTTCGATCTTGCCGCATCCGGAGGGCTGGAGATCGTGCAAGGCGGTCGGTTTTCGCTTGATGAAGTCGCTGAGGCGCATCGTGCGCTTGAGGAGCGTCGAGTCAGCGGAAAAGTCGTGCTGGTGCCATAACCGTCAAATGGCGGCGGCAATTTCCATGGCGAGCTGGCTGAGCGTGGCTTCGGCGGAGGGGCCTGCCAGCACATAGGACGTGCCGGCATTGTGCCAGGTTACCAGGCCGATCTCGTCGCGGATCGTTTCCTTGAAGTCTTCCGTTTCCGGTGGCTGCGCATCCTTGCGGAAGCAGATCGAGATGATATCGCCATCGGCATTGGAATAGACGAGTTGGCCGACAGGGCGGCTGTCACCAAGGATCACGCGCGCGCCCTGGAAGGTCCAGGATTCTGTGGAAAGATCCGGTACGCGGAACGGCACGCCAATCGCGGTCGTCAGCCAGGAGGAGATTTCCTCTGACTGTGAGGCCGGCACTTCAACGAGGTGACGCGGCTGGCGCACGAGAAGCCGCTGGAAGGCGGTGACGTCACCCAGCCAGTCATTGGTGTTGATCTGGGGGATTGCGGCCGGCGTGGTGTCATCCGTATCCGGCGCATTGCCGATAAAATAGCCGATGCCACCGCCGACGACAAAGAGAATAAGGGCTGCGGCAAGCGCCTGGCGGCCATTTGGCGCGAGCTTCAGCTGCGGGCGCGCGTTGCGCTGGGCGATCGGCGTCTTCGGTGGCTGCGTGCTCTTGATCGAGCGAACAAGCGCCAGCGGAACAGGTTCCTTCAGCATGTCGTCCAACTTGCGACGGCCGAAATCGACGCCGTGGCGGAGCTTGTCGTAGATTTTACGGGCGTTTTCATCCGTTGCCAGCCTGCTTTCCAGTTCCAACTTCTGTTCCGGTGTGGTTTCGCCGTCAAGGAGGGCGGCAAGCTGGGCTTCAAGCGGCTGTTTTTTGAAATCGAGCAAATCAGTCAGTACCTGTGGACGGGCGGATTGTGACCGGACAATGCGGCGAAATGGAGTCGTGCGGTCGCAAGCTGACCGGCAATGCCGCCAATCGCAATGCCCATGATTTCGGCTGCCTGCTGATAGGTATGACCTTCCACGTCGATCAGCACGAAGATGCTGGCCACGCCCTCGGGCATTTCCGCGAGCATGCGGTGCAGGGCGTCGGTATCGACGAACGCTGTATGGTCGCGAATGGCATCGCGGATATCGGTTACATTGCCCCGTGCGACCGGACGCGGCTTGCGCTTGCGGCTGTCGTCGGCCCATTGCTGGCGTGCAAGTGTATAGATCCAGCTTTCCAGCCGGCCTTCGCCATTCCACTGATGCCCTTTGGAAATTGCGCGCAGACAGACCGCCTGGACCAGCTCATCGGCCGCAGCCGTCTCTCCCGCGAGCGTGATGGCAAAGCGGCGGAGGCGGGGCAGGAGACCGACGAGATCACGCCGGATATCGGTGGTGGTGGCGGGTTGGCGCATGGTTTTTCCAAGAAGCATTCACATTGGCCGAAACTCATACCAGCTTCAAATATGGGCCAGCTTCGCATGCGGGCCTTGCCCGGCGGGTGCGAAGCCATCGTATTCATCCCGGCCATGCAGGCGGCTTTTATGGAACAAGTCGCCTGTATTTCGCAAGCGCGGGGTTCAATTCATCCATCCCATCCCAAGGGATTTCCGCACCATACCCCGCGGAGCTTGCCTCAATATGTCCTGTAGCCGTTCAGGCTCTGCAGCAGAGCGCGATAGGCCCAGGTATTTTCGCCGCCGCGATCGCGAATCTCGACGAGCTGGACGCGGGCGCCCTGAATGTCTCCCTGCTCGGCGAGCGCCATGCCCATATAGGAGCGGGCGAGGATGTAATTCTCATCCTGCTGCAGCGCCTTCTTATAGTAGGACATGCCGAGCTCCATGCGGCCGGCCTTGCGGTTGGCATAGCCGAGATAGTTCAAGATGCGCGGATCGTTCTGGTTTTTGGCGAGATTGAGCACCGTAATGGCGTTCTCATACTGGCCGGTATAGGCAAATTCGCGGGCGAACTTGTAGAGATCGTCATCGTTGAAGCTCTGCTTCTTCGGATCGACGCATTCCTTCTTCTTGGCATCCCAGACCTTGCCCTTGGTGCAGGTCTTGGTCGTTTGGGTCTTCTGCGGCGGCGAGGTGTCATCGTTCCCGCCGCCGACCGCGAAAGCCGACGTGGCGAGGCCGAAAGCAAAGACGGAAACAAGCGAAAGTCTGCACAGGCGATGAAGAGAAGCAGTCATCGGGCGTACTCCGTTTTGAAGCGCTGCGGTTGTTGAATTGTACGCCGACGTTTAAAAATACCAAGAGCCCCGGCGGCCTTTATTGCCAATGTTGCGACATTGGCGATCGCTCTTCACATGTTGATTCAACAACTGCCGAAATTGATTCCGCAATCGCCTCTAAAGCSCGAAAATATCTGCACTTTCCGGCATCATTCCGTCGCCCGTATCATTTATGCTGAARCGCTCGCCYTTCACYTCCCAAGCGCCSGGAGAACCGGAAATSGAGAAGAGATTRTAGGCGGCGCGCGGCTTGATGCCGCCCGGTCCTTGCGATGCCGAAGCGATGCCGACGACGGGTACGGGGCCTGTCTGTCCGCGCAGCCAGTGGAGTGTGTTGAGATGGGTATGGCCGTGCAGCACGAGCTCGGCTCCGCCGGTGGAGACGACGGCGGCAAAGCGGCGGATGCCGATCATGCGTTTATAGAAACGGGTCGCGCCGCGGATCGGCGGATGGTGGATCATGACGACACGGAACAGACCGGCCTCGCCGGCAGCACGCAGCATGTTGACCGTATCGCGCGCCTGGCGCGCGCCGAAGAAGCCGGAGGCCGCGAAGGGCGGAGTTGCAACGGCAGTCGAGCAGCCGACGATTGCGACTTTGTCGCGGATGCGAAGATAGGGAAAGATGTGCCGGTTTTCTTCCCATTCCGGTGGCGCAAGGTCGCCGCGCACATAGTCATACCAGGCGCGCATCGACTTCTCATAGGAGCCCGGCACATAGGCATCGTGGTTGCCAGGGACGACCGATGTCGCGGCGGGATCGCCGAGTTCGCGCAGCCAGGCTGCCGCGCTCCGAATCTCGATGCCGCTTGCGAGGTTGACGAGGTCGCCGGTCACCGCCAGATGGTCGGCCTTGTGTGAGCGGATATCGTCCAGAAGCAGATCGAGCGTGCTGCCGAAAAGATGCTTGCGCCGGTTGCGGTGCCAGTTCACAAAGCCCGTAATACGTTTTGAGAAAAGTTCGTGAATGGAAAGGCGGGGCAGGGGTCCGAGATGGACGTCGGAGATATGCGCGAGCTTGAACATGCAACGACACATAGACCAGCTTATTTACAATTCAAACACATCCCCGCGATGAGAGTATGAAAGAACCCATGGCAGACAAACAAACATGGCCCCTTCACATGAAAGTGTTGGTGCGATTGCTGCACGTGTATTTTTCCGTCGCGCGCGGCATGACGATGGGGGTGCGTGCAGCCTGTTTCGACGAGCAGGGGCGCCTCTTTCTCGTTCGTCACGGCTACACCGGCGGATGGCATATGCCAGGTGGCGGGCTGGAACGAAACGAGACGGCAGAAGAGGCGCTCATCAAGGAGTTGCGGGAGGAAGGCAACCTCAAGATCGTGGGCAAGCCACAGCTCTTTCACGTCTATTTCAACACCAATATCACCCGGCGCGACCATGTGGTCTTCTACCGAGCCATCGTGGAACAGACCGCGCCGCGCTTGCCGGATTGGGAAATTGCCGAGAGCGGCTTTTTCGAAATCGACAAGCTGCCGGCGGAGACGACTGAAGCGACGCATAGAAGGCTGGCTGAACTCCGCGGTGAGGCGGAGCCGGCGCATTACTGGTGAGGCTCAGGCAGCGGCTGCGAGCCTGTCCCGGCCGTGCGGCCGATCGAGATCGAGTGCCGGGCCGGCTGGCACGATGCCGGTCGGGTTGATGGTCTTGTGACTGCGGTAATAGTGCTCCTTGATGTGGCGCAGGTTCACCGTCTCAGCGACACCGGGAGTCTGATAAAGGTCACGCAGATAGCCCGACAGGTTTTGGTAGTCATCGATGCGGCGGATGTTGCACTTGAAGTGGCCGACATAAACAGGGTCGAAACGCACGAGCGTCGTGAAGAGCCGCCAGTCGGCTTCGGTCTGGCGATCGCCGAAAAGGTAGCGGCCCTTGCCGAGACGCTCATCGAGCTTATCCAGCGTTTCGAAGAGCTTGACGACATTCTCCTCGTAAGCCGCTTGCGTGGTGGCAAAGCCCGACTTGTAGACGCCGTTGTTGACGGTGTCATAGACGATGTCGTTCAGTGCATCGATATCGGCCCGCAGGTCTTCCGGGTAATAATCTGCCGTCGAGCCCGTCAGATGATTGAAGGCGCTGTTGAACATGCGGATGATTTCAGCCGATTCGTTGTTGACGATCGTGCTCGTCTTGATGTCCCAGAGAACCGGTACGGTGACGCGGCCGGAATAGTGCGGATCGGCCTTCACGTAGATTTCCCAAAGTGCCTCGGAGCCGAAAAGGTGATCGCCGGTGGCGCCATTGCCGACTTTGAACTCCCAACCATTTTCCACCATCAGCGGATCGACGACCGAAACGGAAATCAGGTCTTCGAGCTTCTTCAGCTTGCGGAAGATCAGCGTGCGATGCGCCCAGGGGCAGGCGAGGGAGACATAGAGGTGATAACGGCCCGCCTCGGCTTTAAAGCCGCCTTTGCCGCTGGGACCGGCCTCTCCGTCAGCTGTAATCCAGTTGCGGTACTGCGAGGGCTGACGCTTGAAATGGCCCTTCGTTTCCTTCGTATCGTACCAGACGTCATGCCAGACGCCGTCCACCAGCATGCCCATGTTTTGTACCTCTGAAATTGTTCGTTTCGCATAGATATCGCAGCACACCGCTTTTTGCAGGTCGGCAAAAATTGAACACTGCGTCTCGGTCGCTTAATTCTTGGCCGAATTTTTGCAATGGACGACGGAAATTTTTCCTGCTATCCGCCTTCCTCACAAATTTCTGGAATCCTGCTTGATGTCTATTCTCAGAGGCCTGCGACGACGCTGATGCTCCCGAACGCCCGACGGCGTGTTCGCGAACCCACATCTGCGTCTATACGGTCTCTGTTCCCATGCTCATGTACAAGCACGATCTCGTCTACCTCACTGAGGATGCGTCTCACGACGCGGCTATTGAACTCATCAACGAAGAAGCATTCGGCCCCGGCCGGCACACGCGCGCCGCTGCCCGTATTCGCGAGCAGGGACCGCATGACCTGTCGCTCTCCTTCATCTGCGCCGATGACGGCGAGACGATCGCTTCGGTGCGGATGACGCCGGTTCTGGCCGGAACGGTGAAAGGCCATCTCCTGGGACCGCTTGCCGTGCGGCCGTCGCACAAGAGCAAGGGCATTGGCCGCGAACTGGTGCGCATCGCGGTCGAGGCCGCCAAACGCAAGGGTTCGGAAGCCATCATCCTCGTCGGTGATCCGCCGTATTACGGCCCGCTCGGCTTCGAGAAGGTCGCATATGGCGCACTGACTTTTCCCGGTCCCGTCGATCCGGGCCGTGTGCTCGTGGTCCCGATCGCGGAAGATACGCATGCGCGGCTGAAAGGCACGATCGCCTGGCGGCGATAGAGCATTTCCGTTCTTCTTCGGATCACGGAAACACTCTATCTCTTTGTTCTTACGCAATTCCGGACGCAAAACAGCTGCGCACTTTTGCTGGAATTGCTCTCGTCAGAGCCTCTTCTTGAGGAAGGTCCGCGTCCTGCCCTCGGGAAAATCGGGCAGTTCGCCAAAGACTTCATAGCCCTGACGCTTGTATGCGCTGAGCGCATGCGGGTTGAACGTATCGATCCAGGCGCCACGGCAGCCCCGGGCGGCGGCTTCTTCTTCCGCCTTCGCGAGGATCTTGCCTGCCATGCCACTGCCGCGCAGCATGTCGGGAATGTAGAGCATCTGCACGAAGAGCCAGCCCCAGGCGGTGTAGCCCGACAGACCGCCGGAGACCTTGCCATCTGTATCACGGATCAGAACGGCAAGCGTCTGCCGTTCGGACGGACCGACATCCTCGGTATTGAAGGCCGAAAGGCCATCAGTGATGACGGCGAGCTCTTCCGGCGAAGGGGACGCGGTGAGTTCGAACTCCGGCATTGTTACCGCCCCTCACGCCACCACATGGCGCCAAAGGCTAGAAGCAGAATTCCGACACCTGCGAAGCCCGCAAAGAGTGGCAAGGTATTGATGCCCTTCAGCACGGTCTCATTGGTCATGCGGATCGCCATGCGATCATTGTCGGCCACACGCACCTGGCCGCGCACCGGCAGGATGGGCGGGACAGTGATGGCGCCGGCACTGTTGACGACGCGCGTGACGAGGCCGCGGCTCTTGTCGGTGATCGGCTTCAACGCAGCGGTCGTCGAAATCATCGCCTTGAATTCGGGCGCATCGACGGCGCCGACATGGGCGAGCGTGGTCAGATCGCCGTTGCGGATTTCGAAAAGCCCGATTTCGTCCATGCGCTTTTCGGCCTTGTAGAGGCCGGGCTCGGTCTGCGTCAGCGGCAGGTTCTCGGTCCTGCCCGAGGGGTAGCGGACGACCGCGTCTCCGGGGGCATCGCCAATCGTCTGGCGGGTGATTTCCAGTGTTCGGCCGGAGGTGCGCGCCGTCAGAGCCTCTTCCTCCAGTGCGGGTTCCTTCATCAACCAGTGGGCGATGCGGCGATAGAGCGAGACGTGCGGGCCGCCGCCCTCGAAGCCACGCGCCCAGAGCCAGCCCTGATCGGAAAGCAGCATGGCGACACGGCCCTGGCCGGCGCGGTTGAGCACCAGCAGCGGATGGTTGTCGGCACCGACCATGACGGTCTGGCCCTGCGGCCGCTCGACATCGACGCTTCGGAACCAGCGGCCCCAATGCGGCGGCTCATCGCCGGAGCCGTCAAGCCCGCGAGTGACGGGATGCTTGCGGCCCTGTTCGGAAAGACGGGGATAGAAGGCCTGCTCGATCATCCGGCCGGTTGGCTCTGCCGGCAGTACGGAAGCAAGCGGGGTCATGGCGATCGACTCCGGGCTTGCATGCTCAGGACCGGCGGCGATCAGCAATGCGCCGCCATTTTCCACATATTGCGCGATGTTGTCATAATAGAGCATCGGCAGCACATTGGCGCGATCCTGATAGCGGTCGAAGATGATCAGGTCGAAATCCTTGATCTTGTCGACGAAGAGCTCTCGGGTTGGGAATGCGATCAGCGACAGCTCGTTGATCGGCGTGCCGTCCTGCTTTTCCGGCGGGCGCAGGATGGTGAAATGCACGAGATCGACTGACGCGTCGGACTTCAGGAGATTGCGCCAGGCGCGCTCGCCGGCATGCGGTTCGCCCGAGACGAGAAGGACGCGCAGGTTCTGGCGGATGCCATCGATGATGTGCACGGCACGATTATTGGCATCCGTCACTTCGCCGGGAATACCGGCGACGGAGAATTCCAGCACGTTCGGGCCGCCGCGGGTCACCTTGAAGGAGAAGGGTGTATCCTGGCCGGGTGTTGCCTGCAGGGTGGCGATCTCATCGCCGTTGAGGCGCACTGTCACATTCGCAGCGCCGCCGGGACTCGGGCCGTCGTCGAAGACGCGCAGGACGAGCTGCTGCTCCTCGTTGACGATGCCGAAGCGGGGCGCCTTGATGACCTCGATGCGGCGGTCGAACTCGTTCGGCTTGCCGGTGATGAGGCCATGGATCGGCGCGTCGAAGCCGAGTGCTTGATTGACGCCGGGCACATCATGCACCTCGCCATCCGTCAGCATGATCGCGCCGCCAACGCGCGAGGGCGGTACATCGGCGATCGAAGCCGACAGGGCCTCGAAGAGGCGTGTGGAGGGCACGTCGGAATTGCGGTCCTCGTTCACGTCCACGAAGCGGGGCTCGATCTGCGGAAAGCGGGCGAGCTGGGTTTTCAAGGATGCCAGCGCATCATCCGTCATCTTCATGCGGTCGGCCGTCTGCTGGCTCTGGCTGCGGTCGACGATGACGGGGACGATGGTCGAAAGCTGGTCGCGGTCCTCCTGCAGCAGTACTGGATTGGCAAGTGCTGCCAGTAGCGCCATCGCCGCAAGCGTGCGGATCCATGCGCCGCGTATGCCGCGCCAGATCGCGAATACGGCGATCAGGAGGACGATGCCGGTCAGTACCGCCAAAAAGGGCCAGGGCAGGAAGGGTGAATAATCGAGCGTCATATCACTGCCCCAGCCGTTCGAGCAGGTCGGGCACGTGAACCTGGTCTGTCTTGTAGTTGCCGGTCAGCATGTACATCATGATGTTGWCGCCGGCGCGGAAGGCATATTCGCGCTGCGTCTCATCCGGCGGCACAGTGGGCAGCAGCGGGGTGTCATTGTCGTCAACGGCCCACGCGCCGGCAAAATCGTTTGCGGTGATCAGGATCGGCGAGACGCCGTCTGCGGCAGCGGCCGGCCTATTGGCGCTGTTCTGGTTCTGGCCGCCCTGCCGCGCCTCGATCCAGAGCGGGCTGCCGGCGTAGCGGCCGGGGAAGCTGGACAGAAGATAAAAGGACTTGGTCAGCACATGGTCGTGCGGAACGGGTTCCAGCGGCGGAATATCCAGATTGGCGAGGATCTGCTGCAGGCGCTGGCCGTTGGCGGTCGTGTCGCTGCCCCCTTCGAGGGAGTCGAACTGGTCGCGCGTGTCGAAAAGCACCGTTCCGCCATTGCGCATATAGGCGTCGATACGGCTGATGGCGGCGTTGGACGGCATCGGCGCGGTTGCCGAAATCGGCCAGTAGATGATCGGGTAGAAGGATAACTCGTCCTTATTCAGGTCAATGCCAACGGGTGGGGACGGCTCCAGCGTGGTGCGGTAGGTCAGGAATCTCGTGAGGCCATTGAGCCCCTCTTCAGAAATATTGTCCACATCCTGTTCGCCGGTCACGACATAGGCGAGATGGGTATTGTCGAGCCGCTGCATGATGATGTCGTCGCCCGGCTGGGTGTCATTGGCATGCGAGATGTCCGGCTGCAACATCAGGCCGGCCGCAAGTGCCACGGCGATCGTCGCCGCAGCCCGGGCGCGCGGCCGCAGGCGGGAGAAGGCGCCGTTCATGAAGAGCACGACCAGGCTATCGGCCAGAAGCAGCAGGAAGGCGATGAAGAAGAGCAAGGGCTTGGCCGACCAGCTTTCGCCACCGACAAGGCCGGCGCGCACGACATTGACGCCATCGATGTCGAGCGGTTTCAGCTCGGCATTGTCGGGCAGAACGTTCAGTGCCGTGAAGCCATCTTCGGAGCCATAGAGGCCGGGTGGATTGTCGAAATTGGCAATGGGTGCTGCCTTGGCATTCGGGATCAGTGGACGGGCATTGCCGGTTTCGGTGACCAGGATGCCCTTGGCGGTCAGCATGCGGAAGGGCGGCAGTGTTTCGGCAACGCGCGCACTGCCCGATGATTCCGAGGTTACTCCGCCGGAACGGGAGATCTGGATGAGGTGGCGCAGCATTTCGACGAAGGTGCCAGAAATCGGCAGGTTCGACCAGGTCGCTTCGGCACTCACATGGAAGAGCACGATCTGGCCGGCATTCATCTTGTTCATGGTCACGAGCGGCGTACCATCGGCAAGGCTTGCCCATGTGCGTTCGGCGAGATCGGGTGTCGGCTCTGCCAGCACCTGGCGGTTGACCGTCACGTCGGTCGGACGCGGTATGCCGGCAAACGGGCTGAATCCAGGGAATTCGGCGAGCGCTTGCGGCTCGCTCCAGGACAGGCTGCCGCCAAGCGCACGTTCCCCCTGGCGCAGGGTGACAGGGATCAGCGGATCTTCGGCAGGTGCCGCGGCAAGGCGCGGGCCGGCAAAGCGCAGCAGCATGCCACCGTTCGATATCCAGCGCTGCAGGGGCGCGTAGGTATCCTCCGGCAAGCGGCCGATATCGGCCATGATGATGATCGAAGGATTGTTGGCGAGCAGCTTCGGGATCGCGACCGAAAGATCGGCATCGGTCGGCCGCACGAGGTCCGCATAGGGTTCGAGCGCCCGCTGGATGTAGTAGAGCGGGGAGAGCAGCGGCTGGAATTCATCGCCGCTTTCGCCCGAGAGAAGCACGACCCTGCGGCGCTTGAAGGCATCGTCGAGCAGATGCACCGCGCCTGCGGTGGCGCCGGTATTGATGCTGACGCGGGCAAAATCGTTGCGCATCTCGAAGGGGGCGGAAATGCCGGCATTGACGGCCGTCTGGCCGGGGGCGAAGTCAGCCCTGCCGGTGGCGATCACGCGGCCCTGCGCGTCCTGTGCATTGAGCGGGACGGAGGCCGCGCCACTGGCACTGAGGCGGGTCAGTTTGACCGTCATCGCATCGGCCGTATTGGYGGCGCCCGAGATTGCTACCGTCTGGGCAGCATCGCCTTCGATCACGCGCAGTTCGGCGGGCCGAAGGTCGGAGAGTTGACGGACGACAGCATCGTTGTCGCTGCTTGCTGCACCGTCGGTGAGGAAGGCAAGCGTGCCGGGATGCGTGCCGTTCAGGGCGGCGCGCAGCGCTTCGAAAGCCCGCTGGCGATCCGGCACGAGCGGTTTCGGCACGGCGGCGCGGAGCTTTTCGCGGGCGGCAGCCGCAGTGCCGGGTGTCGCGTTATTGGTCGGGTCGGCGGTGAAGGCGATGGAGACGACAGCGCCGGCAGTCTCGGCATCGTCGATCAGCGCATCGGCCGTCTGGACGCGGCGCTCCCAATCGGGTGCCGAAGCCCAGCTATTGTCGACGAAAAGGACGAGCGGACCACCCGATGCGAGCGAGCTGGTGCGCGGATTGAAGACCGGATCGGCGATCGCGAAGATGATGGCGGCTGCCAGAAGCATGCGCAGCAGCGTCAGCCACCAAGGGCTTTTCGCCGGCGTTTCCTCGCGCTTCAGCACAGTCGCGAGGATTTTCAGCGGCGGAAAGACTTCCGCCTGCGGGCGCGGCGGGGTGAGCCGCAGCAGCCACCAGATGACGGGCAGGGCAATCAGCGCGCCGAGGATAGCGGGATAGGCGAAGGCGAAGGGAAGCGCGCTCAAAACTGTCCTCCATGCGTTGCCTTTGCCGGCATGCCGGAAAGATACATATGGACGGCAACCAGCGCTTCGGACGCCAGATGATCGGTGCGGTGGCTGACGAAGGTCCAGCCGAGATGGCGCAGCGATTGGCCGAGATCTTCGCGTCGCGCGAGATAGGCGTTGCGATAGGCTTCCCGCAGGCTCTCCGCCCGCCCGGAGGTCAGCCTGTCGCCTGTTTCCGGATCGGTGAATTCGGTGCGACCGTTATAGGGAAAGATTTCCTCGGCCGGATCGGCGATCTCGACCACATGGCCACGCAGGCCCCGGCGGGCAAGCGGACCGAGACGAGCCATGATGGAAGGCGCGTCATCGAGGAAATCGCCGATGAGGATGAGATCGCTCCAACCGCGCACCATCGCGGTTTCGGGCAGGCCGCCAGTCAGCGGCGTGTGCATCAGGGCGGCTGCCAGCCTTTCGGCTGCATTGCGGGCGGAGACAGGTTCCATCACGCCGGGGCAGCCGATGCGCTCGCCGGAGCGGGCGAGGATCTCGGCAAGCGCCAGCATGATGACCAGCGCCCGGCTTTCCTTGGAAACGCTGCCATAGGTCGACTTGTACATCATGGAGGGCGACATGTCGGCCCAGAGCCAGATTGTGTGGGCAGCCTCCCATTCGCGGTCACGCACATAGGTATGGTCGTCGCGGGCGGAGCGGCGCCAATCGATGCGCGACAGGCTTTCACCTTCGCTATAGGGGCGGAACTGCCAGAAATTCTCGCCGATACCGCGTTTACGGCGGCCATGCCAGCCGGCAATCACGGTGTTGGCGATGCGCTTGGCTTCGACCAGGCAATCCGGCACGAGGGCAGCCCGCTGCCTTGCGCGGGAAAGGGCATCGCTGCCGGGCGTCGGGTTGACGATCTGTCCGATGGATGCCACGCGCAGCGCTTCCTTATCCCTTTGCCTGCTTGACCAGTCCGGCGATGACGTCGCGCACCGACATGCCCTCGGCGCGGGCGGCGAAGGTCAGTGCCATGCGGTGCTCGAGAACGGGCTCGGCCAGAGCGTAGATATCGTCGAGCGAGGGCGCCAGACGGCCCTCATAGAGCGCGCGGGCGCGGGCGCACAGCATCATCGCCTGGCCGGCGCGCGGGCCAGGCCCCCAGGCCACATGCTTGTCGGTGGAGGCATTGCCCTGGCCTGGACGGGCTGAGCGCACGAGCGAGAGGATGGCATCGACGACGGTATCGCTGACCGGCATCTGGCGTACGAGCGTCTGGATTTCGGACAGGCGTGCCGCATTGATGACCGGTTCGGGTTTGGCTTCGGTGAGACCCGTCGTTTCCAGAAGGATCTGGCGCTCGGCGGCAAGTTCGGGATAGTGAACATCGACCTGCAGAAGGAAGCGGTCGAGCTGGGCTTCGGGAAGCGGATAGGTGCCTTCCTGCTCCAGCGGGTTCTGCGTTGCGAGAACGTGGAAGGGTGAGGGCAGGTCATAACGCTGGCCGGCAATGGTGATATGATATTCCTGCATCGCCTGCAGAAGTGCCGACTGGGTGCGCGGCGAAGCGCGGTTGATTTCGTCGGCCATCAGAAGCTGGGCGAAAACCGGCCCCTTGACGAAACGGAAGGAGCGGCGGCCGCTCTCGTCCTGGTCCATCACTTCGGAACCCAGGATATCCGAAGGCATCAGGTCGGGCGTGAACTGGATACGGTTTGCGGCAAGGCCGAGGACTTCGCCGAGCGTTGTCACGAGCCTCGTCTTGGCAAGGCCGGGAACACCGACGAGGAGTGCATGACCACCGGAGAGAACGGCGAGAAGCGTGTTTTCAACCACGCTTTCCTGACCGAAGATGACCTTGGAAACTTCCGTGCGGATGGCGGCGATATCGGAGAGCGCTCTTTCTGCGGCGGCGACAATCGCCTGTTCATCGAGGCTGGCTTCGGTCTTGATCATACCCACGGGCATCTCCAACGGCTGAAATCATTCGGCTGCGAATCGTCTGACTTTAATAGGCGTGCCTCATACCCGATACAGTTATGAAGATGTTGCGGGCTGACAAGTTTGTTTCAAATGACTATCTCGTGACTTTATTTTGTTAAGAGCAAACCGGGACAGAAGAATGGCAGCCGAGGAAATGAGGCATACGGCAGATGCAGCGGGGCTTGCCGCGCTGATTTCGCGCGCTTCCGAGGCGAAATCCGGCAAAAAGCGCGGCTTGCCGCCTGTCGAGAAATGGAATCCGCCCTTTTGCGGCGATATCGACATGGAAATTCGGGCGGATGGCACATGGTTCTACATGGGCACGCCGATCGGCCGGGCTCCGCTGGTCCAGCTCTTTTCGACCGTTTTGAGGAAGGACGAAGACGGAAAAACCTATCTCGTAACTCCTGTGGAAAAGGTCGGCATCAGGGTCATTGACGCACCCTTTGTGGCCGTCGAGATGAATGTAAGTGAGCGAGATGGCCAGCAGGTTCTGACCTTCCGCACCAATGTCGGCGATGTCATCGAGGCCGGCAAGGATCACCCTCTGCGCTTTCCGGATCATGGGCCAGAGTATGGGAAAGACAGTGAACTAAAGCCCTATCTGCATGTGCGGGGCCGGCTTGAAGCATTGGTGTCACGCGCCGTGATGTATGAGCTGGTCGAACTCGGAGAGGTGGCCGAGGTTGCCGGCCGGGAGATGTTCGTCGTTCGCTCCGGTGGTGAGATTTTTCCGATCATGCCGGCCGACGAACTGGAAGCAGCCTCCCGATGAGTGAAGCGATCAGCAAGACCTATCCCCCGTTTTCGGCTGCCGAGTTCCGTCGCCGTGCGCTCAATCAGATCGGTGCACCCATCGATCACGCCTGGCGCGACCATGGCGACCATGTGCTCAATCCCGATATCGTTGCGCTGGCCGAGACCTTGAAACTCCGTGATGCGGCCGTGCTGGTGCCCGTCGTCGATGATGGCGAAGAGGCGAAGGTGATCTTCACCAAGCGAACGTCGACACTGCGCAAGCATTCTGGCCAGATCGCCTTTCCCGGTGGTTCGATCGATCCCGAGGATGTCTCGCCCGAGATGGCCGCGATCCGCGAAACCGAGGAGGAGATTGGTCTTGGCGGCGGCTTCGTCGAGACGGTCGGCCGGCTGCCGAACTATCTGTCGTCCACCGGGTTCCGCATCACGCCCGTTCTCGGCGTTGTGCAACGCGGTTTTTCGCTGCAGCTCAATCCGATCGAAGTGGACGACGTTTTCGAGGTGCCGCTTTCCTTCCTGATGAATCCTGCCAATCACACACGGGACAAGCGGGTAGTTGATGGTATCGACCGGCATTTCTACCGCATGCCCTATGAAACGCGGATGATCTGGGGCATCACCGCCGGCATCGTCCGCACGCTTTATGAAAGGCTTTATGCATGACCTCTGTTGCCGACCAGGCATGGTTTCAGGATCCGGCGCTCGGTCGGGTCTTTGCGCTACTGAACGCCGATGGCGGGGAAGGGCGTGTGGTCGGTGGCGCGGTGCGCAACAGCCTGATGGGGCTTGCGGTCGCCGATATCGATGTCGCCACCACGCTGCTGCCGGAAACAGTCATGGAGCGGGCCGCTGCTGCTGGCGTCAAGGCGGTACCGACCGGCATTGACCACGGAACGGTGACGCTCGTCATCGATGGCCGCCCCTTCGAAGTGACGACGTTGCGTACCGATGTGGAAACGGATGGCCGTCGCGCCAAGGTGGCCTTCAGCGCGGACTGGCAATCGGATGCGGAACGGCGCGACCTCACCATCAATGCACTTTACGCAAATGCTGCGGGCGAGGTGATCGATCTCATCGGCGGGCTCGATGATATCGAGAAGCGCAATATTCGCTTCATCGGTAATGCAGCGACGCGGATCGCCGAGGACTATCTGCGCATCCTGCGCTTCTTCCGTTTCTTCGCCTGGTACGGTTCCGGACGGCCCGATGCAGAAGGGCTGAGAGCGTCATCCTCAGCGCGTTCGAAGCTGAAAACGCTGTCGGCCGAACGGGTCTGGTCGGAGCTCAGAAAGCTCCTGTCGGCGGAAGATCCAGGCCGCGCGCTTCTCTGGATGCGGCAGGTTGCAGTTCTCTCGGAAATCCTGCCGGAAACGGAAAAATGGGGCATCGATGCCATTCCCGCGCTTGTTGCGACCGAGAAGGCGCTCGGCTGGGAGCCTGATCCGCTGCTGCGGCTGGCCTCGATCATTCCGCCCGATCCGGTGCGGCTGGAGGAATTGGCAGCACGGCTGAAATTTTCGAATGCGGAAACCGCCTATTTCAGGGCCTGGGCAAAAGCCGCCCCGGTCAATGACGAGATTTCCGCCGCCGCCTTCGAGAAGCTGCTCTACAGAAACGGCGTGGACGGCATCATCGTGCGGCTGAAACTGGCGCTTGGCGTTGCTCGGGGCAAGGCAGAGAATGGTAGTTTTGATGAGATGAGCCGTTCGGCGCGGCTTTCGAAGCTTCTGGATCATGCACGCATCTGGAAGAAGCCGCAGTTTCCGCTGAACGGCGCAGATGTGATGGCCACGGGCATACAGGCCGGCCCGAAGGTCGGTGAAATCCTGTCGACCTTGGAAAACCAGTGGGTGGAAGAGAATTTTGTCTCCGACCGGGCGGCATTGCTCGCCCGGCTCTCGGAGATTGCAGGTTGAGATCAGGCCGCGTTCGCTTCGTCGCGGATGCGGGCCTTGATATTGTCCACCATGTTTTCGCGAATGGTCGTTTCGCCGTGGGCTGTTCTCATATGTTCGACGGCGCGGCGAACGACTTCAGCGTCATTGTCGGCCCTGGTGTGCCAATCGCATCCGGGAACGAGTGTACCGCATTCGAAAAGTCGCATGGTCTTCTCCTGTCTCTGAAATACAAAACCATCGCGCTTTCGCGCGTTTGAGGAATGTGCGGCAACGGAGAAGGTTCCGGGGGAGAAAGCTTCGGCCGACTTGGACGCCGGCCGAAAGGCTCTGTTTATTGATGGGGCATTGCCCAGGCCATGTAAGTCTCCGAAAGGTGCGCAGGCCTGTTGCTGTTGGCAGCACCTGTTGCCTGCTGTTGAAGTTCTTCCGGAGTCTTGCCGCCTGCGAGCTGCAATTTCACCTGCTCGACAAAGCAGGAGAGCGGCAGGTCGGAACCGCTTTTCGCTCTCAAGTCTTCGGCGATGCGCGTTAGAAACTCGGGCGCTTCGATTGCGCGGGACGTTTCCTGGATATCTGCAGAAGCAGGCGAGCTGCTTTGTACCGTCATGACAATCCTCCTCCGATTGTAACGCACAGAGACTAATTTAGGACGCACTCAGTTCTGATGAAGGCCGTTCAACGCGATTTTACCGGAATAGTATTTCAAATTTACCAGCAGGTTTGCCTTTATCAGCATGCCGGTCTTTGCCCGCATGCTTGGCGCCGGCTTATGGCCAGCGCACGACGGGCGGCAGGGAAGAAAGAATGGATTCGACATTGCCGCCGGTTTTCAGGCCGAAGATCGTCCCTCGGTCGTAGAGCAGATTAAACTCGACATAGCGGCCACGGCGAATCAATTGTTCGTCACGGTCGGCCTCCGTCCAGTCTTTGTTGAAGTTTGAGCGGACGATCTTGGGGTAAACCATGGCGAAGGCCCGGCCGACGTCACGTGTGAAGGCGAAATCGGCTTTCCAGCCGCCGGCTTCCTCGTCGGAATGCAGCCAGTCGTAGAAGATGCCGCCAACACCGCGCGCCTCGTTGCGGTGCTTGAGGAAGAAATAGTCGTCGCACCATTTCTTGTAGGCCTCGTAATCGGCGACCGCATGGTTACGGCAGGTGATTTCCATGGCCTTGTGGAAGAGCTGTGTGTCTTCATCTTCCTGCGTGCGGCGGCGACCGAGAACCGGGGTCAGGTCGGCGCCGCCGCCGAACCAGCGGCTGGTGGTGACGACCATGCGGGTGTTCATGTGAACGGCCGGCACGTTGGGATTGACCGGATGGGCGATCAGCGAAATCCCCGACGCCCAGAAGCGCGGATCTTCGGCGGCGCCCGGTATCTGTGCCCGGAAGTCGGGCGCGAATTCGCCATAGACGGTGGATGTATGAACGCCGACCTTTTCGAAGACGCGGCCTTCCATCATCGACATGCGGCCACCGCCGCCTGCACCGTTTTCGCGCGACCAGTCTTTGGCGACAAAGCGGCCGGGCTCCTGATCGGAGAGGGGGCCTTCGAGTTCATCCTCCAGCGCTTCGAAGGAAGCACAGATCGTGTCCCGCAGTCCCTCGAACCATGTACGGGCGGCAGTCTTTTTGTCCTCGATGTCTTCGGGCAGGCCGATCGGCAGTTCCGGTCTTTCCATGCGATTCGCTCTTTGTTGATTACAATCCCGGTTTAGCAGGTGCAGCAGAAGCCTGCCAGCAGTGGAAAGCGCCTGCAAGATTCGACTCGCAAAGGGCGGATTTCGATACTACTTTTCATGCAGAGGTAGGTTTTATGGCAAAAATTCCGGGGCCTCCGCCCTTCGAAGGCTTGAAGCGCAGAATAGCAAAGCATCGGGCAGAGGCGTCCGCCCGCGAGAGGGATCATTTTGTCCGCGAAACATACCGGATGGGGCTTTTGGAAGCCCGCGCCAAGGCGCGCGAATGGTTCGACGAATATCCGAAAGCCGCCTATTGGACCGAAGTGGAAAGCTGGCGCCAGCTGGAAGGCGACCAGATCGAATTCACCATGCGTCGCTTGCCATCCGCCGATTGAACTTATTCGGCTGCATCACGCAGGCGGCTTTCGATCAGAAGGCCGCTTTCGTCGAGGATCGGATGCGCCACTGAGACGATGTGCGCATTGATACGCTTCAGGTCACGCAGCATATCGAGATGAAGTGAGCTCGTCTGGAGGCTGTCGGCACGCCCGTCGCGCAGCCGCTCCAGATGTCGCTCGGCCGATTGCTTTTCCATGCGGCGGACCTCGACCTTCACTTCCATCATCTGCCGGGCGAGATTGAAGTCGCGGGTGACGAAGATCGTCTGGGCGACGCGCAGGTTGTCGATCGTCAGATCAAACAGTTTGCGCAATTCCCTGTAGCCGTCTTCGGAGAATTTCAGGCCGAGCGAGACCTTCTTGCCGACCTGCTCCAGCAAGCCTTTCTCGATGATGTCGCCCATATGCTCGAGATTGATCGCGTAGTCGATGATAACGATAGACCGGCGAGCATTCTCGTCGCTGAGCCCGCCGCGGCCGAGCTTGGAGAGATAGACCTTCACCTCCTGCTGCAGCAGATCCACGCGCTTTTCGAGCGCAGGGATTTCGGCGAGCTTGGACATGTCATTGTGTTCGAAGGCATCGGAAGCGCGCAGGAGCATGCGTTCGATCAGATCGCCGACGCCGAGTACTTCGCGCGTCGCGCTGGCAAGGGCCACGACGGGCGTCGACAGCTCCTGCATATCGAGAAACTTGGGACCCTGATCCGGCTGCACGTCATCAGGCACGAGGCGGGCGGTAAAGACAGCCAACATCCGCGAAAAGGGCCAGGCCACGGCGGCAAGAAGGATGTTGAAGATCAGATGCGTATCGACCGGCAGCTTGGCGGGGCCGAAGGGCAGCATTTGAAGCAGCGGCGCCGCATAGCCGGCAAGCGGCAGCGCAATCAGGCAGCCCGCGGTGCGGACGATGAGATTGCCGAGCGTGACGCGTCTCGCCGAGGCGGGGCCGGAGAGGGTTGCGACAACGGGCGGAATCGCGCCGCCGAGATTGGCGCCGAGGACGAGAACGATGATCAGTTCCGGGGACACGATGCCCGTTGACGCGAGCGACAGTATCAGGACGACGACGGCAAGGCTCGACGACGAGATAAAGGCGAGTGCTGCGGAAAAAACCAGGGCGACCGGCCACGCATCGCCGAGCAGGCCGATGAAGGCAGCCAGTGCCGGCGACGTGCGCATGGGCTCCGTCGCATTGCTCAGTAGATGCAGGGAGAGCAGCATCAGGCCGATGCCAATCATGGCCGCGCCGCCGCCGTGGCGGGCGCTGGACTTTCCGCGATAGAGCACGATGCCGCCAAGAATAAGCAGTGGCGAAAGCCATTCGATGCCGGTAGCGACTATCCAGGCGGTCACGGCAGTCCCGACATTGGCGCCGAGCAGCACGATCTGGGCCATGCGCGGCTTGATGAGATCGCGCTCCACGAAAGAGGCCGTCATGAGGGCCGTCGCAGTCGAACTCTGCAGGGCGATGGTTGCCAGGAAACCTGACAGGATCGAGCGCGGCCCGTTCGCGGTGCCTGTCGCAAGCCCGGTCCTCAGGCGTGCGCCGAAGGCACGCGTAACACCGTCCTTGACCTGCGCAAGGCCGAAGAGCAACAGCGCAATCGCGCCGAACAGATTGATCATGACGATCGTGGATTCCATGGCCTTGGTCTTTTTCTTCTTCTTGAGAAGTTTTCTCGGGTCTACGTTTCCGTAGTCGAGTAAATCATTGGAATCTCACTGCTTGTGCAGAATTATTGATTGCCTGGCTAATTAATATAGGCGCTTTTGCGTCGATTCAAAGCGTCGTTTGCGACATCAAGGCCGCCAAGGATCGGCATGGGCCGGTTCACGACCAGGCGGTCTGCCGCATTGCCTCGCCTGTTATCATCGCGGCGGAGACGGCAAGGTTGATCGAACGCTGGCCTTCCACCATCGGAATCAGAATGCGCCCGTCGGCGCGTTCATGCACATGATCGGGCACGCCGGCGCTTTCACGGCCGAAGAGCAAGATATCGTCGGGACGGAAGACGAAATCCGTGTAGCGCTGCGATGCCTTCGTGGTGGCGAGGATCAGGCGGCGGCCGGTGGCTGCGCGCCATTCCTCGAAGCGTTCCCAATTGACATGGCGGGTGAGGGCGGCGGTGGCCAGATAGTCCATGCCCGCGCGCTTCAGATTTCGATCGGAAATGTCGAAACCGGCGGGCTCGATGATGTCGACCGCAAAACCCAGGCAGGCGGCAAGGCGCAGGATCGTTCCGGTATTGCCTGGGATATCGGGTTGATAGAGCGCCAGTCTGAGGTCTGCCATGGGAAATTGTCCGTTGAGATGATAAGCAACTTGCCTATCCGAACTGTGATTTTGAGGCAACAGAACGCTTTTTGACCTGTCGATGGCCACTTTCCGAGCGGTCGGGGCTGGAAATTTAGGCATTTTCGCGTTATCGGTGCATATCTTCAATCGCCAACAGGGAGCGCCGACATGGATACATTTGTGCTGATGCGTCTCCCGCCCGTGATGCCACGCTTGGCGATCTGGCGCATATAAGGCGCTTTTCTTTCCCCAATTGCCC
The DNA here is from genome assembly GCF_056398305.1 of Rhizobium sp. 01T444. Taxonomy (NCBI): domain Bacteria; kingdom Pseudomonadati; phylum Pseudomonadota; class Alphaproteobacteria; order Hyphomicrobiales; family Rhizobiaceae; genus Rhizobium; species Rhizobium sp. 01T444. The sequence goes on from NZ_JBFTPD010000002.1 coordinate 455,337, forward strand.
ATTTTGAATAATTGCGCGGCCATTACGGCCTCGCCCCTTGAGCCTCCGGTTCCCATATGTGCTTTCGTGCGCCCTAAGAGCGCAAAGCCGGGGCCGGAACGCGGAAGTTCTGGAGCGATTTCATGTTTGACTGGTTCGAACGGCGACTTAATCCCTATCCGAGCGAGGAGCCGGTCGCTCCCCCGAAGGGTCTTTTTGCCTTCTGCTGGCACTACAGCAAGCCGGCGGCGGGATGGCTTGCGCTTATGGCCTTCTTGACGGCGCTGATCGCAGTCGGTGAAGTGGCGCTCTTCCAGTTCCTTGGCGATATCGTCGACTGGTTGACGAATGCCGATAAGGCGACCTTCCTGCAGAATGAGGGTCACAAGCTGATCTGGATGGGCGCGCTGGTGCTGATCGGACTGCCGCTCATTGCCGGTCTCGATTCGCTGATCATGCACCAGATGATGCTCGGCAATTATCCGATGATCGCGCGCTGGCAGATGCACCGCTTCCTGCTGCGCCATAGCATGACCTTCTTTGCCAACGAGTTCGCCGGACGCGTGGCCACAAAGGTCATGCAGACGTCGCTTGCCGTGCGCGAAACGGTCATGAAGATCCTCGACGTCTTCGTCTATGTCGTGACCTACTTTCTTTCGATGATCGTCATCATCGCGGCTGCCGACTGGCGGCTGATGCTGCCGATCCTCGCTTGGCTCGGCATCTATATAGGCATCGTCGCCTATTTCGTGCCGCGGCTTCGCAAGATTGCGGCGCAGCAGGCGGATGCGCGCTCGCTGATGACCGGCCGCGTGGTGGATAGCTATACGAACATTGCCACCGTGAAGCTGTTCTCCCATGCAGGCCGTGAGGAGGTCTATGCCAAGGAGAGCATGGACGGCTTTCTGGACACGGTGCACAGGCAAATGCGCAAGGTGACGCTCTTCCATATGAGCGTCTACATGAACAACTGCATTTCGCTGTTTGTCATTTCCAGCCTGTCCATCTGGCTGTGGCTGAACGGCACGATCTCGGTCGGCGCGATTTCCATTGCCATCGGCCTTGCGATGCGCGTCAACGGCATGTCGCAGTGGATCATGTGGGAAGTCTCGGCGCTCTTCGAAAACATCGGCACCGTCTATGACGGCATGGAGATGATGTCGAAGCAGCACGATATCGTCGACAAGCCGGGTGCGCCTGCGCTGACGGCGAAGAAGGGTGCGATCCATTACGAACGCATGGGCTTCCACTATGGCAAGGGCAAGGGCATCATCGACAACCTGTCGCTCGATATCAAGGCCGGCGAGAAGGTCGGTCTGGTCGGTCGCTCCGGCGCAGGCAAGACGACGCTGATGAACCTGCTCCTGCGTTTCTACGATCTGGAAGCCGGGCGCATCACCATCGACGGCCAGGATATCTCAGATGTGTCGCAGGATAGCCTGCGCTCGTTGATTGGTGTTGTGACGCAGGATACGTCATTGCTGCATCGCTCGATCCGCGACAACATTGCCTATGGGCGTCCTGACGCAACCGATGAGGACGTCATCGAGGCGGCAAGACGGGCGAATGCCTGGGAGTTCATCGAAGGGCTTGTCGACATGCACGGCCGCAAGGCGCTTGATGCGCAGGTCGGCGAGCGCGGTGTGAAACTTTCCGGCGGCCAGCGCCAGCGTATCGCGATCGCCCGCGTCTTCCTGAAGGATGCGCCGATCCTGGTGCTCGACGAGGCGACCTCGGCGCTCGATTCCGAAGTGGAAGCGGCGATCCAGGAAAACCTCTTCGCGCTGATGGAAGGCAAGACTGTCATCGCGATCGCTCACCGCCTGTCGACGCTAACCGAGATGGACCGGCTGATCGTGCTGGACAAGSGCCGCATTATCGAAAGCGGCACGCATGGCGAACTGGTCAGCCATGGCGGTATCTATGCCGATCTATGGAATCGCCAGTCCGGCGGCTTCCTTGCCGATCACGAGGAAGAGGCCGAAGTCGCAGCCCAATAAAATAAGCCCTTCCCGTTTCTGCGGGGAGGGCTTTTCTTTTGTCCTGCCGAAGAAATCAATTTTCCGCTTAGAGCGTGCGGACTCGGTCGGCGCAGAGGCTGTCGGCCCAGTCGATGACACGATGATGCTCCACGACGATGATCGAGTTCGAAGCAAGCGACTGAAGCGTGAAAATCCGCAGCCGTTCCTCCCGTTCGATCCAGCTTGCGATGGCTTCCGTCACGATGCTGTCGCGCGGCACATCCAGCGCGTCCGCCAGGGCGTCGAGCTTTTCCGCAAGGGAAAGCGGAAGATGCGCATTGAGCGTTTTCGTTTCCATATCTGCGGTCTCCGGTAAGGCGCGATCATGGCACGAGATCGTGGCTGCTTCCACCCGTATCAAGGGAGATGACGCCGATATTACCGATCATTACGAAAATATAAGGTTGCGTCCGCCTTATATTCTCTTTGCCGCAATTCTGAACGGGCCTATATCGCGGTGATGCTGCTCACTCCGATCCTTCGCCTGTTCGAAACTTGGATAGATCCTTTCCGCGCCAGCGACAATCTTCAGCCGCCGCGCAATACTTTCGGATTCATCTGGTTCTACATCGGTCAGGCCAGGTGGCCCTTTATCGCCATGCTGGTGCTCGGCGGCATGTCGGCGGCAATCGAAGCAGCCCTCTTCTGGTTCGTCGGGCGCCTCGTCGACATCCTCAGCACGATCAAGCCCGGAGCCGGCTGGGGCACGCTTCTGGCCACCCATGGCGGCGAGATTTTCGGCATGCTGGCGCTGATCGGCATTGTCCGTTTCGTCGTTGCCTTCCTGATCGCGCTGATCGACCAGCAGGTGATCACGCCGGGTTTCTATAATCTGGCGCGCTGGCAGTCCTATCTGCATGTGTCGCGCCAGTCGCTTGCTTTCTTCCAGAGCGATTTTTCCGGCCGCATCGTTACCAAGGTCTGGTCGGCGGGGCAGGCGACGGGCGATCTCGTGACATCGCTGATGGAAAGCGTCTGGTTCGTCGGCATCTATGCCGTCACCACGCTGGTTCTGGTCGGGCAGCTCGATTTCTCGCTGGCGGCGGTGGTTCTCTTCTGGCTGGCGGCTTTCAGCGTGCTTGCCCGCTATTTCGTGCCGCGCATCCGCTATCACTCGCGTGAAACCGCAGAGGCAGCCTCGCTGCTCAATGGCCGCATCGTCGATGCCTACAGCAATATCCAGACGCTGAAGCTCTTCGCACGCGACGAGGAGAGCGACCGCTACATGCTTGACGGCTTCAACGCCTATCAGGAAACGGTGCTGAAGTTCACGCGTTTCATCACCGGGGTTCGTGCGTCTATGGCGCTGCTCTCGGGCCTGATGATCGTCACCATGGCCGGCCTCAGCATCGATCTGTGGCTGCGCGGGCTGATCAGCTCGGGTGGGGTCGCCTTTTCGCTGACGCTGGTTCTGCGGTTGAACTTCCTTCTCGGCCGATTGATGACCCAGTTTAACGGCATCATGCGCAATCTCGGCACCATTCAGAATGCGGCCGAGCTGATTTCCCAACCGCTGCATCTCGTCAACCGCCCCGATGCGAAGGAACTCGTCATCAAGCATCCGGGTATCCGTTTCGAGAATGTTTCCTTCCACTACGGCAAGGAAAACGCGGTCATCGACAATTTTTCGCTGACGATCCGTCCTGGCGAAAAGGTCGGCATCATCGGCCGCTCCGGTGCGGGCAAGTCGACGCTGGTGAATATTCTCCTGCGTCTTTACGATCTCGAAGGTGGGCGCATTCTGATCGATGGGCAGGATATCGCTGCCGTCACCCAGGAATCATTGCGTATGCAGATCGGCATGGTCAGCCAGGATACGTCGCTGCTGCATCGCTCCGTGCGTGACAATATCCTCTTCGGCCGGCCCGATGCCGGAGAGGAACGCCTTGTCGAGGCTGCCGGACGCGCCGAAGCGCTCGATTTCATCGAGCGGCTGCGGGACCAGCAGGGGCGCAAGGGTTTTGACGCGCATGTCGGCGAGCGCGGGGTCAAGCTCTCGGGCGGCCAGCGCCAGCGYRTCGCCATTGCGCGTGTGATGCTCAAGGATGCGCCAATCCTTGTTCTCGACGAGGCGACGTCGGCGCTCGATTCGGAAGTGGAAGAGGCGATACAATCGAACCTCAACCGCGTGATGGAAGGCAAGACGGTGCTTGCGATCGCCCACCGGCTTTCGACCATCGCCGCACTCGACAGGCTTGTCGTGATCGACCGCGGCAAGATCATCGAGGAAGGCACGCATGATGCGCTCCTCAAGCAGGGCGGGCTCTACGCCGAACTCTGGGCACGCCAGTCGGGCGGCTTCCTCGCCTCCGATGACGATACGCGCTCAGTATTCGCGAACGAAATCGCTGACTAGGCCGTAATGGTTCGAGCCGAAGCTGTCCTCCAGCCGGCTCGTCGAGCGGATGAGCAGCGGCGGTCTTGCGAAGATATGGTCGATGCTGATGCCGAACGAGCCGGCGCTGACCGGCCAGGTGGTTGGTTCCGGGAAATCTGTGGTGAGGCCGGYTCCGCGCAGAAAGTGCTGAATCGTCGGCGCGAGGATCGAGGAATTGAAGTCTCCGGCGACCACCAGAGCCCCCGTGTGAGATTGCATGAAAGTCGGGAGATCCTGGAGTTCGTCAGACTGGAAATCATCAAAATATGGCTTGGACAGGTGAGGGAACAGGAAATCGACAGGCGTTCCATCGAAGTCGATCGAAACCGACACGAGCCGCTTTTTCCAAAGCTCGCCGATGTCATGGATCTCCTGCTGGACAAAGGGACGCTTCGACAGCACAAGCGTATCGCATGTCTCGCTCGCATCGCAGCCGATACGGTAGGGATAGAGTTGCAGAAGCCGTGGCAACTGCGCAAAGACCGGCTCGGCCTCCATGATGTCGACCACATCGGCGCCTGAAGCCAGTATGGCGTCGGCAATCCGCCCACCGTTTTCAAAATTGTCATTCTCGATGTTGAAGGACATTAGCCGGAAAAGGCGAGGAGCATTCTCCGGAGGCGTCCTGCCGGCGAATTCGCGCAGCATGATGACACCGTGGATATTCAGGAAGGTTGCCACCGCCAGCATCAGAAAGCCATACCAGTGCCGCTTGAAAAAGAGGGCAATGACCGCGCCGACGGCGCAAACGATGCTGAGATGAATCTGGAAGCTGTAAACGAGCGAAAGCAGCCAGAAATCGGTAAAATAGCGGAGCGAAACGAGGGCCAGGACAATGGTGATGAGGACGCTCAATACGCAGAAAACAGTATGCCTCATCGGCGCAAATCCAAATTCATATGGCAAACTCACCAGCGCCTAACACGCCCCCTCGTTTGTTGCAACGCAGCAAAGTTGCAAGCCAGTGATTGCCTTAAAAAATTCACTGAAATTTCCCGCGACATTGTGCCCCCATCCCCTTGTCAAGGGTGGACATAATTTGCGATCAAGCATAGAACGCGCCGGATTGGTGGGGAATCTATGGCCGAAATTTGTTCTGATAGATTCGCCGCCTCTGGAGGGGCAGGGCGGAATTCCGCGACAATTGCGCAGAGGATGGTTAAGCCGTGAGCGAACACGTAACGACAAGCGAGGCTTCAGAGCCCACTCGCCGTGATTTCCTTTATCTCACCACTGGCATGGCTGGTGCGGTCGGTGCCGTTGCGGTTGCATGGCCGTTCATCGACCAGATGCGCCCGGATGCGTCGACGCTGGCATTGGCTTCCATCGAAGTCGATGTCGCAAGCCTTACGCCCGGCATGTCGCTGACGGTCAAGTGGCGCGGCAAGCCGATCTTCATCCGCAACCGCACGCCGGAAGAAGTCAAGGCCGCCGCTGACGTCCAGCTGTCGGATCTCAAGGACCCGATCGCTCGCAACGCAAACCTTCCTCCCGACGCTCCGGCAACGGGCGCCGACCGCTCGGGCGGCAAGGATAAGGAAAACTGGATCGTCATGATCGGCACCTGCACCCATCTCGGCTGCGTTCCGCTCGGTCAGGCCGGTGAATACAATGGTTGGTTCTGTCCCTGCCATGGCTCGGTCTACGACACGGCCGGCCGCATCCGCAAAGGTCCGGCGCCGCAGAACCTGGCGATTCCGACCTTTTCGTTTTTGTCCGACACGAAGATCAAGATCGGTTGAGGGGAGACTGATTAATGAGTGGCCATTCCAGCTACGAACCATCAACCGGCCTGGAAAAGTGGGTCGATGCGCGCCTTCCGCTGCCGCGCATGGTCTATGACAGCTTCATTGCCTATCCGGTTCCGCGGAACCTGAACTACGCTTACACTTTCGGCGCCATGCTCGCCGTCATGCTGATCGTACAGATCCTGACGGGCGTCACGCTCGCCATGCACTATGCCGCCGACACGACGATCGCCTTCAACTCCGTTGAAAAGATCATGCGTGACGTCAACCACGGCTGGCTGCTGCGCTACATGCATGCCAACGGCGCTTCGTTCTTCTTCGTCGCCGTCTACCTGCACATCGCCCGCGGCCTCTACTACGGCTCCTACAAGGCGCCGCGCGAAATCCTCTGGATCCTCGGCGTCGTCATCTACCTGCTGATGATGGCAACCGGCTTCATGGGCTACGTTCTACCCTGGGGCCAGATGTCCTTCTGGGGCGCGACTGTTATCACCGGCTTCTTCTCGGCCTTTCCGCTGGTCGGCGAATGGGTTCAGCAGTTCCTTCTCGGCGGCTTCGCCGTCGACCAGCCGACGCTGAACCGTTTCTTCTCGCTGCACTACCTGCTGCCCTTCATGATCGCCGGCGTCGTTGTCCTGCACATCTGGGCTCTGCATGTGGTCGGCCAGACGAACCCGACGGGCGTTGAGGTCAAGACCAAGACGGACACGGTTCGTTTCACGCCTTACGCAACGCTCAAGGATGCGCTCGGCGTCTCGGTCTTCCTGATCGTCTATGCCTACTTCGTCTTCTACCTGCCGAACTATCTCGGCCATGCCGACAACTACATTCCGGCCGACCCGCTGAAGACCCCGGCCCACATCGTTCCGGAATGGTACTTCCTACCGTTCTACGCCATGCTGCGTTCGATCACCTTCAACGTCGGTCCGATCGACTCCAAGCTCGGCGGCGTCCTCGTCATGTTCGGCGCGATCCTCGTGCTGTTCTTCCTGCCCTGGCTCGACACTTCGAAGGTGCGCTCGGCGGTTTATCGTCCGTGGTTCAAGCTGTTCTACTGGCTGTTCGTGATCAACGCGATCATCCTCGGCTGGCTTGGCTCACAGCCTGCAGAAGGCCTGTACACGACGATCTCGCAGGTCTGCACACTCCTCTACTTCGCCTTCTTCCTGGTCGCGATGCCGGTTCTCGGTCTGGTGGAAACACCGCGCCGTATTCCGAACTCGATCACTGAAGCGGTGCTCGAAAAGCGCAACAAGATTGCTGCGGCCAAGGCCTGAGCGAGCGACGGGAAGGAATAGAAACATGAAAAAGCTTGTTGCAAGCATTCTGTCGCTCGCGGTCACAGCCGGTGTTGCCGGTGTGGCTTTTGCTCAGGAAGCAGCGGCTCCGGCCGCTCATCACGAGGAAAGCGCTACGCCGCATTATCCGCTGAAGGAGCCCAAGGAAATCGACTGGACCTTCGCGGGTCCGTTCGGTCACTACGACAAGGGCCAGCTCCAGCGTGGCTTGAAGGTCTACACGGAAGTCTGTTCCGCCTGCCACTCGATGAACCTCGTACCCTTCCGCATGCTGAGCGAGCTCGGCTATTCGGATGCGCAGGTGAAGACCTTCGCGGCCAATTACGAAGTCCAGGACGGCCCGGATGCCAGCGGTGAAATGTTCACCCGCAAGGCGGTTCCGTCTGACCACTTCCCGTCGCCCTATCCGAATGTGGAAGCGGCTGCTGCCGCTAACAACGGTGCGGCTCCGCCTGACATGTCGCTGCTCGCCAAGGCGCGCGAAGTCGAGCGCGGCTTCCCGCAGTTCGTCTTCGACATCTTCACGCAGTATCAGGAAAGCGGCCCCGACTACATTCACGCGCTGCTGACCGGCTACGAAGAGCCGCCGGCGGGCGTCAAGGTGGCGCAGGGCTCGCATTACAATCCGTATTTCCATGCCGCTGACGTGCTCGCCATGCCGAAGCCGCTCTCCGACGACCAGGTCACCTATGACGATGGTTCGCCGCAGACGGTCGATCAGTATTCCAAGGATGTCTCGTCGTTCCTGATGTGGGCGTCCGAGCCGCACCTCGAAGAACGCAAGCGCACCGGCTTCATGGTCATGATCTTCCTGCTGATCTTCACCGTGCTGATCTACCTGACCAAGCGGTCGATCTATTCCCGGACCGATCACTAAGCGGACCCTTAGTCCCRAGGAAAAGGCGGCTTTWYAGCCGCCTTTTTTATTTGGTTTGATCCGRCGCAGTTGATAGTGTGCGGGCGCTTYRTGCCCCTCGCAGATACGGATTATCGATGAACAATACGCTTTCGGAGCTTGCGGCCAGCATCCGCTCCATTCCGGATTACCCCAAGCCCGGCATCATCTTTCGCGACATCACCACGCTGCTCGGCAATCCGCGTGCCTTTCGCCGGGCGGTCGATGAGCTCGTGCAGCCCTATGCCGGTCTGAAGATCGACAAGATCGCCGGCATGGAAGCGCGGGGCTTCATCCTCGGCGGCGCGGTTGCGCATCAACTGTCCTCGGGCTTCGTGCCGATCCGCAAGAAGGGAAAGCTGCCGCATGACACGGTGCGCATCGCCTATAGCCTGGAATATGGCGTGGACGAGATGGAAATGCACCGCGATGCCGTCCAGCCGGGCGAGAAGGTGATCCTCGTTGACGATCTGATCGCCACGGGCGGCACTGCTGTGGGCGCGACACAGCTTCTTCGCCAGATCGGCGCGGAAGTGGTCGGTGCCTGCTTCGTCATCGACTTGCCGGATCTCGGCGGCCGCAAGAAGCTCGAAGACCTCGGTGTCGATGTTCACACGCTCGTAGAGTTTGCCGGTCATTGAGCATCTCAATTTCAGTAGAGCCGTTGCAAGCTCTGCTGAAATTGCTCCAGCCGGATCATTCAAATTCCAGCACGCTGCTTTCGAAGCGGATGACGGGAATACTGTCCTGATTGACGCCTTCACAAAGAATGGTGTTGAGATGCCAGCCTGGCCGCGATGCAAGCGGCCGGCCCGAGAGAAAGGTCACGGAGTAGCTAACCGTCTCATCGACAAAAACCGGCTTCAGCCATTGCAGCTTCTGGAAGCCGGGTGAGGGGCCGAGGTTCGGTGGCTTCAGGCCCTCCTTCTTCAGCCGGCCAATCTCCGCTATCCAGTATTTGAGGAAGCATTGCATCCAGGCGGCCGTCGTGTGCCAGCCGGAGGCGCAGAGCGCGCCGAACATGGTGTCTTTCGCGGCTTGCCCGTCGGTATGGAAACGCTGCGGATCGTATTTCCGTGCGAAGCGGAGGATATTTTCCTCGGTAAAGACGTAGGTGCCGATCTCAATCTTGTCGCGGGCGGCGTAAAGTTCGGTCATTCTCATACGTCGGCCTCCGGGTTACCACGCATGCCAAAGATGACGGAATTCTCCGACAGGCAGACCAATTCGCCGCGCTGGTTTTCCACCTCGTGGCGGAATTTGACGATGCCGAGGCCTGGACGCGAGCGCATCGGACGCGCCTCCAGCACCGTCGAATGGCCGGAGAGAGTGTCGCCTGCCAGCACCGGTTTGCGCCACTCCATGAAATCGACGCCTGGTGCACCTTCGCAAAGCGAGTTCAGCACGAAACTGTCGGCCATCATGCGCATGAACATCGCCGAAGTGTGCCAGCCGGAGGCAGCAAGGCCGCCGAGGATGCTGGCGCGGCCTGCCGCTTCGTCCAGATGCATCGGTTGCGGGTCGAACTCCGCTGCGAATTCGATGATTTCGGGTGCCGTTACCGGCTTCGGGCCGAGCGGGAAGCGCCGGCCGGGCTGGAAATCCTCATAGGCAAGCTTTTCTGCAGGCATCAGGGTCTCTCATCATAGGCAGGCCTCATTGCTTACAATAGCATCCGCGCGGGCTCAATGATTCCCTGGGGGGCGAACCAGAATGGCAGAACTAAGGTCGATACTCGATGAGGCGGCGCGGGAGGGGTTGATCACCGCCGAGGCCGGCGAGCAGCTGGCACCGTTCCTTGCAGCGCGTGGCGTGATCGTCGAGGCACGTGCGAGCGGGCCTGAAGAGCCTGCCTGGTCTGATACCGAGACACCGCGCTTCGTGCGCGGCTTCCACGATGTACTGATCACAATCGGCATTCTCATCGCACTCGCGGGCCTCTGGGGGCTTGCTTCGCTCTATGCGGTGCTGCCTGCGATCCTGGTGCTGGCGGAAATCCTCGTGAAGCGCCAGCGCCTCGCGCTGCCGGCTGTCGTGCTGACGCTGGCGGTTTTTTCCTGGACCTTCCGGATGATGCTGTCGGTCTATCCCTCCAATGCCGATCTGTGGCTGACCGGCGATGGTATCGATAGGTTCATCGTCGCCTTCCCCGTCATCATGGGGCTTTTCTATCTGCGCTACCGTGTGCCGCTTGCGCTTGCACTCTCCATCTTCTCGGGGCTGGCCCTCGTGCTCGCGCTTGTCTTCCGCCTGCTGCAATGGGGGAGCGGCGACGATGCCTTCATCCTCAACCATCCGACTCTCGTGTCGGTCATCCTGTTTGCCTGCGCCGTCGGCTTGTTCGTCGCCGCACTGGGCTTCGATCTCAGCGACAGGTTCCGCCGCACAACGCGATCGGATGTCGCCTTCTGGCTTCATCTCGTCGCCGCGCCGGCCCTGCTTTACAGCATCCGGATATTGCTTTCACTAGACGGCGGCTGGCTGGATATCATGGACGCCAACTCCTTCAAGACGCCTGTTGTCGTCGTGATCGTCGCGCTGCTGATGCTGATTGGCCTGATCATTGACCGGCGCGCTTTCGTGACGTCCGGCCTGCTGACACTGGGACTGGCGATCTATGGGATATTCCAGCAGGGGAGTGCGACCGTCGATACCTACATCTTCGGAACGCTTGTTGTCGTCGGCGTGATCGTGCTCGTCATCGGTACGGGCTGGATGCCGCTTCGGCGCATCGTGCTGCGCGCCTTGCCCGCAGGCGTAGTGGAAAGGCTGCCGCCCGGCTGAGCGGCAGCTAAAAGCGTGTCACGATCTTTCAGATCCGCTTCCCACGCTTCAGGTCTTGTTTTTCCGTACGTCGTTGTCGCAAAACTGCTGAACGGCTTTGCGCGACATGCTTTGGTCAATCAGGTGTTGAAGCGGAAGTGGATGACGTCGCCGTCCTGGACAACATATTCCTTGCCTTCGTCGCGCGCCTTGCCGGCTTCCTTGGCGCCGACTTCGCCGCCGAACTGGATGTAGTCGTCATAGGCGATGGTGTTGGCGCGGATGAAGCCGCGTTCGAAATCCGAGTGGATGACGCCGGCCGCCTGCGGCGCCTTGGTGCCACGCTCGATCGTCCAGGCCCGCGTTTCCTTCGGGCCGACCGTGAAATAGGTGATGAGATGGAGCAGCTTGTAACCGGCGCGGATCAGGCGGTCGAGGCCCGCTTCGTCAAGACCGAGGGCCGAGAGGAATTCCTTGGCCTCTTCGTCCGGAAGCTGGGCGACTTCGGATTCGATCGCCGCCGAGATGGTGACGGTTTCGGCACCCTGAGCCTTGGCCATCGCAGCGACGGCCTCGGTATATTTGTTGCCGGTCGAGGCATCGCCTTCGGCGACGTTGCAGACGTAGAGAACCGGGTGCGATGTCAGAAGGTTGAGGCCTTTCAGGATGTTGGTCTCTTCGGCATCGAGCTTCGAAAGCAGCGTGCGGACTGGCTTGCCGTCCTGCAGCAGCGCCAGCGAGGCTTCCATGATCGGCAGCATTGCCATGGAATCCTTGTCCTTGCCAGTGGCGCGCTTGCGCGTCTGCTCGGTGCGGCGCTCGAGGCTATCGAGGTCGGCGAGCATCAGTTCGGTTTCGATCGTATCGGCGTCGGCAACCGGGTCGATGCGGCCTTCCACGTGGGTGATGTCGCCGTCTTCGAAGCAGCGGAGCACATGCACGATGGCATCGACTTCGCGGATATTGGCAAGGAACTGGTTGCCGAGACCTTCACCCTTCGAGGCGCCGCGCACGAGGCCGGCAATATCGACGAAGTTGATCCGGGTCGGGATGATTTCCTTCGACTTGGCGATAGTGGCAAGCTTCTGCATGCGTGCGTCGGGAACGGCCACTTCGCCGGTATTCGGTTCGATCGTGCAGAAAGGATAGTTCGCCGCCTGTGCTGCCGCCGTCTTGGTGAGCGCATTGAAGAGGGTCGATTTGCCGACATTCGGCAGGCCGACGATACCGCATTTGAAGCCCATGGCTGAAACCTGCTGTTCTCTAGAATTCCTTGGCCGTGCCTATGGGATAAAGGAGGGGAGCGGTCAAGTCTTAGAGAGCTTTTCTCGCGGCTCCCTTGCCGACAGGGTCTGGTGGCCTTATTCTTGTTATGGCGGGATTTTTGCCGACACCGAGTGTCGAAATTCTGCAATCGAAATAGTTTAGTTAGATCGAACCCCCTTCCCATGTCATCAAGGGCGGATTTCCGATGGTTGACAACGATATTGCCTTGAAACCCAAAACCAGAACGAAGCTCAAGCTGGACAAGCCGAAGCTTTACAAAGTCATTCTCGTCAATGACGATTATACGCCGCGCGAGTTTGTCATCATGGTGCTGAGGATCGTCTTCCGCATGAGCGAGGATACCGGCTACCGTGTGATGATGACGGCGCACAAGCTCGGCTCGTGCGTGGTGGTTGTCTGCACCAAGGACATAGCGGAGACAAAAGCCAAGGAGGCCATCGACCTTGCCAAGGAGATGGACTTTCCGCTGATGTTCACCACGGAGCCTGAGGAATAGGGGCCTGAGAAATAGGACAGGCGTCTCAAGACGGCCGGCGGATCTGGTAGCCGGTCTTGTCTCGAATGAAACCGCAGTTTTCATAGAAACGCAGTGTCGCCGGATTTTTCGATCCGGTCAGCAGCATCACCTTGTAGCAGCGGCATTCCAGGCTTGCGCAATCGCATGCTGGATGAGCCTGCCGGCATAACCTTGCTTGCGGTGATCGCCGTGGGTGACGACGTTTTCGATCAGTGCATAGGAGGCGCCATTGCGCGTCAGGTTGGGCACGATGATCAGCGTGACGGTCGCAGCAGCAATCTCGCCGGCAACGCCGATGAAGACCGTCATGCCGGGTTGCGCCAGAATGGCGGAGAAACGCTCCATTGCCACATCAGGCGCGAGGACCGGATCGGTCGGGCTGAGGTGCTGATAAAGGCTGGTCAGGTTCTGCAGATCGCCGACGACCGCAGGTCGGATGATGAAGTCCCCGACAGTCATTGCGTTCAGTCGCCTTTGTTGCCGAACATCTTTTTCAGCATCTCGGCCATGGGGCCGGTCGCCGGAAGCTTCTGCTGGCCGTGATTGCGGGCCTGATGGATATGGGACTTTCCCGCTGGCTTCTTCTCCGGCTTCGGCTTTTCCTCTTCCGCCTTGCCGCCGAGCGCCAGCGCGATCTTGTTCATGAGCTGGGAATCCTCTTTGCGGACCAGCATCTCGGCATTGTCGGCAAGCGTGTCGAGCAGTGGCTCCAGCCAGTCGCTGTCGACTTTGGCGAAATCGCCGAGCACATGGTTATGCACCAGTTCCTTGACGCCGGGATGGCCGATGCCAAGGCGCAGGCGGCGGTATTCCTTGCCGCAATGCGCGTCGAGCGACTTGATGCCGTTGTGGCCTCCATGGCCGCCGCCGGTCTTCAGCCGCGCCTTGCCGGCCGGCAGATCGAGCTCGTCATAGATCGCCACGAGATCGGAAGGCTGCAGCTTGTAGAAGCGCATGGCTTCGCCGACTGCTTCGCCTGACAGATTCATGAAGGTCTGCGGCTTGATCAGCAGCACCTTCTCACCCGCCAGCTCTCCTTCGGAAATCTCAGCCTTGAACTTCTTCGACCAAGGCGAAAAGCTGTGGCGGCGGTAGATGGCATCCACCGCCATGAAGCCAATATTGTGCCGGTTGCCGGCATATTTCGCGCCGGGATTGCCGAGACCCGCAATGATCAGCATGGCCTGTCTTCCTTGCAAGAGCTGTTGGCGTTCACCACCGCGAAATGGCGGCAAAGTCAAGTGGCAAAGGCGGGCGTGAACGGCAGGCGGCCGATCATTTCAGCAGATGCAGACCATATTTCAGGAAGATCTGCTTCTGTTCGCCGCTGGCGATCAGCTTGTCCAGCGAGGCCCGCATGCGGCCCAGAAGATCGTCCGGGAAATTCTTCTCGCAGGCAATACCCATCGGCTGGGAGGACAGTACCGTCACCATTTCCAGCGGCTGGTCGGCCTTCAGCTTGTCGAAATAGAGTTCGGAGATCGGCATCATGTCGATGCGCCCGCCAAGCAGCTTTCGCAGCGTTGCGTTGAAATCGCTGGCGACGTCGAGCTTGGTAAAGCCCTTCTCCTTCAGCGTCACTTCCGTGTAATCGTCGCGCTGTGTGCCGATGACGTATTTCTTTGCCTCTTCAAGATTGGTGGCAGAGACGCCCGAACCCTGGCGGGTGATCAGGATGTTGCGGTCAACGAGCAGCGGCTCGACCCATTTGAACAGGCCGTCACGCGCGGCATTGTGGGCGGTTGCGAATACGCAGGTCATGGGTGTCGCGCGCGCGAGACTGAAGGCGCGGGCCCAGGGCATTATCTCGATCGTATACTCGACGCCGATATCGGCCATGATCTTCTCGACCTGCTCGACGGTCGCGCCCTTGATGACTTTTCCGTCGCGGTAGTTGAAGGGGGCGTATTCCTCGGTCACGAAGGATACCGTCTCGGCCGAGGCAGACGTGGCAAAACAGGGCAGGGTCAAAAGTGCAAGAAGCAGCAGCTTTTTCATCGCGATACCTCCGATATTTCGTCAGTTCATGAAGCGCGTGCCACGTTCGGCAGCGAGCTGCTTAGTTCCTCGATCAGCTTGGCGGCATTCTGCGGACGGTGGAACAGATAGCCCTGACCATAATCAAGGCCCATCTGGTGCAGCGTACTGCATTCCTCCTCCGTCTCGATGCCTTCGGCGATGACGGTGCAGTTCATCTTGTGCGACAGCGTGGTGATGCCTTCGATCAGCATGCGGCTCTTCTGGCGCACGTCATCGTCAGCATCATTGATGGCGCGGGTGAAGGACTGGTCGATCTTGATGATGTCGACCGGGAAGCGGTTGAGATAGCTCAACGACGAATAACCGGTGCCGAAATCGTCAAGCGCTATGCGGCAGCCGAAACGGCGGAGTTCCGTCACGATCATGCGGATCTGCGGGTTGTCGTGCATCAGCACAGCCTCCGTGATCTCGACGACGATACGATCCGGCAGGATGCCGTGGCGGCCGAGGATGGCGGCAAGGCGGGCAGCGAGCGCCGGCTCGAACTGCAACGGCGAGAAATTGATCGCGAGATAGGTGTCCTGCATGCCGGGCAGGCGAGAAATCTTCGCCAGATTGGCGATCGCCTTTTCCATGATGACATTGCCGACCCGGACGATCTTGGCAGTCTCTTCGGCCACGCTGATGATCTCGGCCGGTGGCATGAGACCCTTCTGCGGATGATTGAGGCGCATCAGCGCCTCGAAGCCGGCGATACCGCGGCCGTTCAGGTTGACGATCGGCTGGAGATAGGCCTCGAACCAGTCGTCGGCGAGGCCGGCTTCGATATGGGCTTCGATCTCGGCGCGGCGGCGGGCATGATCGAGCATGCCGCTATCGAAGATCTGTGCGCCGTTCTTGCCATCGCGCTTCTTGGCGTACATGGCCATGTCGGATTTCTGCAGCAGTTCGGCGGCGGTCGCAGCGTGGCGAGGATAGATCGCAATGCCAACAGAGGCGCTGAGATGCATGTCCGGGCCGAAGGGCGTCTCGAAGATCGAAGCGATCTGGTCGCACATGGCGCGGGCGCGTTTTTCTGCATTCTTTGCCGGCAGCAGGATGGCGAATTCATCGCCGCCTAGACGGGCAGCTTCATCGGAGGGGGCAAGCAGCGTCTTCAGCCGCTCCACGAGTTCGATGAGGGCGGCATCACCGGCGGCGTGGCCCATATTGTCGTTGATCCACTTGAAGCGGTCGAGGTCGACGAAGAGGCAGGCGAGTTCCTGATCGGCGGCATCGGCGGCTGCGATCTTGCTGTCGAGCACGGCTTCGAAGCCCTGGCGGTTCAGGAGGCCGGTCAGATGGTCAGTGATTGCCTGGCGATGGTTGCGGTCTTCGGAGGCCTTCAGCTCCGTCACATCGGTCATGACGGAGAGCGACTGACCTTCCTCTCCGTGAGTCGTGAGCGCCGATTCCATGATCAGGACGTCCATGATGCGGCCGTCCATGCAGATGAACTTGACGGTGACGTCGCCGGTGCCGTTCTCACGCTGGCTCTTGCGCTTGATGAACTTGTCACGGGTGAAGGAGGTAACGAGATCGGAGAAGTTCCGGCCGATGACGGCGGCGCGGTGATAGCCGGTCGCAAACAGCCAGTAGTCGCTGACGGCGGTGATGTGGTCTTCCTCGTCGAGGGAGAAGAGCATGGCGGGCGTCAGGTTGTAGATATCGGTGGTGCGGCGATGCGCAAGCTTCAGCTCGGTTTCCTCGTTTTCAAGCTTCGTCTGCATTTCGTTGAAGCTCTGGGCGAGGCGGCCCATTTCGTCGTTCGACTGCCAGTCGACATGGTGGCGGGAGCCGAGCTGGCGTGTCGCCTCGATCGCAGCCGTCAGTCGCATCAGAGGCTGGATGACGAAGATGCGGTTGCCGATGAGTGCGGTGGCGAAAACGGCCAGCACCGCGAAAATGAAGATCGAAATGAAGACGACCTCTTCCTGCTTCAGGCCGGAAAACAGGCCGAGTGCCGGATAGAAGACGGAAATGCTGCCGAGGTTCTTCGGCCCATCGACGGTGTTGTAGATGATGGCCCGGGAAACCTGAACCAGCTTGCCATCGAAGGACCTCGGAATGGTCGACTGGCTGACGTCGAGCTCGCCGGACTGGTCGCGGACCTCCACCTTGACGATGGCGCCCTGCGAAACGACCGTCGCGCTGATCTGGGTCACGCTATCGGCATCGAGATCCCAAAGCGGCTTGGCGAGCGCCTGGGCATTCGCCACAAGAAGAACGGAAATATGGTCGCGTATTTCCTTGTCGGCACGCTCAGAGGAAAGGAAAAGAAAAAGAACAAAGAGGGGAGCTACAAAAACAAGCAGCGCGCCGCAAACAATCGCAAAAAATCTGTTCTCAACGGAATTATTCATGGTTCCGTTTGCTCCACGGGGTCGGAATATTCTGCGGTCACGCAGCAGGGCGGGGACTTCGCAACCAGCCGGAGCATGCTTCCATAAATGTGTTAAATGTTGCTGAAATAAGCCTTTTTCGGCAATGAAAAAGCCCGTCTTCCTCACGGAAAACGGGCCTTATGCTTTACAAATTGGTAGAAGCGATCAGGCTTGTGCTTCGCCTTCGGCAGCAGCTTCGTCGATGCCGCCAGCCGGAGCAATGATCGTCGCGATGGTGAAGTCGCGATCGGTGATGACGGGCGTCACACCCTTCGGCAGGGTGACTTCCGAAATATGAATGCTGTCGCCGATCTTGTGACCGGAAAGGTCAACCGTGAAGAATTCCGGGATCGCGTCAGCCGGGCAGTGAACTTCGACTTCGTGACGCACGATGTTCAGAACGCCGCCGACCTTGAGGCCCGGGGACTTGTCTTCGTTGACGAAGTGAACCGGGATTTCAACGGTAACCTGGGTGTTGCCAGATACGCGCAGGAAATCGACGTGCATCGTGAAGTCGCGGACCGGATCGAGCTGGTAGTCCTTCGGCAGAACCTTGTACTTCTTGCCGTCGACGTCGATGGTCGCAACGGTGGTCATGAAGCCACCGGCATGAATGCGCTTCGTCACCTCATTGGTGTTGATAGCGATAGAAACTGGGGCCTGCTTGTCACCATAGATGACAGCGGGAATAAAGCCGTTGCGGCGGAGTTCACGGGCGGACCCCTTACCAACCCGTTCGCGCGCCTCGGCCTTGAGCTCGTAAGTTTCGTGGCTCATGGCAAGTCCTTTCGAGGTTATTTGGAGAGCCCGCGGCGAGCTTGAAGCCTTGTGCCGTCGGACCGGAGGCGGGCAAGCCCATCCTCATCCGCGTTGCCTCCAAGGGTGTCTACGCGGACGCGTGGCCTATAATATAAGTGTCACGCAAACGCAAGCGGTGACAGGCTCGGTCGACAGGACCAATGCCGTTGGCCGTATCCGCTGATCGCGCCTCATCGGCACTACACCCGAAAAGATCGCGAAATGCAATCCCTGGTGTTTTGCAAGTAATTCCAAAAACCGCTGATAAGCCTTCGTTGTTTGGCCGTTAATCACAAAGTCGAACAGAAGGTTCCACTTTACCTGTGAAGACGCCGGATTATCCCTTCTTTAACGCGGCAAGACCGATGTCAGGCTTGAAAAGAATGGGTTTTCTCATGTTTGCGATCGTATACTGCCTGACATACCAACATGACTTGACGCTGGTTCTTCTGGCCGCCGCACTATGCCTTGTGTCCAATCTCGGAACGATCCTGTTCCTGAGAAGTGCTGGCAGGTCAAACGGCGTGCCACGCTGGATCTGGCTCTCCGTGGCGGGGGCGGCAGGCGGCTTCGGCATCTGGTCGACGCATTTCGTCGCTATGCTCGCCTATGATCCGGGCATCGTCGTCGGTTATGATCGCGATCTGACGCTTATTTCGCTCGGTGCGGCTTTTGCCTCTACCTTTGTGGCAGGCCTTGCCGCGGTGTCGCTTCCGGGTTCTCAGGCCAATATTGCTGCAGGCCTTGTCTTTGGCGTCGGCGTTGCAGCCATGCATTTCGTCGGTATGGCCGGTCTGCAGGTTCCTGGGACCATCGGTTGGGATCAGCATCTCGTTACTGCTGCGCTGATCGTATCGGCTGCCATGGCGACCTGGGGGTTCACGCTCACAAAGAACTGGAAAGGTTCGAACTGGAGCATTCTCGCTGCGGCATCTGCATTGTCGCTCGGCATCGTCTTGATGCACTTCACCGCAATGGGCGCGCTAGCGATTATCGAAGGGGGCGCAAACGCGATCGAGCCGCAGGCGCTTTCCAAGCCGTTCCTTCTGGCGATCATTCTCGTCGTATCGATCTCAATGCTCGCCTCAGGCATTTCGGCATCGATCATTGCGTTTCGGGCGGCCAAGCAGGCGAGTGCGAGTGAAACCAAGTTTGAGCTGCTTTTGCAGGGCGTGACGGATTACGCAATCTACATGCTCGATCCTTCAGGCGTCGTGACGAACTGGAATACGGGGGCGGAACGCGCGAAGGGTTATAGCGCCGCTGATATCGTTGGCCAGAACTTCGCCCGGTTCTACTCCATAGAGGATCAGCAGAATGGCCTTCCGCAGAGAGCGCTCGAATCCGCTCTCGCCAACGGCAGATTTGAGGCAGAGGGGCTGCGTTTTCGCAAGGACGGATCCTCGTTCTGGGCACATGTCGTCATCCAACCCGTGTATGACGATGGCCATGATCTCATCGGATACGTGAAGATTACCCGCGATATCACGCAGGCAAAGATCGACGGGGATCGCATCAAAGAAGTATCGAGGAACCTCGATCTGGCACTGGAGAACATGAGCCAGGGCATCTCGATGTTTGACCGCAATGAGCGGCTGATCCTCGCAAACGCCAGGTATAGCCAGCTCTTCGGGTTCCCTGAGAATTTCATTCGCCCAGGTCTTGTCTATTCCGAGATCGTTCGCAACGGCTATCAGATCGTTTTAGGCGATTGTGACGCCGCGGATTCGAGGGCGACCGATCACTATCGCAGGCATATGGCGACCATGCGCTCCGGCCAGAAGACCCTTGTGCATCAGACGACGAGCGGCCGGTCAATTCTTGCGACGTTCAATGTTCTCGCGGATGGTGGCTGGGTTACGACATTCGAAGACATTACCGAGCGGCTGGCGCGCGAAGAGAAAATCGCGTTCATGGCCAAGCACGATGCTTTGACCGGTCTGCCGAACCGTCCCACCTTCAATGACTATCTCTCACATCAGCTGACAATTGCCAAAAGGCTGTCGACCAAGGTTGCGGTGATTGGCATCGATCTGGATAAATTCAAAGAGATCAATGACCAGATGGGCCATGTGGCCGGAGATTTCGTGTTGAGCACATTGGCTGCACGATTGAACGGGATACTGCGTGACGAGGAACTCGTCGCTAGGCTTGGCGGTGATGAGTTCGCGGCCGTGAAGCGCTTCAATGACAGGGCAGAGCTAGACGACTTCGTTGCGCGGCTGGAAGCCACGCTCATGGAGAAGATGGATTTCGAGGGGCATCACATCGTCCCCGGCGCAAGCGTTGGTGTCGCACTTTACCCCGACGCCGGCGAAAGCGCCGAAACGCTTCTCGCAAACGCAGATCTGGCCATGTATCGCGCAAAACACGAGGTCGGGCGCAATGTCTGCTTCTATGAAGAGTCCATGGATGAAGTGTCGCGCGACAGGAGAAGGCTGGCGCGTGACCTCTGGGTCGCGATCGAGCGCGACCAGATGTACCTTCACTATCAGGTGCAGAAGTCGGTGGCGACCGGCAAGACGACCGGCTACGAAGTGCTGCTCAGGTGGAACCATCCTGAACGCGGAAATATTCCGCCCGTCGATTTCATTCCGATTGCCGAGGAATGCGGTGCAATCATGCCTATCGGAGAATGGGTCCTTCGCGAGGCATGCAAGGAAGCGGTCAGCTGGAAGGACGACATCAAGATCGCCGTCAATATTTCGCCCATCCAGATCGCCCATGCAAACATCGCCGAACTGGTTCGCTCCGTCCTCCAGGAAACGGGCCTGCCAGCATCGCGGCTCGAACTTGAAATAACCGAGTCATCGATCATCGTCGACAAAAGCAAGGCGCTGCTTGCAATGCGTGCGCTCAAGCAGCAGGGCGTTGCGATCGCCATCGACGATTTCGGAACAGGCTATTCGTCGCTCGAGACCCTTCGCTCGTTCCCCTTCGACAAGATCAAGCTCGATCGCAGCTTCATGAACGAAGTCGAGACCAGTCAGGAAGCAAAGGCGGTCATTCGCTCCATCCTGGCGCTGGGACGCGGCCTGTCGATCCCTGTGCTTGCTGAAGGGGTCGAAACGTTGAGCCAACTCGAACTATTGACGTCGGAAGGCTGTGACGAGGCCCAGGGCTACTATTTCGGTCGCCCGGCGCGAATGGAACAACAATCGGTTACCCTCAACACTGCGGCCTGACGCACGGCGAGATCAGAATCGAGGGCCTTCGCGTGCGGTAGTGCCCGGCAGGATACGTTCACTCTCAGCCGTGGTCGCAAAATAATATTTGTCCAAACGTGCCGGGTTGACACCGGAAGATATCCGATCTTCCTATGGCCGCATTCAAAGCGGCTGAGGAGAGTGTGAATGCGTCTCAAACTTGTCACGACAACGAGCCTTGTTGCCCTATCGCTGTTCGGGGCAGCGCAAGGGGCTGAGATCAATCAGGATGGAGCGAACAAGCTTCGCGACAGCCTGACGGGCTTCCTGCCCGAGGATTTCGCCAAGAGTGGTTTTGTGACCGTCAACCCGGCGGGTACCCGCTATGAGGTTATCTACGATCTTGCCAAGCTGCTTTCGAAAGTGGATACGACCAAGTACGTGGTGAACGGGCTGACGCCCTGGTCGGTCTTCGCCACACCGCTCGACAGCGGGCTCTGGAATCTCGAAGGCAACAACAGCTTCAACATCTCCGGCAACGTCAAGGGGCCGGACGACAAGAGCACCGATTTCACTTATTCCATTGCCTCGATGGTCTATAACGGTGTCTTCGATCCGGCGATCGCCTATCTACGTTCCGGCGATTTCAAGGCCAGCGATATCCGCCTCACGTCGAAGTCCGAAGCCGATCAGGTCGATGCGAGCTTTGCCGGCCTGAATTACAGGCTCGATTCGACTGACAGCGCCAGCGGCAATGGCCGGCTGGACTTCAAGGCGAGTGGCGCGTTTACCGCGCTGTCGGAGACGGTTACCAGCGCGCAGACGCCGCCGGTCACCATCAAGGCGGATTCGATCGACTTCAATGCCGATGTGGCCAGCCTGCCGGCGAAGGAAATTCGCGATATCGTCTTCTTTATCCTTGACCATGTGGATGAGAAGGAGCTCAGCAAGGAAGACGGCGAAAGGCTGAAGTCCGTCCTCAAGGCATCCTTTCCGCTGTTCTCCTCCGCCAACGAAACGATCACGGTAAATAATCTGGCGGTCGGCACCGTCGCCGGAAGTGGCGGCGCCAAGGCCTTCGGCTATAATTTCTCGGTCGACGGGCCGAGCGATGCGGTCCGATTTGCCTTCGGGATGAATGCCCAGGAGGTCACGCTCGACAGCCAGGTCGTGCCGGCGAGCTACCATGCCTTCCTGCCGAAGAGCATCGATATGCAGATCGCCGTGCCGGACATGGATTTCGCCGCTTTCGGCGATGAGTTCATGAAGATCGATTTCTCGTCGGGCAACAATTCGGAAGAAAGCGGCAAGCTGGCTGCCGAGAAGCTCTTCCACGACGGCGTCGTCGTCGTCGACCTGCCGAAGTTCACAGCGGTCTCGGATGTCTACGATA
Source organism: Rhizobium sp. 01T444 (assembly GCF_056398305.1). NCBI lineage: Bacteria > Pseudomonadati > Pseudomonadota > Alphaproteobacteria > Hyphomicrobiales > Rhizobiaceae > Rhizobium > Rhizobium sp. 01T444. Next base: position 477,962 of record NZ_JBFTPD010000002.1, read on the forward strand.
TTGACGTCACTGGCAAGCTGCAGGGCCGCGTCGATACGCAGAAGGATTATTCGCTCCAAGCTTCGATCCTGGCGCGGGATCTCGACAAGTCGATCGCCGCCATCCAGGAGCTTGCCAAGAGCGATCCGAACCTCCAGCAGGTCTCCCTCGGCATGATGATGGCCAAGGGCTTTGCCAAGACGGACCCGGATGGCCGCTCGCGTTGGGATATCAGCGTCGCCGGCGACGGTTCTGTGGCGATCAACGGCCAGCAGATCAAGGGGCCGGATGCCGAGGAGCCGGATCAGGATCAAGGACAGGAGCCCGAACAGGAACAGGGTCAGGAATCGGAGCAGCCGCAATAAGCGCTCCGACATGCAACTTGGAATGGAAAAAAAGCCGGCCTCGCGCCGGCTTTTTTGCCTAGTGCCAAACGTTCATTAGTCTTTGTTTTTAAAGGACTTTCGTCGATGGCTGTGCTTGACTTTGCGTCCTGCGGCCCTCACATATTTGCAACCAGCGCGAATAGGGAGATTTTAGAGGTGCGTCTCAAACTTGTTGCGGTTGCAGGGCTGTTTGCTCTCTTTGCAACCGGCTCGGTGCAGGCTATGGAGATGCGGCAGAAAGATGCTGACGATTTCCGCGCCGGCCTTCTCAGCTCGTATCCAGATCTTGCGGATTCGGATTTCCTGACAGTCAAGCCGGCAGGTGACCGTCTCGAAGTCACTCTTGATTTCAATGGCTTTTTCGATGGGCTGGATCCGAAGACGTTCAGGATGACCGGGTTCGGGCCATGGTCGTTTTTCTTCACGCCACAAGACAACAATGTAGCCAAGCTCAATGCTGAGAATAGTGTAAAGGCCTCCCTGCTGGCTAAAGGAGTCGATGGGAAAGTTATTGAGGGCAATTTTACCATCGGATCTTTTGTGCTCGATGGTCTGATTGATCTAAATACATCTGGCGTTCAGTTAAATACATCCGCCTGGGGTGTTGATTTCCTTTCTAAAATAGGCGAGCGCCAAGCTGTTTTTCTCGCTGGCAAAATGGACAACACGATAAATTGGCGAGCTAGTTCTGCCGGTAACGGACACGTCGACTATAGCGGTAGCTGGTCGCTCTCGGATTACTATCAGGAGGCATCTCAATCACAGGTACCGGATTTTAAGATTTCCGCAGCCAAGATCGATCACGAATACCACTTGAACGATGTTCCAAAAAAGGAATTCAACAGCCTCATACTTTCGCTTTTTGCTAATGGCGGTGGATCGTTTAAGGATCTTGAGGATTTTGAGAAGTTCGGGACACTGTTGACTGCGTCATTTCCGATTCTCTCGTTTTTAAATGAATCAGTTTCTGCAGCCAACCTCACAGTCACGAGCCCCCTGGTAAATCTGGCGGCAGGGTATTTGAGCTCTGCGGTCATTCTTCAGGGGCAGCCTGACGCAATGCGGCTAGCCTGGGCGGTTAAGGCACAGGATATGAAGATGTATAGCCAGATGGTGCCGGCCGCTTATTGGGCCCTTTTGCCGAATAATGTGGATATGCAGGTTCTCTTTGAAGGTCTGGATTTCGCGTCCGCCGGAAACGAATTGATCACTGCCCAAGTTCAGACCAAGGACGATGTGAGGGCAATGGGTGAGAAGTTTAGCGAAAAGCTGATCGGCAGCAAGTCGATGTCGATTAGTCTCAAGCAGTTGAAACTGATCTCGGGCATATATGATCTGAAGATCTTCGGAACTGTTCGTAAAGTCGATGGCAAGAACCCACAGCTTGAGCTCTGGATTTCAGCTCATGATTTCGACAAGTCGATTGCTGCCGTTCAGGAGCTCACAAAAAAGGCACCTGATCTCAGCCAGGTCAGCTTTGGGATGATGATGGCCAAAGGCTTTGCTGATACCAATAGTTCGGACGGCAGTTTACTCTGGGCTGTCGTTTGGTACGCTGACGGCTCAGTGACTGTTAATGGTCAATCTTTGAGAGGGCCACACAACGCGGATCAGCGATAACGTTAAGGGAACTGCAATTCGAAGATCGAAAGAGCCGGTCAAATACCGGCTCTTTTAGTCGAAGAGGCTGGAGACGGACTCTTCCTGGGCCGTGCGGCTGATGGCTTCGCCGATCAGCGGAGCAGTCGTGACGACGCGGATATTGTGGGCCGATAACACGGCCGTGGTCGGCTGGATCGAGTCCGTAATCACGAGTTCGCGCAGCTTCGAGGAAGTGACGCGGGTGACCGCGCCGCCGGAGAGGACGCCGTGGGTGATATAGGCGGTGACGCTGGATGCGCCCTTGGCGAGCATCGCATCGGCCGCGTTGCAGAGCGTGCCGCCGGAATCGACGATGTCATCGATCAGCAGGCAGTCCTTGCCGGTGATGTCGCCGATAATGTTCATGACTTCGGATTCACCCGGCCGATCGCGACGTTTGTCGACGATGGCCAGAAGACAGTCCAGCCGTTTGGCGAGCGCGCGGGCGCGCACCACGCCGCCGACGTCAGGCGAGACGACCATGACGTTGCTGAGGTCATAGTGGCTCTTGATGTCGCGTGTCAGCACGGGAAGAGCGAAGAGATTGTCTGTGGGTATATCGAAGAAGCCCTGGATCTGCCCGGCATGGAGATCGAGCGTCATGACGCGGTCGGCGCCGGCTTCGGTGATGAGGTTTGCGACCAGCTTGGCGGAGATCGGCGTGCGGCCGGAGGCGCGGCGGTCCTGACGGGCATACCCGAAATAGGGGAGAACGGCCGTGATGCGGCGAGCTGACGAACGACGCATCGCGTCGATCATGATCAGCAGTTCCATCAGGTGGTCGTTGGCGGGAAAGGCGGTCGGCTGCACGAGGAAAACGTCCTCACCGCGCACATTTTCCTGGATCTCCACGAAGATTTCCTGATCGGCAAACCTTCGGACACTGGCTTTCCCTAAGGGAACATTGAGATAGTTGCAGATCGCTTCGGCGAGTTGCCGGTTCGAATTGCCTGCGAAAACCTTCATCTTGGTCCGCCTGTTATGCGCTGATAGCCGCGCTTTTTAGCCAGCTTCCCGGTGAATGCAAGGGCTAAGGCGTCACATACTTTTATATTTATAAAAAGCTTGTGACTAACCGCCCTGGCTTTGCCGCCAGGATGTGAACTCGGTGATCGTCTTTGAGGCGATCTGCTGCATCACGGAGGCGGGCACGCCGGCCCAGGGATCGGCCGCCGCCGTCGGCACGCTTTCCTGTCCCTGAATGCGGTGCAGGCGGGCGCCGGCATTGTCAAGCACGTCCCAGACATAGACCACGGTGACCTTGCCCTCGTCGCTGAAAGCAGAGAGGTAACCCTTCAGAATATAGTCGCTGCTGGTGTCGTTGGAGCTCTTGATGGCAAGGCCATGAGCGCGCGCCTCCGCGCCAAGCTGGCGGGACAGCGGGGTGACAGCTTGTACGGGCGCACCGATGATGGGCAGGAAGCGCACTGTATTGCCGCGTACCGAGGTCGATGATGAAACCGAAGGATCAAGCGCTGCTGTCTGCGTCGGCTGCTGCGGTGCCGGTTGCTCGGTGGCAGCGGATGGTGGCGCCAGTGATTGGCCTTCGATCGGTCCGGAGGCAGCGGGCGAAGAGCCGTCACGGGAAAGCGCATCGGCCTGGGCCTGCATAGTCGTCGGCGGAGCGCCGGTGCCGGGCCGGTAGGCCTGCGCTTGGTAGTTCGGCTGGGTCGGATAGGTCTGCTCGCTGTAAGCTGGCGTATAGCTGTTCCGGCGGGGTGTCGCCGGGAAGGTCCGTTGCGGCGCTCCGGCCATACGCTCGGCTTCGCTCTGCGTCACCGGTGTGGATGAGCGCTGACTCATCGAAGAGTCGCCGATTTCCATCGGCGGCGTGAGCGTCAATGCATCGGTCGTGTTGCAAGCAGAAAGCAAGGCAAGACAGATCAGGAGCGTGGGTGCAGTCGCAACTCGCGTCATCCCTCGGTTCGTCCTTCCCACATTCGCGTCAGCCCCATGCGAATTTATGGGGGTGGGGGGACCTGTCTGTCAATTCCGGATTCTTGCCGGTGATTGCGGAGGTTAGACCCCGATGAAATCCAGCGGATGGCGCGAAAGTGCACGAGGGGCTTCTCCTGTCGTCAGATAGGTCTGTCCGAGGGTCATGGCTGTGCCGGTGTCGGAATCGGCGATGATCATGTGCACGAAGAGCGACATGCTCGGCTCGATCGGCTGCGGATTGCCGGCATGGAACATCTGGTGCTCCATCCAGGACGGCGAGAAGCGCGCGCCGAGCGAATAGCCGCAAGCATTCAGGCGATGGCGGGCGAGGCCGCGCTCATCCATGATCCTGGCATGCATGTCGAAGACATCGCCGAAGGTATGGCCAGGCTTCAGCACGGTCTCGATCGCCTGGATCGTTTCGAGGCAGGCATTGTAGAGTTCTCGGTGGCGATGCGTCGGCTCGCCGATGACAATCGTACGCATCATGGCGGCATGATAATGTGCGTAAACACCGGCCCATTCGAGAGTCAGCTGGTCATTGGCGTCGAGCTTGCGGCGGCCGGCCTTGTAACGGCAGAGCAGTGCATCCGCGCCGGAGCCGATGATGAACTCGTTGGCCGGATAGTCGCCGCCGCCGGAGAAAACCGCGCCCTGCATGGCGGCGAGGATATCGGCCTCATCGGCACCCGGCTTGGTCAGGCGGATCGCTGCGTCCAGCGCATCGTCTGCCAGCACGGCGGCATGCTCGACATAGGCAACCTCGGTTGGGCTCTTGATGAGGCGCAGGTGGCTGACGAGGTAGGAAGCATCACTGATCTGGCCGAAGGTCGTCAGCTGCGCGTCGAGCAGCCGGGCGACGCGGCCGGTCATGCCGTGCGTGTCGTACTCGACGCCGATGCGGGTGCCGAGCAGGTCCATTTCGACCAGCAGGTTCTTGAGGTCCATCGTCGGATCGGCATTGACGCGGTCGACCCAGACATGGATGTCCTCGATAACGGAGGTATGCCGGGCCTGACGCAGGTCGGCCGAGCGGGTGAGGAGCGTCATTGTGCCGTCAGCCTTGACGACCAGCGTCTGAAAGAAGCAGTAGCCGAACGTGTCGTAGCCGGTCAGCCAGTACATGCTTTCCTGCGCAAAGAGCAGCAGGGCATCGAGCTTTTCTTCCTTCATCTTGTCCGTCAGGCGGGCAAGCCGGCTTGCGAATTCAGCCCGTTCGAAATGAAGTGCCATGCTGCTTACATCTCCCTGATGCTGATCGCCGAAATCTGGCGGCCGTAATCCGGCTCCTTTTTATGTGTGGTCCGCCGATAGGAAAAAAAGCGCTCGCTATCGGGATAAGTGCAGAGACCGAGGCTTTCGGCGCGCACGCCCGCGTTTTTCAGCCGATCGACGGTCAGGCCTGGCAGGTCGAACATGGCGTGACCCGCTGTCGGGGAGGGGATGAAGTAACGCTCATAGGCCGGATCATAGGCAAGGAAGCGCTCGACGAATTCCGGGCCGACCTCATAGCTTGCCTGGCTGATCGAGGGGCCGAGGCAGGCGACTATATTGGCCCTGTCGGCACCAAGCGCTTCCATGGCATTTATGGTGTTTTCAAGCACACCTGTCAGCGCGCCCTTCCAGCCGGCATGGGCAGCACCGATGACGCGGTTTTCGGGGTCGGCGAAGAGGATCGGGCCGCAATCGGCGGCGAGCACCCCAAGTGCGATACCCGGTGTCGCACTGACCATCGCGTCCGCCGGCGGCCGCACACCATCATAGTCGGACCCGATGGTGACGACGTCAGGCGAATGGACCTGATGGACGGTTGCCAGTCGCTCTATCGGCAGGTCGAACCAGGCGGCGACGCGTCTGCGGTTCTCCTGCACATTTTCGCGTTCGTCATGCGAGCCGAGGCCGACATTGAGGCCGCGATAGATGCCCTGCGAAACGCCGCCTGCGCGGGTGAAATAGCCGTGGCGGATCGCGCCGCCGGTCGCTTCGTTCAGCAGCGCGCTTTCAATCGGTGCGGGAGAGGCCGCGTCTGTCATCTGATAATATTCCGGGGCTTTGGAGAGGGTTCGACGTCATCCTGGCCGGACATTGTCCGGCGAAGCGGTGTCATTTTGCGGCGGATGTTGGCGAGCGTAAGGCTGGCTGTCAATCCACCGGACGGAACGGCATCAGGTCGATCGCCGGATAGGAGACGGCGAGCACCTTGAAGAGTTCGCCCATGCGGCCTTCACCTGCACCGGCGAGCCGATCGACCGCGCTCTGGATGATCTGCTGCGTATTCGGCTCGCGGTCGCGGCCGAGGGCTGCGGCGCGTTCGAGGATGCCGAGGCCGGTCAGGAAGTCGCCCTGATGCAGTGCGCCGTTAATGTGGACGCCGGCAGACGCTGCCGTCTCCGCCAGCTGCTGGAAATCGACATGGCTGGTCAGATCCGCTTCGCCGGGATGGGCAAGCGGCGGATCGAATTCGTGCATTCGCACGGCCTGCAGCGTATCGCCGAAACCGGTGACGAGATGCCCGTAGTCGATCGCAAGCGCTGTGCCGCTGAAGATCCGCAGCCTTTCGCAGATGGCGCTCATGACCGCCTGGCGGGCAGGCGAAATCTCGAACAGGGTGCCGGCCGGCACGTTTTGCGCGGGTTCCGGCAGCAGCGTTGGATCGAGGCCGGCGACGCCGGCCGCAAACATCAGTTCGCCATCGGCGTCGAGGCCGACCATGCGTTCACGAAAGCCGGTCGAGGTGCGGATGAACTGGCGGATCGGGATCGCGTCGAAGAGTTCGTTGGCGACGATCAATGTGAAGCCGGGGGGCACTTCGTCGAAGCCAGCATGCCAGCTGATCTTGCCTTCATAGGCTTCCAGCGTCTGGCTCTGGATATCGCGCAGGCGTTCGCTGGTTTCGACGAGATGGATCGTCATGTTGTCGAAGAGCGGCGGGGCGATGCGCGAAATCACGCGCAACATGTCCGCCATCATCGTACCGCGGCCGGGCCCGATCTCGACGAGGCGGACGCCTGCAGGCGTTGCGTGGCGCTGCCAGGCGTGGACGACGAAGACGCCGATCATTTCGCCGAAGAGCTGGCTGACCTCAGGTGCGGTGACGAAATCGCCCGAACGGCCGAAGGGCTCGCGGGTGCGGTAATAGCCGTGTTCGGGATCGGCAAGGCAGAGCGAAAAATAGTCGGTGACGCTGAGCGGCCCGTTTGCCTGGATGATCGTCTTGATCTTTTCGCTTAATGCGGTGGTCATGGCGGTCGTTCCGGGAGCTTCAGTGCTGCAGGGCAGCAGCCTGGCGGCGGGCGCGGAAGATCGCCCAAAGGCCGAGCAGGATCATCGGGAGGGACAGGACTATGCCCATCGTCAGCCAGTTTGTGCCGAGCAGGTAGCCGAGCTGCGCATCCGGCTCGCGGAAGAATTCCACGAAGATGCGTGAGAGCGCGTAGCCGCAGACGAAGACGCCGGTGATGAGCCCGGGGCTCTTCAGGGCCTTGGCGCCGTAGACGAGGGCGGCAAGAACGAGCAGCAGGACGATGCCCTCGAGGCCGGCTTCATAGAGCTGGCTCGGATGGCGGGCGAAGGGGCCGCCAGTCGGAAAGACGACTGCCCAGGGCACATCCGTCAGCCGGCCCCAGAGCTCGCCATTGATGAAATTGGCGATACGGCCGAAGAACAGGCCACAGGGCACGACCGTCGCAACGATATCGAAGAGGCTCCATATCGGGATGCGGTTGCGGCGGGCAAAGAGGATCATGGCGATCGTCGTGCCGGTCAGGCCGCCATGGAAGGACATGCCGCCGTTCCAGATCTGCACGGCGCGGATCGGATTTTCGATGATGGCGCCGAGATCGTAGAAGAAAATGTAGCCGATGCGGCCGCCGAGAACGATGCCGAGGGCTGCCCAGACGATGAAGTCGTCGAGCTGGGACCTTGATATGGGCGAGGTATTGTTCGGCCAGAGTGCATGGTTTGCAGCAATGCGGCGGGCATAGGCCCAGCCGAGCAGGATGCCGGCGACATAGGCCAGGCCATACCAATGAATCGCCAGCGGGCCGATCGAAAAAGCGATCGGGTCGATATTAGGGAAAGGCATTATAGCAAGAAGATCAGCAGCTATCGGCAAGGTTTTCCCACCCGTTGAGATGCGCGGAACATGGCGCTGCGATCTTTGGCGGTCAAGTACATTGTTCGTCACGGCCCCGTGCGCAAGGGCTTATCCCGTGCAAAGCGCTTGCATCCTTAACGGCGAAGCCCTACCTCCATTTCAGTGGCCGCAAGGCCTGACATTCACGTCGTGCGAAGGGAGAAATACGCCATGACGACCGGAACGAACCGCATCATGGATGAATTCGCCAAGCTGATGACCGATGCGGCAGGTGCCGCGCAGGGTGTGCGCAAGGAGGTCGAGACCGCCTTCAACGCTCATGCCGAGCGCTGGCTGAACAGCATGGATGTCGTCAAGCGCGAGGAATTCGAAGCCGTGCGTGAAATGGCGATCAAGGCCCGTGACGAAAACGAGGCGCTCGCAGCCCGCATCGCTGCGCTCGAGGCCAAGCTCGCTGCAAAGGGCAAGTGACTCAGCTTAAAGAAGATGCTGTATAAGGTGCGGCGTGGCCCATATGTTACATGCCGCATCTTGGATAAAAAAATCGGGTGTGATTTTTCACCTGTGGACACTGCCAAAAAAGCCAATGGGCAGAGTCTTTTACCTCCCCCGCTGAATTTGATTCCATAAGTGCTTTCCACAGCAGGCCAGGCCAAATTTCCGTGAAGGGGGCTGGCAGGGTGCAAGGGGCATTATACACTGATTTTAAATGATGATTCGAAGCGAATTGGTAAGCTCCGGGCAGGTTCACTGCGTTAGTCTGGCAGCGGTTCAGCGATCATCCCCAGTGGTTGTTTCCGGTATTGCGTGTGTCTCGTTTTGTGTTTTTCACGAAGTTAGGCCGCATTCATTCCGGTCAAGAAGGTGCTGCATGAGCCTTATGGAATTGGAAGTCGAACGCCAGTCGAACCCGGTCGACATGATCGAGTACGTGGCTTCAAACAATGACTGGGCCTTCGAGCGCTCCGGCGAAGACGAGATCGCGATGACGGTCGAAGGTCGCTGGGCCGACTATCACGTCTCCTTCTCGTGGATGGAGGAATTCGAAGCGCTGCATCTTGGCTGCGCCTTCGACATCAAGGTTCCCGAAATCAGGGTCAACGAGGTGGTGAAGCTGCTCTCGGCGATCAACGGCCAGGTGCTGATGGGTCATTTCGACCTGTGGCGGCAGGAAGATGTCGTCATCTTCCGCCAATCGCTGCTGCTTGCCGGCGGTGCCGAGCCCACGAACCGTCAGGTGGAAGTTCTGCTTTCCAGCGCGCTCGATACCTGCGAAGCTTATTTTCAAGCTTTCCAGTTCGTCGTCTGGTCCGGTATGGAAGCCAACAAGGCGATGGAAGCGGTCCTCTTTGAAACCGTCGGTGAGGCGTAAAACATGCCTGCGAATGCCTTTTCCGCTGCCAATCCGGTCGTTCTCATCGGTGCCGGCAATATGGGCGGAGCGATGCTCTCCGGCTGGCTGAAGAGCGGCGTTCCGGGTTCCGCCGTGGTCGTGGTCGATCCCGGCCCATCGCCGGCGATGCTGGCGACCATTGCCGATGCGGGTGCCTCCCATGTCACGGCCGCTCCCCCCGGTCTCAAGGCTGGGGTCCTGTTCCTTGCCGTGAAGCCGCAGGTAATGGAAGCCGTGCTTCCGGCGGTCAAAAGCGTGGTCGGGCCTCAGACGGTGGTGGTTTCGGTCGCTGCCGGCAAGACGCTCGCCTTCCTTGAAAAGCATCTCGGCGAGGCGGCCATGGTGCGCGCCATGCCGAACACGCCTGCCATGGTCGGGCGCGGTGTGACCGGCGCCTATGCCAATGCGCGTGTCAGCGCTGAACAGCGCGATGGCGTCAATGCTCTTCTTCGTGTGTCCGGCCCTGTTGAATGGGTGCCTTCCGAATCCGATATCGATTCGGTGACGGCGCTGTCGGGCAGCGGGCCTGCTTATGTGTTTTATCTCGTCGAATGTATGGCAGAAGCGGGCCGTAAACTTGGCCTGCAGGCGGACCTTGCCATGCGTCTTGCGCGGGAAACAGTCGCGGGGGCTGGTGAGCTGCTGCACCAGTCCCCCGACGACGCTGCGCGCCTGCGCCAGAATGTCACCTCTCCGGGCGGCACGACCGCGGCCGCACTTTCCGTATTGATGGCTGAAGATGGCATGCAGCCGTTGTTCGACGAGGCGCTTGCGGCTGCCCGCAAGCGCGCCGAAGAGCTCGCCGGCTGAGAAAGACTGTGATGGCTGAAGAGATCGCTTTTGCTGATTTCGCGCGCGTGGATATCCGTATCGGGACCATCATCGAGGCAAATCCCTTTCCGGAAGCACGCAAGCCGGCGATCAAGCTGCTCATCGATTTCGGCTCCGAGATCGGCGTCAAGAAATCTTCGGCGCAGATCACGGTTCATTATTCGCCGGAACGGCTCGTCGGGCGACAAGTGCTCGCCGTCGTCAACTTTCCGCCGCGCCAGATTGGCCCGTTCCGCTCGGAAGTGCTGACACTCGGTTTTGCCGATGAGAAGGGCGATATCGTCCTTGCGGCTGTCGAGCGGCCGGTGCCGAACGGCCAGAAGCTGATGTAGGCCGGCCAGACCGGTCAGCTGCGTTTTGCGATTGCATAAATGATCTGGTCTTCGCCGAAGCGCGAAGCGCATTTACGGCTGACTTTACTGCAAGCAGGCTCAGTGAATGTCGCGCGAGAGCGGATCGCTCAATGTGAAATCGTGGAAGACGGCTTCGAAGCCGGCGCGTTGCGGCGAGCAGAAGACGGGACCGACCAGCACCTCTTTGAAAGCGGGATCGAACCAGGCGAGGCGGGCCATGCGCCATTCGTCCATGGTGTCCGTGCTGTACTGAATGAACAGGGCGTCGCCGTTGCGGGTGGCGCGGACCGAGATGGCATCGAAGTCATGGCCGATGCGGAAGGCCGACCAGTCGGAATTGCCGTTGGTGACCACTGTGCTGAAATGCCTGGCCCCATCGGTATATTCGATGCCGCATTTCACCCAGTGCTTCTCGTCGGCACGGATCATCAGGCCGGCCTGATCGTAGAGCGCTTCATAATTGCCGGAGAAGGTGACCTCGGCGGTGAAGTCACCCTTGCGGCTTTCCTGCAGAAAGTGGCCGTCGTCGCGGTGGAAGCCGTAATAGGTGCCCTGCCAGAAATCGGTCTTTTCGCCGGAGCGGACATGGAGCGCGCCGTCACGTTCCTCGAAGAATGGTGGCGGGTTCAGCCAGCTCATATGTTTCACGTTCAGATCTCCCGCAGGAAGGGGTTTTCACGGCGTTCGTCACCGATGCGGCTGCCTGGGCCGTGACCGCAGATGAAGCCGACATCGTCACCGAGTGGCAGCACTTTGTCCCTGATGGAATCGAGAAGCTGGCGATGATTGCCACCGGGCAGGTCGGTACGGCCGATCGAGCCGTTGAAGAGTACATCGCCGAGATGGGCGAACTTCTGGGCGCGGTTGAAATAGATGACATGGCCCGGCGCATGGCCCGGCGTGTGATAGACTTCGAATTCGTGAGAGCCGAAGGAGATCTTGTCGCCATCCTTCAGCCAGCGGTCGGGCGTGACGTTCTGCAGGCCCTGTATGCCATATTTCTCGGCCTGGGTTTCTATGYGCTGCAGGAGCGGCAGGTCGTCCTCATGCGGGCCGACGATATCGACACCGAGCTTTTCCTTGAGCTCCTTGGCGCCGCCGGCGTGGTCCAGATGACCGTGGGTGAGCCAGATTTCCTTGATCTTGAAGCCCTGCTCTTCGATCACGCCCGAAATGACAGAGACGTCGCCGCCGGGATCGACGACCACGCCTTCCTTCGTATCGGGGTCGAAGAGAATGGTGCAGTTCTGCTGGAAGGGGGTTACCGGAATGATGCCGGCCTGGAGCATGCCCATGAATGCCTCGCTTCGCGTCTTTCAATTGCCTGTCTCTATAGGCGCAAACGCAGCCGAAGGCAGCCTGAATTTTCGGCCGGCTCACGCGAAAAAGACAGGCTGCAACAGGAATTTATCGGCTTTCGGAGAGCGGCGCTGCGCTGCCTACAAGTGAATTTTTGAAGCGATTTCAGATGCTTGCTTCGGCCTTCTTTATGCCATTCTTCAGCCACGCCGGCCGCGGCGGAACAACCACGCAACCCGTGCGTTCTCAGCCCATCGCAACAAGGAGACCTAGAATGACCTTGAAGAGAAACCTTCTGCTGGCCGGCGCCTTTCTGGCTGCGAGTGCCGGCCTTGCTCAGGCGGAGATGGTGGCGAGGTCCATCAACGACCTGAACATCCGCTCCGGGCCTGGCCCGCAATATCCCTCCGTCGGCCTTGCCACGCGCGGCTCGACAGCCGTGCTTGACGGCTGCATTGAAGGCAGCCGCTGGTGCCGCGTCGATGTAAACGGCGTGCGCGGCTGGGTCTATGCCGAATATCTGCAGGTCGATCAGGGTGGCTCGCCTGTCATCGTAGAGCAGCATCGCGACGATCTCGGCGTGCCTGTGGTGACTTATGAGACGACCTCCAGTGTCGTGCCGGCTGAGCCGATGCCTGCACCCGGTGACGAGCTGATCGGTCCGGTCGGCTCGGTCGAGGCGATTACGCCGCCGGAGGAAGTCCGCACCTATATCGACACTACGCCGGGGCAGGCCGTGCGGCTTGGCGGTGATGTGGTCGTCGGTGCCGAAGTACCTGCAGACGTGACATTCGAGACGATTCCGGATTACCAGTATCGCTATGTCCGCATCAACGATCGGCCGGTGCTGGTCGACCCGGGCACGCGCCGCATCGTCTATGTCTATCAATAAGCTCATGGGAAAGGCGGCCATGCTGCCGCCTTTCTCCTTTCCATAAAGGATCCGCAGAGCTCTCGCATGGGTTGCCAGAATCCTCTACTTCTCCTCGTAAACATGATAATATTCTAACATGTCATCCGGTGATGGCATGAGTCGGCGATCGGGGAGATCGCCAGAGGAGAAAATCATGGAAGCGCTACTTCCGCTCATCACACAACTGGTTGCAGGGGCAGTCGGCGGCAATGTCGCAAGCGCCGCGCTGAAACAGCAGGCGATCAATGTCGTTGCCCGCACGATTGCGGGCGCCATCGGCGGCATTGGCGGCGGCATGCTGCTCAGCATGGTCGGCGGGGAAGCAGCAATGACCGGGCTGATCGCTGACGGCATTGGCGGACTGATCGGCGGCGGCATCCTTTCGTCGGTCGCCGGGCTGGTTATGGCCAAGGCACGCTGAAGGTTCGGACGCTGGACAACGAAACGGCCGGCAAACGCACGCGCCTGGCCGGGTCCGCATGATCGGTGGATGGTTTATTCGGCGGCGATAGCGGCGGCCGAATAGATTCTTTCATGTAATCATTCATCAGCGTTTCGGCGATCGTCGCCGGCGTGACGCAATACGGGCCGATTTCAGACACGGGAGTAACGTCCGCTGTCGAACCGGTCTGGCAGCGCCCGGAGAAGCTGCTCAGCTTTTCCGGGAAGAAGGCCCGTTCGTCGACTTCAATGCCACGGCGTTTGGCGAGTTCGATCACCGTCCGGTGAGTGATGCCGTTCAGGAAGCAATCCGGGGTCGGCGTGTGAATGACGCCATCCTCGACGAAGACGATATTGGCGTTCTCGCCACGTTGATGCGGTTCGCCTGCGCGGAAACGCTCATCATCTCACTCCCGCGCGTCGTGCGATCGGCCGCACGTAAGCTTCAGAGAACTGAAGCCATCCTTGCCTCCTCCGGCACGTTTGCGCCATGTCTGTTGATTGTTGTCCCCATTACGTTCTATCCACTGACGCAAGGGGAAATTGCGCGTTGCGTTGGAGATTTGCCGGGCGGGCTTTAGTTTCCGGGGAAAGAACAGTCCGCGGGCCTGCAACGTTCGCGGGAAGCTAGCGGCGACGCAAATTACGTCAATAAAGCTGACATATTTTGCGAAAGTTCCGCAAGGCTCACGCCAAGAGAGAGGAAATGCCGAGTGCCACGACAGACCAGCTCGAAAGCAGGCAAACCTGAGCCGCTGGCCACGCCGATGGWAGATGTCGGGATCATCGATTTCGAGATCATCGAGCTGTTCTTCTTCGCTTATCGCGACTTCGTATCCGATCCCGACGCCATTCTCGAAAAGAGCGGTTTTGGGCGGGCGCATCACCGCGTCGTGCACTTCGTCAACCGAAATCCGGGCATGACGGTCGCCGATCTGCTCGATACGCTGAAGATCACCAAGCAGAGCCTTGCAAGAGTGCTGAAACAACTGATCGATTCAGGCTATATTCGGCAGGTAGCAGGCCCGGAGGATCGCCGACAGCGCAAGCTCTATCCCACCAAATCGGGCAGGGAGTTGGCACTGGCGCTCGCCGAGCCGCAATCACGCCGTATTGAACGGGCATTCGAGGGAGCTACCTCGGAGGCGCGAGAGGGCGTAAAGGCATTCCTCAGAGGCATGCGAGACAGACAGAAAGCGGATTGAATGGCGGTCAAGACAGGCATTTCCGATGACGCGGCGCATCTTCTCGTCGTCGACGACGATACCCGTATCCGCGCGTTGCTGAACCGCTACCTGACGGAAAATGGTTTTCGCGTGACCATTGCTTCTGATGGGGCGGAGGCGCAGCGCAAGCTGGCAGGGCTCGATTTCGACCTCATCATCATGGACGTTATGATGCCGGGCGAATCCGGCATCGAGGTGACACGCGGGCTCAGGGCCGTGAAGAATGTGCCGATCATCATGCTGACGGCGCTTGCCGAATCCGACAGCCGTATTGCCGGGCTTGAAGCCGGCGCCGACGATTATCTTCCCAAGCCTTTCGATCCGCGCGAACTTGTCCTGCGCGTCAACAATATCCTGCGGCGCAACAGCGGCGGCGATACGCCGAAGATCGAGCAGATCATGTTCGGTCCTTACACCTTCTCGCTGACGCGCAAGGAGCTGAAGAAGGCTGCAGAAGTGATCCGCCTGACGGATCGTGAGCAGGAGATCATGCTGCTTTTTGCCCGCCGGGCCGGCGACACTATCCCGCGGCACGAGCTCATCGGAGACGATGCGGAAGTCGGCGAACGTACCATCGACGTGCAGATCAACCGTCTGCGCCGCAAGATCGAGGATGATCCTGCCAATCCGGTCTGGCTGCAGACAGTGCGCGGTATCGGATACAGGCTGAGCATCGACTGAAACGACGGGTTCGGGACCGGCGCAAATGGTGACATTCGACAGCTTGCGGCGGGAAGACCGCTCTCCTGCACCCGGCTGGCGCTGGTTCGTGCGCTGGCTGCGCCGGCGATTGCCGACGGGCCTTTATACGCGTTCGCTGCTCATCATCATCATTCCGATGGTGCTTCTGCAGTCGGTCGTCGCAGCGGTCTTCATGGAACGTCATTGGCAGATGGTGACGGAGCGGCTGTCGCTCGCCGTGACCCGCGATATTGCTGCTATCATCGAGGTCATCGACACCTATCCGCAGGGTGATGATTACAGCGATATAACCCGCATTGCCCGCGACCAGCTCAACCTGCAGATTTCAATCGAGCCGGATGGAGATCTGCCGCCGCCGCGTGAAAAGCCGTTCTTCTCGATCCTCGACGGCATTCTGAGCGACGAGATCACCGAAGAAATCCGTCGGCCGTTCTGGATCGATACGGTCGGCAATTCCAACCTCATCGAGATCCGTATCAAGCTCGACAACCGCATCCTGCGTGTGATCACCAAACGCAGCCAGGCCTATGCATCGAACACGCATATTTTCATTCTCTGGATGGTCGGCGCGTCACTCGTGCTGATCGCCATCTCAATCCTGTTCCTGCGCGGCCAGATCCGGCCGATCCTCAATCTGGCGCGGGCGGCGGAAAATTTCGGCAAGGGACAGAAGGCCGATAGTTTCTATCCGCGCGGCGCTGACGAAGTTCGCCGGGCCGGCCTTGCTTTCATTCTCATGCGTGAGCGTATCGAGCGGCAGATGGAGCAGCGCACCGCGATGCTCTCAGGCGTCAGCCACGACCTCAGAACCATCCTGACGCGCTTCAAGCTGCAGCTGGCGCTCGCCGGGGACAACCCTGATCTTGCCGGGCTCAACGAAGACGTCAACGATATGCAGACCATGCTGGAGGCCTATATGGCCTTTGCCAAGGGTGAGGTGGAGGAGGATGTCGGCGAGCTGAAGCTCAGCGAGATCTTCGAAAAGCTCGAGATTGATTTCGAGCTGCATGGCAAGGTGTTGACCTATTCCATCGAGGGCGAGGACCATATCTCGGTGCGCCCCAATGCCTTCCTGCGGCTTGTGACCAATCTTGCCTCGAATGCAAGGCGCTATGCCGACACGCTCCATATCGAGGCCAAGCATGGCGCGAAGTGGCTGACGATTGTCTTCGATGACAATGGTCCCGGCATCCCGGAGAAGTACCGGGAGGATGTGTTCAAGCCGTTCTTCCGGCTGGATAGCGCACGTAATCTCGATGCTTCGGGCACCGGTCTCGGGCTTGCCATCGTGCGGGATATCGCCCGCAGCCACGGCGGCAATATCACGCTTGGCGACAGCCCGCTCGGTGGGCTGAGAGCGACTGTGCGTCTTCCGGCCTAGCTTTTTGCAGCCGGTTTGGGGGCGTCGAATTCATTCAGGTGAATGACGATCCAGCGCCAGAGCGAGACGACCTGGGTCAGCAGTTCGCGGCCGAGTGGCGTCAACTCGTATTCCACGCGCGGAGGCACCTGCGGATAGAGTGTGCGGATGACGAGGCCGTCGCTTTCGAGTGTGCGTAATGTCTGTGTCAGCACCTTCTGGCTGATATCCTCCACCCGCTCCAGCACCCTTGAAAACCGCAAGGGGCCATCGGCCTCAGAAAGCACATGCAGGACGCGCAGCGGCCATTTGGCGGCGGCGCGTTCCAGCATCTGCCGGGCGCGTGCATCCTGCTCGTCGCTCATATTGCGGCAGAAGTCGAAGATGTCGTCTCTCATTACAGTTACTTTCAGGTGTGTATAGATCTCCAAGGTACCTTCTTTCCATTGGAAACAATAGATCCTAAATGGAGCGGGAACCGAAAAGGAGGTTTCCCATGTCGAAGGTTTGGTTGATTACAGGAAGTTCGCGCGGTCTCGGGCGTGCGCTCGCTGACGCCGTGCTCGAGGCCGGCGACAAGCTGGTCGCGACGGCGCGTGATCCCGACCAGCTTGCCGATCTCGTCGAAGCGTATGGTCCCCGCGTTTTCACGTTGCCGCTCAATGTGACTGATGAGGCGGCGGCGGAAGCTGCGGTGAAAACCGCGGTCGAAACATTCGGCCGGCTCGATGTGCTGGTCAACAATGCCGGTTACGGCAATGTCGCGCCGATTGAGGATACGAGCCTTGCGGATTTCCGGGCGCAGATCGAGACCAATCTCTTCGGCACAATCATCATGACCAAGGCGGCGATCCCGGTCATGCGCGGGCAGGGGGCAGGGCACATCATCCAGTTCTCCTCCGTCGGTGGCAGGATCGGTCCTGTCGGGCGTGCACCCTATGCGGCGGCAAAATGGGGTGTCGAGGGCTTTTCCGAAGTGCTCTCCAAGGAGGTTGGGCCGCTCGGCATCAGGGTAACGGTGATCGAGCCTGGGGGCTTCCGCACGGATTTCGCTGGCTCGTCGACGGCGATTTATGAAGGTCGCCCGGAATACGCTGAAACGGTTGGTGCCATGGCAGATTACCAACGCAACTATAATGGCCGCCAACCCGGCGATCCGGCCAAGGCGGCCGCCGTGGTCCTGCACATTGCCTCGCTCGATACACCGCCGCTACGCCTGCTGCTCGGCAGCGACGCGGCCGCGGCCGTGGAGAAGGCGGATGCTGCGCGAATGGAAGCCGATCGCACTTGGCGAGTCGTCAGCCAGTCGACCGATTTTGAACAGGACGGAGGTGCCAAGCCTATGCCCTGGGAGAAGAAGGCCGGCTGAGGTGTGGACAAAAGAAAAGCGCCGCACTGTGGCGGCGCTTTTCGTCAGAATATCTTCAGCCTATCAGCTTGCGACGCAGAAGTGTTCGCGACCGTCATTGCCGACATAGGTGCCGCTCTGCGGATCGAAGCTGCGGTAGCGATAAGAGCAATAGCGCTGCCATTGAGCACTCCAGGGTTCCATGGCGCTGACTGGGCGACCATAGACGGGGCGGCCGTAGGCCGGCTCGGAATAGACCGGTTCGGAGTAGACCGGACGCGCGCGGTAAACCGGCGGCGGAGCATATTCCGGCTCATAGACCGGCGGGTCGATGTAGCGGCGCTCTTCATAGACCGGGCCATTATTGGCATTGGCGATGGCAGAGCCGACGATCAGGCCAGTGGCAAGGCCGACAGCACCACCGACCAGCGCATCGT
The DNA here is from genome assembly GCF_056398305.1 of Rhizobium sp. 01T444. Taxonomy (NCBI): domain Bacteria; kingdom Pseudomonadati; phylum Pseudomonadota; class Alphaproteobacteria; order Hyphomicrobiales; family Rhizobiaceae; genus Rhizobium; species Rhizobium sp. 01T444. The sequence continues at coordinate 496,305 of NZ_JBFTPD010000002.1, forward strand.
TGCCGTGGTCGTGGCCATGACGCCAGTAGCGATCGCCTGCAGAGGCTTCGCCGATGGCCGAGAGCGTGAAGGCGGCAGCGGTTGCGGTCAGAAGAATGGTCTTTGCAAGCCTGTTCATGGCGTAAAATCCCGGTATCGGGAACCGGAAGCGGTCCCTTCTCAATGGTTCTGAAACTAGCGGCGTCATGCTGAACGAAGGCTGAACGACAAAACCCGGCATCCGCTGCCGGGCTTCAACTCGAATTCCACGCCTATGCGAGGGTTCAGCCTGAAATCTGCAGATTGACGGCCTTCGGGCCCTTGCCGCGGCGATCCGGCTCCGTGTCGAAGCTTACTTTCTGGTTTTCCGTCAGACCGGCCAGACCGGAAGCCTGAACGGCAGAAATGTGAACGAAGATATCGGCGCCACCTTTGTCCGGCTTGATAAAGCCGAAGCCCTTGTCGGTATTGAAGAATTTTACAGTGCCAGTCTCGGCCATGCCTCAGGTCCTTTTGTCTCCGCCCGCCATCCACACGGGCAGCATTACGCTATTGCCTTCTTGCGAAGACGCTGGCAGGCAATCTTGAAATGTGAGAAAAAGGTCCCCTCTACCTCCGCCGGTTCCAGACAGGACTTAACGCCTGCTGTTTTTTGGGACCGGCTGACCGGAATATTAGCGTTTCCGGCTCGCAAATTCTTAAGGACTTCCCATGCTCGCAAAATGCCCGAACGCGCGAAGAGTGCTGCGTTTGAAGGATTTTGGCAAGCAAAAGTTTTTTAACGTGTCCCTAAGAACACACCCGCAAAAATGACCTGTTTTCGCAAAAACGCAAAAAATCCTCCGTCGGGAGCAAATGATTAACGTTTTATATCGTCTGCAATATAAGTTCCGGGCAGATTTTACCAAAAATGCAACGCTAGCGCGTCTTAACACCTGCTTAAAAAAAATTTCAATTGGCACTAAACGCCCCACAAATGGACGCGTGTTCAGGCCGTTTGCGAGCGTCGACGGGTCATTTCGGGCACGAGCTCGACTACAAGCATAGCGATAAACATCAGCGCACAACCGACATAGCCGAGCGGCGGCATGCTCTCGCCCAAAAGAAGTGCGGCGAGCGAGGCGCCGAACAGTGCTTCGGCGGAGAGGAAGATCGCCGCCTGTGACGGCGTGGTGTAGCGCTGGGCGACGACCTGCAGCACGAAGGCGACGCCCGAGGAGAAGATGCCGACATAGAGGATTTCGGGTGCTGCCGCGCGGATATCTGACAGGCTGATCGGTTCGAAAATGGCCGCGATGATGAGCGCGCAGACTGCCGTGACCGCAAACTGGGCGCTGGACAGGGCAAGTGGCCGACCCGTTTCCCCAACCGTCGTTCCGGCAAGCGTGATCTGGACCGACCAGAAGATGGCACAGACGACGGTCAGCAGGTCGCCGATCGTAAGGGCCGAGAGTTGGCCGCCGGAGAGCAGGTAAATGCCTGACACGGCCATGATGGCGCCTGGCCAGATGATCCAGTGCGGCGAGCGGCGCAGGAAGAAGACGGCAATCAGCGGCACGAAGATCACATAGAGGCCGGTGATGAAGCTGGAATTGGTGACGGTCGTCGTCTGCAGGCCGACCTGCTGTGTCGACGCGCCGCCGAAGAGCGCCAGTCCGATCAAAAGATAGAGACCGAGATGTCTGCGGCTGGTTGCGATCTTTGCCCTGCGGGCTTCGAAGAGCGTGAACGGCAGGGTGGCAAGTGCAGCGATGGCGAAGCGCAGGCCGATGAACCAGAAGGGACCGATCGCCTTCATTGCCGTCGACTGGGCGACGAAGCCTCCGCCCCAGATGGCGGCTGCAAGCAATAGAAGGAGGTTCGCCTGAATGCGCGTCATTTTCACCCTCGATGTTGGGGAAGCGTCTGGGAGCTATGCTCAGCGGGTTAGCAGTTGCATTTCTTTTCGGCAAGGATGAGGATTCCCCATATGGTTCGGAGGACATGCAGATGAGGGGGCAACTGATTGCCGTCGCGACAGCAGTCGTTCTGGCGGGGCTTGAGAGCGCTTCAGCCGAGGCTTCCTCGTCCGTCCGTCTGATTTCGCTCTTTGCCGATCTGCCGGAGTCCGTGCGGGCGGATATCGAGCCTGATGATGGCAACTGCCATATCGAAGAGCGGCGCCTTGCCTATGGCGACGCCTTCGAAGTCACTCAGGAGAAGGGGATGAGGCTGATCATCGTGCCCTGCGGCCCGGCCGGTGCCTACAACATGCCTTCCGCGATCTATGGCGGTCAGGGCAGCCAGATTTCTCGAACGGTCTTTCCGCTGAAGTTTTCAGAAACGACAGGCGATACGGGTTTCAACATCCGCTACGATGCGATGGAGAGGCGTTTCACTTCCTTCGTGAAGGGGCGTGGCATGGGCGATTGCGGCAGCTATTATGCGTGGCGCGTCGCAGAGCCTGAGAACACGGATTTCCTTGTTCTCGAGGAAGTGCGCATCAAGGAAGGGTGCGATGCAAGGGCCGATGGCGGTCCGGCAACATGGCCGCTCGTGTGGAAGCGCCAATGACGGCAGGATATTCCGGCACGCCGCTCGCAAGGAAGCTGGGGCTCAAACCGGGACAGACGGCCTTGCTCATCAATGTTCCCGATGGGTTGGCCGAGATCAGCCGGTTCGAGGGTTTCGCTACGGTCGAACGAGTCTTTCCAAAGGCCCCCGATCGGCAATTCGATTATATCCACGTCTTCGAAACACATCGTGTGGCGTTGGAAGAGATGGCGGCGGCGTTATTCCGTGTGATCAGGCCCGATGGCATGGTCTGGATATCCTGGCCGAAGAAGAGCTCGAAGGTGGCGACCAGCATCACGGAGGACGCGTTGCGCGAGATTTTGCTGCCGACAGGCCTCGTCGACGTCAAGGTCTGCGCCGTCAACGAAACATGGTCAGGGCTGAAATTCATGATCCGCAAGGAATTGCGGAACTCGCTTTAGCCGGCACGGTCTGGGGCGCGGGAAACCCGAAGCAATTCGCCGTCATTCTCATCGGTCACCATCAGCAATGCCCCATCGGGGGCCACGATCACATCGCGGATGCGGCCGTAATCGCCTTCGAACATGCGCTCCTCGGCGGTGAAGGCGCCGCTCGCATCCCGCTGCATGCGCGACAGCAACTGGAACTTCAGGGCGGCGACGATGAAATTGCCGTTCCATTCCGGAAACATCTTGCCGCGATAGACCACGAGAGCGCCCGGGGCGATCGACGGATCCCAATAGTGCAGGGGCTGCTCCAGGCCCTCCTTGGCGGTGCCTTCGCCGATCTTGGCGCCGGAATAGTCGCGGCCATAGGTGATGATGGGCCAGCCGTAATTCTTGCCGGGTTCGGGATTGTTGATCTCGTCGCCGCCGCGTGCGCCATGCTCGACGGTGTAGAGCTTGCCGTCGGCACTGTCGAAGGTGATGCCCTGCGGATTGCGATGGCCCTTGGACCAGATCTCTGGCAGGGCTTTGCTGCTATTCTTGAAGGGATTGTCGGCGGGAATGCTGCCATCGGCGTTGAGATGGACAATGGAGCCGGCGTCATCCTTCCAGTCCTGCGAGCGGTTGCGGTCACCGCGATCGCCGACGCTGATGAACAGTGAGCCGTCGGGGGCGATCGCGATGCGTGAGCCGTACTGGATGTTCCCGCGGGTAAAGTGCCGCATGGTGAAAATGGGCGTGACGTTTTTGAGGCTCTTTTCATCTGAGGATAGTGTGGCGCTGAAAGCCTCGGTGCCGGAGCCTCGGTCGCTGGCAGTTGCGGCGGTCAGGTAGAGCTTTCGGCTGGTGGCGAAATCCGGGGCAAGCGCGACATCCATCAAGCCGCCCTGGCCGCGGGCGCTCACCTTTGGCACGCCATCGATCGGATCGGAAACCTTGCCGTCGCGGATGATGCGCAGCCGCCCCGGCCGCTCCGTGACGATATAGCCGCCATCAGGCAGGACCTCGACTGCCCAGGGGTGCTCCAGCCCTTCGGCGAGTTTCTCGACACGAACCGAAACTTCCTGCGTCCTGACGATGTCCCCGATCTGGGCAAGAGCTGGACTTGCAAAAGCAGCGGCTCCTGCCAGCAGCGCGGCGAAACGGAAAGTCGAAATGGCGTCCATCATAATCCCCCGTCGTCAGTTTAAGGGGAAGGTGGCGCGGGGCATGGTGCGCTTCAACCGTAGTCGGCGCTCCATAACGGTTTTGTGTTCTCGGATTGAATGAGAGCAGGTCAGTTGATTACGCGGGGAGGGAAACGGGTATCGAAATCGGCCTGTTGCAATTCCGCGCTCATTATCCGCTGTGTGATGTAGTAGCCGGTGCRCTTTGCTTCAGCTTTCAGGAAAAGTCCGCAGCCGATCAGCGCCATGCCGTAGAAGGTAAGGCAAACGATACCGACGGCGACCAGTTTCTCGACGATCGAAAGCCCGGGAAGACGGGGTCTTGGCGGTGCAGGCGGTGCCTCGTGGGCAGACGCGGCGGCCATTGCCAGCTCCATGTAGGTCGGCAGCGGCTCGAACGTGTCCGCTTCCTCGGTCCAGCTGGAACGCTGCGGCTTAGCGGGCATCGCGCCCGCCTCCCCAGATGACAAGGCCCTTAATGCGACGCAGCCAGATGGCGAGCCCGTTTGCGGCGACCAACGCGGCGAAAAGCACTGCTACGCCATCGGCAATCTTCTGGTCGGCATAGGAAGCGTGGAGCGAACTGGAAGCCATGGCCGGTCCTGCTTCGGCGACTGAAAAGAGGCCGAACGCCGCGACGACACAGCTTGCAAACGCGATGACCGCCACCATCAGCGACAGAGAAACCCGGCTTGCGCGCAGACGTCCCGCTGCGTGCTCGTCTTCCAGAAACATGGCATACCCTCAATAACCAATGTCGGATGGTGATAGAGTAGCGGTTTGATCTCGGCGCTCTCACGACCGAATTGCGGCATGCCGCGGCATTTGTTGCGGCTTATTCGTGGCAAATGGTAAACGGGCGATAACCTTGATTTTAAGGAATAAAACAGGGCCGACTTCAGAAACTGATTCAACTTCCTGTGAGCCTGGATCCACCCCTTGCGGCGTCTCTTCGAACCTCGGTTCAAAATTCCAGAGGCAGGTGCGGCAATCGATCAATAAGAATCATTGCCGCCATCACGCCTTTGCGCTTGAAATGATGTCACACATTGGACATAGAGCTTAGCGCAGAACTCCGGTCCCGGCCTTCTGCCCGTTTCAACCTTGTAGGACCGATATCATGGCTTTCCTTGCCGATGCCCTTTCCCGCGTGAAGCCTTCAGCCACCATCGCCGTTTCTCAGAAAGCGCGCGAGCTGAAAGCCAAAGGACGCGACGTCATCGGCCTCGGCGCAGGCGAGCCCGATTTCGATACGCCGGAGAATATCAAGAAAGCCGCCATCGACGCGATCAATCGCGGCGAGACGAAATACACGCCGGTGTCCGGTATCCCCGAACTGCGTAAGGCGATTGCCGCCAAATTCAAGCGCGAGAACGGTCTGGAATATTCCTGGGAGCAGACGATCGTCGGCACCGGCGGCAAGCAGATCCTGTTCAACGCCTTCATGGCGACGCTGAACCCCGGCGATGAAGTCGTGATCCCCGCGCCTTACTGGGTGTCCTATCCCGAGATGGTGGCGCTCTGCGGCGGCACACCGATTTTCGTTTCGGCCACCCAGGAGCATAATTTCAAGCTCCAGCCCGCCGATCTCGAAAAGGCGATCACGCCGAAGACCAAGTGGTTCATCTTCAATTCGCCGTCCAACCCGACGGGCGCTGCCTATACGCATGACGAGCTGAAGGCGCTGACAGACGTGCTGATGAAGCATCCGCATGTCTGGGTGCTGACGGACGACATGTACGAGCACCTGACCTATGGTGACTTCAAATTCGTCACGCCCGTCGAAGTCGAGCCGAAGCTCTACGACCGCACGCTGACGATGAACGGCGTCTCCAAGGCCTATGCGATGACCGGTTGGCGTATTGGTTATGCGGCAGGCCCGATCCAGCTGATCAAGGCTATGGACATGATCCAGGGGCAGCAGACATCGGGTGCGACCTCGATCGCCCAGTGGGCGGCTGTCGAAGCGCTGAACGGCACGCAGGACTTCATCCCAGAGAACAAGAAGATCTTCGAAGGCCGCCGTGATCTCGTTGTTTCCATGCTGAACCAGGCCAAGGGCATCGTCTGCCCGGTGCCGGAAGGCGCCTTCTACGTCTATCCGTCCTGCGCCGGGCTCATCGGCAAGACAGCCCCGTCCGGCAAAGTCATCGAGACGGACGAGGATTTCGTTTCCGAACTCCTGGAATCGGAAGGCGTTGCCGTCGTTCACGGCTCGGCCTTTGGCCTCGGCCCGAACTTCCGCATCTCCTATGCGACCTCGGAGGAGCTTCTGGAAGAAGCGTGCCGCCGCATCCAGCGCTTCTGCGGCGCCTGCAAGTAATCATCGGCTATCAGCCGCATTAAAAAAGCCCGCCAGGGATGGCGGGCTTTTTGTTTGTCCTGACCTTCTAATTGAACGCGCTGCGAAAATGATTCCGATTGTCGCGTTAAGCCGCTGATTTCAGATTCAAAGTCCGATCGCCGTCAGCATGATGAAGGTGGCGAAGAGGATGAAATGGGTCATGCCTTCGATGGCATTCGTCTCGCCGTCATTGAGGTTGATGGCGGCGGCAATCAGGGTAATCGCCACCATGACGGTCTGGACCGGCGACATGGCCATGATGAAGGGCTGGCCGGTATAGAGCGCGATCGCTTCCATGACCGGTACCGTGAGGATGACCGTCGAGAGAGACGCGCCCATGGCGATGTTGACGGTTGCCTGCATACGGTTGCGGAGCGCCGCCCTCAAGGCCGTCAAAATTTCCGGTGCGGCGGAGATGGCGGCAACCACGATGGCAGTCACGGCAACAGGAGCGCCGGTATCGCGCAGGCCTTCGCTCATGAAGCCTGACATGAATTCGGCAAGCGCGCCGATGATGACCACGCCGATAAGGATGATGGTGATCGAGGTCGCGACCGATCCCTCTCCGTCATGTTCCTCGGGATGTTCCTTCTGCCGTTCCGAACGCGGATAGCTGTAGGAGAAGAAGTAGCTGTGCTGGCCGACCTGCATGCGCAGGAAAAGGCCGTAGAGCGCGATCATGGCGATGATGGTGAAGCCGGAATAATAGTGCCACTTGTCGCCGGGCACGAATTCCGGAACGATCATCGAGATGCCCATGGCGGTCAGGATCATCACACCATAGGTCTTTCCGGAATTGTCGTTATAGGGCTGCTCGCCATGTTTCAGTCCGCCGAGCAGGGCGGCAAGGCCGAGGATGCCGTTGATATCGAGCATGAGAGCCGAATAGATCGTGTCGCGCACGAGCGTCGGCGACGTTTCCTCGCCGCTCATCATGATGCCAAGGATGATGACTTCGACAGCGACTGCCGAGAGCGTCAGGATCATCGTGCCGTAGGGGTCGCCAACCTTGACGGCCAGCAGTTCCGCGTGATGGGCGACGCGCATGGAGGCGAGCACGATGGTTGCAATCAGCGCGGCGGCGGCGAAAAGCGCCATGCCCCGGCCGGCCTCCGTGACCGAATGTTCCAGCAAGTAGGTGATGACCGCGACAATGACCGCCACGATCAGGAATTTTTCTTCCTTAAGATGCAATGCCATTTCTACCACCAGCGCCGATTTTGATTCCCTCGGGGAATCTAAGCCGGTGATTTTTCTATGCAAGCAGACTCCCCACTGATGAAATTTGCAGTCTGTGACGATTAATGAAATACTGCTTTTCATACGGCAGCCGGAACCCAGATCGCGGCGTCCTGGAAATCTTCTCAAGCGGCCCGCGCTGAACCGGACATGATCCGGGAGCCTACGGATGCGCAACGAGAAGAAGAGGAGACACATGCATGGTCAAGGTGGTCTACGAAGTCGTACCGCATGACGGCGGCTGGGCCTACAAGCTTGGAGACGTCTATTCCGAGGCATTTCCGAGCCACTCCGAAGCGCTCGAAGCAGCCCGTATCGTTGCGGCCGAGCAGCAGGTTGGCGGCGATTCCGCCGAGATCAGCTGGCAGGATGCGCAGGGCAAGTGGCACGAAGAATATGCCGAAGGTGGCGATCGTCCCGAGACCGAGGTCGTGGACGGCTTTACCAAAGGCCGTTCGCCCGAGGTTTCCCCGGAGCCCTGATCCGGTTGATTTTCTGAAATCCTTCAGCGCGTCGTCAGGCGCGCGTTTCCCTGCATGACTTGATATAATTCAGCAGACCCTTGACCAGCGCGTCGAAGGCGACACGGCAGCGGGGCGAGGTCTTGAGGCTTTCGTGCATGGCGACCCATGTGCCGAGCTGGATTTCGAATTCATCTGCCAGAATGTGAACGAGATCGGAATTGGGACGGCCCAGCCCGGTCTGACAGATGCCGATTCCCACACCGGCGCGAATGGCCGTGTAGTGCGCCAGATGATTGCTGGTTCGGAAGGTGGCGGTGAGTTCATCCACGGCCGGGTAGAGCTTTCGCATCATGCGGATATAGGCTGTCTGCCTGTCGAAGCCGATGATGCGATGACCGGCAAGCTCGGCGAGGGTTTGCGGTGTGCCGTGGCGTTCCAAATAGCGGCGATGCGCGTGAAAACCGAGCGGGATATCGCCGATGCGCCGCACCAGAAGTGCATCCTGCTGCGGTTCGGCCATGCGCACAGCAATATCCGCCTCCCGGTTCATGAGATCTTCCAGCGCATCCGATGCCGAAAGCTCCACCTGCAAGCCCGGATAGGCTTCCTGCAGATCGGCGATGATCGGCGGCAGCACTTCGACGCCGATGACCTCGCTGGCGCTGATGCGCACGGTGCCTTCCACTTTGTCGCGCTTGCTGGATGCTGTGCGCAGGAAGGCGGCGGCCGTCGTTGCCAATGTTTCGGCATAGGGCTGGAGGTCGAGCGCCACATCGGTCGGCAGCAGGCCATTCGAAGAGCGGATAAAAAGCTCTGCACCGACAGCCTCCTCGAGCGCGGCGATATGGCGGCCGATTGTCGGCTGCGTCAGGCCGAGCTCACGGGCGGCGGCCGAGAGCGACCCCTGGCGCAGCACGGTGAGGAAGGAGCGATAGAAATCCCAGCTTGGTTCGGTGCCCATATAATTATGTATAGCAGCGGAACTTATTTCGTCAATTTTGTTTATCTCGGGTTGAAGGCATAGTCGTCTCATCGAACAAGGAGACGATCATGAGCAGCGAATATCAGGACAAGAAACTGGCGCTGGTTCTCGGCGCCACCGGCGGCGTCGGCAGTGCGGTCGCCCGCAAGCTGCAGTCACGCGGCTGGAAGGTCAGAGCGCTCAACCGCAACGCCGCGAAAGCATCCGCGAGCGGGCAGGGTTTCGACTGGATACAGGGGGACGCGATGAATCTGGCGGACGTGCGCAAGGCTGCCGAAGGCGCAAGCCTGATCGTGCATGCGGTCAATCCGCCCGGTTATCGCGACTGGGAGAAGCTGGTTCTGCCGATGCTGGATAATACGATTGCCGCAGCTCGTGCCGTCGGCGCCCGCATCGTGCTGCCAGGCACCGTCTACAATTTCGGGCCGGATGCGTTTCCTGTTGTGACGGAGGATAGTCCGCAGCACCCGGTGACGAAGAAGGGCAAGATCCGCGTCGAGATGGAGAAGCGCCTGAAGGCTGCTTCCGAGACCGGCACTGGCGTCATCATCGTCCGCGCCGGCGACTTCTTCGGGCCGGGCGCTACCAGCAATAGCTGGTTCTCCGCTGCTTTTGCCACGCCGGGCAAACCTGTTGGTACGATCAAGAATCCGGCTAGGCCGGGCATCGGTCACCAATGGGCCTATCTGCCCGATGTAGCCGAGACGATGGTGCAGCTCGTCGAGCGTGCCGAGCGCCTTCCGGCTTTCGCCTGCTATCACATGAACGGCTTCTGGGATGGCGATGGCCGGCAAATGGCGGAGGCGGTCCGGCGTGTTGCCGGCGGTGCGGCCAAGATCGGTCGTTTCCCCTGGTTCATCGTGCCGTTGCTCGCTCCCTTCATGACGGTCATGCATGAACTGAAGGAGATGCGCTACCTCTGGAAGGTGACGCTGCGCATGAGGAACGACAAGCTGGTCGCCGAACTCGGAACCGAGCCGCACACGCCGATAGACGAGGCAGTGTGGGCCTCGCTCATTGCACAGGGCTCCCTACCAGAGCCGCATGGAGCAACGACCGCGGCACCTCTCTCTCATGTCGGGAAGGCGGGTTAAGCCAGTTCGGCGAGCGCGATGCGGGCGACAGTCAGAGGCTTTTCTGCCGACACGTGGTCATCATCTTCGAGGAACCAGGCGGCGGAAAGACCGGAATAGGCGGCTATCCATTTCAGCAGGCGGGTCGGCTCGATATTGGCCTCCTTGGAGACGATCGCAAGCTGACGCTTCAGACGAGCGGGGTCCGTTATCGTCGGCAGGTCTTCATTGGCGAAAATATTGGCAAAGTCGAAGCCGCGTTCGCCCCAGAGACGCTTGGGATCGATCGCCAGCCAGCCCCGTTCGCCGAAGTCGAGGATATTGCGGTGGTGAATGTCGCCGTGAAGAATGCTGAACTGCTGTGGCTCGGCCAGCAAAGCGCTCGCCGTTTTCCAGCAGTCGGCAAAGGTGGCGCCATGGGTGAGGGCGGCCGGCTCCAGATCGCGGAACCAGCGCTTTAGCGGTGTGGAGTCATGGAGAGGAGTAGGGCGGGGCGCGTGCAGCTTTGCCGCCGTGCGCACCATGATGCGGCTTGCCTCGTCGTCCTCGCCATTCATTGCCATGTTCAGCAGCGAGCGTTTATCCGTCGCGCGCTCCAGCAGAACTGCATCATCTTCCTGGGCATAGACACGGGCAGCGCCATCGCCGTCCCACCACTTCATCAACAGCGCGCCTTCGCGTTCGCTGCTGTGGGTCGCGACTTTCAGCATGGCCGGCTTGTTTTGCCAGATGACCGGCAGGAGGTGGCTTGAATGGGTGATGATGGGTTCGCCGTCAGCAGTCAGCGACCAGCGTTCGAGATAGGGAGAGAACATCGGCGCAAGCTAGCGGCAATGGCCTGAAATGGAAACCCCGCCGGATGGCGGGATTTCTGTTTGTCCAAGACGATCAGGCGACCTTTTCCAGGGCCGGATAATCGACATAGCCCTTTGCGCTGCCGCCGTAGAAGGTAGACTGGTCCGGCGGGTTGAGTGGCAGGTTCTTTTCCAGCCGTTCGACGAGATCGGGATTGGAGATGAAAGGCTTGCCGAAGGCGACGAGATCGGCCGTGCCGTTTTCGACGGCTTCGATCGCCATATCTCTGATATAGCCATTGTTGACCATCCAGGCAGCCTTGCCACCAGCCTTCTCATAGGCGGCGCGCAGCGCCTTGTAATTGAAAGACGGGTTGTCGCCCTGGCGATAATCGCGGTCGCCGCCGGTCTGGCCTTCTACGACATGGATATAGGTAAGGTCGTACTTGGCGAGACCTTCAACGACATGCGTGAAGAGCGCCTGCGGATTGGAATCGTAGGACTCACCCGACGGCGTGACCGGCGAAATGCGGATTGCGGTACGGCGAGCGCCGATTTCCTTGGTTACGGCCTCGACCACCTGGAAGGTGAACCGCGTGCGGTTTTCGATCGAGCCGCCATATTCGTCGGTGCGGTCGTTGACGCCGTCGCGCATGAACTGGTCGAGCAGATAGCCGTTGGCGCCGTGGATTTCGACACCGTCGAAGCCGGCATCGATCGCAGCGCGGGCAGCCTTGCGATAATCCTCGATGATGCCCGGAATTTCGGAGGCTTCGAGCGCGCGGGGCTCGGACGTATCGGCAAAGGCGCCGCTACCGTCAGCGTTGACCAGATAGGTCTTTGCCTTGGCGATACGGTTGGTCGAGGACACCGGCTTGCCGCCGTTCGGCTGCAGCGTCGTGTGGGAGATGCGACCGACATGCCACATCTGCACGATGATCTTGCCGCCTTCGGCATGAACCGCGTCCGTCACGCGCTTCCAGCCATCAACGGCTTCCTTGCTATAAAGGCCGGGAACGTTGGCATAGCCCTGGCCCTGATGCGTGATGGCGGTCGCTTCCGTGATGATGAGGCCGGCCGTGGCGCGCTGGCGATAATATTCGACGTTGAGGTCGTTCGGGACTGCGCCCGGAGAACGGTTACGCGTGAGCGGCGCCATGACGATATGGTTCTTGAGCGCGATATCGCCGATCTGAGTCGGCTGGAAAAGCTTGGCCATGGAAGGTCCTTTCTGCTTGGGGGATCACTCGGCAGCAGCGGGGGCAGTCTGCGCCCGGCCGGAGAGATAGGTGAGAACAGTGGCGGCAAGGCCGATCAGGGCCATGGCGGCTGCGGCGAGGGGAACGCGATTGAGATCGAGGCCGGCATCGATGACCATGCCGCCGACCCAGGCGCCAAGGGCATTGCCGGTGTTGAAGGCGCCGATATTGATAGTCGAGACCAGGTTCGGGGCCTCCTTGCCGAAACCGACGACGCCGACCTGCAGGGCGGGAACCGCGGCGAAAGTGGCGGCGGCCCACAGGAAGAGGGTAATCTCGGCGGGGATGAAGAAGCGGCTCGTATAGAAGAAGATCGCTGAAGTCAGTGCGATCGCCGCGAAGATGGCGGCAAGGGCTGTGCCGAGGCGCCAGTCGGCGAGCTTGCCGCCGATCAGGTTTCCGACCGTCAGGCCGACGCCGATCAGGAACAGGGTCCAGGTGACGCCTTCCGGCGAGATGCCCGTCACGTCGCGCAGCAGCGGAGCGATGTAGGTGAAGAGCGTGAACATCGAGGCCGAGAAGAAGACGGTAACCGAGAGCGCCATCCAGAGGCGGCCCTTCCGCAAGGCGGCGATCTCACGCAGAATGCTGCTCTGCTCTTCCTGCTTATCCCTGGGCAGGATGGCGATCAGGCCGGCAATGGTGACGATGCCGATGGCGGTAACGACCCAGAAGGTGGAGCGCCAGCCGAAGGCCTGGCCGATGGCGGTGCCGAGCGGCACGCCGAGCACGTTTGCGAGCGTCAGGCCGGTAAACATCAAGGCGACGGCGCGTGCCTTGCGGTCTTCGCTGACGAGATTGGCGGCGACGACCGAGCCGATGCCGAAGAAGGCGCCGTGGCAGAGGGCGGTGACGATGCGTGCCACCATCAGCACCCAATAATTCGGAGCGATGGCGCAGAGCAGGTTGCCGGCAATGAAGAAGGCCATCAGCATGATGAGTGCCGAGCGGCGCTTCAGCTTGGCGGTCGAGACCGCCATGATGGGGGCACCGAGCGCGACGGCCAGCGCATAACCCGTAACCAGCCAGCCGGCCTCAGGGATCGTGACAGAGAGGTCGGCTGCGACTTCGGGCAGAAGGCCCATGATGACGAATTCGGTGGTGCCTATCGCAAATGAGCTCAAGGCAAGAACGAGCAGGGCAAGGGGCATGATTAAAGATCCTGCGTTAGCTGCTGGAGGAAGGCAGCGATCGTTTCTTCGTTACGCTTGTAGAAGATCCACTGGCCGACGCGCTTGCTGGTGACGAGGCCGGCGCGGTGAAGCGTGCCGAGATGGGCGGAAACTGTGGATTGGGAAAGGCCGCAGCGTTCGAACTGGCTGGCGCAGACGCCCATTTCAAACGGGTGTTCCTGCGTCGGGAAGTGCTCTTCCGGATTCTTCAACCAGTTGAGGATGTCCATCCGGGCAGGGTTGGCCAATGCCTTGAGAATCTCGTCTTTGTCCATCGTCGTTCATCGAAGTATAAATCGGATTTTCCCGATATATGGATCGGTGATTTTCGATATGCAAATCACGGAGGCGTGAGCTGACGGTTTTTCCGGCTTGCTTAAGTTTTAAGCAAAAAAAGAGGGCCACCGGAAAACCAGGGCCCTTTTAAGTGTGAAGGTCAAAAACCTCCAGAGGGGAACAGCCAACGCGGTGGCACTGGGAGAGAAGCCACCAAATGCATCAGCTATGAGCGATATGGTGGTTCTTTGTGCAGCTTTCAATACATTTTTGTGCATGTCTGCTATGCACTGCACAAATTTTTCCGCATTGCGGTATCTACCGACAAAAATTCGGGCAAAAAAAGAGGGCCACCGGAAAACCAGGGCCCTTATAAGTGTGAAGGTCAAAAACCTCCAGAGGGGAACAGCTAATGCGGTGGAACTGGGAGGAAAAGCCACCGTGTGCATCAGCTATGTGCGATATGGTGCTTTAATGAGCAAACAACAACCCTTTTTTGTGCATGTCAGTCATGCGTGGGTTGCATGATTTGAAATTCGTTCCATAAAAATGGAAATCAGAAGTTCCAGTTGCGGGCCTTGCTGACGATGAAATCGCGGAAGGCTTTCAGCTTGGCGGCGTTCTTGATCTCGTCCGGATAGCAGAAATAGGTATCGAAGGAGGGGACGTCGGCATTGATTGCCAGCTGGATCAGACCGGGGTCGCGACCGACGATATAATCCGGCAGGCAGGCGATGCCGATGCCGAGCAGGCAGGCCCGCTTGATCGAGGTCTGGCTGTTGATCTGCAGATGCGGAATGCGCTTGTTGTCCGACGAGCGACCGGCGATTTCCAGCCAGTTGACGTCGAGCAGGTAGTTCGGCGCAGGCTCCCCGAAAGTGATGATGCGGTGATTGTCGAGATCCTCGATCGTCTGCGGCTCGCCGTGGCGGTTGATGTAGGAGGGGGCCGCATAGACGTGCATATGCACGGTGAAGAGCTTACGCTGGATGAGGTCCGACTGCTGCGGCTGGCGAAGGCGGATAGCGCAATCGGCATGGCGCATGTTCACATCCACTTCCTCGTTGTCGAGGATGAGCTGGATCTGCACATCGGGATAGAGCTGCAGGAATTCCTGGATCTTGTCGGTCAGCCATCCCTGGCCGAGGCCGACTGTCGTGGTGACGCGCAGCTTGCCGGACGGCGTTTCCGTCGTCTCGGTCAGTTGCATCTTCACGGTTTCGAGCTTCAGCAGCACATCATGGGCGGTGCGGTAAAGCAGTTCGCCCTGTTCGGTCAGGATCAGGCCGCGTGCGTGGCGGTGGAAGAGCTTGGTGCCCACATCCTGCTCGAGCGCGCTGACCTGACGGCTGATGGCCGACTGGGACAGATGCAGCTTGTCAGCCGCATGCGTAAACGATCCGGCTTCGGCAGCTGCGTGGAAAATACGCAGCTTGTCCCAGTCCAATGGCATTCCCCCACCCCTCATGCCACTGTTACTCCGCTGCTACGGCAACGGGCATGTGGCCCGTCAGATAACGTTCTGCCTCGAGGGCGGCCATGCATCCCATGCCTGCGGCGGTGACCGCCTGGCGGAACGTATCGTCCGTCACGTCGCCTGCGGCATAGACTCCCTCCAGGCTGGTCGCAGTCGAATCCGGTGCGGTCCAGAGATAGCCACTGTCCTTCAGCTTCAGCTTGCCCTTGAAAAGTTCGGTTGCCGGCGCGTGACCGATCGCCACGAAGACGCCGTCAACGACGACATCGGTGATGGCGCCGGTGCGGGTGTCGCGCAGGCGAGCACCGGAAACGGACGGCGGCATTGGGGGCTTTGCCGGCGTGCCCGTGATCTCGGCGACTTCGGTATTCCAGAGAATCTTGACGTTCTCCTTGGAGAAGAGACGTTCCTGCAGGATTTTTTCTGCACGGAAGCTGTCGCGGCGGTGCACGACGGTGACCGACTTCGCGATGTTCGACAGATAGAGCGCTTCTTCGACGGCGCTGTTGCCGCCGCCGACCACGATCACATCCTTGTTGCGGTAGAAAAAGCCATCGCAGGTGGCGCAGGCAGACACGCCAAAGCCCTGGAAATGCTGCTCGCTTTCGATGCCGAGCCACTTGGCCTTGGCGCCGGTCGCAATAACAAGCGTATCGGCAGTCCAGACTTGGCCGCTATCGGTGCGGGCGACGAAGGGACGCTGGTTGAGGTCGACTTCGGTCACGAGGTCGTTGACGATCTCGGCGCCGACATGCTGCGCCTGCTGCAGCATCTGGTCCATCAGCCAGGGCCCCTGGATAGGATCGGCAAAGCCCGGATAGTTCTCGACATCGGTGGTGATCATGAGCTGGCCGCCCTGTTCCAGACCGGCGATCAAAACCGGCTTCAGCATGGCGCGCGCGGCATAGACCGCTGCCGTATAGCCGGCAGGTCCGGAACCGATAATGAGCACCTTGGTATGGCGGGCAGACATGGAATTTCCTTTCGACTTGCAGGATGCGGCGGCTAAGAGGCGAATAAGGCCGTTTCGCGATCCCTGCGCCATTTATGAACGACCAATGCTTTTATTCAAGGGCAGCCTTGCATTACCAACAAGGCAAATGCAGGCGCTGTGCAAGATTCCGTCATCTGACTGAAACTTTCTTGCGTATTCCGTCGCTTTATATAGAAGCTGCCCGCGGGGAATTAAAGAAAGGCCTAAGCGTGGTTCGCGCTGAACTTGACGTTATCGACATAAAGATATTGCGGGAACTGCAGGCCGACGGCCGCATGACCAATGTGGAACTTGCCGACCGGGTGGGAATTTCAGCGCCGCCCTGCCTGCGCCGGGTGCGCAAGCTCGAAGAGGCGGGTGTCATCGAAGGCTATCACGCGATGCTGAACAGCCCGAAGCTCGGGCTCGATCTCGTCGCCTTCTGCATGGTCGGCCTCAAACATCAGTCCGAAGCCAATCTGAAGGCCTTTGCCGCTGCCACCACCGAATGGCCGCTGGTGCGCCAGGCCTGGATGGTTTCCGGCGACAGCGATTTCCTGCTGCATTGCGTGGCCCAAAACCTCACACGCTTCCAGGATTTCGTCATCGAGGTGCTGACGGCCAACGAGCATGTCGATACCGTTCGCACCATGCTGACGATCCGCCAGGTGAAGAAGCTCGGGCTCGTCGAACTGTAATCTAAAGCGTGTCGCGATCTTCCAGATCCGCTTGCCACGCTTTAGGCTCTTGTTTTTGCATGTCGTTGCCGCAAAACCGCTACACACTTTTGCGCGACATGCTTTAGCCGCGCCAGGCCTTGCTCAGCCAATCGGTATTGCCGATGCGGCGATACCATTTCTGGCCGCCGCCTTCAAAAACTTCACTCATTTTCGGACTGCCGGCAAAGACGACGATCTTGGCCTCCGGTGGCAGCTCGGGATCGCGCCAGAAACTGTTGATGTGGCTGGGCACACAGGCATTCTTGAAGCTCACGCACCATTCGCGCGGCCAGTATTGCAGATGTCCATGCGCTGCGAGCTGCGCACTCTGGAACTGCTGGGAGATCTCGTATTTGGACATGGCCGCCACCGGATCGGCGATATAGGTATCCAGAATATAAGCGTGGGCGCCGATTTCGTAGCGGAAGACCGAACTATTGCCGACCGAGCCCAGGAACCTGTCGCGGGTGGGATTGACTATGCGCAGCGGCTTGGCGCGGAAGAGATCGTCATCACGGATGATGAGGAACTTTCCCGGATGCTGGAAGAGCGGTTCCAGATCATCGACGATGACGAGATCGAGGTCGAGGAAGAGGCCGATGCCCTTGAGATCGGCAAGCTCGCGGCGGAAGAGCGCAAGCTTCTGCCAGCGGCGATCCTTGGAGCCGGCCGGCAGGCCGAGCTCAGGCAGGGGGAAGGTTTCTATACCCTCGTCGAGGCCGGCGGTATTGTCGGTGAAGCAGACAAAGCGATGCGGGCGCTTCAGGTGTCGTTTGACACCGCGGTAGAGATTGTTGACATATTCGGCGCCGTAGAGCGTCCCCCACTTCATACAGAGCACGTTGACCAGGTTTTCGTTGTCGTTTGCGGTCGACATCTACGTGTCCCTACCTCCCTGATATGTCGTTGCCATGGTCTGACGAACGGCTTACGCGCCGAGAAGTTGCTGGTAAATCCGATTGATCGCCGTCGCTTCCTTTTCCAGCGCGAAATTTTCTCGCACGTGCGCCAGCGCCGTTTCGCCCTGCGCAATGGCGAGGGTGGGATCAGCAAGATAGGTGGCGATCGCCGCCGCCAGTGCCTCGCCGTCACCTGGCGGCACGATGATGCCGTTCTCGCCGGGCACGATCATTTCAGCGTAGGCGCCGGCGTCAGAGGCCACGACCGCTGTTTTCGAAGCCATGGCCTCCAGCGGTGTCAGGCCGAAGCCTTCATTGCGGGAGGGCGCGACATAGAGCGTCAGGCGGCGATACCAGACCTTGATATCTGGCACTTCGCCAATGAAGACGATGCGGTCGGTCAGGCCGGCTGCGGCGATATCGGCCTTCAGCTTGTCGGCGAATGCAATGTGCTCCGGGGTGACGCGACCGGAAATCACGGCCGTCCAGTCCGGATACTGCGGCAGCAGCGCGATCATCGCCTGGACGAAAAGATCGGTGCCTTTCTGATGGCGGACGCGACCGAAGCAGCCAATGAGGTAGCGGCCGGGCAGGCCTGTGGCAGCGATCGTGTCGACAGACCCTTCGGGGGGATGGAAGAGCGTGAGATCGACGCCGTGCTGGATGACCGTGTATGGTACCTTGAGGAACGAGCCGGAACGGCTGCTGGTGGCGATGACAGCATCCATCTGGCGGATCAGCCAGCGGGTGTAGGAGCTATGTCGGCGTTGGGCGGCCGAGGTGAAGACGAGCTTCAGCGGCATGCGCAGCACGTGACGCATGAGGATGCCCGCCGCCATCTCATTGTTGCGGCGTGCGTGCCAGACCCGGTGACGCCGTCCCGCGGGCGGACGCCGGAGGCCAGCAAGCTGCGGCCATTTCAGGCGCGGAAGTTCCGGCGGAAGGCCGGGGCCGAGGGCTGCGATCCTGATCCCTAGCCGGATCTGGCAGGGGATGAGCTGGACGATCGTCGACGTGACGCCGGAGAGCCGGCGTTTCAGGTTGGGCGCGATGATCTCGACGTCACTGATATCCGGCACTGGCTGCTCTTGAAGAGGGAGGCGCGGGCGATCAGCCCCAGGAGACGGAGAGGATTTCGTAGGCCTTCGAACCACCCGGCGCGTTGACTTCGATGGAATCGCCGACTTCCTTGCCGATCAGTGCGCGGGCGATCGGGGAGGAGATCGAGATACGGCCCTGCTTCACATCGGCTTCCTGATCGCCGACGATCTGGTAGGTCTTTTCCTCTTCGGTGTCCTCGTCGACGAGCTTCACCTTGGCGCCGAACTTGATCTTGTCGCCCGACATCTTGGAGAGATCGATGACTTCGGCGCGCGCCGTCAGGTCTTCGAGCTCGGCGACGCGGCCCTCATTGTGGCTCTGCGCTTCCTTGGCGGCATGGTACTCGGCATTTTCGGAAAGGTCGCCATGGGCGCGCGCTTCCGCGATTGCCTCGATGATTCGCGGGCGCTCCTCCTGCTGGCGCCAGCGCAGTTCTTCCTGCAGCTTGACGAAACCACCCTGTGTCATCGGTACCTTATCAACCATTTTTTCGTCCTTCTCTCCCCGCGTCTGCAGTTCTCGCAGACACAAAAGAAAACAGGTCCCGAAGGGAACTTCGGAACCGTGCTACAATCTTAGTTCGTTGCTTATAGCAGATCGGCACGCGCGATTTCCATAAAATTCTTACCGAAGCTTTCCGCTTCCCGCAGAAGTGCCTGCTTTTGAAGGGAAGTTGGGTGGAGGCTCATTTCTTCGTCTTGATTTTGCCACCGTGAACATTTAGTGAACATCGGGATGAAGAAATCGCTTAAAGAACGGTTGGCGATCCTCTCCGATGCCGCCAAATATGATGCTTCCTGCGCCTCCAGCGGCACAGTCAAACGGGATTCGGCTGCCTCTGGAGGGCTCGGCTCCACCGAAGGCTCGGGCATTTGCCATGCCTATGCGCCGGATGGGCGATGCATCTCGCTTCTGAAGATCCTGCTCACCAATTTCTGCATCTATGATTGTGCCTATTGCATCAACCGCTCGTCCAGCAATGTCGAGCGCGCCCGCTTCACACCGGAAGAAGTGGTCTGGCTGACACTGGAATTCTACCGGCGCAACTATATCGAGGGATTGTTTCTCTCCTCCGGCATCATCCGCTCGTCCGACCACACGATGGAGGAAATGGTGCGCATCGTGCGGGAGTTGCGGGTCACGCATCAATTTCGCGGCTACATCCATCTGAAATCCATTCCGGAGGCCTCCGCGCATCTGATCGAGGAGGCGGGGCTCTATGCCGATCGCCTGTCGCTCAATATCGAACTGCCAACCGATAGCGGCATCAACCGTTTTGCGCCGGAGAAGAAGCCGGCCAGTATCCGCCGGTCGATGGGCGATCTCAGGCTGAAGATCGAGGCTGCGGAAGAGCCGACGCTGCAGACCAAGAGGCGCAAGCGCTTCGTACCGGCCGGCCAGAGTACACAGATGATTGTCGGCGCCGACGGCGCCAATGATGCGACGATCCTGTCGACCAGCGGCCAGCTCTATAGCAGCTATGGTCTCAAACGAGTCTATTATTCCGCCTTCAGCCCGATCCCCGACAGTTCGAAGAACCTGCCGCTCATCAAGCCGCCGCTGATGCGCGAGCACCGGCTCTATCAGGCGGACTGGCTCTATCGTTTCTATGGTTTCGGCATCGACGAAATCACCTCGACACAGCAGGGCGGCATGCTGGATCTCAATCTCGATCCCAAGCTCGCCTGGGCACTCGGCCATCGCGAGGACTTCCCCGTCGATGTCAACCGCGCCGATCGCGAGAAGCTGCTGCGTGTGCCGGGCCTCGGCACCAAGACGGTAAAGGCGATCCTGACTGAGCGGCGGCAACGCCGTCTGCGGCTTGAAGACTTGCCGCGGCTCGGCGTGTCGATCCGCAAGGTGCAGGCCTTCATCACTGTCGAGGGCTGGACGCCGCATCGTCTTGTCGACCGGCCGGACTTGCGCGCGATGTTCGAGCCAAAACCCGAACAGTTGTCGCTGCTATGATGCGCCGGGTGGTTCTGGAGGGTAGGGGCAATTTCGAGGAATGGCGCAAGGCCGCTCGCGCCTTCGCCGCAGCTGGGATTCTGCCAGAAGAGATCGACTGGCATGAAAAGAGCAGCGAACCGGGCTTTGCCTTCCAGCGTGACGCCTTGCCGCCTGCTCCTCCTGCCGACGCCAAGCCGATGAGCGTTTCGCCGGCTTTCATGGCGTTAGCCGAGGCCGTGATCTGCCATAGCGATGCCAGGCGTTTTTCGCTGCTCTATAGCCTGCTCTGGCGATTGCAGGAAAACCGGAACCTGCTGGATCTGGCGTCCGATGAAGAGGTTTCGCGTGCTCTGCTGATGCAGAAGAGCGTGCATCGCGACGCCCACAAGATGACGGCCTTCGTGCGCTTCAAGGAGGTGGCGGCACCTGCCGGCGGGCGGCGAAAATTCATAGCCTGGTTCGAGCCGGATCATTATATCGTCGCGCGCAAGGCGCCCTTCTTCCAACGCCGCTTCACCGACATGGACTGGCTGATCGCGACGCCGAAGGGTTCGGCCGCCTGGGACGGCGAGCGGCTGACGACAAGCAATGTGGCCTGCGAGAAACCTGACATCAGTGACGCGACCGATGATCTCTGGCGCATCTATTATGCCAGCATCTTCAATCCGGCGCGGCTGAAGGTGAAGGCCATGCAGGCAGAGATGCCGAAGAAATACTGGAAGAACCTGCCGGAAGCCGATCTCATCCCTGGCCTGATCGCCGAGGCCGAAGCAAAAGTGCTCGCCATGGCCGAGCGCGAGGCGACCATGCCGCTTCCCTATCACAATAAGATCCAGGAGGCGGCAGCCCGCATGCCGGCCCCGCAGATGGCCCCTGCGGGAACGCTGGAGGCATTGCGCGAGGAGGCCGCCGTCTGCAGCCAATGCCCGCTGCATGCGAAGGCGACGCAGACCGTCTTCGGCGAAGGGCCAGATGATGCCGAGATCATGTTCGTCGGCGAGCAACCAGGCGATCAGGAGGATCTCGCAGGTCGACCCTTTGTCGGGCCGGCGGGTAAGGTTTTCGACGAAGCGATCGCGCAGGCCGGCATCGATCGGTCGAGGCTCTATGTCACCAATGCCGTCAAGCATTTCAAATACGAGCCGCGCGGCAAGCGGCGTATCCACCAGAAGCCCAATCTCGGCGAGGTGCAGCATTGCCGCTGGTGGCTGAAGCTGGAACTCGATCTCGTAAAGCCGAAATTGATCGTGGCGATGGGCGCGACGGCGCTCTATTCGCTGACCGGCGAGAAGCAGAAGCTGGAGGATCTGCGCGGACGCCCGATCGCGATGGAGGAGGGGCGATTGCTCTTTGTCACGGTGCATCCCTCCTATCTGCTGCGAATTCCGGACGAGGGGAGGAGGGCACAAGAGCTGACCCGCTTCCGGCAAGATATGAATCTGATCAAGGGCCTGGCTGCCTGAGCGTAGAATTCGATTCAATGCGTCAGGGGACGAAGACCGGATCTTTCGGCAGGTTCGGCGGATTATATCCGGTCACCATGCGCACCCTCACGGATTCATGCAGGTTTGCGCCGTCGGGGATGAAACGCCTGTCTTCGCGGGGCAGATAAATGCCCCTTCTGTCGCCGCGCCTGCGCCAGGAGTTTTCCGGCACGCGCCGCGGGATATATTCGAGCAGCTTCCACCCTACGCTCATTGAGTTGTGCAGCGGCGCTGCCGCATTGAGCTCGACATAGTATTTGTCGCTTTTGCCAAGGACGATATTGTTGATCGTGCGCGAAACGTAGAGCAAGCCTGAGGGCCCCGTTTCGCGGATCATCCAGTCGAGCGGTATCTTGATCTGTGCGCTCTCGGCCTCCGGGTAACCGCCGCCGATATCGCCGTGGACGCCTGCAAACCAGACCTCCTTAAAGTCCTGTTTTGCGATCGCGGGCTTGAAGGGATTGCCGCGGTAATCCTGATCCGGCGCCCACAATTCCGGTTGAAACATGGTTCTGCGTTCGTCGATCGCCATGGCATGGCGCACATATTCGACGCTCGGATTCTTGCGGGTGAAGGGGTGGGTCTTGAACTGAATGCGCCCTTTGCCCTTTTCGATGACAGAGGCAACCGTATCAAAGAGACCGAGCAGCTTGATCGGCGGGCGGTCGTTGCGCAGCATGCGCTCGTAGAGCCGCATGCTCTTGAAGGCCGATGAGGGATCCCCGCCATCGGCGCGCTGCTCCTGTTCGGGAATGCCCTTATAGGTTCTGTAAGCGTAATCGAGCAGGTTCAGGTGATATCTGCTACACAGCCCAAAAGCATGGATGAAACCTGCGAGAACGCGGGCCGTATAGGCGCCGCGGCTGAAGCCGAAAATATAGATGCGATCCCTGTCGGGATGGCCGCCGTGATCGTCGGGCGTGCCGGCATCGTAATTTTCGACGAGGAAGCGGTAGGCGCCTTTGACGTTTTCATCGAGACCCCAACCAGTGGTAAGGCCCCAGACCTCGATAGACTTGCGGTAGAAGGGCGACCAGGCGTCTGCCGCACCCAGCGTGCCGACGCCGGGGTCGTAATAGACGATCTGTTCGTCGGAGCGCTTCAGCGTTCCGAACAGACGTAAAATATTGGTGCGATCTGCAGTTATCTCGTTCGACGTGCCGTCGAACAGGATGACGATATTCTTCGACATGCTGCTTCCCCGATACGGCCGGGGAGCAGGCTAACACCAAGTATCCATGTCTGCAATTTTGGGTCGCAGTTTTGACGAGCCTAGGAGGCGAGCGCGAAGAGGCGATGCCTCTCCCGGGATCAGAAGTAGCTCTGCAGCGGGCGGACTTCGAGATTGCCGGCCTTGAGCGCCTTGATGGCTTGGGCGGCAGCTTCGGCGCCGGCCATCGTGGTGTAATAGGGCACCTTCTGCATCAGCGTGGCGCGGCGCAGCGACTTCGAATCCGAGATCGCCTTGTTGCCGTCGGTCGTGTTGATGACGAGTTGGACCTGGCGGTTGCGGATGGCGTCTTCGATATGCGGACGTCCCTCGAGAACCTTGTTGATCTTCGCGGCGGTGATGCCGTTTTCGGCGAGGAAGCGGGCGGTGCCGCCGGTCGCGAGAACCTTAAAGCCCTGTTCGACGAGGATGCGGATCGCCGGCAGAACGCGCGGCTTGTCTTCGTCGCGCACGGAAACGAAGACCGTGCCTTCACGCGGCAATTCGACGCCGGCGCCGAGCTGTGACTTGGCGAAGGCCAGCGCGAAATCGGTATCGAGGCCGATGACTTCGCCGGTCGAGCGCATTTCCGGTCCGAGCAGCGTATCGACGCCCGGGAAACGGGCGAAGGGGAAGACTGCTTCCTTGACGGCGATGTGCTTCAGGGCACGCGGATCGGGCTTCTCGCCGTAAGCCGCAAAGGTCGCATCCAGCTTCTCGCCGGCCATGACGCGGGCGGCGATCTTGGCGATCGGCGCGCCGATGGTCTTGGCGACGAAAGGCACCGTGCGCGAAGCGCGCGGATTGACTTCGAGCACGTAGACCGTGCCGTCCTTGATGGCGAACTGGACGTTCATCAAGCCGCCGACATTGAGGGCCTTTGCCATGGCTTTCGCCTGGCGCTCCAGCTCGTCGAGCATCTCGCGCGAAAGCGTGCGCGGTGGCAGCGAGCAGGCGCTATCGCCGGAATGGATGCCGGCTTCCTCGATGTGTTCCATGATGCCGGCGACATAGACGTCTGTGCCGTCGGACAGGCAGTCGACGTCCACCTCTATGGCGTGGCTGAGATAGCTGTCGAACAGCAGCGGGTTCTTGCCGAGCAGGGTGTTGATCTGGCCGGTCTTGTCGTTCGGGTAGCGTTGCTTGATATCCTCGGGTACCAGTTCCGGAACCGTGTCGAGCAGGTACGTCTGCAGCTGGCCTTCGGAATGCAGGATCTGCATGGCGCGGCCGCCAAGCACGTAGGACGGGCGCACGACCAGCGGGAAGCCGATTTCGGCGGCGACGAGGCGGGCCTGCTCGACCGAGTAGGCAATGCCATTGTTCGGCTGATTGAGATCGAGCTTCATCAGAAGCTTCTGGAAACGGTCGCGGTCTTCGGCAAGGTCGATCATGTCGGGCGCGGTGCCGAGGATCGGGATGCCGTTCTTTTCGAGCGCTTCTGCGAGCTTCAGCGGGGTCTGGCCGCCGAACTGGACGATGACGCCGACGACTTCACCCTTTTCCTGCTCTGCGCGCAGAATTTCGATCACGTCTTCGGCCGTCAGCGGCTCGAAATAGAGGCGATCGGAGGTGTCGTAGTCGGTGGAAACCGTTTCCGGGTTGCAGTTGATCATGATTGCTTCGTAGCCGGCATCCTTCAGCGCGAAAGCGGCATGGCAGCAGCAATAGTCGAATTCGATGCCCTGGCCGATACGGTTCGGGCCGCCACCGAGGATGACCACCTTCTTGCGGTCGGAGACCAGCGCCTCGGAGCGCGCAGCGCCGACGAAAGGCGTTTCATAGGTCGAGTACATGTAGGCGGTCGGCGAGGCGAATTCCGCGGCACAGGTGTCGATGCGCTTAAAGACTGGGCGGACGTTGAGCGCGTTGCGCAGCTCGGCCACTTCCTTCGGGCGCTTGCCGGTCAGGGTGGCGAGGCGGGCGTCGGAGAAGCCCATGGCCTTCAGCATGCGCAGGTTGGTTGCATCATCAGGCAGGCCGTGCTCGCGGATGCGGGCTTCCATCTCGACGATGTTCTTGAGCTGGGCGATGAACCACGGGTCGATCTTGCAGCCTTCATGAACCTCTTCGATGCTGAGGCCCATGCGCAGCGCCTGGGCGACCATACGCAGGCGGTCCGGCGTCGGCGTACCGATCGCGGCGCGGATGGCGTTGTGGCTGGATTCGCCTTCTTCGGAATCCGGGATCTCGATTTCGTCGAGGCCGGTCAGACCGGTTTCGAGGCCACGCAGTGCTTTCTGCAGCGATTCCGCGAAGGTACGGCCGATCGCCATGACTTCACCGACCGACTTCATGGCCGTGGTGAGAACCGGGGATGCGCCCGGGAATTTTTCGAAGGCGAAACGCGGGATCTTGGTGACGACATAGTCGATCGACGGTTCGAACGACGCCGGCGTCGCGCCGCCGGTGATGTCGTTTTCGAGTTCGTCGAGCGTATAGCCGATCGCGAGCTTGGCGGCGAYCTTGGCGATCGGGAAGCCSGTGGCCTTGGAGGCCAGSGCCGASGAGCGCGACACGCGCGGGTTCATYTCGATGACGACGAGGCGGCCGTCCTTCGGGTTGACGGCGAACTGCACGTTCGAGCCGCCGGTTTCGACGCCGATCTCGCGCAGCACCGCGATCGAGGCGTTGCGCATGATCTGGTATTCCTTGTCCGTCAGCGTCAGCGCCGGAGCGACGGTGATCGAGTCGCCGGTATGGACGCCCATCGGATCGATGTTTTCGATGGAGCAGATGATGATGCAGTTGTCCGCCTTGTCGCGGACGACCTCCATCTCATACTCTTTCCAGCCGAGGACGGATTCTTCGACCAACACTTCGGTGGTCGGCGAGGCATCGAGGCCGCTGCCGACGATTTCGAAGAATTCCGAGCGGTTATAGGCAATGCCGCCGCCGGTGCCGCCGAGCGTGAAGGACGGGCGGATGATGGCGGGCAGGCCGACATGGTCGATCGCCTGGGCGGCGATCGCCATGGCATGGCTCATGTAGCGCTGCTTGCGGTCGCTCTCGCCGAGGTTCCACTGGTTTTCCAGCTCGTCAAGCGCCTTGTCGAGATCGGAGCCGGAAAGGCTTTCGCGCAGCTTGGTGCGCTCAGCCTCATGCGTCTTGCGGTCGGCGTCCTTGATGTCGGTGGCGTTTGCCAGCATCGAGCGCGGCGTTTCAAGGCCGATGCGGGCCATCGCCTCGCGGAACAGCGCGCGGTCCTCAGCCATGTCGATGGCGGCAGGTTTTGCGCCGATCATCTCGACATTGTAGCGATCGAGCACGCCCATGCGCTTCAGCGAGAGAGCGGTATTCAGTGCCGTCTGGCCGCCCATGGTCGGCAGCAGCGCGTCGGGGCGCTCCTTGGCGATGATCTTGGCGACGACTTCAGGGGTGATCGGCTCGACATAGGTTGCGTCGGCGAGGCCCGGATCGGTCATGATCGTTGCCGGGTTGGAGTTGACGAGGATGACGCGGTAGCCTTCCTCCTTCAGCGCCTTGCAGGCCTGGGTGCCGGAATAGTCGAATTCGCAAGCCTGGCCAATGACGATTGGTCCCGCACCGATGATGAGGATCGATTTGATGTCTTGGCGCTTCGGCATGGGCGATATCCATTTCTAGCTGCGCAAAAAGCCGGCCAGGGTGGGAGGTCACCGGGTCGGGTCGCGCATTGAGGGTCTTTTCAGGCTAGAAGCGGCTTATAGGCAAATGTTTTTGCAAACGGAACCCCATAAATCATGGAATCGACAGGAATTCGGACCGGCCTTTGGAAGCCTATTGCCCGCCGGGCACGACGAGCGTGCGAATCTCGCCGCCAAGCGCCGGATTGGCGATCGCTTCAGGCGCCTGTTCGAGTGTGATCCGACGCGAAATCAGCGGCTCCACCTTGATTGCGCCTAAGGCGATGAGATCGGCGGCGCGCCCGTGCGTGAAAGGGTTGAGGAAAGAGCTGACGAGGTTCACTTCGCGAAACAGCAGGTCGAAGGGCTCGATCTCAATCTTTGCGCCTTGCGGCATGACTCCGAGGATGATGGCCGTGCCGCCGCGTCTTGCAAGCTTGGAAGCCTGCATCATCGTTTCCGGCACACCAGCACATTCAAAGACGACATCGCCGCCGCCGGGCAGCAATCCACCTTCTCCGGTAATGCCGCTGACGGCATCCGCCTGTGACGGATCGAAGGTCACCGTCGCGCCAAGCCTTTCGGCGAGCGCGCGTTTCTCGGCGTTACGGGTAACCAGAAGAATGCGTGTCGCACCGGCGAGCCGGGCAAGCTGGACGGTGAGCAGGCCGATCACACCGCCTCCAAGCACGATCACGGAAGCGCCTGTCTTGATGTTGGCGAGATCGACGCCGTGCAGGCAGCAGGCGAGTGGCTCGCAAAAGGCGCCGTGCAGGGGATCGAGGCCAAGCGGCAGGGCGAAGGCCTGTTTCTGCGGAAGGATGACATAATCGGCAAAACCGCCGTCTTTATGGATCCCGATCGCCTGCAGGTTCCGGCAGAGATTGACGCGGCTGTTGTGGCATTCCTCGCAGCGCCCGCAGGCGATATTGGGATCGCCCGTGACCCGCATGCCGGGGTGGAAGCCGGTGACCTCGGGGCCGACCGCTTCGATGATGCCGGCGAATTCGTGGCCGAGGGTCACTGGTGGATGGGAGGGGAATTCACCCAAGAAAAGATGCCGGTCGGTGCCGCAGATGCCGCAAGCTTCCACGCACACCAGCAGATCACCCGGTCCGGGAACGGGCTTTTCGACCTTGCGCAGAAACAGCTTTCCGGTCGCTTCCAGGCGCACGGCTTTCATCGGCATTCTCCTCCAGGTCTCCTTATCATCAGGAAGCGGGAAAGCAGGAGTCGCGTCAAGCATTTGCCGGCATTTCTTCAGCCGAAGCGTTTGCGGGCTTCCTCGGCAAAACTCCGGCTGACCGGGATCTGCGTGCCGTCACGGGTGAGGATCAGGATCTTGCCGTTATCGCGTTTCAGGGATTCGACATGGGCATCGGCCACCCAATGCGACCTGTGCACCTGAAGCCCTGGCGTTTCTCCGATCTCGCGCAGCGCATCGGAAAAGCGCAGGAGCACCAGCTCGCGGCCGCGGCTGGTGATGACCTCGGTATAATGGTCCTGCACGGAAAGGCGCAGCAGGGCGCCGCGGTTCTGTGGCTTCAGCCGGTCGAGTACGGAGGCTGCCGGAGGTGTTTGCGCCGTTGCCTGCTCGATCTGCCGATGCATGGCGAGGTAGGTCAAAAAGCAGAAGAGGGCGCAGAGCGGCAGCGCGAAGAGCGCCCTTGCGAAGCTGCTGCCAAGCGCGGCCGGATTGCCAGTGAAGGCATAGTCGACGAGGCCGATTGCAAAGCCGATCGGCAGGGCTGCGACCAGTGAGCCGATCATCATGCGCCAGAACATGCGGTCCAGCACCTTGCGCAGCAGCGCATCGGCAAGAACCGAAAATAGGACGGCGATGGACCAGGCGACGGCGTGCAGGACCAGCCAGTAGGCGAAGCGCTCGCCGGCCGCCATGCTTTCCATCGTCCCATAGGGGCCGGTGATCGCGAAGATCAGGACGATGGCGAGGAAGGTTCCCCAGAAGCGCGGCGCGCGCCAGAAGACCTGCAATTCGCGAAGCGTGGATTGCAAGGATGGGTGATCCACGAAGTTTTCCCGCCGTCTACGCCATGTTTGTTGAGAGGAATGCAGTCATGCCGGAAACGGGGGACGAATTCAACCGGAGCCGCTCATGACCCTGGAACCTCTGCTTAATGCCCCTGTTGCCATTCAGGTCCACGTTGCCGCCGTGGTGCCGGCGGCTATCCTCGGCGCCTATCTGCTCGCGTGGCCGAAGGGCACGCCGCGGCATCGTCTGCTCGGCAAAATCTGGATGGTGCTGATGGTGGTGACGGCTCTGTCGAGCTTCTTCATCCACCAGATCAATCTCGTCTATGGCTTCAGCCCAATCCATCTTCTTTCCGTCCTCGTGCTGGCCGGAAGCTGGCGGGCGGTTCTTGCCGCGCGGCGACATGATATCCGTACACATCGGCGGATCGTATCGGGCATGTATTTTGGCGGCATCGTCGTTGCCGGCCTTGCGACACTGCTGCCGGGCCGGCTGATGCATGCGGTCACATTCTCCGGCAATAGCTGGCTGGCCCTGGCGCTGCTTGGGCTGGTCACCGCTGCGATCGGCGCGGCCATCGGGTTTCGTCCGCGCCGCAGCCGGGTCGCGTGAGGAAGCGGCTGGAATTCGTCCTCGCGGCGGATATATAACTGACTCCTGTGAGCATGCATGAGGCGCATCGCCGGGGAGATCGATCATGGAATGGAAAGGCCGGCGTCAGTCCGACAATATCGAGGATCGCCGTGGCGATCCATCCGGTGGCATGGGACGCAATCCCTTCGGCCGTGGCGGCGGCTTCAGCTTTCCATCAGGCGGCGGCGTTGGCCGTCGTGGTGGCGGGCTCAGCATTGGCACGATCATCTTTCTCGTGGTCATCTACCTGATCTTCAAGGCGATGGGTATCGACCTGATGCAGGTGATGGATGGCGGCGGCGGTTCGACGGGCGATTCCGGCTATTCGCAGAGCGAGTCTTCGCCACAGGCGCCTGCCAATGACGAGATGACCGCCTTCGTGCGCACGGTTCTCGCCGAAACCGAAGATACCTGGCATGGCATCTTCCAGTCGCAGGGCAAGGATTATGAGGAGCCACGTCTCGTGCTCTTCTCCGGCCAGACCCAGTCGGCCTGTGGATTTGCCTCGGCTGCCACCGGTCCGTTTTACTGCCCCGGTGATCACAAAGTTTATCTCGACACGGCCTTTTTCCAACAGCTTTCCGACCAGTTCGGCGCATCCGGCGATTTCGCCGAGGCCTATGTGGTCGCCCATGAGGTCGGCCATCACGTGCAGAACCTGCTCGGCATCCTGCCGAAGTTCAATCAGGCGCGCCAGAGCATGAGCGAGGCCGATGCCAACAAGATGTCGGTCCGCGTCGAACTGCAGGCAGATTGCTTTGCGGGCATCTGGGGCAAGTATACGCAGCAGAAAGGCATTCTCGACGCCGGCGATCTGGAGGAGGCGTTGAACGCTGCGCAGCAGATCGGCGACGATACGCTGCAGAAGCGTTCGCAGGGCTATGTCGTGCCTGAGAGTTTCAACCACGGCACGTCGGCGCAGCGCATGCGCTGGTTCAAGCGTGGCTTCGATAGCGGACAGCTTTCGGCCTGCGATACTTTCTCCAACCCGATCTGATCAGGATATTCGGCACCCTGCCCGAAGGCAGGGTGCCGGTCAGCCGGGCAGCTTACTTTTCGCTGTCCATGTGCTTGAGCTGAGCTTCAGGATAACGGGCGCCCTTGGCGGCCCCCTTCGGCACGGCGCGTTCAATGGCGGAGAGATCGTCTGCGGTGAGTTCCACTGCGCGGGAGCCGAGCGCTTCCGTCAGCCGGTCGCGGCGGCGGGCGCCGACCAGCGGTACGATATCCTTGCCCTGTGCCGCTACCCAGGCGATCGCGACTTGTGCGACCGAGGCGCCCTTGAGGGTGGCGATCTTCCGGAGTTCTTCCACCAAAGCAAGGTTTTCATCGATATTGCCTTCCTGGAAGCGCGGACTGACGGCCCGGAAATCGCCTGCGCCCTGCTGGCCTTTCTGCCAGTGGCCGCTGATGAGGCCGCGCGACAGCACGCCATAGGCTGTGATGGAGATGCCGAGCTCACGGGTCGCGGGCAGGATCTCACCTTCGATGCCGCGGGAGATCAGCGAATATTCGATCTGCAGGTCGGCAATCGGTACGACGGCAGCGGCCCGGCGGATCGTATCGGCGCCGACTTCGGACAGCCCGACATGGCGGACGTAACCAGCCTTGATGAGATCTGATATCGCGCCGACCGTGTCCTCGATCGGCACATTCGGATCGAGGCGGGCAGGGCGGTAGATGTCGATATAATCGACGCCTAGGCGCTGCAGCGTATAGGCAAGGAAGTTCTTCACGGCGATCGGGCGCGCGTCGTAGCCGTTCCAGCCATTGGAGGGATCACGCAACGCCCCGAACTTGACGCTGATGATGGCGTCTTCGCGCTTGCGGCCCTTGAGCGCCTCACCGATCAGCATTTCATTATGGCCCGTGCCATAGAAGTCGCCTGTGTCGAGCAGGTTGATGCCGGCATCGAGCGCTGCGTGGATGGTCGCAATGCTTTCAGCGCGATCAGATGGGCCGTACATGCCCGACATGCCCATGCAGCCAAGGCCGATAGCCGAGACTTCTGGACCGGTTTTTCCCAAACGATAGGTCTGCATTTTCTTCTCCTTCAGCGGCGCCCGACGGCGTCTTCGGATGCTGTTTTACCGCAGCCGAATTTGTGCGATAATCCGGATAGTCTCGAACGGGCCGTACGGGAAAATGCACAATGGACGACCTTCCCCTCAGTGATCTGGATGCCTTTGCCGCAATTGCAAGAGAGCGCAGCTTCCGCTCCGCAGCCCGCAAGCGCGAGGTTTCTGCGTCGTCGCTGAGCGACTCCCTGCGGCGCCTCGAAGAGCGGCTCGGTGTCAGGCTTCTCAATCGTACGACGCGCTCCGTCACGCTGACGGCGGCGGGCCAGCGATTGCTCGAGAGGCTTTCGCCGGCGCTTGCGGAAGTGGCGGCCGCGCTCGGTCAGCTCGACAGTTTTCGTGACAGTCCGGCGGGCACGCTCAGGCTCAACGTGCCTGGTATCGTCGTAAAGCTCTTCATGGCCGATCTCGCCGTGCGGTTTCTGGCGCTCTACCCGCAGATCACGCTGGAGATCATTGCCGAAGATACATTCATCGATGTGCTGGCCGCCGGCTTCGATGCCGGCATTCGTTATGACGAGCGGCTGGAGCGCGACATGATTGCCGTGCCGATCGGTCCGCGCCGGCAGCGCTATGTGACGGCGGCTGCTCCCGCCTATCTGGAAAAGTGGGGCGTGCCACAACATCCGCGGGATCTGCTGGAGCATAGCTGCATCCGCCATCGCTTCATCAGCGGCGCTTCGCTTGCCTGGGAATTCGAACGGGGTGACGAAGTGCTCGTGATTACGCCATCCGGTCCCATCATCGCCAATGCTGTGGAGATGGAGATCGAGGCCGCCCTTGCCGGTCTCGGCGTCATCCGTACCTTTGAAGAACTGCTTGCGTCAGGCATTGCTGAGGGCAGGCTAGTGCCGATCCTTGAGGAATGGGACAGCGAATTTTCCGGCCCCTTTCTCTATTATCCGAGCCGCCACCACATGCCCGCGCCATTGCGGGCTTTTGTCGATTTTGTACGGATGGAGCAGCGAAAGAACGCGTGAACCATCTGTTTCGGCGGTCTCTCCATCAAAAACATTGAAATGTTCACGTATTGTTTCGGTCATTCCAATCGGCTATGTCATATATCCGGCGACGAGATCGTCTTTCCAGAAAATATCAGCTGTAGAGATGTCTTATGCTTGATCCGAAATTCGTTCGCCGCGGCCTTTTCCTGGTCTTCATCATTCTCTTTCTGGACGTTATCGGCATTGCGATCATCATGCCGGTACTGCCTGTTTATCTGGAGCAATTGACGGGCGGCACGGTCAGCGATGCAGCCGTGGACGGCGGCTGGCTGATGCTGATCTACTCGCTGATGCAGTTTCTGTTTGCGCCGCTGCTCGGAAACTTGAGCGATCGTTTCGGGCGCCGTCCGATCCTGCTGCTCTCGGTGCTGACCTTCGCGTTCGACAATTTCATCTGCGCCATCGCCACCAGTTATTGGATGCTCTTCGTCGGCAGGGTGCTCGCGGGCATCAGTGGCGGCAGTTTCGCCACCTGCTCGGCTTACATTGCCGACATCAGCAATGAAGAGAACCGCGCCAAGAATTTCGGCCTAATCGGTATCGCCTTCGGTGTCGGTTTCACCGTCGGCCCCGTGATCGGCGGCTTCCTTGGCGAGTTCGGGCCGCGCGTGCCGTTCTATGGTGCCGCCGCGCTTTCCTTCATCAATTTTGTTGCCGCCTGTTTCCTGCTGCCGGAAACGCTCGAAGCGAAGAACCGCCGTACCTTCGAATGGAAGCGCGCAAACCCGCTCGGCGCTTTGCGGCAGATGCGGCACTATCCCGGCATCGGCTGGGTTTGCCTCGTGATGTTCCTATTTTTCCTCGCCCATGCCGTCTATCCCTCGGTCTGGCCCTTCGTCTCGACCTTCCGCTATGGTTGGAGCGAAGGGCAGATCGGCCTGTCTCTCGGCCTCTACGGGATCGGCGCCGCTGTGGTCATGGGACTCGTTCTGCCGCGTGTCGTGCCTGTACTCGGTGAATGGAAGACGGCGCTGCTCGGCCTGTGTTTCTCGATGGCCGCCCTCACAGGTTATGCTTTCGCCTGGGAGGGCTGGGTCGTCTATACCGTGATCGTACTGACGGTTATGGAGAATGTTGCCGATCCGCCGCTGCGCAGCATTGCCGCCGGCAAGGTGCCGCCATCCGCACAGGGTGAGTTGCAGGGCGCGCTTACCAGCATCGGCAGCATCACGACGATCATCGGCCCGCTGATCTTCACCCAGATGTTCGGCTATTTCACCAAGCCGGATGCACCTATCACCTTTGCCGGCGCGCCCTATCTGCTGGCCGCTTTCTTCATCCTCCTTGCTGCGGTTGTATTCCTGACGCGGGTGACGACATCGAAAACACCGGCACAAGCCTTCAACGCAGCGGAGTGATCCATCAAAAACAGTGAAGCCGTGATGAATTTTTCAGCATCTGCCTGTTTTGGGGTGGTTCTTTGCGTCGCTTTGCTCTAAGCCGACATGATATTTTGCCGCACTGCGGCCCTTAACGATTCAATCTCAGGAATAGTGTCATGGACACGCCGATCGACGTGCGCGCCGTTGCGCCTGCAAACGACAACCGCTGGTCTGCGCATTTTCGCGCCACGCTGATGCTCGGCGTGCCGCTGATCGGCGCTCAGCTCGCGCAATTCGGCATCGGCATGACCGATGTGATGATCGTCGGTCAGCTCGGAGCAGAGCACTTGGCCGCCATGGTGCTTTCCGCGCAGTTCCTGTTCACGATCCTGATTTTCGGTTCTGGCTTTGCGATTGCCGTTATCCCGATGGTGGCCCAGGCCTATGGCCGCGGCGATGTCGTGAGCGTGCGCCGGTCGCTGCGCATGGGTATCTGGGTCGTCATCTGCTACTGGTTGCTGATGCAGCCGGCCTTCTACAATTCCGAGGCAATACTGCGTTATTTCGGGCAGAAGCCTGAAGTGGCGAAGCTTGCCCACGGTTATATCATCATCGGTCAGTTCGGTGTGCTGCCGGGTCTGCTCTATAATGTCATGCGCGGGCTTGTCAGCGCCATCGGCAAGGCTGGCGTCATTCTCCAGGTCACCATCGCCATGCTGGTGCTGAATGCGATCGGCGCCTACATCCTCGTGCTCGGCCATTTCGGTCTGCCGGTCATGGGGCTGGAAGGGGCCGCCATCGTGTCCGTTGCGGTGCAGGCGGCCGGTTTCCTCTTCATCCTCTCCTATGTACAGGGCAGGGAGGAGACGCGGCGCTATGAGATTTTCGTGCGCTTCTGGAAGCCGGACTGGCATGCCTTTTTCGAAGTCATACGCTTGGGCCTGCCGATCAGCATCACCATCCTCGCCGAAGTGAGCCTCTTCACGGCAGCCTCGCTGCTGATGGGCCATATCGGTACGATCGAGCTTGCTGCGCATGGCATCGCTCTGCAGTGGGCATCGATGGCTTTCATGATCCCGCTCGGTCTCGGCCAGGCGGCAACGGTGCGGGTCGGTGTCGCGCACGGGCAGGGCGATCATACCGGGCTGGTACGCGCGGCGATCACGGTGCTGATCATCGCCAGCATCGCTGCGATCATCGGCAGTGTCATCTTTGCGACCGTGCCGCAGCTTCTGGCGCGCCTGTTTCTCGATGTCAGCCTGCCGGAAGCGCCCGAGGTGCTGGCCTATGCCGGTCCGCTGATCGTCATCGCCGGTCTCTTCCAGTTCGTCGATGGCGTGCAGGCGATTGCCAGCGGCTTGCTGCGTGGGCTGAAGGATGCGCGCGTGCCGATGATCCTGGCGTTGATTGCCTATTGGCCGATCGGCTTTTTCCTCGCCTGGGCCTTTGCCTTCCCGCTCGGTCTCGGCGGTCTCGGCATCTGGCTAGGCTTTCTTGTCGGGCTTGCGGCCGCGGCCGCCATGCTCTGCACGCGCTTCTATATTCTCGTTCGCCGGGAAGGGGCTGCGGCCGGCGCCTGAGCCGGCCGTCCTACAGCATCGGCCCGAAGATCGGAATCGATTTTCGGAAGCCTAATGCGTAGATTCAAAGAGTTAGAACGTCCTTTGTGCGTCCGAATGGACGCACGGCGCTCTAGTATCAGGCGGCCACGGGCTTGTAGCTGGCGATATCTGCGCGGATGCCGAGGCGCGCAAACATTTCCTGCGGGTCGAAATTGGCGGCCTTGTGGGCTGCAGCAACGACCGCCCGCACGCGTTCGACGACATCGGCGCTTTCCCATTCGGCAACCGTGACGAAATTGAATTCGCCGGGGCCGGCAACCTGTTCCAGCACCGTATGATTGATGAAGCCGCCCTGTGCCTCCAGCACCTTATGGGTCATCATCACATTGACGAGAAATTCCTCGCGCGCCGCAGCTGGTACGACGAATTTGTCTATCCTGTAGAAAGCTCCGCTCATCCGATCTTCTCCTGCATCTGATGTGTTGCAGGCAGTTCTGTAATTCCTCAAGTTAAGTTGAGGTCAATATGCCGGCAAGAAAAAAGGCCCGCCTGAGCGAGCCTTGATCCGGTATCAGCGTTCGGCGAGTGCCGCTTCGCCCTTCTTCTCGCGCACCATGTTAACAAAGCGGCGGAAGAGGTAGTGGCTGTCCTGCGGGCCGGGAGAGGCTTCCGGGTGGTGCTGGACGGAAAAGACCGACTTGCCGAGAACGCGCAGGCCGCAATTCGTGCCGTCGAACAGCGATACGTGAGTCTCTTCAACGCCTTCGGGCAGCGACTTCGTGTCGACCGCGAAGCCGTGGTTCATGGAGACGATCTCAACCTTGCCGGTCGTGTGATCCTTGACCGGGTGGTTTGCACCGTGATGGCCCTGGTGCATCTTCTCGGTCTTGGCGCCGAGTGCCAGGCCCAGCATCTGGTGGCCGAGGCAGATGCCGAAGACCGGGATATCGGTGCTGATCAGTTCCTTGATGACTGGCACGGCATATTCACCTGTAGCGGCCGGGTCGCCCGGGCCGTTCGACAGGAAGATGCCATCCGGCTGAAGGGCGAGCACATCCTGGGCACTCGCCGTTGCCGGCATGACCGTGACCTTGCAATCGAGACCGGCGAAGAGGCGCAGGATGTTGCGCTTCACACCGTAATCCAAGCAGACGACATGGTACTTGCTGTCGGCGGCGGCGAGTTCACCGTATCCTTCGTTCCAAACCCAAGGTGTCTGCGACCACTGCGAGGACTGGCCGGAGGAGGCGATCTTGGCGAGGTCGAGGCCTTCGAGGCCGCTCCACGCCTTGGCTTCCGCCTTCAGCGCTTCGATGTCGAAATTTCCCGAAGGATCGTGAGCGATGACGGCGTTGGGCGAGCCGTTCTCGCGGATCCAGGCCGTTAGCGCGCGGGTGTCGATGCCGCAGAGGCCGATGATGCCGCGGGCCTTCAGCCAGGCGTCGAGATGCTTGGCAGCACGGTAGTTCGAGGGCTCGGTGATATCGGCCTTGAAGATCACGCCGACCGCGCCGTGGCGTGCTGCAGGCGTCAGGTCTTCGATATCCTCTTCGTTGGTGCCGATATTGCCGATATGCGGGAAGGTGAAGGTGACGATCTGACCGAGGTAGGAGGGGTCGGTGAGGATTTCCTCGTAGCCGGTGAGCGCCGTGTTGAAGACGGCTTCCGCCTGAACGCTGCCGGTTGCGCCAATACCCTTGCCTTCGATGACGGTGCCGTCGGCAAGAACGAGCAGGGCGGTCGGCTTTTCGGTTGTCCAGGGTGCTGTCGCGGTCATCTTCATCCCGTTTCCGGCGGGCTTGGCGTTCTGAAAACGCGAGCCGGCCATTTGATCTCGCAGGTGCAGGCGCGCGGCTTTTGCCGCGTTTGACGCCTGATCACGAATTTTGGTGCAGGTGGCGGTAGATAGCCACGCTCTCTGCCTAGGTCAATCTTTGTACTGCAGATTGCGGCACTTTTCCTGCCGATATTGCCGGGATTCTCGCAATTTATTTGATCCCACACATCAGCGTGGTTTATGAAAGCGCCATTCCAGAGCGGTGGGCCGGGAAACGGATTCGCCGCTTCAAGTTTTTGTTCAAGCATCGGCTTATCTGAAAAGCCCCTTCACACTTTTCGGTCCGGTGCTTCAGAAGGAGTAATGACATGCTGCGCGATCAACTCGCCACCCAGCTCAAGGAAGCCATGAAGGCGAAGCAGATGGAGCGTCTCGGCACCATCCGCCTCATCCAGGCCGCGATCAAGGATCGCGACATCGCCAATCGCGGCGTCGGCAAGGAAGAGGCGGGAGACGACGAAGTGCTGCAGATCCTCGCCAAGATGGTGAAGCAGCGCGATGAGTCGGCGAAGATCTACGAAGAGAACGCCCGCCCCGAGCTTGCAGCCAAGGAGCGCGCGGAAATTGTCGTTATCCAGGACTTCATGCCGAAGCAGCTTTCCGACGATGAGGTGCGTGCCAATATCGCCGCCATCATCAAGGAAGTTGGCGCAGAAGGCCCGAAGGACATGGGCAAGATCATGGCTGCCCTGAAAGAGCGCTATGCCGGACAGATGGACTTTGCCAAGGCTTCGGGCACCGTCAAAGAGCTGCTGAAATAAGGCGCCTTGCCTGCGGTTGTTCTTCGACCGCAGGCCCAAGCGCGGCTTCGGCGGCTGAATCGATGATGGCGAATTTCGCCGCCTGATAGTTCCAATATTCGAGCACGAAACCGCGGGAGAGCCAGAAATCGCCCTTTCTCGGCGGTTCGGTCCATCCCACGCTTCCCATATCGGCGGCCTGCGCGAGCAGGCGTTTCAGGTGGGTATTGGAAATCATGAACTGATCGCGAATCTCGCGCAGCGACAACGGGCCGACGATGACGCGATCGGCAGAACGCGGAAAGCCCGGCAGGCGCGAAATCAGATAGTCCATCACGAGGCCGCCGGAATTGGCCCAATTAAAGAGATTGAAGGTAGCGCCCGGATCGCGCACTGCTTGGGTTTCGATGATCTTCTTGGCGATTATCGGCTGCAGGCGGGCGATCAATGTTGGATCGGCCATCAGATTTTTCGCGCGGCGGCCGCCATCGAGGCTATCCAGAATCATCAGATGGGCGACCAGCCATTTGGTAAAATGATGCTCCGCCGTTTCCGTCGGCTCAAGGAAGCGCGTACGTTTGTCATCGCCCGGAATGGGACGCAGAAACCGGTAGACCAGCATTTCCTGCACGAAGGCAGCTGCCGTGTTGCGGCTGGCGATCTTGTTCTGGATGACGAAATCGATGAAGCGGCCGGAATAGAGGCCGCGCCTCTCTTCACCAGGATAGCCGTAATAGAGAGCAAAACCAGTATGCGCCATCAGCCAGCGCTGCTGTGCGGCGAATATCGATGCAATACGCGGGCTGTCGCGATAAATCGCGAGCATTTCATTGGCACAATGAAGAATTGCAGCAAGAAAACTATCGTCGGCTGCAAGATTTTCTGCGGTGTAGGCCATAGCGCTGTCCAGGAGTTTCGCGCATTCATTTGCCACGCCTATTGGAAGTGTCAATGCTTTTGTATTTTAGGGGTTAATTGGTAAGGTAAAGCTCAATAAAAGCGGCGGCGTATAGCCCAAAAATTAAGAAGGCAGGAGCTGGGGGCGCTCCTGCCTTCTTGCTCTTTGCTTCCGTCAGCGACGCAGGGTCGAAACCCAAGCCGGCGGGTATTTGCAAAGGCACCCTTGCGAGGCGGCGCCGGGGGTAGGGATGGTGCCTCGCTTGGGGATCGCTTTGTTGAGTTCGAACTTATGGCCAGCCCCCGGCTTATTCAAATTACAAAAATATAATAATCCCGGATTCGGCCTTTCGGGATGTGAATATGGAGTTCGGCCGCGCACTCCGAAAAAGCCTGGGCAACCCACTCCGATCTCTTTTAACTGATTGTTTTTTCATATTCTTTCTCCGAACCGGCTTTCCGCGATATGGACGGCGCCATTCTCTCGGAACTTGGAAAATGTCAAAAATGTCGCACCCCCAGTCAGGGGCCGATAACACGTTGTTGAGTGGCATTGGCCGACGTTTGTGACAATGTCCTGCGCCCTGTGAAAAGCGGGATTTACGGCAGAAGTTTCGTGGCGCGGCGCGGTAAAGCTGCTTATATGGATGTTCTGCAAGAGGTAGAGATGCGCTTTTCCCCCACCTTCCTGGACGATATCCGCGACCGCGTTCCCATTTCGAACGTGATTGCGCGGCGCGTGGGCTGGGACAAGCGCAAGACCAACGTGTCGCGCGGCGACTATTGGGCCTGCTGCCCTTTCCATGGCGAGAAGTCGCCGAGCTTCCATTGCGAGGATCGCAAGGGCCGTTACCATTGCTTCGGCTGCGGCGTGACCGGAGATCATTTCCGCTTCCTGACCGAGCTCGAAGGCCTGAGCTTTCCCGAGGCGGTGCAGACGATCGCCGACATGGCCGGCGTGCCGATGCCGGTCGCCGATCCGCAGATGGAAAGACGCGAGAAGGAGCGTACCTCGCTTCTCGACGTCATGGAAATGGCGACCCAGTTCTTTCAGGACCAGCTGCAGACGGCGAATGGTGCGAGGGCACGCGCCTATCTGCGCGACCGCGGGTTGACGGGGCGCACCATCGAGACCTTCCGGCTCGGTTTTGCACCCGACAGCCGCAATGCGCTTAAGGAATTCTTGGCCGGCAAGGGTGTCAGCAAGGAGCAGATCGAGGCCTGCGGGCTTGTGGTGCACGAGAATGTGCCTGTTTCCTACGACCGGTTCCGCGACCGCATCATGTTCCCGATCCTGTCGTCGCGCGAGAAGGTCATTGCTTTCGGCGGACGCGCCATGTCACCGGATGCGCCGGCGAAATATCTCAATTCCAACGAGACCGAACTCTTCCACAAGGGCAACGTGCTCTACAATTTCGCCCGGGCGCGTCGCGCGATGCAGGGCGCAAATGGCGAAGGCACCATCATTGCCGTCGAAGGCTATATGGATGTCATTGCGCTGCATCAGGCCGGTATCGAGAATGCCGTGGCACCGCTCGGTACGGCGCTGACCGAAAACCAGCTCGATCTGCTCTGGAAGATGACGTCGCAGCCGGTGCTCTGCTTCGATGGCGACGGCGCCGGCATTCGCGCCGCCAACCGCGCCGCCGATCTGGCGCTGCCGCATCTTAAGCCGGGGCGGAGCGTGCGTTTTGCGCTGCTGCCTGACGGCAAGGACCCCGATGATCTCGTGCGTCAGGACGGCAGGGCGCCTTTCGACAAGGTCATGGCGCAGGCAAAGCCGCTGTCGGAAATGCTGTGGGACCGCGAGGCGAGAAACGGGACCTTCGATACGCCTGAGGCGCGCGCCGAGCTGGAAGCACGGCTGAAACAGCTCGTTGCCGTCATTGGTGACGAGAATGTGCGGCGCCATTACCAGCAGGACATGCGCGACCGGCTGAACAGCTTCTTCCAGCCGCAGTTCCAGAACCGCGGCGGCGACCGGCGCAACTTCGGTGGCGGCAGCAATTTTTCAGGAGGCAGCAATTTCGGCGGGGGCAATTTCCGTGGGCAGAAGGAGCGGGGCGGGAAGGCCGGAGGACCTCGAACGCAGGCATTCGCATCGGATCGCCTGACCCGTTCGGGGCTCGTGCGTGGCCATCAGGAAAATGCGGCGCTCCGGGAGTGTGTGCTGGCGCTGACCGTCGTCAACCATCCCGCGCTGATGCTGGACGATTATGATGAGATCGCTGCCATCGATTATGACAATCGCGATCTGCAGAAGCTCTGGTCGGCGATGCTGGGAGCAGCTGCCGTTGTCGCCGGGCCACATCTGACGCGTGATTACCTGTTGGAATGCCTTGATGTCGCCGGCTTCGGTTCGCTCCTGAAAAACCTTGACCAGCAGGTGCGTAATGCCCGGCTCTGGACGGCTACCGAGCAGGCAGCGATGGAAGATGCCCGTGAGGGTTATCGCCAGGCGCTCGCCTTCCACAAGCGCGCCAAGGATCTGCGCTGGCAGAAGATCGAGCTGGAGCGTGATATCGCCCAGGCGACCGAGGCGGGCGACGATGCCGAGATCGACCGGCTGATGCGCGCTTCGCAGGAAGTGCATTTCGAGGCGTTGCGGCTCGAAAACCAGGAAGCCATTATCGATGGCTTCGGTGTGCTCTCCGGGCGCGTCAAGGGCGCTGCGAGCCACTGATGTCGCAGACTGAAAGCCACGAGCCGCTGTTTTCCGCATCCGATGCGCTGTTTTCAGGCGCGGCCAAGCCGCTCGATGTGCTGAAGCGTGTCTACGGCTATCCCGCCTTTCGCGGGCGGCAGCAGGAAGTCGTAGAGCATGTGGTTGCCGGTGGCGATGCCGTCGTGCTCTTCCCGACAGGTGCGGGCAAATCGCTCTGCTTCCAGATTCCGGCTCTTTGCCGCCCGGGTCTTGGTATCGTCGTCTCGCCGCTGATTGCGCTGATGCGTGATCAGGTGGAGGCGATGAAGCAACTCGGGATCCGTGCCGCGGCACTGAATTCCTCGATTTCGCGCGAGGAGTATGGCGCGATCCGTCGCGGCATTTCCTCTGATAATCTCGATCTGCTCTATGTGACGCCCGAGCGCATCCTGATGGATGGGTTCCGCGAGCTGATCGGCAATACGAAGATCGCGCTCTTTGCTATCGATGAAGCGCATTGTGTCTCGCAATGGGGCCACGATTTCCGGCCGGAATATCGCGAACTCGGCAAGCTTGCGGAACAGTATCCCGGTGTGCCCCGCATCGCGCTGACGGCGACGGCCGATCCGCATACGCAGGAGGATATTATCGAGCGGCTGATGCTCGACAATGCCGAAGTCTTCACCACCAGCTTCGACCGGCCGAATATTTCCTATGAGATCGTTGAGCGCGACCAGCCGCGCCAGCAGCTCCTGCGTTTCCTTTCCGGCCACAAAGGCAATAGCGGCATCGTCTATTGCCTGTCGCGGGCCAAGGTGGAGGAAACCGCCGACTGGCTGAACACCCAGGGCATACGGGCGCTCGCCTATCATGCCGGCATGGACCGAGCGCTGCGCGACGCCAACCAGGATGCGTTCCTGAAGGAAGAAGAGCTTTGCCTTGTCGCGACAGTTGCCTTCGGCATGGGCATCGACAAGCCGAACGTGCGTTATGTCGCCCATCTCGATCTGCCGGGCTCGGTGGAGGCCTATTATCAGGAGACGGGCCGCGCCGGACGTGACGGCCTGCCGTCCGAGGTGTGGATGGCCTATGGCATGGCCGACGTGATCCAGCGCCGGCGGATGATCGACGAGGGCAATGCGGCCGACGAGATCAAGCGCATCGAGCGCGGCAAGCTGAATGCGCTGCTGGCGATCTGCGAGACGGCTTCCTGCCGGCGCCAAGCGATCCTGGCGCATTTCGGCGAGGCGCATGGTGGCAAATGCGGCGGTTGCGATACCTGCCTGAAGCCGGTCGAGACATGGGACGGGACCGAGGCGGCGATCAAGGCGCTGGCTGCGATCTACCGCACCGGCGAGCGTTTCGGCGCCGGGCATGTGATCGATGTGCTTGTCGGCAATAGCAATGAAAAGACCGAACGCTTTCGCCATGTCGATATGCCTGTTTTCGGCGCAGGCAAGGATATTGCCGTTCGCACCTGGCAATCGGTCTATCGCCAGCTGATGGCGATGGGGCTGATCCGCGTCGACCATGAGGCGTTCGGAGCCCTGAAGCTCGAGCCGGAGGCGCGCGCCGTCTTCAAGCGTGAGCGTGAGGTCTTCTTCCGCAAGGATCGCGCGCCTTCCGAGCGCAGAGCGAAGAAGACTGAGCGAGCGGAGCGCAGGACCGGGCTTTCAGGGGCGGATGGCACGCTCTTCGAAGCGCTGAGGGCCGAGCGCATGTCGATTGCCAAGTCACTCGGCGTGCCGCCCTATGTTGTCTTCCCGGATAC
Source organism: Rhizobium sp. 01T444 (assembly GCF_056398305.1). NCBI lineage: Bacteria > Pseudomonadati > Pseudomonadota > Alphaproteobacteria > Hyphomicrobiales > Rhizobiaceae > Rhizobium > Rhizobium sp. 01T444. Next base: position 539,912 of record NZ_JBFTPD010000002.1, read on the forward strand.
GACGCTGATCGCCTTTGCCACCGAGCGGCCGCGCAGCCGCAAGGAGCTTCTCGGCATTTCGGGCGTCGGCCAATCGAAGCTCGAGCGTTACGGCGACGCTTTCCTCGATATCATTCTCTCCCACGACGAATAGTCCGGTTGCACCTGCCTTCCGCTGCAATCGGCACAGATCTCTGCTAGGGTTGCTCCAGAGTTTGGGGGAACTTCAATGGCACATTTCAACAGAGCAGTCACATCACTGCCCGGGCGCGAGCGGATTGCCAGACATCCGCATGGCGGGCAGGTCTTCATTCATGCAACGGCGGAGGAAACCGCCGGCGCCTATGGCATATGGGAAACCTTCTCGGCGCCAGGCACCGGCCCGTCGCGGCATATGCACACGCGGGAGACGGAGGTCTTTCGGGTCATCGAGGGGAGCTATCGTTTCTGGTGCGGAAACGAGATGATCGAGGCGCCCGTCGGCTCCGTCGTCGTGCTGCCGCCGAATGTTCCGCATCATTGGCGCAATGTCAGCGATGGCATGGGCCGGATGATGGGCTTCGTCACGCCTGGTGGCTTCGAGCATTTCTTCGTGGAGCTCGAACGGGCTGGTGCGGCGACACCGGAATCGATCTTGCCGATCCAGCATAGGTTCGGCCTCGTGGAGATCGGCGACGGTCCCGATCCCTGAGATGCCCGATCCTTGAGATGATGATGGATGGTATCCTATAAGGGCCATCCGGAGGATTATCATGAGCCAGAATATCTATGACACGGCGGAGTTCTTCGCCGGATACAGCGCCATGCGCCGCTCGGTCGAAGGGCTTGAGGGTGCGGCCGAATGGCCGGCGGTTCGGGCGCAATTACCTGATCTCACAGGCAAGCGGGTGGTCGATCTCGGCTGTGGTTTCGGCTGGTTTGCCCGCCATGCTCGCTCGGTGGGTGCTGCAAGTGTCCTCGGCCTCGACATATCCGAGAACATGATCGGCCGGGCTAGGGCGGATACGCATGATGAGGCGATCACCTATGGGATTGCCGATCTCGAAGAGCTGGAACTGCCGGAAGCCTCATTCGATTTCGCGCATAGTTCGCTCGCTTTTCACTATGTCAAAAATTTCGAGCGGCTTGTCGCCACAGTCTACCGGGCGCTCGTTCCCGGTTCGCGTTTCGTCTTTACGATCGAGCATCCGATCTTCATGGCGCCGCGCAATGCCGGCTGGAGCACGGATGCCGATGGGCAGCGCATATGGCCGCTCGACGGCTATGCCGTCGAGGGAAGCCGCACAACGGACTGGCTGGCGAAGGGTGTCGTCAAGCAGCATCGCCGCCTCGGCACGACTATCAATATGCTGATATCGGCTGGTTTTACGATCCGCCATGTCGAAGAATGGGCGCCGAACGAGCAGGATCTGACCGCGCATCCCGAATGGGTCGAAGAGCTCGACCGGCCGATGTTTCTGCTGATCTCGGTCGAGCGTTGAGCAAGACAAGCCAGCGGCAATATGCTAACCGACGCTCAGACGGGAAACATCAAGAGAAGGGCCCTCAATGACCTCGAATTTCCTCTCGCACCTGCGCGGCGAACTGGCTGCGCTCAAGGATGCCGGCCTCTATAAATCAGAGCGCGTCATCACGTCGAAGCAGGCCGGCGAAATCGCCGTTGCCTCTGGTGAACGCGTGCTGAATTTCTGCGCCAACAACTATCTTGGCCTTGYCGATAACGAGGAACTGGCGGACGCCGGTAAGAAGGCGCTTGACCGTTACGGCTACGGCATGGCCTCGGTGCGTTTTATCTGCGGCACGCAGGAAGAGCATAAGCAGCTTGAAGCCCGTATCTCGTCCTTCCTCGGCATGGAAGACACGATCCTCTATTCCTCCTGCTTCGATGCCAATGGCGGTCTGTTCGAGACGCTGCTGTCCGAAGAGGACGCGATCATTTCCGATGCGCTGAACCATGCCTCGATCATCGATGGCGTGCGCCTCTCCAAGGCCAAGCGTTTCCGCTACGCCAATAATGATATGGCGGCGCTGGAAGAAGAGCTGAAGAAGGCCGAAGGCAGCCGCTTCAAGATGATTGCGACCGATGGCGTCTTCTCCATGGACGGTATCATCGCCAATCTCCAGGGCGTCTGTGATCTTGCGGAAAAGTACGGTGCGATGGTCATGGTGGACGACAGCCACGCCGTCGGCTTCGTCGGCAAGCATGGCCGCGGCTCGCCGGAATATTGCGGCGTCGAAGGCCGTATCGATATCATCACCGGTACGCTCGGCAAGGCGCTCGGCGGCGCGTCCGGTGGTTATACTTCGGCTAAGGCCGAGATCGTCGAGTGGTTGCGGCAGCGCTCGCGCCCCTATCTCTTCTCCAATACGCTGGCGCCGGTCATTGCCGCCGCCTCGCTGAAGGTCTTCGACCTCATTGAAAATGGCGATGCGCTGCGTGAGCGGCTGACGGCCAATGCATCGCTCTTCCGCTCCGAAATGACCAAACTCGGCTTCACGCTGGCGGGCGAGGGTCATGCGATCATCCCGGTCATGCTGGGCGATGCGAAGCTTGCGCAGGATATGGCGGCACTGATGCTGAAAAAGGGCGTCTATGTGATCGGCTTCTCCTTCCCCGTCGTGCCGAAAGGGCAGGCGCGTATCCGCACCCAGATGTCGGCTGCGCATTCGAAGGCGGACGTGGAGCGGGCGATTGCCGTTTTTGCCGAAGCGGGCCGTGAACTCGGCGTTATCTAAGAGCCTTGAGGAGAGAAAAGATCATGTCCAACATGATGAAAGCACTGGTCAAGGCGAAGCCCGAAGTCGGCCTCTGGATGGAGAACGTGCCGGTGCCGGAAGTCGGCCCGAACGACGTGCTGATCCGCGTGAAGAAATCGGCGATCTGCGGCACGGACGTGCATATCTGGAACTGGGATCAGTGGGCGCAGAAGACCATTCCGGTGCCGATGGTGGTCGGTCACGAATTCTCGGGCGAGATCGCCGAGATCGGCTCCGCCGTTACCAAATACCGCGTCGGCGAACGTGTTTCCGGCGAAGGCCATATCGTCTGCGGCAAATGCCGCAACTGCCGTGCGGGCAGGGGGCATCTTTGCCGCAATACGCTCGGCGTCGGCGTTAACCGGCCGGGCTCCTTCGGCGAGTTCGTCTGCATTCCGGAAGCCAATGTCGTTGCCATCCCCGACGATGTCACGGATGAGATCGCAGCGATCTTCGATCCGTTCGGCAATGCCGTTCACACCGCGCTCTCCTTCGATCTCGTCGGCGAAGACGTGCTGGTGACGGGTGCGGGGCCGATCGGCATCATGGGCGCGCTGGTTGCCAAGCGTTCCGGTGCACGCAAGGTCGTCATCACCGATATCAATCCGAACCGGCTCGATCTTGCCCGCAAGCTCGGCATCGATCACGTCGTGGATGCTTCGAAGGAAAACCTCGCCGATGTGATGAAATCGATCGGTATGACCGAAGGCTTYGATGTSGGRCTYGAAATGTCMGGTGCCGCRCCCGCATTCCGCGACATGATCGACAAGATGAACAATGGCGGAAAGATCGCCATCCTCGGSATTGCGCCTGCTGGTTTCGAGATCGACTGGAACAAGGTGATCTTCAAGATGCTGAACCTCAAGGGCATCTATGGCCGCGAGATGTTCGAGACCTGGTACAAGATGATCGCCTTCGTGCAGGGTGGCCTGGATCTGTCGCCGGTTATCACTCATCGCATCAAGATCGACGAATTTCGAGATGGTTTCGAGGCGATGCGCTCGGGCAATTCCGGCAAGGTCGTGATGGATTGGATGTGAGAAGACGGAAATGAAATACGAGGGAAGCTGCCACTGCGGCAATATCGCCTTTACGGTTGAAGGCGCGTTTACGGAAGCAGTCGATTGCAACTGCTCGCTCTGCCGCCGGCGCGGCGGGCTTCTGGGCTTCGTGCCACGGGAGAAGCTGCATCTGACGGTGCCGGAAGAAAACCTGTCGACCTATACGTTCAACAGCCATGCCATCAAACATCACTTCTGCGCCAAGTGCGGCATCGCGCCCTTTGGGGAAGCGACGGCGCCCAATGGCATGGAGATGGCATCCGTCAATCTGCGCTGCATTCCGGCGTTCGATCTGTCTGCCCTGACGGTGAATGCGTTCGACGGTCTGTCGCGGTAAGCCGGCTTTCTTGTTCGACGCAGCAGCGGCGTTGCGACGTCGAACTCACGCAAAGTCAAGTGCAGAATTTTTCTGCCCTTGTCTTTCCCTGGTGACATACTAAATAAGCGTAGCAATCGCTGGCGCGGTTCAAAGCCTGTGGATAAGGCTTTTTCCGGGTTTTCGGGGGCTTTTTTTCTGGAAAAGCTTGACGAGAACAAATTTTGTGGGAATCACCGTTCGACTTGAGCGGTGAACTGGGTCAAGGCGGATCGCACAACCATGGCCGGAAATCCAATAGCAATGAAATTTTGCTGTCCGATGCCGGCTATCGTGGTTAATCAGGCTTTAAATGTCATCCCGTTAGGTGGGTATAGGTGATTCGAGGCCGGCGCGCACGTGCCAGGCCACGACAGGGCCATTCACCGAAGCGAGTATGAATAGCGTCAGGAAGGCGACGATATAAATGGCAACGAAGGTCAAAGAGAACGAAGAAGCGGAAGTCGAACGCGACGGCGCAAGCGACGGCCCTCTTCTCGATCTTTCCGATGACGCGGTCAAGAAGATGATCAAGGCCGCCAAGAAGCGCGGCTATGTGACGATGGACGAGCTGAACGCCGTCCTGCCTTCCGAAGAAGTGACGTCCGAACAGATCGAAGACACGATGTCGATGCTGTCAGATATGGGCATCAACGTCATCGAAGACGAAGAAGCCGAGGAAGCCGGCGCTTCCGGTAGCGATGACGACGACAGCTCTGATAGTGAGGACGGTGAGGGCGGCGAACTCGCACCTTCCAGCGGTACCGCGCTTGCGACCGCCAAGAAGAAAGAGCCGACCGACCGTACCGACGACCCGGTGCGCATGTATCTGCGCGAAATGGGTTCCGTCGAGCTTCTGTCGCGCGAAGGCGAAATCGCCATCGCAAAGCGCATCGAGGCCGGCCGCGAAACGATGATCGCAGGCCTCTGTGAGAGCCCGCTGACGTTCCAGGCGCTGATCATCTGGCGCGACGAACTGAACGAAGGCACGACGCTGCTGCGCGAGATCATCGATCTCGAAACGACCTATTCCGGTCCGGAAGCCAAGGCTGCCCCGCAGTTCCAGAGCCCCGAGAAGATCGAGGCCGACCGCAAGGCTGCCGAGGAAAAGGAAAAGACGCGCCGCGCCCGCTCCGGTGACGACGACATCACCGATGTCGGCGGCGAAGGCATGCCTCCGGAAGAGGAAGAAGAGGACGAGGACGAATCCAACCTCTCTCTCGCCGCGATGGAAGCCGAGCTTCGCCCGCAGGTCATGGAAACGCTCGACATCATTGCCGAGACCTACAAGAAGCTGCGCAAGCTGCAGGACCAGCAGGTCGAGCAGCGCCTTGCTGCCACGGGCACGCTGTCTTCCGCTCAGGAGCGCCGCTACAAGGAGCTCAAGGACGAGCTGATCAAGGCCGTGAAGTCGCTGTCGCTCAACCAGAACCGCATCGATGCGCTGGTCGAGCAGCTCTATGACATCAACAAGCGCCTCGTGCAGAACGAAGGCCGCCTGCTTCGTCTGGCCGAATCCTACGGCGTCAAGCGCGACTCGTTCCTGGAGCAGTATCAGGGTGCTGAGCTCGATCCGAACTGGATGAAGTCGATCGGCAATCTGGCCGCCCGCGGTTGGAAGGAATTCGCCAAGAGCGAGAACACGACGATCCGCGACATCCGCCAGGAGATCCAGAATCTCGCAACGGAAACCGGCATTTCGATCTCGGAATTCCGCCGCATCGTGCACATGGTGCAGAAGGGCGAGCGTGAAGCGCGTATCGCCAAGAAGGAAATGGTCGAAGCGAATCTTCGCCTCGTCATCTCCATCGCCAAGAAGTACACGAACCGCGGTCTGCAGTTCCTCGACCTCATTCAGGAAGGCAATATCGGCCTGATGAAGGCGGTCGACAAGTTCGAGTACCGCCGCGGCTACAAGTTCTCGACCTATGCGACATGGTGGATCCGTCAGGCGATCACCCGCTCGATCGCCGACCAGGCCCGCACGATCCGTATTCCGGTGCACATGATCGAAACGATCAATAAGATCGTCCGCACTTCGCGCCAGATGCTGCATGAAATCGGCCGCGAGCCGACGCCGGAAGAACTGGCCGAAAAGCTCGCTATGCCGCTCGAAAAGGTCCGCAAGGTCCTGAAGATCGCCAAGGAGCCGATCTCGCTCGAAACCCCTGTGGGCGACGAAGAAGATTCGCATCTCGGCGATTTCATCGAGGACAAGAACGCGCTGCTGCCGATTGACGCCGCCATCCAGGCGAACCTGCGCGAGACGACGACCCGCGTTCTGGCATCGCTGACGCCGCGCGAAGAGCGCGTTCTGCGCATGCGCTTCGGTATCGGCATGAACACCGACCATACCCTCGAAGAAGTCGGCCAGCAGTTCTCGGTTACCCGCGAACGTATCCGCCAGATCGAGGCGAAGGCGCTGCGCAAGCTCAAGCATCCGAGCCGCTCCAGAAAGCTGCGCTCGTTCCTCGACAGCTGAGCTTTCACGCTTCCAGACGATCGATACCAGAACCCGGCCAGCCTTGTTGGCCGGGTTTTTCTCTGCCTGCGATCCTGAGCGGATTAGCCCGTCGGGGAACGTCTAGCCCGATTGATGACTCTCGCGCCGCTTGTCCCTATGTGGTGACAGGCCTATAATTTCGGCAGCGGGGGAAGAGAGCGGTCGCGGCGTGCGAGCTGTATCATGCGCCGCGTGACCGTGGCCTCCGTCGGGAGGTGCAGCATGACCACCTACATTCTGCTGATAAACTGGACCGATCAGGGCATCCGGAACGTGAAGGATTCTGCCAAGCGACTGGATGCGGCAAGGAACATGCTCGGCGGCATGGGCGGTTCCTTCGACAAGTTTTATCTCACCATGGGCGAATATGACATGGTGGCCGTCTGCGAGGCGCCTGATGATCGCGTGATGGCGCGCTTCACGCTGTCTCTCGCCACAGGCGGAAACGTCCGCACGAAAACCATGAAGGCATTTTCGGAAGTGAACTACCGCGACATCATCGCGTCGCTCTCGTAGGTCAGGATGGCCAATAGCTGGTGATGAGCCGGATGCGGCGTTGCGGTTGTCCCGCGGCGCTGGCAGTGTCGCTGCGCCTTGAACCCAGAGCATGGACTTGCCTTGCCGATGGAACATGCCGGCCAGTTGCAGAGAGGAAAGTTCGATCCGGCCTGGCCGGTATCGCTCGTACTGCATCTGGTCATCGGCTTGCTTCTGCTTGCTTTCCTGCCTGATGTGCAGTCCATCAGGCCTGCGCCGGAAGACAGCATCGACGTTGAAGTCGTGACACCGCCCGCGATCGCCACTCCAGCTCCGCCGCAAGCCGTCCAGCCGCTGCCGGACAAGAGCGAAGAGAAAGCAAATTCTGCCGCGGGAGAGGATGCCCTGCCGGCAGCCGAGACGGCATCGAGGGAGATGCCTCCTCCATTGCCGACATCGCCGAAGCCGGTGACGTCGGGTCCGCCGGAGTTAAGGCAGGCAAAAGAGCTCTTTTCGGGAAAGACGCTGGCCAGCCCACGCAGTCGCGAGGCGCGCCAGTTGCTCGGCACATTGTCCGGCGGGGAGCGCAATCTGCAGCTCTGCAATCTCGAAGCGCTGGAGCAGATCAGCCGTTCGCGTCCGGGCTCTGCCCCTGACCTCGTTGCGCCCTATGCCATGAAAGCGGAGAAGGTGAGGGGTAACAGCGTCGAGGTGGATGGCGGGGCTTTTCGCAGCAAGCGCAGCTGGTTCAACGTCCGGTTCCATTGCGAGGTCGATCCAGCGGGGCAGGCGGTTGTCGCCTTTGCCTTTGCCATAGGTGACGCCATTCCGAGGAGCGAGTGGCAGGAACACAATCTGGTCGCCGATGATGGCGAGGCCGATCAGTGAGCCTGAAGCGATAGGCGCTGTGCACAAACTTCACGAGGTTTTTTCGATTTGTGGCTTGATGCTGCCAGTTTTAAAGGCCACATCGCTGCTGTGACAGAAGACGAAGTCGAACCGGCAGATACGGACCACGAAAAGGAGCACCAGGAGCCTCGCGTTCGCTGGGTTGTGGTCGCGTCCGTGCTCGTGCATGTTCCAGTCGTCGCGCTCCTCATTTTCGGCTTGCCTGATATTCAGCCGAAGCCTGCAGAAGATGAGAGCGTTAAGGTCGAGCTCGTCCCGCCACCGGAAGAGAAGAAGCCCGAGGAAAAGCCGAAAGAGGAAGAGAAGCCGAAGGAGCAGGCGAAGGCCAAGCAGCCACCGCCTCCACCGCCACCTCCGCAATCACCTCCGCCTGCCGCAGAGACGGCAGAAAAAACGAAGCAGACGCCTATGCCGCCGATGCGTGTTGTCACGGAATTTGGTGATAAGAATAGTGGTCCCAAAAAAACGTTGGCAGGCAATTCGTCTGAAGGCGAAGCAAAGCCGGCAACGACGCCCCCAAAGCGCGATGTTGAGCCGCAGCAAGTGCCCACAGAGGCCGCTGCGGAGAAACCAAAAACTGAGACGCCTCCATCAAGGCCCGTTCCAGATGATGTGAAGCTTCCGGAAGTTGCGGCGGCTGATGCTTCTCCGGAGCCAAATGGGCCGTCAGCAGACGTGTCGGGTGAAGCCAAGACCAGTATCGAGCAGACCAAGCCGCCGGCGCAGAAAACTCCTGAAAAGCCAAAAGAGATGGTGAAGAACAATGATCTGGCGAACGCCAAGACGCTGTTCTCGTCCACTGAGGACGGAAGCTCCCTTGCGCAGTCTGCAGTCGACGGTCTCCCACGCAGCAAAAGGGTGGCCGTTCTTTGCGCCAGCGAGCTTCGAGCCCAACTCGCTTACGGTTCCCCGAGTTACCAGCCCTACGCACTACCCCAGTACGGGTTGCGAGCAGGGACCCTGCTGAATATTGACGATGCAGCCTTTGGTACGGCCAAGGGCTGGTACCATGTTCGTTTCCGTTGTGAGGTGGATGCGGATGCCACGAAAGTGGTTTCGTTTGCCCACGAAGTGGGCGGCTTGATCCCCCGTAGCCAGTATGGAAAATACGATATTCGCGAATAGTCCGCGGCACCTTTGGTCGCGCCCATCCCGAAACAAGCCACGCGCAAGGAACTATCTCTATCGTTTTCCCATGGCCGTGATGATTATGGTGGATAAGGGGACAATGATATGTCGAACGAGATCGAGCACTTCTTCGAGCGTCAGGAAGAAGCCGTCAGCCTGATGTTTCTGGAAAACAAGGCAGACGAGCTGACCGATATTCTGGTCGCCGCCCTGGAAGAAGCTTTCGAAATTCTTCTGGAAAGCGCGCCGGCCGAAACCTTCCACTAAAGCGCCCACACCGACTTTCAGACAGAGTTTCTTCCCATACAGGATCGTCATGGTCGTTCCGCTTCAGGAGGATGGCAGGCTTCCGGTTTCGCTCCGGAGCCATCTTGGCGGCTATGAATGGCGGCGGGACGCGCTCGGCCGTTCCTCGGCTTGCGTTTTCCGATTGGAAGGCGAGAGGCGTCCCGGGCTTTACCTGAAGGTCGAGGAGGCGGGGCCGTTTTGCGAGCTTGCCGATGAGGCCGAGAGGCTTGTCTGGCTTCGCAGCCAAGGCCTCGATTGCCCCGAGGTCATCGCCCATGAGAGCGATGGCGAACGTAGTTTTCTCCTGATGACGGCGCTGCCGGGTGCGGATCTCGTCAGTGCCGCGACGCTGTTGCCGGAAGAGCGCGTCGGGATCTTCGCCTCTGCGCTCAGCACTCTCCATAACGTCGATATCAGCGCTTGTCCGTTCGATCATCGTCTGGAGAAGCGCCTCGCGGTCGCTGAAGCGCGCATGCGAGCCGGCGTCGTCGACGAGACGGATTTCGACGAGATACGTCTCGGCAAAAGCGCCTTCTTCCTCTTCGGCGAATTGCAGCGGCTGCGGCCCGAAAGCGAAAATCTCGTCGTTACGCATGGCGATGCCTGCCTGCCGAACTTCATGGTCGCAGACGGGCGGTTTGCCGGTTATGTCGATTGCTGCCGCCTTGGCGTCGCCGACCGCTATCAGGATGTCGCGCTTGCCTGCCACAGCATCGCCTATAATTTCGGCGAGGAGTTCGTGCGGCTGTTTCTCAATGCTTACGGCCTGTCGATCATCGATCCCGTGAAGCTGGACTACTATCAGCTCCTGGATGAGTTCTTTTAGAACTCTTTGTTTTGAGGCAAAATCGCTGCGCACTTTTGCTGGACTTGCTTCCGCGTCGCTTGCCCGGCTTGCGGCCGGCTGTCAGAGTCGGCCGGAAAGGAGATTGCCATGGCCACCAGCCAGTTCAGGATGCTGCGTTCGTCCGTGCCGGGCGTTGAAGCAGTGGTGGCGACATCAGGCCATCGTTTCGCGCGCCATACGCATGAGCAGTTCGGCATTGGCCTCATCTTTTCCGGTGCGCAGAAATCGCTGAGCGGACGCGGCATGGTCGAGGCGGAGGCCGGCGATCTCATCACCGTCAATCCGAATGAGGTTCATGACGGAACGCCGATCGGCGAGGCGCGCTCCTGGAGCATTCTATATTTCGATCCTGCCGTGATGGAGGGTCTTGCGCGCGAGGTTGCACAAGGCGGGATCGGCCGCTCGGAGATTCCGCACCCCGTCATTCACGACAGGTTGCTCGCCGAACGATTTCGCGTGCTGTTTTCTGCCGTGACCCGCAACGAGGAACGAATGCGCTGCGAGGAGTTGCTGTTGTCGGTCATTGCCGATGCCCTGCGGGAAACGGCGATGCGGGAGGAGCCGGCAACGGCACCGCATTCCATTGTTCACGCCCGCAGCATGATCGATGATGATCCGGCGGCCGAGATTTCACTTTCCGATCTGGCAGGGGAGAGCGGCCTCAGCCGGTTTCAGGTGCTGCGCGCCTTTGCGCGGGCGACGGGTTTTACGCCGCATGCCTATCTCGTTCAGGCTCGCGTGCATCTTGCCCGGCGGCTGATCGCCGGCGGTTCGTCGCTGGCGGAGGCTGCGGCCGAAAGCGGCTTTGCCGACCAGGGCCATATGACGCGCGCCTTCGTTTCCCGCTATGGCCTGACGCCCGGCGCTTATGCGCGCGGCCATTCCTGATCTCCTGCAATTTCGTTCAAGACCCCGCGCTGCCCAACCTGTTTGTTTGCTCCATCTCGAAGGGAGCGGCAGATGAGCAGGGAATTTCAGGGTTACATCTATCTCACGCTGGCCATGGTGACGGTTGGCAGCACTGTCATCGCCAGTAAGGTCATTGCCTCGGGCCTGCCGCCTTTTACGGCGACGGCGCTACGCTTTGCCGTAGCCTTTCCCTTCTTCCTTTTCCTCATGCGCTGGACGGGATCGCGGCTGCCGCGGCTCTCCGGGCGGGACTGGCTGATCCTCGTCACACAGGCGGGGGTCGGGAGCGTCGGCTACACGACCTTGCTGATTTCAGGCCTGTCGCTGACATCGGCGGCCAATGCCGGCGTCATCATCGGCACGCTACCTGTCGTCTCCGCGGCGATCTCCATCCTCCTGCTTGGCGAGAGGCCGCATCGTTTCCTGCTGCTGGCGATCGGGCTTGCGGCTGCGGGTGTCTTTTCGATCGCCTTTTCGCCGGCGGCCGGGCAAGGGTCTCTTGTCGGGGACATGCTGATCTTCGGGGCCGTCATCTGCGAAGGGCTGTTCATTCTCTTGAACAAGCGGCTTGGTACGGCCATTCCGCCGCTGACGCAGTCGGCATTGATGACGGCGATCGGTTTTATGGTCGCAGCCGTACCGGCTCTGTTCGAGTATCATGATATCGGCATCGGTTTGCGGTCCGCCATCCTTGCCGTGGTCTATTATGCGCTGGTACCGACAGTCGGCGGCTTCCTGCTCTGGTATGCGGGGGCGGAGCGCGTCAGCGGTGCAGAGGCGTCCCTGTTTACCGCCGTAGCGCCGGTATCCGCCGTCATCTTCGCCTTCCTTTTCCTGGGGGAAGCGATCGGCCTCAACCAGATATTCGGGATCGCCTGTGTGCTCGCAGCCGTCATCGGGCTTGGTTTCGCCAGCCTACGCCGAAACGGGAAAGCTTAGGCGCGGCGGAAGACGTTGCGATATTCCCGCGGCGTCATTCCGGTTTGCGTTCTGAACTGCCTGTTGAAATTGGCAAGCGAACTATAGCCGACCGCATCGGCGATATGGCCGACGGGCTGGACCGTGGCCGAAAGGCGCGCGCAAGCATCACCGATGCGCATACGGATCAGATAGTCGGAGACGGTCGTACCAGTGTGGCGGCGGAAGAGCCGGTGCAGGCCGGAGACGCTGAGTGCGGCTATATCGGCGAGCTCTTCCAGTGCGATCGTGCGAGCATAATTCAGATGCAGGTGGGTGAGTACCCGGTCGATGCGCTCACGGCTCTCCTGCAATTCCCGGCTTTGGCCGGGTGTGCTGGCCAGCGCAGATGCCTGCCGGTCGCCGGCGATGGAGCCGAGAATGTCGAAGAGCGAGAGCAGCCGTTCGGCAGGCGGCTTTGCGAAGATCGCCTCGATATCGTTGCGGACGGCTTCGGCTGCCTCCTTCGAGAAGTGCAGGCCGCGATCTGCACGGGCAAGCATGGACTCGACCGGACGAAGCTCCACAGCCCCTGATGTCATCTTCTGTATCCAGTCCGGATGGAACCAGAGCACGAGGGCGATATGCGGGTTTGCCTCGTTGTATTTCGCGCGCGATACCCAGGTGTGCGGCAGGTTGGGGCCGACCAGCACGAGGTCGCCATCCTCATATTCCCCGGTATGGTCGCCAATGAAACGCTGGCCGATGGAATTCAGTGTCAGCGTCAGCTCGAACTCGGGATGATGGTGCCACTGGAACGGGATCGCGTCATCCAGCCGTCGGTTCAGCATGCTCCAGGAGCTGTCGGCATGCCGCGGCAATATCTCTAGATAAGGCCTCATCGGGCGCCTTTCGGACTATTGACGCCAGAATAGTATCATAATTTGCCAAGCTGGCACAACATGGCCGGCGCCCGTGCACTACACTCTCCTTATTGCCTGAAACCACAGGGATGAATCAAACGATGGGAGGATCTCATGCAACTGGCAGCGAAACGCGACGCTCATCCGACGGCCTCGTCGGTCACCACCCAGCTCAAGGACATCAAGAAGAGATTGCCGCTGCGCGTGCTCTCGGAGGCGGACTGGCAGCACTGGACGACAAAGGGCTATGTGATCGTTCGCCAGGCCGTTCCTGCAGCCAATGTCGAGCGGCTTGCGGAAGTGCTCTGGCGTTTTGACGAGAAGGATCCGAACGATTCTTCCACCTGGTATGCGCCGCAGCGCCGTGAGCACAAGATGAAAGAGCTCAACAATACAGGCATGCTGGAGATCTACAATCACCAGGCCCTCTGGGATAACCGCATGGAAAAGCGCGTCTACGATGTCTTCGTCGACATCTGGGACCGCGAAGACCTGTGGGTGACGATCGACCGCGCCAATCTGAACCCGCCGAAGAAGGTCAAGGGCAATCCGAACGGCTTCATCCATTGGGACGTCGATACGTCCATCCGGCCGCTACCGATCGGTGTGCAGGGCGTACTGAGTCTTAAGAAGCAGGACGGCGATGTCGGCGGCTTCCAGTGCGTGCCCTATCTCTTCGAGCATTTCGACGAATGGGTGAAGACGCAGCCTGAGGATCGTGATCCAATGCATCCCGACATGACCGGCCTTTCGACTGTCAATATCGATATGGAGCCGGGCGATCTGATGATCTTCAACTCGCTGCTTGCCCATGGTGTTCGCCCGAACCATGCGGAGAACCGTGTGCGCATGGCGCAATATATCTCCATGCATCCGGCCGAATACGACAATGCCGAAGAACGCGAAGAGCGCATCCGCCTATGGCGGGAACTCGACCATCCGAAGCGTGATGCCTTCCCCGGCGATCCGCGCGAATGGGAAAAGCACAATGCCAAGACCGCCGAGCTGACGCCACTCGGCCGTAAGCTGCTCGGCCTCGACCGCTGGTAAGCGGATAGCAGATCATAAGCCGCGGAGGTGGACGCCTTCGCGGCTCTTTCATCATCATTGGCGATATCACTGCGAAGTCCGGCACGAAGCCGCCGATGCTGTCCCTCAACCACACATCTGTAGGCCTATAAAATCTCGAGAACGAGAAGGGGGCTGCTGACCCCTTGGGATGGTCGCTTGCGTACCCTATCTCTTTCCAAGAGATTTCAATCCGGAGATGACATCCATGTCAGGCAAGCCGATCAAGATTCCCGGGCCGGACCATCCGATCACCGTCGAACACAATCCCTCCCGTATCGTCGTCAAACTGGGTGGCCGAGTGATTGCCGATACGCATGATGCGCTGACGCTTCGCGAGGCTTCCTATCCACCGGTGCAATATATTCCACGCAAGGATGTGGACATGTCGCTGCTGGAGCGCACCGACCACGAGAGCCATTGCCCCTATAAGGGGGACGCCTCCTACTACAGCATTCCTGTTGGCGGTGAGCGTTCGAAGAATGCGATCTGGACGTATGAGACGCCCAATCCCGCCGTCGCCAACATCAAGGGCTATATGGCCTTTTACCCTGACAGGGTCGATTCCATCGAAGAGCTGTCGTCGCCCGAAGCAGGGCAGTTCTAAGGGATAACTTGACTTCCACCTATGATCTACGCACCAGGTTCAAGATGACGCCGGATGCGTAAGCGTATTGGGTTAATATGAATCCCTCTCAGGTTGCAGTATCTTTGCCGCGCGCGAGGATACTGCAGACCGGGGGCTTCATGAAACTGGATCAGGTGGAGCTTCGCTCCGAAGTATTGGATATCCGGATTGTAGAGAGCATCGGCGATGGTTCTTTCAATCTTGAATTCGATATTTCTCGCAGTGACGGATACGTTCTGATCCTTCTGGAAATACTGGCGGGAAGGGGCGATTTCCTTGTTCAGGGTTTCAATGAGGAAAATAGTGCCGCCACCTCACTCAGGAGCCGACAAAGGGTCTACATATTGAGACCTGTCGACGCTGCCCGCAGGATCGCAGTCGGCATGTTCGCAGCCGTCAACAGCAAGGTCCGGGCGACAATCGCCTGTTTCAAACGGAAGATCGTCAACACATCCGAGGAATTGTCCTGTCCTCTGTGCCGGGCACTTTCCAAAGTGCTCGTCGCTTCCGCACTTGCCTGGATGGGCATTCCGTCTCCGGACATCCTGGATAGGGTCGAGATTTCCACCGCTCCCTCTGTCGAGCAGATGAGGAGGCTTCTCGGCGGCACAGCGACCATAGGCAGTTCGCAGAACGAGCTACTCGCGCTTGTCGATCCGGGTTTGCGTACGGCAATCCTTGATGTCATGGAAGAGACCATGTGGCTGCTTGATATGCGCGACCAACTCCATACTGCCGCGTGCCAAATGGTCGGCTGCTGTCCGCCCCCACGTTGATGCGGCAATTGCGCGCCGGAGCTTATTCCGGTTGACATAAATCATTTTCAAGCAGAACACCGTCCCGTTCTTATAAGATTCCTATATGTGCCTGTGGCTCGGCCGCAGGCCGGTGACTGAACAATGGACATACCAGTGAAAGAGCGGGATAGCGTTCTGCGCCATCCCGGCTATCTGAACTTCGCCGCCTCCAGAGTCTTCTCCTCGCTTTCCTTCCAGGCCGTGGGTATCGCCATGGGGTGGATGATCTATGATCAGACACACAGCGCCTTCGCGCTCGCACTCGTCGGTTTCTGCCAGTTCCTGCCGATGGCCGTGCTGACCTTTGTCGTCGGTCACGTCGCCGACCGGTTCGATCGCCGCCGGATCGGGCTCGCCTGCCAGCTGATCGAGGCGATCACTGCACTGGTGTTGGCGGTCGCGACCTGGCAGCAATGGCTTTCGCCGGTTGGAATTCTGGTCGCGGTCACCATCATGGGCGCCGTCGTCGCGTTCGAGCGGCCCACCATGGCGGCTCTCCTGCCCAATATCGTGCCGGCCTCGATGCTGCAGAGAGCCGTTGCCACTTCTACCTCGCTGATGCAGACGGCGCTGATCATCGGCCCGTCGCTCGGCGGTCTTCTCTATGGCGTCAGCCCCATTGCGCCTTTCGCGATCGCGGCCGTGCTTTTTGCTGTCGCGAGCTTCAACGTGATTTCGATCCGCATGGAGTGGACGCCTTCGAAACGCGAGCCGGTGACACTTACCTCCGTCTTCGCCGGCGTTTCCTTCATCCGCAGCCGGCCGGTGATGCTCGGCACGATTTCGCTCGATCTCTTCGCGGTACTGCTTGGCGGCGCGACAGCGCTGCTGCCGATGTTTGCGCGCGATATCCTGCATGCCGGCCCGTGGGGTCTTGGCCTGCTGCGCGCGGCGCCCGCAATCGGTGCGCTTGCCATGTCCATCGTGCTGGCCCGTCGGCCCCTCACATCGAATGTCGGCCGGAAGATGATGGCGGCGGTCGCGGTCTTCGGTGTCGCCACCATCGTCTTCTCGCTCTCGACCAACATTGCGCTTTCCGTCATCGCGCTGCTCGTCATCGGTGCCTCCGATACGGTCAGCGTCGTTGTGCGAAGCTCTCTCGTGCAGCTTCTGACACCGGATGAGATGCGCGGCCGCGTCAATGCCGTGAATTCGCTCTTCATCGGCACCTCGAACCAGCTTGGCGAATTCGAATCCGGCATGCTTGCCGGCGTGGTCGGCCCGGTCATGGCCGGCATTGTCGGCGGGTTCGGTACGATCGTCGTCGTGCTCTTGTGGACGCGGCTTTTTCCCGACCTGCTGAAGGTGAAGACCCTTCAGGGCTAGGCTTTATCTCCTTGTTGCATCGGCCGCGGGCGTTAATTGACGCGGCAATGTCGGATGTGGCCGGCGTCGAGCGTCCTTCGGACGTTAACACGAGAGGAGAAATGCTATGTCCTATGTTGATGGTTTCATCGTCGCCGTTCCCCGCGAGAATGTCGATGCCTACAAGGAATTCTCCGCCTATGCCGGATCGATCTGGAAGGAATACGGCGCGCTCGAATATGTCGAATGCCTTGGCAACGACGTGCCCTATGGCGAGCTGACCTCATTTCCACGCGCGGTGATGGCCAAGGATGACGAGGTGGTGGTCTTCTCCTGGATCCTCTACGAATCCAAACAGCAGCGCGACGAGGTCAATGCCAAGGTCATGGCCGATCCGCGCCTTTCCAGCGACAAGTGGAAGATGCCATTTGACGGCAAGCGCATGATCTATGGCGGTTTCGAGGAGTTGCTGCGGCTCTAACATCGAGCCGATGCCATTGACTTCGAGGGCAAGGCACGGCACCTCGCAGAGACAATCTGCGACGGAGACAGCCTTGCCCCAGACTACCTTTGTGATTTCCACCCTCGGCCAGGGCCTCTACGAATTTACCGATCAGGCCAATGACTTCGTGTGCCGGTCCGGCTTGGAAGAGGGGCTGCTGACGGTCTTTGTGCGCCACACCTCTTGCTCGCTGCTCATTCAGGAAAATGCCGATGCCGACGTGAAGACGGATCTCAACAGTTTCTTCCGTCGCCTCGTGCCACCGTCATCCGATCCGTCGATGGGCTGGGTCGTCCATACGACGGAGGGGCCTGACGACATGCCGGCGCATATCAAGGCGGCGCTCACGCAGGTTTCGATCAGCGTTCCCGTCAGCAGCGGCCGGCTGATGCTCGGCACATGGCAGGGCATCTATCTCTTCGAGCACCGAGACCGGCCGCACCGACGCGAGGTGGTGTTGCATCTGAGTCCGTGAGGTCATTAACCCTTGTGAATGCCAACTGAATGGGCGGTTCGAGCGGCATTCAGCTTCATGCGTTTAGTCTCCAGACAATCCCAAAAGGGAGATCGAGGAAACACTACGAGGAGACAACCCCAATGTCGCATTTCCTTGCCAAGGCTTCGCTTGCCGCACTGCTCGCCCTGAGTTCCCTCCCGTTTGCCGGCTCCGTTGCTTTCGCCGCGCCCCAGACGGATTTCGTCGTCAAGGCGCAGTATCATCGCCCGCCGGTTCGCGGCTGCTCGCCGATGCAGGCCATCCGCAAGGCCCGTTATTCCGGCCTGCGCGACGTGCGTATTTCCAACATTACGCCCCGCCGGGTCGTCGTTGCCGGCCGTGACCGCCGTGGCTGGGACCGCATGACCTTCGCCAATGCGCGCGGTTGCCCGCTCATGTATCGCTAATTCGTTCAGCCGGAGTCAGGAAAACTTGAGCTCCGGCCGTTTTGCCTTGACCGCGACACCGTCACCCGTTTTCTCTCGGAACTGTATGTAAGTGATTCCGGAACAGGCTCCGGCAGTTGCCCGCGCGGCTATCAACCACGAGGATCTTTTTCATGATGCAGTTTCTGGCGAAGGCGGGGCTTGCCGCCCTTCTTTCCGCTGCTGCACTGGCCGGCACCGTTGCGCCGGCTGCAGCACAGGTGAATATCATTATTGGCGAACCGGACCGTGGTCCGCCCCCACCGGACTGGCGCCGCCCGCCGCCACCGCCGCCGGGTTACGGCCGTCCGCCGGGTTACGGGCGTCCACCGCGTGGCGGCTGCGATCCGCGCATGGCGGAAAACATCGCCGAGGATTACGGCCTGCGCCGCACGCGCGTCGTCGATGTCACGCCGCGCCGTGTCGTCGTACAGGGCTGGAGCCGCCGCGGCCCCGACCAGATGACCTTCGGCAACGTTCGCGGTTGCCCGCTCATGCGCCGCTGATACCAGGCGCACGATCGTCCATCGCATAAAAAACCGCCCTTGCAGACAGCAAGGGCGGTTTTCTTTTGAGCAGCTTTTCACGTCGGGACAGGGCGCCGAAGCGCCCTGTCGAGCTTTACTGCTCGATTGCGAAAGTCATGCTGACGGTGACATTGTAGCTGTTCTCGCCGCCCTGGACCGGAACGGCAGCGGCATCGGAGGCTTCCTTCATCATCGCGGCGCGGTAGACCGGCTGCGGCATCGGGCGCATGACATTCTCGCTGATCTCGACGATGCGGCCGACCTTCACGCCGGCGGCTTCGCTCAAGGTCTTCGCTTTCTTGATCGCGTTGGCGACAGCGTTTTTGCGGGCTGCCTCCAAGGCTGCTTCCGGCTTGTCGTTGGTGAACTGGATATCGCCGCCCTGATTGATGCCGAGCGTGACAGACTGATCGATGATCTCGCCCAGTTTGGACAGGTCGCGGACGCGGACAGTGACCGAATTGCTGGTCTGGTAGCCGATCAATTGCGGCGGCTGCGGCTGGTTGTCGACCGGCTGCGGGTAATTGTACTGCGGCTGGATCGAAAAGCCCGAGGTCTGCAGATCGCGATCGGCAATGCCGCTCTTTTTGAGCGCGGCCAGCACCTCGTTCATCGCCTTGTTGTTTTCGTCGAGCGCTTCACGGGCTGTCTTTGCCTGTTTGACCACTGCGAGATTGACGACGGCCATATCGGGAGCCAATGCCGATTCGCCTTCTCCTGATACGTTGATGACCGCTTCGCGCGGCCGATTCTCCTGCGCAAGAAGCGGAGCTGATGCCGCGAGCGGCAGGCTCAGAAAGGCTGTCAGAAGGGCAGTCTTGGTGTAGTTCGGCGCCATGTTTGTTCCTCGGCTGTTTGCGTCCCTGCGAGCTTTGTGTCTGTGGATTGTGAAGCTATTGCGGCAGGAATCGATATGAGAATTGCTTTACCATGATGATTGCTTTCGACTAAAGGGTGTAGGGGGTAATCAACGCATGGTAGGTAATCTGGGCGTGTGGATGTTGCCCGCGGTTAAGCCTCGACTTATAAAGAACCGCATTTCTGTCTCATGCTGAAGTTTCGCTTTTATGAAAATCGGTGCCTATGTCATCAACCTGAACCGCTCCATCGCCCGATGGGAAGGGCTTTCGCGGAAGGCCGATTCGCTGGCGCTCGACGTCGGCATGATGCAGCGATCATCATGGAAGATGACGTGGAACCGCAGCCCGATCTGATGGAACGTGCAGAGGCTGCGCTTGCCGCGGTTCCGAAAGCGGAACTGGTCAAGTTGCTCAACCACCAGTCCAAAGGCATCCTGAAGAAGGCGACGACGAAATTCGGCGATGCCACCGGCCGCTGCATCCACGGGCCGCAGGAAGGACGATGACCGTCATGGTCTATCCCTTCGATGTGGCATTAGAACGCGGGTGGTCGACCGAGGTTAATACCTTTACGGTCGAGAACAATCTGATAGAGCTAGGGCTAAACAGCCACGAAACGGCGATTGCGACGAAGCTCGACTACAGACGGCAGAAATTCAAGGGAATACGCCGCTCGGTCACGTATCTGCTTCGCGCCGCCGATTATGCTAGAAGGGTGCAATATTCTCTATGGTAGCGAGCGAAGAGCCGATTGCCACGCCCTCCCGCCTCAAGCCCGTCCTCGTCATCCTGTGGCTGCTGCTGATTTCGGCTCCCATTCTGGAAAGCGATAGCTATCGCTATGCGGCGCTGTTGCTGATCGGGACGACCTTTGTCTGGTTCAAGCCGAATTTAGGTCTGCTGAAGCGAGACTGGCTGGCCAATGCCTGCCTTGCCTGGGGCGCCTACGCGCTGCTGCGCTTCCTCTTCGGCCTGATCGTCGACGGTGAAAAGGGCGCGTCCGACTGGCTCTACGCCTTTCCGCTGTTTTTCCCGGCTGTTGGCATCGCGCTTTATTCCAGCCGGAAACATGTCGAAACGGTCTTTGCGATCTATTTCCCGATCGCACTTGCCGCCCTGCTGATCTCCACCGACTACCGGCAGATTCTGGAAGGCGATGACCGTATTTCGCCGCTCTTCCATAACAATCTGATCCACGGCGCGATCGGCTGCGGCTTCCTGATGATCGGCGCCTTCTACTGGCTGTTGCACGCCTGGGAGACTGGCAAGCTCGCGCGCCGTTCCGGCAACTGGATTGTTGCCGTCGCGACACTCGTCATCGCGCTCTGCCTTTTCAATATTTACGGCTCCAAGGCGAAAGGCGTCTGGCTGAGCCTCGTCCTCGTCGGGCCGCTCATGCTGGCCTCGCTGCTGCTTTACGCAAATAAACGCCGGGCCGCCTTGGTAGGGGCTGTTGTCGTCGCCCTTATCGCAGCAGCGCTTTTTGTCGGTGGTGATGATATCTGGAGGTTTGCCGGCCCGACCTACGAGGCCACCGCACGGATCGAGACCGAAATCTCTGCGCATGGCGCATGGAATGCTGTCGCTGCTGCGATCGCGTCAAAAGATACGCCGGAGTCGATGAGTGAACGGCTGCAGCTCTGGGCAAATGCTTCGGAAGTGATTGCCCAGGCGCCTCTCTTTGGTGCCGGCAACCACTGGCTGACGCTCTGGAACTCGACCACCTATGCCAGCGTGCCCTATACGCTGCTTCATAACGGCTATTTCGAAATGCTTGTCCGTCACGGGCTGTTCGGCATTATCGTTTTCGCCATATTGGCAACGGCCATGTACAGCCGCGTTTTAGCTGCGTGGAGAGCCAAGTTGATCAGCCTCAGCGCGCTACTCGCCTATAGCACGGTGACGCTATTCTTCCTTGGAACGATCCTGTCCAACTCCAACAACCGGCTGGCAATCGGCGAATCGTTCTTCTTCGTGTTCTCCGCCGTCGCGTTTGCCTGCGGGATCATGTTGAAGAAGGGAGAGATCAGGCAGAATACCGGCATGGTATCTCGGGATCAGAAGGCTGCCTGAGAGGGCGATGGAACCTAGCCCAAAAAGGGATTGCAGAGCGCTCCTAGGATGGAGCGCCCGCGTTGTCAGATACCGAAATCGTCCAGAAACGAGGGATGGATCGCGGTCTTCCTTGCCTCGCGCGCATCACGATAGCGCTGCTGGGCAGAATCGAAGCTGTTAACGATCCGTCGTATAAGGCCGCTTTTGCGGCGTTTGAAAATCAAGTGCATAGCAAGCTCGCTTTTTCTTATTTTTGTTAGCCGGCAGCATATAATTTGCGCAACGTGGCGCGGCAATGGGCATTTTGGCATGCCACCTATGCAGAATATGACAGTGATATGACATGGAAGGGATCGCGGTCCGCCTAAGGCATCCGAGATACGGTCAATGGCCGCGATGGTATCGGCCATAGCGGTGCTGTAAGATGCCGCTGTCGTCCTTTCGGGGGAAGAGACTGACATGGAGCGCCGCCTTGCAGCCGTCCTGATTGCCGATGTCGTGGGCTATGGCCGTTTAAGCCAGGTCGACGAGGAGGGGACGCGTCTGCGTTTCCAGGCAGACATGAGGGAGGTTGTCGAGCCCCTGATAGCCGAGCATAGCGGGCGGCTGGTCAAAACCATGGGCGACGGGCTGCTGGTCGAATTTCACAGTGTGGTCGAGGCCATGCGCTGCGCGGTGGACGTGCAGAAGCTGAAGGCGAAGCACAATGCGGAGATTCCGGCCGATTTTCGCCTGGATTTCCGCATCGGCATCAATCTGGGTGACATCATCGTCGAGGGGAGCGATATCCACGGCGATGGCGTCAATCTCGCCGACCGTATGCAGGTGCTCGCCGAGCCCGGCGGGATCGCGATCTCCGGGCCAGCCTACGACCAGGTGAAATCGAAGCTCGATGTCAGTTTCATTTCGCTTGGCGAGCAAAGGGTCAAAAGCATCCCCGAACCCGTGCGCGTCTACCGCGTCGTGTTCGATCCGGCGGCAGCCAAGAAGTTCAGCAATCTGCGAAAATATCTCAGCCGCCGGCGCATCGCGGCAATGGTTGCTGCTGCCGTCCTGCTCATTCTGGCCGGAGCGGCGCTGTGGTGGCAGCCATGGGCGCTGCTCGAAAATCCGTCGTTGACCCAGCGCTTTGCCTATCCTTTGCCGGACAAGCCCTCCGTGGCCGTGTTGCCATTCATCAATGTCAGCGGCGACGTCGAGCACGATCATCTTGCCGAAGGCCTGACCGATGATCTGATTACGGAACTGTCGAAAGTCTCCGGGCTCTTCGTCATCGCGCGACACTCCGTTTTCGCCGTGCGCGACAACAGCGGCAAGATACAGGATGTGGCGGCCGAGCTCGGCGTCCATTATGTCCTTGAAGGCACGCTGCAGCGCGCGGGCTCGCGATTGCGCATCAATGTCAAACTGATCGATGCGCTGACCGGCCTTTCCCTCTGGGCCGAGCGCTACGACCGCGAATATGCCGACCTTTTCGCGGTCCAGGATGATGTCATCAGCAAGATCATCGCAGCACTTGCCATCAGGCTCAGCGAGGGCGAGCGCACGCAACTGGCGCAGATCCCCACGGAGAATCTCGAGGCCTACGACTATTATATGCGCGCCGAGCAGGCGGGTCTCACCTATGGAGACGTCGCGACCTACCGCGAGGCGCTGTCCTATTATCAGAAGGCGATCGACCTCGATCCGAATTTTGCCGATGCACATGCGGGTATCGCGCGCATCGCCGTCGATGTCTGGCGCAACGACTACAATATCCTCTGGTCGGCGGCCGTGGCCCGCAAGATCGCCTATGACGCGGCAGGGCAGGCATTGAAGATCGATCCGAACAATGCGCGGGCGCATACGGTCCTTGCCCTCCTGCAATTGGTGGATGGTCGCCAGACGGAGGCGCTGATATCGGCGAACCGTGCCGTGCAGGCGCAGCCGAGTGATGCTGAAGCCAATGGCAATCTGGCCCTCGTGCTCGCTCACATCGGCAATCGCGAGCAGGCGATCAGCGAAATGGAAAAGGCGCTGCGCTTCGATCCTTCGCCATCTCCCGGCTTCCAATTGCTTGCGGGTATCGTCTTCTACATCGTCGGTGATGACGACCGGGCGATCTCACTGATGGAGGCGGCCCGCGACGCGCTTCCCAATGCGGAGGCTGMGCGCGAATTCCTGGCTGCAGCCTATATCGAGGACGGCGATAAGAAACGCAGCCTGCAGGAGAAGACGAAGCTGCTGGAGCTCTTTCCAGAAAGCAATCTGACCTATTACAGCTATCTCTACGACTACTGGCGCAAGGAGGATCTGAACCTGCATTTGAGCAGGCTGCAGAAAGCGGGAATTCCCGAATGGCCTTTTGGATTTCAGGGCGAGAAGGCTGATCAGGTCACCGGCGAGCAGTTGCGCGATCTCATCAGTGACAAGACCTGGAACGGCAAACACCGCAACGGCACGCARTTCGTCCAGTTCTTCGACAAGGCCGGCAAYACCGCCTATCGCAGCGCCAACACGAATATCACCGGCACCGTCGAGATCAGTGGAGACTGGCTCTGCGAGAAATTCGCGGGCTATTTCCTGGACAGGATGGTCTGCGGCAATGTCTATCGCAATCACGCTCCCGAGGAGCCCGGCGCGACATACGTGCATGTCACGCCGCAGGCGCTGAAATTCTTTTCGATCGACGCTGACCGGTGATTGTCACCTACTGAGCAGATGGATGCTGCCAGTCTTTCTGCGCCTTCTCCGAGATCAGAATGTTCTGCACTTCCGACCAGTGCTTCTGGGAGTCGACCACTTTCGTCGGGTTCTTCACCAGTCCATCGGCCGCGCCCGGATCATAGCTGATATAGAGCTTGCCTTCGATGATCCGCCAGGCATTCGGATCGATATTGGTGGTTACCGTTCCGAAGGACACGCCATCGGCGCAGTAGCCGCCATATTGCGGGGCATATTTGCCGGGATCCTTGACGAACATGTCACGATGCTCGGCGCTGGCGAAATACCAGGTCGCGCCCAGCCAGTGATGGGAATATTGCGGCGACCCTTCCACAGCTTTATCATCCGTGAAATAGGCGACCGGGTCATAACCCTTGATGGCCACATCCCCGAAATAGCCCGTATTGACGAAATCTTCCGCTGTGGCCTCGTTTGCCAGCAGCAGGACGGCGATGCCGCCTATCGCTGCGGCCTTCACAAATCCATTCCAGTGAGACATTTCAATGCTCCCGTTTTCAGGCGCGCACGCTCATTTTCGCTTCGTGCATTCGTCATAGAGCCACTGACCCGTGAGGTCCGCTCCCTGACAGGCGGCGCCCGCTTTCAACAATAGAGTGACGGCGTCCCAGTGCGATCGCCATCCGGCCTGGGTCACCGGCGTGTAGCCGTTTCTTTCCTTCGGCTCGATATCGGCCTTTTGCGCAAGCAGGAAAGCAACGACATCGGCATGGCCTTCCTCGGCTGCCGCATGCAGCGGCGTCATGCTGTAGAAGTTCTTGTGATCGTTGACGGAGGCGCCTCTCGCCACCAGCAGTTCCACGATATCGAGATGGCCGCCATAGGCCGCCGCATGCAGCGCCGTCAGCCCGCCCTTGTTGCGGATTTCGATGTCGCAACCGCGATCAAGAAGAAGAGTGACGACATCGGCCTTGCCGGACAGGGCCGCAATCAGCAGCGCCGGCTCGCCCGTATCATCCAGTTCAGCGAGGTTTGCTCCCTGATCGGCAAGCTGCTTGACACGCTCGACATTGCCCTCGCGCGCCGCATCGTGCAGTGGGCCCGCGGACGCTGCGGAAATCCCAAGGCCGAAACAGATGAAGCTGATCCAAAAGACATTCATCGCGCACCCCCGTCTTGCCATCCCTGGCTTACAAGCGCGAAAGCGTGGTTAAGCTATCATGAATATAATAGGTGGGCAATAAATGGCGACGGTATGTGGGGGATTGCTGGTGCCGACCGACCTATTCAGGTGCTAACCCTCTGCGCCCCGAAAGCTGGATAGTTGTGAGCAATGGGAGAATGGTAGGTCCGGAAAGACCGGAGGAGACCTCAATGGGCTGCTCCGGCGAGAGATTTGAAACTCCACTAGGCGATCTATTAAAGCCAGAGAATAGCGTCTTTAGCATGGCCGTTCGGGCTCCATATTTTCTCTGAGCAATCTGGATTTTGACAGCGTTCAGCGAAAAGTCCTTGCAGGGTTCGCAATCCGACGACAACGAATGTGATCGGTATTGCTCTCCTTGCAGCCGCCTGTTGGTTTTCACGCGGAACTGAGCCGGTTTTTCCACCGAGAAGTGAGCCACCTCTAAGTATGGTTTTTTGATCAGGCTCTGGTCAAGTGACTGGCTTTTTCTCCTCTCTTTTGCGCTGCGGCGGCCGAGCTGGCTTTGAAGCGGAAGCTGTCGTTCCCGGTTTCAAGGATGTGGCAACGGTGGGTGAGACGGTCGAGAAGAGCCGTCGTCATCTTGGCGTCGCCGAAGACCGTTGCCCATTCGCTGA